>CALUTL010000033.1 GCA_944323655.1 Candidatus Gastranaerophilales bacterium | reverse complement strand
TTGGTTCGGAATAGTGTAGTGCTGGCGGTCTATCTATTGTTTTCGGTTGCTTGCTTCTTTACCGTACATGAGCATTATATCTTGGCTTCTCAAGAGGTTACTTCCGATTTATCAAAATTGGCAGGTAATTTCGAAAACCAAGGTACTCTAAATCTTCAAGGTGGATTAACCAGTGATATTAAAGGAAACGGTACAACAGTTCTTCAAAATGATATTGTTCTTTCTGATAATAGAACAATCGAGGGAACATTAAATGCAAATGATAAAAATATTAATATGCAGGATTCTTCGAAAAATTATACAACTTTAACGGTTAACAACTTGGCTGGAAAAACTAACTTGCAAATTGATTCAAGCCTTTCAGATGGTTCGACAGATAAAATCTCAACATTGGCTGATTCCCTTTCAGGTGCAATTCTTAACCTTACATCAGTTAATGTTACATCTGATGGCGGAAATACAGGCGAGAATAGTAATATACTCACTTATTTAAGCGGCAATACAAATAATATACAATTCCAATTAAACGGAGCTGATAATGGTACACTTACAACCTATACAGGTAATTATGAATATGTATTCAATTTAGGTGATGCAGGTAAATTAGACGTTATAAAAACCGCTTCAACCGTTGGTTTGTCTAAATTTATCAATGGTACGGACGGAATAACGGGTAACACTTTCTCACTAACAGAAGATACTTTTGTAACTCAAGACGGTGCAATCGGTACAACTAATAGAGATAGCGGTGCAACGACCTTGCATTTGAATATTAACGAATATACTCTATCGGGCAAAGGTACAAACGACTTTGACGGTATTACCGTTGCAAAAGACTATACATTGAATGTCAGTGGTAAAGATGAAGCAAATCAAGGTACAATTACAAACTTTGATACTGCATTAACAAATAATGGAACATTAAATGTTTCAAATATCAAATTTGAAAATAACAATAAAGATATTGTAAACGCAGGTACTTTAAACCTTGCAGGAGCAAACACTCTTTTTAACGGAATTGAAGGAAGCGGCTCAACAAATATAGTATCAGGAACAACCACAAATAGCGGTGCGATTGCACAAAACACAGTATCAATTGCAGACGGTGCAACGCTTAACACTGATGCAAGCGAATTAATCACAAGTGCAGGTGTTACAAACGCCGGTACTTTACAATTTACAGGCGGAGAAAATGCTAACGCTATAACAGGTGGTGGTACAACTCAAATTTTAGGTGATGTTATAAATAATGCTTTAATTTCTCAAACAATTGGTATTACAAGCGGTTCATCGCTAAAAACCTCAGCCGATAATATTGGCGGTGCTGTTTCAAATGCAGCAGAGCTTGAAATTACGGGCGGAACACTTGCTCATAACGTTACAGGTGCAGGCGATGTAATTGTAAGCGGTGAATTAACAAATAATGCAATTTTAGAGGCAAATTTACTTACCTTGAATAGCAATATTTTAGGTACCGGTGATTTGAGTCTGAGTGGTACGAATGATATTTCAGGTAGCTCAAATACAATTTCGCAAAATTCGATAACAAATACAGGTGATTTAACGGCAAATGTTGGTCAAATCACTTTAACAGACGGTATGACAAATAACAGTAACTTGAACTTAAAAGGCGGAGTTGATTCTGCGCTTGAAAATAAATTAGCAATTTCAGGCTCAGGAACTACAACATTTACCGATAAAGTTAACAACACTGGAAAAATTAAACAAGCAGTTGTTAATAACGGTGAATTAACTTCTTCTGCTGACAATATTACTGGAACTGTTGATAATACTGGTACTTACAATATTCAAGGCGGAACTATTGCGAAAGCCATTTCAGGAAACGGCATAATTAACATTTCTGATGCAGTAACATCAAATGTTCAAAATACCGCAACGGGTGAAGTTAATATCCTTGAAGGAGCAACACTAGCACTCGGCGGCGGGCAAACAGAATTGTTTAAAAATGCAAGCAGTGTAAATGCTCAAAATGGTTCAACAATTAACTTGATTAACGGTTCATCTGCAACAACAAATATGGATAATTTAGTAGTTGCTTCTGGTGATAATGTTAACTTGCAAATTGATTGGAATGATGTTTTTGATTCAACATCATCAAATGTAAATGGTAATTTATATCTTACAAAAATTGATTTAACTTCAACAAGCGGTGGTGCTGATAATTATACTTTAACAAGCAATTTGAAGGATAAACTCAGCTTAAGTCAAAATATTGAACTTGCAGCAAATGAAAACTCAAATAATTATATTGCTTATGATTCAACAACCGGCGCTTTACATTCAAGTAAAGAAACTCTTGTAAGCGCAGTTTCAACAAAAAATGAAACAAACAGAGTATATCAAATGATAAAAGATGAAGAGGTTTTATCTGATCTTGGTACAATGGCAGGTACTGATTCAACCCTTATCGTAAATGGTGCAGGAAACGAAATTAAAGGGAATGATAATGCAGGTGCTACAATTGACACAGGTAATACGCTCACATTTAATAACATAAAAAACATTGACGGATTTAAAGATGACCTGTTTGCAACAAACGAAGGAACAATTAACCTGTCTAATGTTACTTTGAGCGATAAAATACAAGGCTCGGGTGTTGTTAATGTTAACGGCAGTTCGACAATCAATAATTCAATCACAAATGCAATTAACCTGAACTCAGGCTATTTAACCTTAGGTCAAACAGGAGACTTGTCTCAAGCAGCATCACTTGTTGCTAATGGTGGCGGTTTGAGCTTGCAAAACGGTGCAATTCAAAATACAAATCTTGGAAATCTTATACTAAATAACGATTTGGATTTAAGACTTGACGGTAACTTTGCAAATCAAACACTTGATACAATAACTGCAAATAATTTTGAGGCTAATGGAAACAACATTAATATCTCAAATATTAATGTATTAAGTGCAACAACTCAAAAATCCTTCTCAATATCACCATTAGGTGAAGGCATGGATAGTGCAGTGAGAGACGCTCTTGCTGGTGCCATTCAATACACCGGAAGTGACATAACTTATGGTTCTATATATAAATATACTGCAAGTTATGATCCAACAACAGCCATGTTTAACTTTGGGCTTGTTGGCGGAGGCGGCTATGACAGCTTTAACCCTTCTGTATTGGCAGCTCCTGTTGCAGCACAACT
>CALUTL010000032.1 GCA_944323655.1 Candidatus Gastranaerophilales bacterium | reverse complement strand
TTTTCGGCATTTTTTCTTTTAACATTAAACATTCCTTTCCTGCTTGTGTCATACATTTTAACCATTTTGTAAGGCAAATTTTTTATGCCGAAAATATTAGCCGTTCGGGGAATTGTTTTACAAATTTTTAATTGTTACATTACATTTTATAAAAAATTATAAAAACGCTAATAATCAATAGTGATAGCAATTTTTGAGATTTTTAGGTTTTATGTTATACAAAATGGTTATTTTGTAAGGCAAATAAAATGTAATGCAATGACTCTGATAGAGAGGGTTTTGCACTATAAAATAAAGTTGGAGTAACTGTAGTCAATCTGGTCTTGTTCAACACCAATATATCTCAGTGTTATCTGCGGGCTTGAGTGGTTGAATATTTTTTGCAGAATAACCACATCTTTAAATTGTTGATAATGGTGGTAACCAAAAGTCTTTCGCATTGAATGCGTACCGATTCTTTCTTGAAGTCCGGCTTTTTCACACGCATCACGAATTAAGTAATATGCTGTTACTCTATCAAGGCGGTGTTTCCAGTGAGATAAGAACAAGGGTTCTGCATTTCGTCTGCCTTTGACAAAGTCTTCAATCATTGGTTTTAAGCGGTCATTTATCGGAAACTTTTTAAATTTTCCTGTTTTCTTCTCAATAATTTGAATATGAGTTTTATTTCTTACATCGCCGACATTTAATGACAGCAAATCAGAAATTCTCAAACCGCAGTTTGTACCGAGGACAAAAAGCATTAAATCTCTCTGACTCTGTTTTGCTAAGACTTTTTCAACTTTTTTGATATCAGATTTGTTTCTGATGGGTTCTACTGTAGTCATTTTCTCTCTCCTTTCCTTTGACTTACAAACTATTCAGGGGTTTAATCCCCCTAAAAAATTTTCGGTCATACTAAGGATTTCTTCAAAATCTTCAGGGGTGAGTTGCAGGTAAGGACGTGCAGGGATTTCAACCGATTTATTCCGCCCTGCCTGTCCGCCGAGTTGGTGTATTGCAGCGTATTCAAGGTTTGAACCTATAACTGCTGAATCGTTATCATAATAAGTATTAACAGAAGAAGCAAGCTGCCCTGTTACCTGCAAAATCATGCCGGGCCACTGTTTATTTTTAGTTCGCTGTTTAATTGTTGAATCTTTGAGGTTTTCCCATTTCGGACGACCTTCTTCTTTAAAATTTTCTTCTGTTGAATATGCGAAAATCCCTGCGATGTTTTTCATTAACGGTCGCAGGTTTTCACTTCTTTGAGCCAAATCAAGGAGTCTTGATTCGACTTCTTTATTATCAATTTTGATTTCAATAGGGTCAGACATTTTTAAATAATTCTTTTATAGGGTAATTAGCAATCAGTAGTTCTTTATATACCTTGTTCGCCCTGCTAGTACCCTCACGATTGTTAATTCCGTTCTGTCTTTCAACTTCAATCATCTCAAAGCCTTTGTATAATTCTCGGACTTTTGGAGAATCATCATAGGAAAGCAGAAAACGCCCTTTGATGTTGCCTAAAACATCTCTTAAACGTTCGTGGTCAAAGTCTGCGGTAGATGTTACTTCATAACCGCAACCTGAAGTGTACGGCGGATCGCAATAGAAAAATGCACCTTCAAAATCGTATTGTTTAATCAATTTTTCAAAGTCACGATTCTCAACCATAACTTTATCAAGGCGTTTGTGGATTGCATCGATTTTTTCTAAAACATTGCGTTGCGATTTTGATGCACCGCCTGAAGATTTTTTCACAGTTCCGAAAGTATCTCCACGACCTCCAAATGAACGGGTGATTAAAAACAGAAATTGTGCGGCTTTTTGAATATCTGTAATAAAAGTTCCGTTCAAAAATTGGAAGAACATCTCACGTGAGCCTAAAAGATACTGTAATTCTTCTTTTAAAGCATTCGGATGGTATTTTACAATCCTGAAAAGATTAACCAATCTTCCGTCAAGGTCGTTGTATATCTCTAAATCAGCCCAACGGTCTTTATAAAACAAAACCCAACCGGCACCGCCGAATGGTTCAATGTATGATTGGATATCCGTAGGAACTAACGGTGCGATACGTTTGCGGAGTAATCTTTTTCCGCCAACCCAGTTTAATAAACTTTTTTTATCAACTGTCATTCAAAACTCCTTTAATTATTATTCAAATAGCGTTCAAATATCGTTTAAACCTGAAGCCGGATTATGAGACCATCCGACATCAGGGGCAATCTTTTTACCTGTAAGCGGATCTGTGTAAACCGTAACGGGCTTATATTCACCTGATTTTTTAGAAACTAATCTCATCTCTTGAGACAAAGTACCTGTGGAATTACCCGGCTTTGCATCTTTCTTTTTGAGGTTATAATTTGAAAGAGCATTAACTCTGCAACGGCATCTCCAACCGTTCGGTGGGTAAAAACTTGCCCAGAACGGATCATCATATCTGTAAATTAATCCATGAAGTTGTGCGTGTTCGGGTCGGGTTCTATTATCAAGGACAGCAACGTATTCCCAATACGGTCTATTGTCCACATTATCCATCGACTAAATGCGGATATCTTGCGAGTTTTTTATCTGCCGCTCCCATTCCGACTAAAACTATCGGGCAGGTGGTTTTATCGTGCAAATCCCTCAAAGTTTCAACCGTATGCTTTTCAATCAAATAATCAATCTCATCAACAATAATAATCTTAGGATTCTGCCTTAAATAATTTTCTATGAGTTCAAAAGTTTCCTGCGTGTGCCAGTAAGGTTCTTCTCCAAGCTCCTCCGCAATTTCAGATAAAAGCCATCTGCTCGTCATCCCTTGCGTTGCCCGAACATATACAGAATCGTTTTTATCCGCCCACCACTGGATTGTCTGAGATTTCCCAAGCCCATGGTCTCCGTAAACTAATGCCAGTTTTGGAATGTTCGGCGGAAGTTTTTGCAACTCGTCCATCAAAGCTACAAACCGCTTGACGTTTTTTGTTTTAATAAATGTTTTTTTCATCGTTTTCGTCTCCATATATATTTATATATTCATCACTTCTTATGTAATCGGCGAGCCATTTCCTTTGTTCAGGATTTGTACAGCCGTTTTCCATCAACCACTCGTATTTTTCATAATTTGAATTAAACATCGGTACGTTCATCTGCCGTTCACGAGAGGTTAACTTCCGTTCACGCTTTGGCTTTGGTTGTTCTTCTATTTCTAAAACAGGTTCCGGTTCAATTTCTAAAACTTGAAGTTCATCTTTAGTGA
>CALUTL010000031.1 GCA_944323655.1 Candidatus Gastranaerophilales bacterium | reverse complement strand
ACCAGCTCCTAACATTGTTTTACGTAATTCGTTGTTAAGGTCAGAAATAAGTTCATTATTTAATACTTTATTTCCAGTTGATAATGTTTTAACATTTGTTCCATAAGTATCGTTATGTTTTTTAATTAAATCATTTACGCTTTTAATACTGCTATTAACTTTTGTTTTAACTAAACGTTGAACAAATGTGTCTGCTTTACGTGTTATATCTTTACCAGCTTCTTCGTAATCCATTGTACCAAACTTACGTTTGAGCAAATTTGAATTAATGTTCTCTGCACTTTGTAAGTCTTCTAATATTTTTGGTTCAAGGTGAAATACAGGTTTAACATTATTTCTAATTACATAATCTTTTGTATCTTGAAATAACTGAGATTTTTCAAATGCGTTATCTTCTAATTTTGAAACAGGTACTTTATATTGACGAGCAATTAATTCTCTTGTTGCCATATCTACTGGATCAGCTAATTCAACGCCTGCGGCCACATACATTCTCTGATAATCTGTATTAGCTCTGAGAATATCTACAACCGGACGTCTGAGTTCTCTGGGAATACGTTTAATACCTCTTGTTTCAATCCATTGTAAACTATCAGATATTTGTTTAGGAGTATATTTCTTTTCTATGTCATTTATTTTACGTACGAAATCTTCTCCATAATTAGTAACTCTTATATTATCCTTTGTTACTTGTTCTGCGGCTTTAATACGTACATCAGCGTCATCTAGAACTTTAATTTTAGAACGTAATTTACTGGGTATCTTAAGTCCAGCAGAGCTAAACATTGAAGCTATATCTAATCCAGCTTGTACTGGATGTTCCCAAGCTCCTTCTAATACGTTGCCTACTAATTCTCCGAATGGCATATTCATTACATCATCAACTGTAATATTATAAGTTGATAACATTGTATTAAGAATGTTTTCAGGTACATCTTGAGGATTTCTTATAGCCTCTTTAAATATATTAACAAAGTTCTGTCTAGCTTCTTTATCAGTACCAAGAATAGCTCCAGCAAGTGTAGTAATACCTGCGCCTATTTCTCCAAGATCTTTTCTGGTATTCTCAATAATATTACCTTCGAACTGTGGAGAATTATTATTAGTTTCATTTTCTCCGAATGTTAATTGATTAGTATTTACATTTTCAAATGATAATTGATTACTCATTTATATACACTCCTAAGGTAATTGAATTTGATTGTTATTTCTTTTTACTGCACCTGAGAATACTTGTCCGAATACTTGTGGATTAGAGTTAATAATTTGATCCATAGGTAAATCAGACATTGCAGAATTAATTACAGTTTGTCCAATATAATTAGCTTGTTGATACGGCATTAGTTGTTCTCTTACTGCTTGTTCTCTTGCAGATGTTTGAGCATTTATTCTACTTGTAATTGCATTCTGTCTTTGAACTGCTTCGTCTGCTAAATTACTTCTTTGTGTTTCTCCAGCTTTGAAGTAGTCAAGTCCTTCAGTTGCTTGATTATGTCTAATAGTTTCGTCTGCTTCTCTAGCTTGAATTATGTTTCCTGCAATATTATTGCGCTCTGTTTCTGCTTGTTTACGAACATTCAAGTCATAATCTAATAATTTAAGTAGTGTTTCTTCTGATACTCCTGGATTATTTTGTTTATAACTTTCTATAATTGAATTAGTTGTTTCAAATATTTTAGGAGCTAACTGTTGCATTGCTTTCATTTTAGTTGCTTCTAAGAATTCTTGTTCACTTAGAGTACCTACATTCTGTCCAGAGAATGATCCAGCTAAATAACTATCATAATCTTGTTTAATTGATACTGGAGTAATCAAACTACCTAAGGCTTGATAAGTATCTTGTGCAACTGTATTGAATACATCAGTAAATGTTCTTTGTGGATTAACTTGTGTAGTTTGTTGAGGTTGAAGTAATCTTGTTATAATCTGTTCTGCAAATGACTGTCCAGTAGTTGATTGTCCTGTGGCGGCCTGTTGAGCCTGTTGTTGTTCTTCGTTTCTAACTTGTTCTATAATATCTTGTTCAATATCGTAATCTGTTAAGTTATAAGCTGAAGGTCTATTCTGAGCTTGTTGTTGTAATTGTTGATAATTATTAGCTACATTCTGAATTGTTTCTTGAGGTACATTGTAACCTGCGTTCAATGCTTGTTGAATATCTGCTAATTGATTTTCATTTTGTTTAATTTTATCTTGAAGTTGTTGGTCTTCATATGCTAAACGTGCATTAATATCATCAATAGCTTGTTGAACAGAAACAGGTTGTCCAGTATCAAATGCGTATATTCTATCTCCAACTACATGATAACGTCTACCAGATTGACCAGTTTGATATTCATCAACATACTCATGTAATCCAGGATAAGCCATTCCAGAGTCATATTCAGCTTGCATATCTGTATTTTTATTATCAAATCCAAGTTTACGCATAGCCCATCTAGATAATCTATCACCTCCAGTATAACCAAGAGATCCATAAATAATTTTAGCAAGAGCTCCACCTGGTATAAATGTTGAAGCTACACCTGCGGTATCTCTTACAACTCTAGGAATTAAATCATTTCCACCTTCTTTGAATGCTTGATATAAATCATAAACAGATAATCCAGTTGCGGCTATCGTAATAGGCTTTCCACCACTTGCAATAGCTTTAATATTCTTCGGAGAGTTCTTTACGATATCTCCCATTTGTTTTGCAAATTTAATTAAGTTAGGGATTTCTTTTGCACTTGTGACACCTGTTTGATTAGCAAGTTGTTGAAGATGTTCTGTATTTCTTTTTACGAGTTGTATTAAATTCCATTCTTCTGGAGTTCTATTACCGCGAGTTTTAATATTATTTATTTTTTGAATAGTCTCATTAAATTTACCTTTGAACAAATTCTTAGCCTCATCATAAACTTCTGCAATATTTCTATTGTTTCTAGTTTGTTCAATAGCCTGCTGTGCTGTTTGTTCTACTGTTTGTTCTGTTAAATTACTAACTGCTTCATTATTTCTTACAACATTTTGAGTTGGAGTTGTTGGAAATCTATCAGCTTCTCTTTGAAAGTATGTATATAAATTTTTATTATTTCTTTGTAAATGTGTTGCAAATTGTTCTTTAGTTGCATTAGGAAATCTTGAAGTAAAGTTCTGAAATTCTCTTTCAAGTTGTGGATTAGTAAATGGTGTACGTTTTAATTCTTCTTTTACAGCTTGTTGACCTATACTAGTTGCTTTTCTACTATTATTAATTGTTTGAGTTACTGCTTTATTTCTGGCTTCTGCTACTGCTCCTTTAACAAAA
>CALUTL010000030.1 GCA_944323655.1 Candidatus Gastranaerophilales bacterium | reverse complement strand
GCAGGTACTTACAAAAAATGGTGCTGGGAAAACGGAAGAAAATACTTCTCAGTAGCATCAGGCGGCGGTACAGGAAGAACACTTCACCCAGATAACGTAGCAGCAGGCCCTGCATCTTACGGTATGACCGATACTATGGGCAGAATGCACGGAGATGCTCAATTTGCAGGATCATCTTCAGTTCCGGCACACGTAGAAATGATGGGTGTAATCGGTATGGGTAACAACCCGATGGTAGGTGCAACCGTTGCTGTTGCAGTTGCGGTTGAAGGTGCTTTAAAGTAACCGATTTAACTTAAATTTAAACTCAAAAAAGAAGGCGGTTTATCTGCCTTCTTTTTGTGTGAAGTTTTGTAAGAATAAAAAAATGAAAACAGCAAAAAAATATATTTTCGTGTTTATATGAAAATGTATGAAACAAAAGGAGTAAGAATGAGAATATCAGCTATTCAACCGAACTATATTAACAGAATTTCTTTTAGTCAAAACGGAACAAATACAACGGACAAACCTACAGATGAAACCCGTAAAAATGTAATGAGCAAAAATACTCAAATCGCAGTAACGGCAGGTGTAGGAGCGTTAGCTTTAATAGGATTGGTTTATGCCGGATACAGAGGTAAGTTAGGTGCAAAAATTCAGAAGTTATTAGGCGGCGCAAATGACGCAGCGAAAAATGTTGAACGTAATATGTCGGACGTAAACGGTAACGGCACAAAGCCTAATGTAAAACCTGATAATGTAGATATAAAACCAAATTCAACAACAGATTCGGCAGATGAAATAAAAATAATTGGCGGAGAGGAACCAAAGAAAGTATTTGATACTTCAGACGCTGAAGATGTTGAGATTATAGAAGATATCCATAAATTTTTGACTCCGGAAGAATTTAAAACATTGCCGAGAGAAGAAGTGGCAAAAAGAGTTAGTGCAGATTTAGATGAAATTACCAAAACAAGTAATGATGTTGATGAATATTCTGATGCTGTAGAGAATTATTTAGAAAAATACGGCATAGACGACATGAATGAAGTGGAAGAACCTGAAAAGTATGCATATATTTGGGATATATCCATGGATAAAGCAGAAGCAAAATTTATCGACGAACTTACAGCAAAAGGTGAGTTAAATGAGTTTATGTTAGGCAGAGCGTGTATTAAGTTTTTAATGGGTGAACATGAAAATGCAGAAAAAATGGTTATGGATGTAGTAAATAAAGTAGGACTTGATTCAGATAAATTAGAATCCTATGCAGCTCTGAAAAAGATTGCGGATAAATCAGAAACACCTGAAAAATATTTCCAAATTATAAACAAAGAATTAGAAAAAGATTCTGAAACCGCAAATGAATTGCAAATCGCCGTAAGAGAGCATGTTGAAAAATTCGGCCGGCGTGAGGAAGATTTAAAGGATAAGAACTCTGATGTATATAAATTTTTGAATTCGAAATTATATTTTGAATCTTTAGATAACATATTTGATTATTTATCTGTAACAGGTGAGGATGTTCCTATGAGGGATTCAATAAAAGCAATAATTGAATCTAATAAAGAAATTGAAACATTTATTTTAAGAAAAGCAGCTAATTAGCTGCTTTTCTTTAATGACGACTTCTTTTTTCAAAGATAAGATGTTTCACTGCGATTTCAAGAGCTTCGGTTTCAGTGATGTTGTGTTCTTCAGCGTAATCTTTAATTCTCTGAATTGCATCTTCGCTTAATCTTCTGTTAAACGGGATTTTTTTATTTTCGCATTTTCTGCCGGCACCGTCACGTTTGCCGCCCCAGCCGCAGCCTTTACCTTCGCCGTTGCTGTGGCAGTTTCCTTCACCACCATGTCCTTGACAGTGATGACCTTCCCCGTGGCCTTGACAATGTCCGCCTTCACCGTGGCCGTGGCAGCCGCCCTGATGATTTCCGCAGCAGCCATGTTCGTGGTTGCAATTTTTGTGTTCGCTCATTGTTTTTCCTCCTTATAAAACCATGATAACTCTTTTCTTGAAATTGTCAATACATAATCAAGATAAAATTTATTTAAAAATTTTTATGTTTGTCATAGAATTAGGATATAACTTTTATTTAAGGGGAGAAAAGAAATGGCTAAAAACAGAATAGGAATTGATGTTGGCGGGACGAATGTAAAGATTGCACTTGTGGATACTAAGGGTAAAATAGTTTATTCAAATTCGGTTCCGACACGTGCGGAGATGGGTTATGAATATACCGTAAACAATATTAAACAAGCGATTTATGATTTGTTAAAGGAAACAAAATTAACTACAAAAGATATAGAGGGAATCGGATTTGGTTTTCCGGGGCAAGTTGATTATAAAGCAGGAATTGTAAGAAATGCTCCGAATATCCCAGGCTGGGTTGAGGTTCCGATTGCAAAGTTGATTGAAGATGAGTTTAAAATTCCGACTCGTGTAGATAACGATGTAAGATGCGCAGCATTAGGTGAATTGAATTACGGTGCAGGCAAGGGTTGCGAAAATCTTATTTGTATAACTGTCGGAACAGGTATAGGCTCAGGCTTAATTTTGAACGGAAAACTTGTCAGAGGTGCTTCAAACGCAGCAGGAGAAATCGGTCATATCAAACTTCAGATGAATGGCGGCCCAATTTGCGGATGCGGAGATACAGGATGTTTGGAAGCATTTGCATCAGGTCCTTCAATTGTTGCTATGGCAGAAGATTACATCAGAGGCGGTAAGTCTACAAAGTTCCGTGAAATGGCAAACGGCGGAGCTATTACGCCTTACATTGTATGCGAAGCAGCTAAAGCAGGCGACCCTGTTGCACAAAGAATTTTCACGATTATGGGTGAATACATCGGTATAGGGCTTGCAAGTGTCGTAAACCTTCTTAACCCTGAAAAAATAATTGTTGGCGGCGGAGTTGCTGATGCGGGAGATATTCTTCTTAAACCTATGACGGAAGCTTTGAAAAAACGCGCAATGAAAATTGCAGGTTCGGCAGTTGAAATTGTACCGGCAGAGTTGGGCAATACTGCTGGTGTTATCGGCTCAAGCTTGCTTATTGAAAGCTAAAAATAACAATTATAAATAAAAACTAAAAAGCTCTTCTTATTTAAGGAGAGCTTTTTTAATACAAAAGTTTACAAAGAAGCAATTTTCAAATTGAAAAATTTTTATTACATATAATTGGGGAAAATTAAGAAATGAATTTAAAACTTTTGAAAATAGCATGGCAAAATGCAAGAGCCGTGCGAAAGTCTTGCAGCAAAAGTGCTTTGCTATTGCAAAGACAAGAAGCAAGAAAATTTGTGGATTCAATTCCTGCTGAAATGTGGGATAAAGTTTCGCAAGCTGTTTTTAGGCAGCCAAACGAGCCAAAATCCAAGTTTTTAAAAACTTTAGGCAGGTTTAGAAAATTCTGTCAGGAGCAAAAGATTACGCTGTCACCTGAGGCTGAGAAGGCTTATCAAACCTTAGAACATAAAGGAACTGTTATGGCAGACAGGTTGAATGATGCGGTATCAAGAGGAAAAACGCCTAAAAATTGGCTTGATTATGGTAAAAAGTTTAAAAATAATAATAAACAAGCCGTTGAAATTCTTGAAAAGCAAATGAAAGAAATTGAAAGTATGTTAAATGCTAAATGCAATAACTACGGAACTCCTGAGTGGGCTAAAAAATTTTCTTTGTACTCAGAAATTTCATCAATTCGATCAAGTTTTCGTAGTAGTATGGGGTTTGGACATGACTTTTATAACTCTAAAATAGTAGAACTTTCAAAGGATATATTGCATGACGGACAGGTTTTTTATCACGGAACCAAGCACCAAAGAGCAATCGCCAAAAACGGATTTAATTTAACACCTAAAAAATCTCAGGCAACATTAGCAGCAAGAGAATTAGGTGAGGGGGTATATATTACGCCAGATAAAAAAGTTGCGGCTCATTATGCCGGATTAAGAGGCGGAATTTTACCTTTAGACGTCAAATTGAATAAAGTTGCATCTATTAATCAGAATCAACAGACAAATATAATTACGGAGTTAGGTTTAAATATATCAGGTGGCAAAATATTTACACCTGCAGAAGCTGAGTTGCTTATAAAAGAGTTGTTCAAGCGAAACGGGTTTAATGCAGCATACACAAGAGAAGCCATTGGCGGTAATATCTTAACACTGCAAAATGCAAAAATGGTTGATGATATAATAGGTGCAAAACAAGCACAGTTGTGTATTTTTGACACTAGTGATATCAGAATTCTTGAAAAAACTTTTAAAGATCGCTGCTCAAATCAGGCTTTACAAACTAAAAGTTGGTTTTTAAAACCTTATAATGTTTACAAAATGATCAAGAATTATATAAAAGATTTTAACTCTTAAAAAAACTAAAACATTCTGGATCGTTTTTCTTTAATTTTTTCAGTTTTTTCTTTGTAATCAGAAGAAAGCAAATCTCCGACGGATTTGTATAGTTTAAGAATAGCGTGTTCAATATTTTGGCTGTTCATCGAAATCATATCCTGTGCCATTTCACTATTAGACATAGCAAGGCGAGTCATATCCCGAAATCCGCTTGATGCAAGGTCAAGTGCAAGCGGGTTTTCTTCAGCCGCTGCAAAAAGTGCCTGAGAAATTACCATCGGCATGTGTGAAATCATTGCGACGGCTTCATCGTGTAACTGAGGTTTGGTAATAACAGGTTTTGCGCCGAGTGTTTGAATGATTTCGATAAGTTTTGTAATATCTTTTGTGCCAAATTCAGGAGTGATTGCCCATTTTGCTCCCTTGAACATTTCAGGAAAAGAATTTTCAAAACCTTTATGTTCAGTTCCTGCCATCGGGTGAGACGGGATAAAATTGTAAGGTCTTTGTTTTTGGCATACAAATTCTTTCAAGCTGCAAACATCTGTCACCAGATTTTCTTCACTCAAGAATTTTTCAAGTTCGTCTAAAATTCCAAGAGTTTTATTCATCGCAGAACACAAAAAAATAACTTCGCAATCCTTCAAAACATCATAATTTTTATAAATATTTTCACCGTTTTGCGAGGCTGAAACCCCGATTACATCAAATCCTTTTTCCTGTAATCCTTTAAAAATAGAGCCGCCTATAAGTCCAAGCCCGACAACGCCGATTTTCATTTTACGATCCTCTTAATTTCAAGATTTTGCGGAACTTTTTGAAGTTCTTTATAATTAAAGTGTTTTCTTCCTTCAACATAATCCGCTACAATTTGTCCTTTACCCGTAAGTTTGTATTTGTATATTGTAAGCCCTTCAAGTCCGACAGGGCCTCTTGCGTGGATTTTACTTGTTGAAATTCCGACTTCTGCACCGAACCCGTAGCGGAACCCGTCGGCAAATCTTGTTGAAACATTGAAATAAACCCCTGCCGAATCAACTTTGTTCATAAAGTTTTCCGCATTTTCTATGTTTTTGGTTATTATACAATCAGTGTGGCCTGAACCGTAAGTGTTTATGTGATTGATTGCTTCATCAAGATTTTTAACCGTTTTAAAAGCAAGAATTTTATCTCCGTATTCGTGCGCCCAGCTTTCGGGATTGGAGATAAGTTTAATTTCTGCAAGCTGTAATGCTGCTAAAAGTTCGTCTTTTTTTGCGAATTTTTCGTGTATAAGCAAAGTTTCCACACTGTTACATGCGCTCGGGTATTGAGTTTTTGCATCAATAATAATTTTTTCCGCTTCATAAATATCGGCGCTTTCGTCCACAAAAATATGGCAAATTCCGTCTGCGTGACCAAGGACTGGAATTTTAGTGTTTTCTTTGACGAATTTAACAAGGCTGTTCCCGCCTCTTGGAATGATTAGATTAATATATTTGTCGCATTTAAGCATTTCTCCGACGTCATCACGTGAGAAAACTTGCTGAACAGCATTTTTAGGAAATCCTTCCACTTTATCAAGTGCTGTATTTATTATTTCAAGAATTTTTTTATTAGTATTTGTGGTTTCCTTGCCGCCTTTTAAGATAACAGCGTTAGAAGATTTAATTGCAAGAGATGAAATCTGTGAAATAACATCAGGTCTTGCTTCAAAAATTATCCCTAAAACTCCGATAGGGCAAGAAACTTTAGATAAAACTAAATCTTCATCAAGTTCTTTGACAAACAGATTTTGATTAATAGGATCAGGAAGTTTTGCGATTTCCCGAACTCCTGCAATCATATCTCGCATTTTGTTTTCGTCAAGTTTTAAACGGTTGTATGTAGATTTTGAAAGTTCTCCGTTTTGAACAAGCGGTTCTGCAAGTTCAAGGTCAATTTTGTTTGCCTTAAATATTTTTTCTTGATTTTCTTCAAGCCCGTCAGCTATTTTTTTTAAAGCTTCGTTTTTAATTTTTTCGCACAAAGATGCCGTCAAAAGTGAAGCTTCTTTAGCTTTTTTTGCAATTTCAATAAAGTCTGTCATGAAAACTCCTTACAAAATAGTTATGTTATCACGGGTAATTATGGCATCGTAATTTTTAAATCCGAGAATTTTAATGATATCATCAGAATGACATCCGATAACTCTACGGCAGGATTCAGAATCATAATTAACCATTCCTCTTGCAAATTCGTGGTCATCTTCGTCAATAATTGATATTACATCGCCCTTGTTAAATTCGTGAATTACGTCGATTACCCCGATGGGCAAAAGGCTTTTTTCTTTTTCAACAAGAGCTTTTTTGGCCCCGTGGTTAACTTTAATTTTTCCGATAATATTTGTCGCATAACCAATCCAGCGTTTTTTATCGGATAAGCCTTCCGTTTGCGGGAGAAACATTGTACCCAGTTCCTCACCTTCAAAAACTTTTTTAATAACATAAGGAATTTTGCCGTTAGCAATAAGAACTTTTCCGCCAAAGCGTGTGACCATTCTTGCAGCCATAAGTTTTGTTCTCATCCCGCCTCTGCCGCCGTCTGAAGCGTCCGTTCCTAGCTCAAGAATTTCATCGGTTACTTCTTTTACTATCGGAATAATTTTTGCATCGGGATTTTCTTTCGGATTTTTGTCATACAACCCGTCGACATCCGATAAAATCAAAAGTAAATCCGCATCAAGTTCACTTGCTACAAGCGCTGAAAGTTTGTCGTTGTCTGAAAAACATACTTGCATATGTTCGTATCTCGGGTCAACTTCGATACTTGAAACAGTGTCATTTTGATTAATTACCGGAATTACACCGAGTTCAAGAAGTTTGTTTAGTGTAGTTCTTAGGCTTAAGTATCTTGTTCGTATCCCAAAATCGTCTTCAGTCAAAAGGATTTGAGCTGCAACAAGACCGTAACCGTCAAATCCGCTTTCATATATGGACATCAATTTGCCCTGCCCGATAGCAGCACATGCTTGTTTTAAAGCTGTTCCGGTCGTCCCTTCTAAACCTAATCTTTTTCTGCCTAATCCGACAGCACCTGAGGTTATCAGGATAACTTCTTTACCGGATTTTACAAGAGATGCCATATCTTCAATGAATGAAAATATTCTCGGTAATGAAACATTTCCGTCACTGTTCCTTAGGATATTAGTGCCAAGTTTTACGACTACTCGCTTTGCGTTTATAAATTCTTTTCTCTCCATAAAAAAATTATAGCATAGAAAATATTTTTAATGATGTTATTTTGAATCTAACTTTAAATTAATTATCGGTGCGTCGGAACGACGCACCAAAATATTAAAATTTGAAAATGCCGAAAATATAACCCGAATATACTAAAAAATATGCATAAAAAATAACTACTTGTCAAAAAATAAAAGGTTTAGTATAATGATGTAGTGGCATAAGAAGAAGGAGCTGGAAATGCAGAGTATGATTGAATTGCAGAGTATGATTGAATTACAGGGGGGGGGGGGCACCCGAGAATAGCTCCTTAAGAGGCAAAAAGGCCGGATTTACAATGGCGGAAGTTCTGATAACTTTAGGAGTTATTGGAATTGTTGCGGCTTTAACTTTTCCGTCAATAATCGGATATTATCAAAAAAAGGTTTTGCAAGAGCAGTTTAAAGTAGCCTATTCAATGCTTTCACAGCTTTTGTTGAAATCAGAAGTTGACTTAGGCGGGAAAGCTGAGTGTTATTATTGGGATGTAAATCCTTATGGAACCCTTGTTTGTGTAGAATATGACGATCGAGGTGCCTGCACAAAATATACTTTGTCTGATGGAAGCCCTCTGCCATCAAATTACACTGGCAATATGACTGAGTGTGGAGTATTGTTGAATAATATACTTTCCAATGTTGAAGTTATCTCAAAGTGTGAAGGACAAGCTTATGCAAAAGGTTGCATTCCGGAATATGAAGGGGTGGATACTGTAAGGCAAGTTAATGATCCTGATATGACAGAGGATGAAGCTTATGTTGCATCAGCTGGATGTGGATATTTCAGAAAAAATGCAATACTAAATGATAGAACAGCTTATGTATTTAAAAATGGAATAATATTTATGCCTTATAGCCCAAATACTCCTTTGTATATAGTAGATATAAACGGTAAAAAAGGACCTAATAAATGGGGATATGATTTGTTTACATTAAGGATAAAATCAAATAATTTTAAACCTTTAAAAATTGATGATGGGGATTGCATGTTCCCAGAAAAAGGCGGAGTTACAACCGCAAAAATGATAGAAAATATATATTCAAGGAAGTAAAATTTTTAGAAAACTTTTGGTGCGTTATTTGGACGCACCATTATGATTTTAATATAAGTTTAGTAGTGTTTATATTTGAAAAATTGAAAGCTAAATTTTTATGTTAAAATCGGGTTATGATTTTTATTGGTGAAAATATTCATGTCATTTCTAAAAATGTTAGAGAAGCACTTTTAAGGCGTGATGAAGGTTTTGTAAAAAAGCTTTTGAATATTCAAAACGGTATGGATTTTGCAGATTTGAATGTCGGCCCTGCAAGAGGTGATTTAAGCGGAATTTTAAGTTGGATTTGTCCGATTGTCGAAGAAAATTCCGATTTAAAAATTTGTTTGGATACGACAAATTTTGATGAAATGAGAACGGCTTTTGAGTTTATAAAGAGTCCTGAAAAAGTAATTTTAAACAGCACAACAGGAGATAATCTAAAGCTTGAGCAGATGTCGGATTTGGTCTGTGAGAAGGGGTGTAATTTAATTGCACTTACAATGACAAAAGAGGAGGGAATCCCCAAAAGCTGTGACGGCCGAATTGAGATTGCGTTTAAAATTTACGAAAAATGTTTGGAAAAAAATATTGCGGACAAAGTTTATTTTGACCCGCTTGTGCTGCCTCTTTCTGCTGATCAATCGCAGGCAAAAGAGTCGCTTGATACTTTGAAAATGCTCAAGGAAGCTTTTGAAACCCCAGTTAAAACCGTAATCGGGCTTTCAAATATTTCAAACGGAGCGTCTGAGAAGTTAAGACGGTTAATTAACAGGGTTTATGCAGTGCTTGCGTTTGGTGCAGGGTTGGATGCCGTGATTATGGATGCGGCGGATTGCGAATTAAAGAGAATTTTTAAGATGCTTGAAGAACAGAAACCGCAAAATGATTCAGACAATCTTTATTTGAATTTAAGTGAAATGATGAAAAACTTTGGAGATTTGGAAGATATTAAATATGACAAAAAAGATTGTAAACAGGTGGAGATTATAAAAACTTGCGAAGTGTTGTTGAATAAAAAAATATATTCCGATAGTTTTGCACAAGTTTAATTTTTATGCTAATATATTGCTAAAGATACACAATGATATTTGTAAAGGGTTGAGGTTATTATTAAAATCAGGAGCGGAAAAATTAAAAAGCAGTTATTAACAGTTTCGGCAATTTTATCGTTAATGTTTACGGGGGTTCAGGCAGAAGCTTATATGCCGCCTGAAGCAAATACTCTTTATCAGCAGGCATGTACTTTAGAGTATCAGCACAATTTTGATGAAGCTATTTTGAAGATTCAGGAAGCTATTAAAATAGCAGGAGATGATGCTCTGCTTTATACAAAGCTTGCCGGACTTTTGACCGAAACAGACAGGTATGATGAAGCAATTGAGGCTTATAATACCGTTGTAAAACTTAGACCCGATGATGCTTTTGTGTATATCAGTATCGGTAATATTTACGAAACCCAATCTAAATATATTCAGGCACTGGAAGCTTATAATCAGGCACTTAAACTTTTTCCGCAGTATAAGTATAATTATTTAAACATCGCAAATGTCGAATATTTGATGAACGATTATAATGCCGCAATTGAAAATTATGAAAAGTTTTTGGAAACTTATTCCAACCATAAAGAAGCAAGAGAAAGTCTTGCAAATGCCTATCTTTCGGCGAATAAGCCCGACAAAGCCGTTGAAGAATATTCAAAACTTTATGAAGCTGATCCTGCAAATTTTAAGTTTAATTCAAATTACGGTCTTGCTTTATTTCAGACAGAAAATTACGCAAAGGCTGTTGAATTTTTGGAAAAAGCAATTGAGCAGGAACCTGACAGTTTGTCTTCACACATAAGCCTTGCACTTTCATATCAGGAGCTTAATAAAAAGGAAGAAGCTTTAAGACAGTATGAAATTGTATTTAATCAGGCACCGAATTTGCATTCTATAAGATTTGATTATGCAAATCTGCTTGCCGATATGGGCAAAAACGGTGAAGCGATTGCACAATATAAAATTTACGCTGAAAATTACCCTGAAGATGTCAGAACTTTTAAAAATATGGCAATTGTCTACAAAAGACTTAATGATTACGACAATACCATTACAAATTATGAAAAAGCACTTGCTCTTGACGGCAAAGATTTGGATATTAAAAAAGAACTTGCGACTTGCTATCATATGAAGAAGGACTACGCAAAGGCTATTAAATATTATGATGAAGTCCTGCAAGCAGAACCGAATAATTATGATGTTAAAGTAAACAGAGCCATAGCACTTCACGCTCAGGAAAAATATGAAGATGCAATTTCCGTTTATAAAGAGCTGCTTACTCAAAAAGAAAATCCGATAATAGAAAGTAACTTGACGGATGCTCTTGTGGCGCAAGGAAAAATTGATTTTGATTTGAAAAATTATTCAAAAGCCTCTGAAGAATTTGAACAGGCAATATCGAGAGGCACAAAAGACGGATTTGCATATTATGGGCTTGCAAAATGCTATCGTATAAGCGGCGCAACCGATAAAGCCGGAGAATTATACGAAAAGGCCGTTGAACTTGCGCCGCAGCAGAAATTATATAGTAATGAGTATGCTGAATTTATTGCGGAAGTAAATGCCGCAGCTGTTGCCGCACAAACTTCCGCTGCGGATGATAATCAGCCCGTTGATTTGAAAACTTCTCCTGAAAATTCTTCCACTCAAACTCAGGACGGCAAACTTCCTTCAATAAGTGTTGAAAATGGAGAGGAAAATGTCGTAGCTGTTGCAAATGTCGATAAAAGTAAAGACTTAATCGCTAAAGGTGATGAAGCTTACAAAAAAGATAATTTTGACAGTGCTGTTGATAATTACAAAGCTGCTTTGAAGATTAACGCAAATGACGAAGAAACCCTTCTAAAACTTGGCAATATTTATAAAATGCAGAATGATAACAGCAAAGCGCTTGATTTTTACAAAAAAGCTATTTTTGTAAATCCTGATTATGCTGACGGATGGTTTAATTTAGGTCTTGTATATGCTAATGACAATAATATTTCAAAGAGCAAGGAATGTTTTGAAAAAGTAATTTCTTTGAATGCTGAATATGCTTATGCTTATTATGCTCTTGCAATTGCGTATGAAGAAGAAGATAATAAAGCTGAAGCCGTAGAAAATTATCGTTCGTTTTTAAAATATAACAAAGATTCTAATATGGTAAAAGTTGTAGAAGACAGGATTAACAGCTTACAGTAATGCGAAAGATTTTATTTACGGTCTGTATATTATTCATAATGCTTTTCACGACAGCTTGTGATGAGGAAAAACCCGGAATACTTTTTAACAAATATCCGATAACCGTTGACACTGTAATGGGTCATGAGCAGGTTTTTGAAAGAGGTACAAGAATTTATTATCTTGTTGTTATGCCTCAGAAAATTCATTCAAGATTTATGTATCTGCAAATCGTCAAAAAAGATAACGATTACGGCAGACTGGGGTATAAGGTTTATTACGGTAAGGACATAAGATTAAAGGACGAACAGATTTACTATTATGACGATTATATCGTAATAAATCAGTCCGGCAATTATGTAATGCAGGTTTTTTCGCGTGACAACCCCAGAACCCCTTTGACTATGAACGAATTTTGGGTTAAGTAAGGATTTTATATAAAATCGGAAATATCTCGGAGTACTTCTTTGCGGTTTATGTCTTCTTTTGATATCGGGAAATCTTCTCTTAAATTTGCAAGTTTTGGAGTCTCAGATTTATTTTTTAAGTTAAGTTGGATTTCGGTCGGGAAGAATCTTGCGTAATCCATGTGATAAACTTTTCCGTCAGTATCAATAAGCTTCATCCCTAAATACCTGTGGTATCTTCCGCCGGTTTTTAAATCCTGTGCCATAATAACGGTGGATTCAGTGTGGTCTTGCATCGGGGCTGTTATTTTAAAATCCCGCATAAATTTTCCCATCCTGCCTGAAGAATTTAAATTAGCATCAAATTTATAAATTTTGGAAAAATATAAATTTATCAGATTCTCAATTTCGGCGTTAGATTTGACATATTTTTGTTCACCTTTTAAGTCATTAGAGTACATTTTCGCAAGCTTGTTAAGAACATCAGTGCCAAGCTCAAACATTGTTGAAAAATCAAAATAGTGGGCATTTTTTGCGTTATCTCCGAAGCTTCTTGTCATTACATTAAATTTTTTATCCTTAACAAGCGGGGTGAAAGTATACAATGCATTTGCAATTCTGTCGGTGAATTTGTTTTTAAGTCTTAAATATTTTTCTTTATCCCCGTTTTTTAGAGCTTTAACCGCTGCGATATAAGTTGCGTTAAAACAGTTGAACGAAAGACTGAAGGCATTCAGCTGTGCCATATTTTCAGGTTTTGAAAAATATTCAGCATATTTTTCGGCACGTTCTTGAAGCTTTTTATTGTTCGGATCCCAGCCGGAAGTGTCAAAAACTGTTCTTCTGCCTAATGAATTGTATAACTCGCTTGAAAGTTTTGTAAAGTCGTAAATATTGCCTTTTTTATCCTTTATTGCAATATCAATACAATCGGAATCGTAAAAAAGCTCAGTTGATCTGTATAATAGGGTATCATTTCCGGAGGTCATATTTTCGCCAAATAAAGGCAGATTTCCAAGCCGTTTTCTAAGTTTTTTGTATCCGTCTGTGATTAGTTTGAAATCCTCCCAGGACATTTCTCTGTTTGAAGGCTTTGCGTCAGCATAACAATATCCGCACATGTTTTTGCAACCTCTTTTAACTGCAATAACGTGAAGGTTTTCGCTCATATATTGAATATCTTTCATCGAAAGCCCTTTGAAAACTTCGATTCCGTATTGAATTCCTTCCATTGCTTCCATACTTAGATTTCTGAAAAGAAATTTGTCTCCGTTAGGTTCATTTGCAAGCTCTTTTTCAACAATTTTTGCGTATTTTTTAACTTTTAAAAAGTTCAAATACTCTATAATATTTTTTGTTAAACTGCCTTCAAATGCAGGCATGTTGGAGGTTGGAGAGCTGACGGAGGGAGAAAAATAGTTTTGCTTAGGGGTTTGTTGGCCCTTGTTACATGGAACAATGCCGTTTTTATTAATATTTCCGTAGTAATAATTTGCGGTAATTCTCATACTTTTTTTAAACCCCGCAAAAATATTTTTTTGCTAAATGTAACAGAATGTAAATCTCCAAAAAAAATTAGTCAATTAATTTTATTAAATATTTTTTATATAAATATGCAATAAATGGGGATATTTGGAAAGGAGATTTATTATGGGATTAATATTACCTAAGAATGCTTATGTAGCTAAAAGGGTAGAGGTTTCGGGAAATAACGGCAAGAGAACTGAAACTTTGTACAATGAAGCTGGTCAAGTTATAAAAAGGACATTATTTGAAGACAGAAATAAAGACGGTAAATATGATATGTCAGAAGCTGTTTCAATAAAATTTTATGATGTAAATTCAAAATCAGCTAATACAAGAGAATATAGAGATTTAGATAATGACGGGCATTATGATGAAGTTATCGAAAGCGACTGGACGGGTTTTGAAACAGTAAAAAGACATAATGGTGCTGGAGATTTAAATAACTATAAAATGAGTAATGCATATGGCTCAAAAAATAATACAATAGGTGAATGGTTCAAAAAAGACATACAAAATTTAAACAAGATGTTTTTAAAATAAAACATCTTGTTTGAAAATCAATATATTAATTTAAAAAATTAATTTTCGTCGTCAATCAGTTTAGTTTGTTCGACATTAACATCCTGAGGAATTGCCTTTTGCATATCGGCAGGAATTGCGGTTTCATCTTCTTCAGGGTTCAGAATTTTATTAACTGAAACAACGGTATCGTTATCCATCAAGTTTTGGGCTCTGACGCCTGTTGCGGGTCTTCCCTGACAGCTTATAGAACCTGCATTAATACGGGTTACGACGCCGTTTGCGGTTACCATCATAATGTCGTCGGATTCTTTAACGATTGTAAGTGCAACTAATCTTGATTTAGGTGATTTGAACTTAGTTGCGATAAGTCCTATTCCGCCTCTGTTTTGGCTTCTGAACTCGGACAATTTTGTACGTTTGCCAAACCCGTCAGATGTTACGACGAGAAGATCCGCATCATAGTTTCTCGGAACGATATCGCATCCGACGATTGTATCGCCTGTTCTTAGTTTCATAGAAGTTACGCCTCTTGCGCTTCTGCCTAAAGGTCTTAAATCTTCAATCGGGAATCTGATTGCCATACCGCATGAGGTTCCGATAATTATTTCATCGTGTGCTGTTGCAAGTTTAACCCAGCAAAGTTCGTCGCCTTCTTCAAGTCCGATTGCGATAATTCCGTTGCGGCGGATATTTGAGAAGTTGTCGAGTTCTATGCGTTTGATGTAGCCTTTTCTTGTCAGCATAATCAAATTCAAATCGTGTGAGAATGTGCTGACAGGAACGACTGCAGTGATTGTTTCATTCTGTTCAATCGGAAGAACGTTTACTATCGGTAATCCCTTAGCCTGACGTCCGCCTTCCGGGAAGTCGTATACATTCAAGCTATAAACCGTTCCTTTTGATGAGAAGAACAGAACTTTATCGTGCATCATTGCCGTAAAGAAGTGCTGAATATCATCGTCTTCTTTTGTTTTTATACCTGATTTACCTCTTGTTGCACGGTTTTGACGCTCAAATGTGTCAAGTGAAATTCTCTTTAAATATCCCTGATGTGTTATAAATACAGCCATCGGAGTGTTTGGTGTCAAATCTTCAATGGTTACTTCACCTTGTTCAGGAAGGATTTGAGTTTTTCTGTCATCTCCGTATTTTTCTTTATCTTCAAGAAGTTCTGTTTTAATAATTTCAAGGATTTTGTGACGGCTTGCCAAGATTTCTTCGTATTCTGCAATTTTCTTAACAAGTTCATCATATTCAGCCTTAACTTTATCTTGTTCCAATCCTGTCAATCTGCGTAATTGCATTTCAAGAATTGCATTCGCCTGATCTGTGTCAAGTCCGAATCTGCTCATCAAACCTTCTCTTGCTTCATCAGTTGTTTTTGAATTTTTAATTAGTTCGATAACTTCGTCAATTGAACCTAATGCGATGATTAAGCCTGCCAAAATATGAGCTCTGATTTTAGCTTTTTTAAGGAAGAAAATTGTTCTTCTTGTTACAATTTCAACTCTGTGTTCGACAAATTCATCCAAAACTTGTTTCAGGTTCATTAATCTTGGTTGTTTGCCGCAAAGTGCCAGCATATTTACACCGAAAGTTGTTGAAAGTTGAGTATATTTGAACAAATTATTTTTAACAACATCAGGTTTTGCATCACGTTTAAGCTCAATAACGATTCTCATACCTTCACGGTCGGATTCATCACGAATATCGGAGATGCCTGTAATTCTTTGATCTTTAACAAGTTCTGCGATTTTTTCGATAAGCATAGATTTGTTAACCTGATAAGGAATTTCAGTAACGACGATTGCTGTTCTTGCCTGGCGTCCGCCGCCTCCTGCAATTTCTTCAATAGTAGCAACGGCTGACATTTTTATTGAGCCTCTGCCTGTTTCGTAAGCCTGTTTAATATCGTTCAATCCGATAATTGTTGCCGCTGTTGGGAAGTCAGGTCCTTTAATATATTCCATAAGTTCAGCAACCGTAATATCAGGGTTGTTGATAAGTGCAACGGTACCGTCTACAATTTCGCATACGTTATGAGGCGGGATGTTTGTTGCCATACCAACTGCAATACCTGAACATCCGTTCAACAAAAGCATCGGAAGTCTTACCGGAAGAACTGATGGTTCTTGTAATGAACCGTCAAAGTTTGGTTCAAATTCAACTGTTTCGCAATCAATATCGGCAAGCATTGATTGTGTAATTTTATGCATACGGGCTTCTGTATACCTCATCGCAGCCGCACCGTCACCGTCGACTGAACCGAAGTTCCCGTGGCCGTCTACTGTCAGGTATCTTGTTGAAAAGTCTTGAGCCATACGAACCAAAGCTTCATATACAGCGCTATCGCCGTGGGGGTGGTATTTACCGAGAACTTCACCAACAATACGGGCGCATTTCTTAAACGGTTTATCCGGCGTCATTCCTAATTCATTCATTGCATACAAAATACGTCTGTGAACAGGTTTTAAGCCGTCCCTTACATCAGGAAGCGCACGTCCGACAATTACACTCATTGCGTAATCTATGTACGACCGTTTCATCTCTTCTCTTATATTAACCGGAATTATTTTCCCGTCTGAAAACATGCTCTGCTGGTTACTCAATCTCTTATCCTCCAGTGTCTGATATTCTATATATCCATATCATAGCATAAAAACAAGCTTTTAGGTAATTTTAAATTAATCTTTACAAATCATTGAAACGGTTTTATAACCTTCCGGACATTTTAATAGGGCTCTCTCCTGTTAAAATTTTTCCGTGGTTATTTGTTGGAAAACTATTTTTTTATTTAATTTCAACAGCATTGCAATCTTGTAAAAGCTGTTGTTCTTTGTGATGCGTAATTTGATACGGAATTGCACCGCAGATTATGGCACCTGCAACTGCGGCATAAGCTGGTAAATCAATATCATTAGCCAGAAGGCTTTTGGGATGCTTTTTGGCAATTTGCAGCATAAGTGCGCCGGCTCCTAAAAATCCAGCCAAACCGCTTAGCGCTATGGAAATAAAGGATGTCTTTTCAGTCTTTTTATATCTTTTTACAAATTCGTCGGTTTTATCTGTCGGCACAACAAAATTTCTCAGGTTTTTCCGTTTGATTTCACCGTTCAAATTGATTTCATCGTATGATGACACACGGCATGAATTTGTATTCGGGATTTTTGTTGTTTCAATTTTTAATGTCATATTATAATTAAGACATGAAAAATAGTAAATTTGCGCTAAAGAAGGATGATTGTTAATAATTATTAAAGCAAGTAGGCCGGATTTGCAAAGTCGACAAAAGCTAAGACATCAGGACACTAAGGCGATAAGGCGATAAGTTCTTATCAGAGTGAGGAGTGAAGGGTGAAGCGTGAGGAGAGTTGAGGAAGGTGATAAGAAATCGCCCCATTTTGTCTAAGTCATGTCATTCTGAGGGAGTGAAACGACCGAAGACTCTTCTTGCGTTTCCAGAAGATCCTTCGGCTAAAGCCTCAGGATGACGTTGAGATCCTGCGGAAAACCGGACATTTTGCACAAAATCAAAGATTTCGGCAAAAGTAGTCAAATAAACTCAGCAGACAAAATGGGGCGAAAGTGAAGAGTGAGAAGAGTTGATAAAGGCGATAAGACGTTAGGACGAAAAGTTCGTTACGTAAAATAAATCCCATCTCCCAGCGGGAGAGGGTTAGAGTGAGGGGGCGGACTAAAAAGTGAAACGTGAAGGGCGAAGAGTAGTATGATTGAATGGTTTGTTTCTGAAAACCGTTTGTGCTAATAATTAAAATATGGCAGTTTATTTTTTCTACGGTGACGAAGATTTTAATATAGAAAAAGAAATCGGCAAGCTGAAAAAAGGTCTTGATAAAAATTTTCTTGAAATGAGTTTTAAAACTTATGACAATCCAAAATTTCCTGATTTGGTTTCAGTTTTGCGCTCACAGCCTTTGATGTTTGGAAAAATGCTTGTGGTTATCAAATGTTTGGATTATTTTACGAAAACTTTTGATGACAAACAGATTAAAGAAATTGAATCAGCATTAGAAAATAATAACGAAAATCTTGATATAGTTTTTGTTGCGGAGCTTCCTCGTGACGGGGGGAAGAAGCTTGACAGCAGAAAGAAAATTTTTAAAATTCTTTCAAAATATAACTCAAAAGAATGTGCTTCAATCCCGAGTTACAAGATGGCAGAACTTGAAGATTGGGTTAAGAGGGAAGCAAAGGCTAAGTCTTTAAAAATTAATCCTGATGCGGTCACGGCATTAATTGTTCAGGTTGGAAATAATTTGCGTCAGCTTGACGGTGAGTTGGAAAAATTGAAGCTTATTTGCTATCCCGATAAAATTGCAACAAAAGAAACGGTTAAAGAAATTTGTATTTCAAATGAAGATTTGTTTGCGTTTTCCGATTATTTAATGTTGGGAGAAAAAGATAAGGCGCTTTTGGAGTACAGAAAATTATTGGAGAAAAAATATCCGCTTGAGATTTTGTCAACTTTGCAAACTATGCTGAGACGCTGGATTATAATAAAGGCAAAATCTTCAGAACTTTCGCCTTTTGAGCTTGGAAAATTGACCGGTCAGCACGAATATGTCGTAAAACTTTCTATTCAAAAACTTAAAAAAACAAATTTGAAAGATCTTGTAGAGATGAAAAAAAATCTTACTGAAGCGGAATACAGAATAAAATCAGGGCAGTCTTTTAATGTGGAAGATGAGGTGGAAAATGCTTTCCTCAAATAAAATCAGAGAAGATTACCCGAAACTTATCGAATATTTTGAAAGCGGGATTAATAATCCACAAAGAAGTATCGCGCATTGTATTCTTCTTTACGGAAACGATTTGAATTCTCAATATCAAATTGCACTGGAAGTTGCAAGGATGCTTAATTGTAAAGGTTCTCACACCCCCGATTGCGACTGTTTGAATTGCCGCTGGATAAGAGAAAATAATCATCCCGAAGTTAGGACGATCTCCAAAGTTGACAACAAACCCTCCGACGATGATGCCAAAACTGTTATCTCAATTGCGCAGGCAAGAATGATTAAAAATGATTTGATGGTTTCGTCGGATTACCACAGAGTTTTAATTTTTTGCGACAAAGATAAGGACGGAAATATTTGCCCGTTGAATGAGATTAATTTTCCGGAGGCTGCCGCTAACGCTCTTTTAAAAACTTTTGAAGAACCGCCTTCAGGGACGACTTTTTTCTTCCTGACAAAAGACAAAACCGATGTAATTACAACGGTGCTTTCTCGTGCGCAAAGCTTTTTTGTGCCGTCAAAACTTCCTGAAGACAGAGATTTTTCAATAGTTAAGGATTTGATGGATTTCTTTTTGGAAATTGAGCGCTCGCAAGTTTTGGAATTTAGTGAAAAACTTTTAGAGCTTGCGCAGGAAAATGAACCCTTGCTTATTTTGACTCAGATGCAAAACTATCTTGCTGCGGTAATTTCAGGCGGAAATTTGTCAAGAGCAAAACAGTATCAATTTATCAAATATATGAAGTTAATCGAAAATGCGAAAAAACAATTTGATGTGAATATGAATCCGCAGACTGTTTTCGAAACTCTTAGCCTTAATCTTGTTTTGTGATTTTTAACAAATTGATTATCGGGCGTTTCTTATTTATAATTTAGGCATGAAAAAGTTCGATATTTTTAACCGTTTTAGGGATGCGGTAATTATTGTGAACAACAGCGGAGATGTTGTTTATAAAAATAATAAATTTAAAAGATGGTTTTCGGGGTTTTCGGGGCTTAAAAAATTTTCGCATAATGTGAATTTTGATATCTGTCCGCTTGAAAGTGATAACATCCGAAACTATTCTCCCATCTATAATGCGCTGATTTCTAAAGAGGATTTTTCAGCAAGAATTTCTTACCAAAATGAAACCGGTGAATTGAAATATTACGATCTTTTTGCCGCTAAAAGATGGCGCTATACTATAATGTTTTTTTCTGATATAAGCGCTGAAACAGAGCTTAATTCAATTGAAAATCAAAATAAAAATCTTAAAGAACAAATAAATATTCTTGAAAAACAGAACGAAGATTTGATGAAAATTAAACAAAAAGCGCAATCTCAAGCTATCCGAATTGCGCTTATAAACAAAGTTTCCAACACAATCAGAGAGTCCATGGATTTGTCCGTAATTTTGGTTTCTGCGTTGAAAGAATTATCCGTGATGTTCGGTGCTTTTAAAACTTATTACGCATCTTACAGTGAGAAAAAATTTTTTATAGAAGAAGTTTATCCTTCTAAAAAATCTGAACTAAAAAAAGAATTTGAACTAGATGATGAAACGGTTGAAACTATTCTCTCACAAAAGATTTCAACACAGTATATTTTGAAAGAATTTAAAAATGCTCACCCGTTTAAGCAGCCTGTTATGCGAATTGCTGTTCCTGTTTTTCATCTCCAGAACTTAATCGGAGTGATAGTTTTGCTGAGTTATAACAAAAGAGAGTTGAATGAGGAATTGGAAATTCTGGAAGCAATATCCTCTCAATTGGGAAACGCAATTATAAGAGCCGAACTGTATAACAAAAATATTCAAACCGTTCACCAGCTTCAAAATACACTGAAAGAGCTTAAAGAAACCCAGCTTCACTTGATAAATTCTGAGAAAATGGCTTCTCTTGGCCAGCTTGTTGCAGGAGTTGCACATGAAATTAACACTCCCGTTGCTTCAATCAAGTCAAATAATGCGATTTTATCAAAATTTATTCCCCGCATAGAGGATGCGGAAATATCCTCAATACTAGCTGATATCAATGAAGTTGACCGTGAGGCGATACAAAGGATAAGCCATATGGTAACTTCATTAAAGAAATTCGTTCGCCTTGATGAAGCCGAACTTCAGGAAGCGGACATTAACAAAGAGCTGGAACTAACGCTGGACTTGATTCGCCACGAAACTAAGAACAGAATAGAGGTTGAAAAACATTTTGGGGAAATCCCTCTTATAAAGTGCTATCCGAATATGCTAAATCAAGTATTCACCAATGTTTTGGTCAATGCGTGCCAAGCAATAGAAGGGTGCGGAAAGATAACAATAACGACTTCTTATAAGGCTAAAACTTTGACTGTGTCTATAAAAGACACCGGAAAAGGAATTGAAAAATCAGAAATTAATAAAATTTTTACAGCCGGATATACTACAAAGGGAGTAGGAGTCGGAACAGGATTAGGATTAGCGATTTCTGCAAAAATAATTGAAAAGCACGGGGGCGAAATTATTGTAAACAGTGAGGTTGGTAAAGGCACCGAGTTTATTATTACTATCCGTAGTGAGTAGTACGTGTTAAAAAATGTTACAAATTTGATTTATATATAATTGAATTTCGTCTTATATTAAAAAAACAATCATTAAATTTGAACAAATAATATAACCGACGCATGACAGAATGCAAAAAATAGTTTATATTATAAATATAAAGTGTGAGTGTTACCCTTTATGAAAAATTTTACTAAAGACAGATATCCCACAGTAAAAGATTTAGATTGTAAACAAATTTTAATATAAGTAGGTAAAAAGGCAATAATATTCTAACCAAATTTTTTATAAAAGTATAGTGTGTAGAATATTTTTGTAGTGTCGGAGGAAAATGATGACAATTAGTGTGAACAGCAAGAAAAAACAAGTGAAAAAAACTTTTGATGAATTGTTGATGGATTTGAGAACAAGTAATTCAGAAAAAGTTAGATATAATGCAGCCCGTGTTTTAGGCGAAATGGGTGATTCAAAAGCTGTTGAACCGTTAATTGATGTCTTAAAAAATGATAAAAACGGTTCCGTCAGATTGTATGCAGCCAGAGCCTTAGGTGAACTTGGCGACAGCAAAGCTACAACTCACTTAATTGAATCTTTGCGTGAAGACAGAAATGTCGATGTAAGAGTACGTGCAGCACGTGCATTAGGTCGTTTGGGCGGCGCTATTGTTGTTGAACCGCTTGTTGAAGCGTTGAATGACGAAAATCCGCAGGTGTGTATTACTGCAACAGATGCTCTTATTGAAATAGGTGATGTTGCAACTGATGCTTTGATAGCGTCACTCGATCATGAAAAAGTTAACGTACGCTGTGATGCAACAAGAGCATTGGGCGAAATCGGAAACAAAAAGGCAGTTGATAAAGTCATTAATATGCTTTATGACGAATGGGTAAATGTTAGAATTTATGCGGTTACATCTTTGGGTAAATTGAATGATACAAAAGCAGTTCCGGCTTTGATAGATGTAATGAAAAACCGCAACGAAAATGAACTTGTTAGAGCCGGAGCAGCAGCAGCTTTAGGAGTATTGAGAGATCAAAGAGCATTGCTTCCTTTAAGAGAACTTATTATGGAAGCTGAAGAACTCGGCGAACTTGAAGATACTGCTTTGAAATCATTCAAGAAAATTATGGCTGCAAACTGGCAATCAATTCCGGGCGCAACTGCTCAGAAAAAACCGGCTAACGCTTTTTAATTGAAACCAATAGTTTGAAATAATTCTCAATAATGTATGTACAAAAAAAGACCGCTTAACCCGCGGTCTTTTTAATTAGTAATTTAATAGCTAAGATTATGCGGATATTCTTTAGGAATTTTCCAATTGTTCATTTGAATTAAAGCCGTACAATAAAAATGATTAGTATTTTCATCATAACAGCCATATAAAGAATTGGTTTTTAATGTTTCTATGTTGCCGTCCCAGCCAGCTTTAAATGGTTCCATCCCTTTGTCATAATGGTATTTCCAGCTTGTATTTTTGTTACTTGGATTAAAATTGAAAGGAAACATACAGATTCCTGAAATTTCCTGCCAATGACCTGAATAATTGTTTTTTTTAAGACATTTTTGCGGCTTGCCCGGAAAAAAATAATAATCACGAGTAGTTGATGTAGGTATCTCTAAAGCGCCTCCGTCAGCTAAGTATACAATATAGCTTCCATTTTTTAATAACTCACTTTTAACAACATTAAGATATGGTTGTAAATATATTTTAAACCATTTTTCTTGTTCGCTTGTGCCTTCAATAGGATTTCCGTCTGCATCTATTTCTGCACCTTTTAAATCTTGATACCAGTCTTTTTTGTCTCCATGGTCTTTTTCTGATAGCATAATTGCTTGATTTATGGCAGAGTAAAATTTTTTTAATCTTGTTTCAACAACTTTTTTTCTATAATTTTGAACCAATGACGGTAAGGTCATAGCAATTACAATTCCAAGCACGCCAAGTGTGATAAGGACTTCTGCCATTGTAAATGCCGTTTTTTTTAGATTACGTACCTTTTTTTCTAACATATCTGTCCTTTCAATTATTTGTAAATTATTAAATTTTTCAATAAAAATAATGCATTTATTAATTGCATAGTACATTATATAATGCACTTTGTCAATTTAATTTCGCAAAAATTCATTAAATAGTATGATTGTACAATGAATAGTGAATATAGATTGGATTTGGATAATTTAAAAGAGCAAATAAAATATCTTGCAGCAGTTCAGGGGATAACGATGAACAAATTGAAGCAAGAAGTAAATTCCAAATACAATAAAACTGACAGCGTAAGAAATTTAGGCAACAAGCTTAGAAATAAGACATTTAGAGTTTCTGAACTTGCTGAAATAGCAGATATTCTGGGGTATGAAATTTATCTGCACAAAAAAATGGTTTAAATTATTTCAAAAATATTTTGGCGGTTTCAATATCAAATTGAGTTGTAATTTTTATATTTTTATAACTTCCGTCAAGAATATAAACCGTTTCACCTAAAGCCTCAAGCATTCCGGCATCGTCTGTGAAGTTTTGATCTTTAAGTTTGTCGTGAGCTTTTTTAATCAGTTTATATTCAAAAGCCTGTGGGGTTTGTGTGTTGTAAAGTTTTGAGCGGTCAATAGTGCGGATAATTTTTCCGTTCTCAACTTCTTTAATCGTGTCGATTGTTTTGGTTGCGACGGTAAGCGCCTTCATATCCTTAACCATTTCAATACAGTTGTTTATGATATCAGTCGTAACCATAGGTCTGGCGCCGTCGTGAATTATTACATAATCGCATTCGGATTTTTTAAGTCCGTTATAAACCGACTGTTGGCGTGTTGTTCCGCCTTCGGTAAAGGTTACTTTTTTGTAATCTTTGAAAATTTCTTTCAATTCATCCATTATCGAAATGTGTGAACAAACAATAATTTCATCAACATTTGAGGCTTCAAAAGCGTCAATCGTGTATTTGATAATCTCTTTATCATAAACTTTTTCAAGAAGTTTGTTCTTATTTCCAAACCTTGACGAGGTTCCTCCGGCTGTTATAACGGCATTAATTTTCATCTTAAAACTCCCGCATAAATCTTATATATTAAATTCTACCATAAAAATATCGTAATTAAATTTAACATGATACTTGATTTATTTGATTTTTAATATATTATAAGATTACACAACTAGCTAGAAAAGGAAATTTATTATGTCAAAAAAATGTGATGTATGCGGAAAAGAATCTTTAAAAGCAGCAAAATTAACATTCTCTCATAAACAAATCGTGCACCGTCAGATGCCGAACTTACAGTCTGTAAAAGTTAACGTAAACGGTCAGACAAAGAGAATTAACGTTTGCACTTCTTGCTTGAGAGCAGGTAAAGTTCAAAAAGCTGTTTAATCTTTTGATTACGCACGAATTTTAGAAAGAGCCTTGATTATTCAAGGCTCTTTTCAATGTCATAAGGGTTAACAAACTTTTTACCGCTTGGGGTTTTGGTATTTACCTGCGGTTTTTTTGGAGCGGGATATTCCTGCTGAGAAAAAATATTTTCCAAATCCTCAGGGAGTAAATTCGAATCAAAATTAAAATCAAGATCAAAATTTTCTAACATTTTCACAAGTTTAAGGATATTCATATCCATATTCAAAATGACCCCGATTTCTTCTCCTTCCTGAAATGACGGTGGCGGAAATGGAGAGGATTTTTTAATTGCGTTAATTACACGCTTGTCGTAATCCGTATTTCCTGAGGTTTGTGTTATTTCATAACTTAAAAGTTTACCGTTTTTGTCGACTTTGAAAGTAACAAGAGTTGCGAGGTTATCGTCGGTTGTGGGAAGTTCAAAATTTTTGATAATTTTTTTGCCGACTTCAAGAGAATAAGCCTGCATTTCCGGACTTCCAAGCATCGGGCTTATCGCTGTCACATCGGAGGAGAAATCCATTGCTAAGCCTTTTCCTGATAAAATTAAAATGAAAGCAATTGTAATAAATATTTTTTTAATCATTATTATCCTGTTTTTTGTTTACATCCATAACGTAATAATCAAATGTCATGATGATATTTATCTCTTTTAAATTTTTGTCTGTATTTTCTGGGAAAGCATCAAAAGGTTCAGTATTTTTTATTGCAGCAACAGCGCTGTCGTCATTGATTTTGTTACCCGAGCTTTGCTTTATTTCGCAAGATAAAAGCTTGCCGTCACGTCCGATTTTAAACTGAACTTTTGCAACTCCGCCGTTGTTTGTAACAGGAAGCTTCCAGTTATGGCGGATTTTTGTTTCGACTGATGTAATGTAATCCTTCATTGTCGGATATTTTTCACCGTATTTTTTGATAAGTTCGGAATTATTGGATTGGGAATTTTGCTTCCTAAGCTGTCTTGTCGTAACAAGTTTTTGAACCATTTCATCGTCTTTTACAAAATTATTAATGTTGTTAAAGAAAGAATCTTCGCTAACTTTTTTCATAAAAGCGTAAGATTCCTGCCAAGCTTTTGGCGATTCGTATTTTTCAGAATTGTAATCTTTAACCTTAATTATGCCGATTTTATCCTCGTTAATTTCGTATTTCATATACGCAAGTTTTTCTTTGTCGTTGTTGTTTTTAAATCTGACAACATAATAAAGATTATTTTCGTTTTTAGAAATAGAATCGTGATCAAGGTAAATGTATTTTTCTGTGTTCGTAATATTGAGTCTAATCCAGTCGGCTGCAAAAACAGCAGAATTCACAGACAGAATAGCAATACACAATATGATTGTTTTTTTAATCATAAACCTTCCTCATTTGTTGTAAATCTAAAAAGGAGAAATTATCAAGTTTATGATAATTTCTCCAAAAGCAAATTATTTAACGTAATTTTTAAAGAATTTTTGTTCAAAATGGAGCGGGATATTAACAACGCTGGTTGTAATAAGGTGACCGTCCGGGAAAGGATTAAACGGGGCAGAAAGCATAATTGCAGCGATAGCTGTTCTTTTAGCTTTTTCACCGGCATTAGAATCAAGAATTCTGTAACCGTTTAGGCTTCCATCCATATTAATACTGATTAGAATATTAACATCGGTGTAAACAGTTCCGATGGTAGTATTCCAGTTTTTAAGTATTTTAGCTTTCACATCCTCAGCATAAGTTTTGAATGCTCTGCTTTCAAGATAACCGCTGTTTGTATTAATATCAGTAGTCATATTGTTAGCGGAAACGGGTTCAAATTTTTCTTTGTGCTGAGAAAGCGCATAATTGTGAGCGGAAAGTAAAATATTATTGTTTTCAACATTTTTCATAAACGCTCTGTTGTGTTTAGCGTAAAAAATAGGGTCATATTTGTCAATTTCGTAATCTTCAACTCTAATGATACCTACTTTGTTAGCAGAATAATCCGATTTAATATAAGCAAGCTTTACCGGATTATTTAATTTTTTGTATAAAATCGCATAAATACACTGATTATTAGACGTGTATTTAATGGAGTCATTGTCAATAAACAATTGAATATCAGGATTACCGCTTTCTAAAGCAACCCAAGTTGCAGCTTGTGCTGACATAGCTGTTAATAAACACATTGCTAAAATTAATAATTTTTTCTTCATATTTAACCCTCATTCTTTTTTATAAACATTATAATAGTAAACATAGGAGTTGTGCAAGTTTTTAAAATCCGTAAAATTTTATTAAGTGATGTTACAAGATTGTAAAATAGATTTGTTTTTTTTGTTCGAATAAAATAAAATATAATTGGGAAATTTGAGGGATTAAATTAATATGTTAAAAGAAGAGGTTAAAGAAAAAACTTTATCTCCGCAGCAAGTCAGAGCTATACTAAATGCGGACAACAAAGAGATAGTGGAGCTTTGTAAAAGAGCTTCTATATTGCCGAAAAAGAATGAAAAAGGTCAGACTTATTTTTCATATGAAGAAGTCCGCAATTTAAGAAGACTTCAAGCAAAGAAAGGTGTTTCTAACCCTATAACAGTATCTACTCCTGTGGCGGTATCAGCAGCACCTCAAAAACAGGCTTCTGCAATAAAGAATATTTTGGTTTCGTTAAAAGAAATGGAGACCAAATTAAGTGACAGAATTGCGAAAGTAATTGATGAAAAGCTTGAAGGCATGGACGAAGTTGTAGTGGAACTTATTCGCTGCAAGACTGATAATGAAACTTTGCGTCAAAAAATAATTGATTTGAATAAAGAGATTTATCAATTAAAAAATGATTTAGGCTGTTACAAACATGTCGGATTTGGCATGTACAGAAAAAAAGAGAAAAATGTTTGGGAATAAGCATTAAAGATTAAAAACGCCGCAAAGCCGGTGTTTTTAATTATTAGGGTTTATAAACCTCGTTAAAAAGCAGAAATTGCCCTTATTCGGGTTACAAAATGGTTAGGGAAAACAATGGCTACGAAAGAAAAAGAAGCAGAAACAACATCAAATGTTGATGAAAGAAGTAAAGCATTAAAACTTGCAATAGAAAAAATTGAAAAGGATTTCGGAAAAGGTTCAATAATGAAGCTTGGCGATAAAGTTTCCGTAAATGTTGAAGCTATACCGACCGGTTCACTTGCACTTGACTTGGCTTTGGGAATTGGCGGAGTTCCAAGAGGCAGAATTATAGAGATTTACGGGCCTGAAAGTTCAGGTAAGACGACATTGGCTCAGCATATAGTGGCTGAATGCCAAAAAAGAGGCGGAATTGCTGCATTTGTGGATGCCGAGCATGCTCTTGATCCTGAATATGCAAGAAATTTAGGTGTAAAAGTTGATGATTTGTTAATTTCGCAGCCCGATACAGGAGAGCAGGCTCTTGATATAACAGAGGAGCTTGTAAGATCAGGTGCGGTTGATGTTGTTGTTGTCGACTCTGTTGCAGCTCTTGTTCCGAAGGCTGAGATTGAAGGTTCAATGGAAGATCAGCAGATGGGCTTGCAGGCAAGGTTGATGAGCAAGGCCTTGAGAAAATTGACAGGTGTAATCGGCAAGACAAATACCACCGTAATTTTTATTAACCAATTAAGAATGAAAATCGGGGTTATGTACGGCAATCCTGAAACTACAACCGGCGGTAACGCTCTAAAATATTACGCATCAGTTCGTATGGAAATCAAACGTACTGAGGGTGTAAAAGGTGAAGAAGGAGATGTCGGAAATCATGTTAGAGTCAGAGTCGTTAAAAATAAAGTAGCACCTCCGTTTAGAACTGCTGAGTTTGATATAATTTTTGGAAAAGGTATCTGCAAAGTCGGAAATATTTTAGATGTTGCGGTTAACCTTGATATCGTTAAAAAAGCAGGTTCTTGGTTTAGCTTTAATGATGAAAAGCTTGGTCAGGGACGTGACAAGGCAAGAGATTTCTTAACTGAAAATCCTGATATTCTTAATCAAGTTGAAACTCTTGTCAGAGAAAAACTTGAAAAACAATAAGCTTAATTTAAAGTCTAAATGAAAAACGCTCGAAAATATCGGGCGTTTTTTTATTTATAATTTAAGATATATTAAGATTTGACGGAATGAATAGCAAAAAAAAATATTTCGGGCTTTAATATGATTACGCAAAAGCAAATAAACGGAGGCATGTTATGCGAGTTAATTCGATAAATTTTTATAACTCAAATCCATTGACATTCGGTTCAGAAAATAACAAAAAGGCCGATAATTCAATGCAAAAAGCAACAAAAGCTATAATGCTTGCAACGGCACTTTCTGCGGCAGTTGGCGGATGCGATAAATTAAATGTAGAACACAATCATTATTTTGATCTTCCGACTGATACTTTTGTAAAAACAGAATTGGTTCCTACACCAGTTCCACCTCAAGTAATAGTTATAGAAAAAGAAGTTCCTGGTAAAACTGATACAATAATACAGGAAGTTCCTGTTCCTCAGCCGCCAGATACAGTTGTAGTAGGACCAGATACTATTTACATTGAAAAACCACCTATAATAAAGCACGATACTGTTTACATAGAAAAACCGCCAATTATAAAATGGGATACAGTATATGTTAAAGGTGATACTGTTTGGATGAAGCCTGATTGGACTTCTCCTGTTCCGCCTAAGCAAGAAGAAATTTATGATGACTTAGGGATTGAGCAGAACGGTGACGGTAAATTCTTTATAGCAATGTCTTATTACGACAACAAAAACAGTGCGTTTGTTCAAAGACATCTTGACGGACAATCAAGCTCAAGAGATGGTGAAATCCTTGTTTATAACGTAGTTAAAACAAAATGGGATAACGAAGCTGAAGGTGTCGTATTAGGTAAAAACGAAACTTTTGAAAAACAACTTGTTTACTTGTCAGAAGACGGAAGCCAGCTTGGAATGAAGATTATGGCACCAAAAGTTGATATTAAGGTTTCTAATGATGATAAAAAATCTAATTGGCAGGTATTTGAAAAAGGTACACTTTCAACACCTGATGCTTGGCAGGATGCAGATGCATTCTTTGCAATTCCGAAAGCTCAATTTATTGAACTTACAAACGGGTTTAAATTAAAATCCGACGGCCCTAAACAATCAGTTACGGTTGTTAATCCATACGCAAGCGAGTGGCTTTTAAAGGATTGGAATATTATTAAAGGCGACGTTGATTAAATTTGAAATGAGAATGTAAATACCCGAAAAACTTCTTTAGAAAAATATTTTTTAAAGAAGTTTTTTTATGTATAATTCTATTATGAAAACACTTGCAAGATTTGTACAGGAAAGACGTGAACAGGTCGGGTTATCAGTAACAGGCTTGGCTAAAAGGTGTAATATTTCGCCTGAAATTATTGAAGAAATCGAGAGCGGAAAAGAGTTGTTTTTGCCGGTTACAATAAGGCAAAATTTGTCTAAGGGTTTGAAATGTCTGCCGGAAGATATTAAAAAATATGAAAAGGATTTCAGCACTGATTTTGTATCATTAGAGGTTATTGAGAGTTTAAAAGAGCTTATTTTGAAAGGTGCGGGCGGTCTGAAGTGTCCTAAATGCGGTGCGGATTTGATTACAAAAGTTGAGCGGATGTACGATTTGGAGGATAATCTTGTTTATCATCCGAAAGCTCATTGTTCAAAATGTGTTTTTCAAATTCATTAGAGATTTTCTTTGACAAGTGATTGAATATGGAGTCTGACATCGGGCGTAATTAAAAGATCCGGTTCTTTATAGGTGAATTCATCTAAGGTAGTAATGGCTTTTCGGATATCTCCGGTTTGTTCGTAGAGCATGCCGCGCATTACGAGGTTTAGGGGATTTGAATTGTTTCTGGTTTCTTGAATTTTTTTGTCTGCAATATTCAATGCATCATAGCATTCGGCAAGATTTTTGTAATATTTAAGATTAAGGCTGTACTGTAAAATCGCGCGTTCAAAACAATCTACGGCAAGATCCGGAGCGCCTATTTTCATATAGACTTCGCCGAGATTGTTATAATATACAGCGGTTGCTTGCGTGTTTGGATTAAGGCTTATGGCGATTTTAAATTCCTGAATCGCAGGATAATAAAGCCTGTCTTGTACGTAATTTATGCCTTTGTTGTTGTGGATGTATGCGTTTCTGACAGCATCAATTTTATACACATCAGGCTTTTTATAACCGCAGGTTAATAATGACAAAAATATGAGAAAAAATATTACAGATGTTTTTTTCATAAAAATTCCGTTTTTTAATTTGTTTAAAGAAGTTCGACTTCCATTCCTTCGTAGGCAAGTCTTATATTTTCTGTTTCATATTGTTTTTTAATGGAATTAAGTTTTTTGTCATCATAGGCAGGGTCAAAATGGAAAAATATAAGATTTTTCGCATTAGCTTGTTTAGCACATTCAACGGCCATATCAAATGTCGAATGTCCGTAACCCTGTTTTGGTACGAATTTGTTCAGGTAATCTTCAGTTGTATATTGTGCATCGTGGATTAACAGGTCGCAGTTGCGTGCAAAGTTTGTAAGTTTTGCATCTCCGCCTTGATAGCTTTCTTTGTCTGTTGCGTAGACCATAACTTTGTCTTTATATTTAATCTTGTAAATTAAAACGCCTTCCTGCGGGTGTGCGTAAGAGCGATAGTATGTTATTAAAACATCATCTTTACCAATTTTTTCATCCTCGAGGGTTTCAATTCTTTTGATAATTATTTCTGAATTCTTTTTAATTATTATACCTTCGGATTCGTTCAAGTCGGATATTTCAAGGTTACCTGCGATATCGCCCAGATCAAGCGGGAAGGATTTCCCGAACAAAATATTTGCAAGTTCATCCGACAAGCTTTCGTCATAATTTGCATTTCCGTAGACTTTAATAGTAGTAGACGGGATGTGAAGCGGTCTGAAGAATGTAAAACCTTGTATATGATCCTGATGGATGTGCGAAATAAGAACAATTGCTTTCATCGGAGTTCTATCAGGGTTTGAAACTCCTGAAGTTATGTATTTTTCTAAAAGTGCATTTCCTGTGTCAATAAGTCCAGTTCCTGCATCAAGTATAATCAAATGCCCGCCGACATTAACTTCAACACACGAAGTATTTCCGCCGTAGTTTAAGAACTCTTTTTTGGCAACCGGATAGCTGCCTCTTACTCCTCTGAATATTATGTTAAATTCGCCCATTTTTTCCTCCGAATTAATCTTTTTTAATCTCAAAAATTCCTGAGCGGTCTTTATCTTCTCCCGCATAAAGGTTGGCTGCAAAGACCATTATTTTTGAAAGTTTTTGTAAATTTGTCAGACGTGTTTCTTTATATTGAATATCAAAAATTACTTTTTTACGATGATTTGTGACTTTTATTATTCTGAAAGCATTAGGATATGAAACAAGTGCCGGGGTGCTTATATATAGAACATTGTCGTGCTGTGTAATTTTTGCCGCATGGTAGTGCCCTTGAAATACTGCAATCGGATTTTTATGTTTTTCAATAACAGTTCTTACCTCGTTTGAATTAAGAAGCATGTGGCTTGCGCTTGCAAAGGGTTCAATTACCGGTACGTGCATAAATATCAAAACTGTATCTTTTTCAGCATTATCAAGTTCATTATCTAGCCATTTAAGTTGTTCTTCACCTATTTTTCCGTTGCTTGTCAATCTGTCACGAATTATTGTATCAAGAACTATTACCTTATAACCTTTTTGAGGTGTAAAAGAATAGTAAGGTTTTTTAAATTCAAAATTAGGATTAGCGTCGTGTACCATATTAAGGTAAACTTCGGGAGTCAAGTATCCTCCGATACAAGTGTCGTGGTTGCCGAATGCTATATACCACGGATAATTGAGCTTTTGAGCGTGCGGAAGGAAAGCTCTTAATTCTTTTTCAAATGATTTGTCGATTTGATCACCTGTAAACATTACAAAATTAATGTTAGGGGTTTCATTAACTTGAGCAATTGCATCGTCAAGAAGTTTATCGGATTCTGCCCGAAGCTTATATGAGGTATTGTCTTCTCCAGTGTAAAAATGAACGTCGCTTATATTGGCAAAGGTTAATGACGAAGCCGCACTGTAACATTGAAGTCCGTATGCCATTACAATTGCCAGCAATATCGTAAATATTGCGTTTGCAAGTTTTATTAAAGCTGATTCTTTCTTTTTCATACGCTTTTTCATACGCCGCTTTGCATTTGATTTCTTAATTTTGATTTTATTTCATTATACTTTGTTTTCAAATCCATATCATCGTTAGATAGAATGATTGCCTTATCAAGATTTAAAAGTGCATTATTCAAATCTCCCGTTGCGTAATAGCTTAATCCCAAAAATTTATAAACATCAGATGTCTGAATTTGATTAGCTATTTTTTCAAGAGAAGTCTGTGCTTTTTTAAAATTTCCTCTCTTAAACAGGATAAGTCCTTCAAGGTATCTGTATTCAATGGTATCTTCAAGTGCAATTGCGGTAACAACATCAGTTTCGGCATCATTATATCGCCCAAGTTCTGTTTCGACTCTTGCTCTCATCGCATAAGCATAACTTTCCTGCTGATTGTATGCTATGAATTGTGTTAGAACAGGGTATGCTTCGTTGTAATTTTTCATTTCAAAATGGCAGATTCCGATATAAAGAAGCGGAGCTGAGGATTGAGTTGTTGCTTTAAGCGCATTTTGATAATACTGCAAAGCTTTAGAGAATTGTTTTTCTTTTCTGAAAAAATGGCCTGCAAACATATTCTGCCAATAACCCCCTGAGGCTGCAGCTTGAGTCAGAAGCTGCATTTGAGATTGTTTATTGCCTGTTTTGTATGCAGCCTGAGCTTGCGACAACTTTGAGTCTGAGGAAGCTATGGTTGACTGAATATTGCCTTTTTGAGCCTGCTGCAAAAATATTTTAAGATTTGCGACATCTTTATTGTCGGGTTCAAGTGATAGAATTTTATCAAGATATTCTTCTGCTGTTGCGTAATTTCCAGATACGGCATAACTTGCGGCAATATCCATATAATCATCGGTAATTTCATTTGCATACGCATAAGGTGCTGAAATTAATAGCGAAAAGGCTATATATAACAAAATTTTTTTCATATTCGGATTATAGCATAAAGATTTTGGTTTATTTTGTAACATTAAAATCCTCCACCAGAAGAACTTGAATTTCTCCGGGTTTTAATTTTGTTTTAAAACGGTTGCTTTCAAAAACAGGAATGCTGTTTATTTTTATCGGAATAGCTATAAGTTTTTCGTTATATTTAGGAACTTTTATATTACTTTCGTTAATGTCGGAGAAATCTAAATTTCCAAAGACAAGAATAGTTTTATTATCATAGCTCATTGCATAAGCAAACACCTCAGGATTTGAGGATTTAAGAACTGTAAACTTGCCGTTTGCAAGCATCGGGGCAAGGGTTTTTCGGAATTTAACCGATGAAATAAAGCTGTCGTTAAGAGCTTGGTTGGTTAATCCCGGTTTTCTTGAAAAATTAAATATATCAATTTTGCCTCTGTGAGCAAAATAGTATTCGTCATCGGTATAAGTTTTGGGAGCTTTTTTATTTGCCCAGAAATAGATATAATTGTCGCCGGTTTGCATTCCGTCAACGTAATAAGAATTTATCGGAAGGGTTGCATTAAGCCAGAAAATCATATCACTGTATGGGATTCCGTTAATTAGTACAGGGCTTAATTCATCGTGAGTTGAAAAGCTTCCGATAACGGATTTTGGATCTTTGTATTTTGTGCGAAGTTCGTTATTGAATTTCACGTGTTTGTAAAGGTCAGAAGCTTTATTCCAATCTTTGAGATTAAACCAGCTTCCGTAATATCCGTCAAAACCCGCTTCAAGAAGCTTGTTGTATTGAGTATAAACCCCGTAATTTGACAAAGGTGTCGTCCAGCTGTCAGAGCTTTCCGCAAGCCACATAAACTGCATATCTTTTTTTCTGGAATATTCAATTAATTCTTTCCAGAATTTTGCCGGTTTTAAAGGCGCAACGTCAGCCCTAATCCCGTCAGCACCAAGGTCTATAACCATATCAACAAATTCTTTATATAAAATATAAACATCACGATTTATTTTTTCTTCCGAACCTGCATTCAAAAGTCTTACGTCGGTCCAATCAGAAGGAACAACGGGTTGGTTATTTTTATCTTTTACGAATAATTCAGGGTGCTGAAGATAAAGGTCATAAGCTCCGCAAGCGGGTAAATCAACAATTACTCTGATGTTACGTTTGTGAGCTTCAGCGAAAAATTTTCTTGCCTGTTCTTCAAGAGAAAGGGTGGAATTTTTATCCTTCAATTGCGGGTTAAGAGTGTTGAATGATGATGCTGCGTAAATTGAACCTGCTGTTCCAAGAGCCTTTGTTTTTCCGACAGGTGTAATCGGCTGAACATGAATTGTGTTTATACCTGCATTTTTAAGTTCATCAAGTCTTTGTATTGCGTTTATAAAAGTTCCGCTGTTTTCTCCCTCATCAAATTCAATAATACCGTTGCCATTTTTGTCGTCAGCATTAAATGTTCTGATGTTTAGTTCATAAATTGAGGCGCCGTTAGAGAGAAAAAGCTTTCTTAAATCATTTACCCATACTTGTTGAGCTGCAAAAGCACGAGTATATGTACAAATCATTATTCCTAAAATAATAAAAGTAATTTTGAAAAATTTAAACATTAAATTATCCCTTTAAAATGATACCATCCCTACCAGAATTTTAGCAGAATAAGATTTTTAATGCAAGAAATAAGCATATACGGCAGTTTGCCAAATAAGATACTTTAGTATATAATCTGGTTTGTATGAAGAATTATTCAATAGGAATAGACTTAGGCGGAACTAAAATCCTGACAGCTCTTGTAAACAGACAGACAGGAGAAGTTTTAGCTTCGGTTAAAAAGAAAACCAAAAAAGAAAAAGGCCCCGATAATATAATTCGAAAGCTGAAGGAGAGTATTGAGGAATTATTAAAAGAAACCTCTGTCAAAAAGGATGAAATTTCATCAATCGGAATTGGCGCAGCAGGTCAGATAGACAGAGAAAACGGGATTTTAATCGGTGCTCCTAACTTGGATTGTTACGATTTAAATATAAGGGATTTAATTTACGATTATTTTAAAATGCCTGTATATTTAGGTAATGATGTAGAGATTGCAACGATTGGAGAGATGAAATTCGGTGCGGCAAAAGGCTGCGATGATTTTGTATGTATATTTGTCGGAACCGGAGTAGGTTCAGCGATTGTAAAAAACGGTGAGATAATCAGAGGTGCAACAGGAACAGCAGGTGAAATCGGGCATATTATAGTTGATTTAAACGGCCGTCCTTGTGCTTGCGGAGCTCACGGGTGTCTGGAAGCTTACGCATCAAGATCCGCAATAGAAAAAAGGATTGAGGGTGCTCTTAAAAAAGGCAGATATTCGGTTATTCTTGATTACCTTGAAAAAGGCAAATCTATTTCTTCAAGCATGATAAGAAAATCAATCGAAAGAGATGATGAGCTTGTGAAGGCTTGCGTGGATGAAGCAAGTGAATACCTTTCCGGCGGAATCGCAAGTATTATAAATTTTGTAAATCCTAAGCTTATAGTATTAGGCGGCGGATTAATTGAAGCTGTGGATTATTTTTATAAAAATACTATTAAAAAGGCAAGAGCAAAATCTTTACCTGTTCCGGCAAGTAAGATTGAATTTAAAAAGGCAGAGTTAGGTGATTTTTCGGGAGTTGTCGGGGCTGCATTTTTAGAAGACAGAAAGTTATAATATGAAAAAAGTTTTAATAGTACGTTTATCTTCCATGGGCGATATCATTTTTCATATTCCTTTGGCCAACGTATTCAAGCAAAACGGTTATGAAGTCGACTGGGTTGTTTCTGAAAAAGGATATGAGATTTTGAAAAACAATCCTTGTTTGGATAAAGTTTATTTTGTTCCTGCTAAAAAATGGAAAAAACGCGGATTAAATATTTTGAATTTAATTGAATATTTGAAAATTCTTTTTGCAATCAGGAAGGAAAAGTATGATGTAGTTATTGATTGTCAAAAGATGTTTAAGAGTCTTATTTGGACTATTTTTCAGGCGGTAAAAGAAGATTGATAACCACGCCTTGCAAAGAATTTTCAAATTTAGGCGCAAATGAGATTATAAAAAATGTAAAAATAGATTTTAATAAACACGTTCTCTATTATGATATGGAATACGCCAAATATTTGGGTTTGAAGACGGATAATATAAAATTTACATTACCTGAGGCTTCTTCTGAAGTAAAAGCAAATGTTGATGAGCTTTTGAAGGATTTAGACAGGACAAAGCCTATGGTTATAATTGCACCTGCAACGACAAGAGAAATGAAGTATTGGGATGTTGGAAATTGGCGGGTGGTAGTTGAAAATCTAAGAAATGATTGTTCTTTAGTGTTTACCGGAGCTGAAGAAAATAAAGAGCTTTTGAATGAGGTTGGTGCGGATAAGGGTTTGAATCTTTGCGGAAAGACAAATCTTGAAAGCTTGATTGAAGTATTTAAAAGAGCTGATTTGGTAATTTCACCTGATAGCGGAAGTGCTCATTTAGCTTGGGCAAGCGGAAAACCTGCCGTTATTGCAATTTTCACCTGTACAAATCCGAAATTTTACGGACCCTTTGGAAATGAAAAATATGTTGCGATTAACGGTGGATTGGAATGCCAGCCTTGTCCATCAACTCAGGTTTGCTCAATGACGGGGGACAAATATAAGCAGTGTACGAGAAACCCTTCGCCTGAAAAAATACTAAATATTGTAAAAAAATTGCTTAAATTTGATACAGTAAACTCATAATACGGTATAATTTTAATGTATTTTGTTTTTAAAAATATGGTTATAAAAGGGTATAATGAACTTTTTCGATAAACTGAAAGAATACAGAAAAACTTTAGCGGAAATTGAAAACAGCGTTTACGGAAACAAACAGGATTATCTGGAGGTTTACGAGCGTAATTTAGAGCTGGAAAAACAAATTGCTGCAAGAACTCAGGAGCTTAATATTGCAAACAAAAGAATGCTGACGTTGCAGCATATTTGGGAGATGATGAACTCCGCAAGACCGCTTGAGAGTGTTTTGGAAACCATAGTAAACAGTTTACAGGGAGAATTGGGCTATCTTCACAGTACAATTTTAAGATACCAGAAGGATGAAAAAGGGCCTTATATGTCTGTGATTGCGGAAGCCGATAATAATATAATTAAGCGGGTAAATTCCATAATTCAAATCCCGATGCAGATGAGAAGGCTTAATTATTTTGAGGACAGTTTTTATGCTGAAGCTCTAAATAAAAGGGAAATAAGGACTACAAAAAATATAGCGGAGGCATTAAGAAGTATTATTCCTGATTTGCGGGAGGATATTTTCGATAATGTTATGAGCGGAATGCAGACGAAGCTTTTGATAGTAATTCCGCTTTATACCAGAAATAATCCGTTTGGCTGGTTTTGTGTATTTTCTTCACGTGAGGATCTTGCGGACAGTGAAACCGATTTTTTGACGATTTTTGCCCAGCAGATTGAAATGGCAATAACTATTGCAGATTTATTCCAAGCGGTCAGAGAGCAGGCAATAACAGACGGTCTTACGGGGCTTTATAACAGAAGATATTTTGAAGAATACATTTCAAAAGAAGCTACAAGAGCATTAAGGCAGAAGCAGCCTTTTAGTATAATCGGTTTAGATTTAGATTTTTTGAAAAAAATAAACGATCAATACGGGCATGCATACGGTGATTTAGCGATTAAAACAGTTGCGGAAGTATTAAAAAATAACGCAAGATCCATAGATATTGCGGCAAGAATGGGCGGGGAAGAGTTTAACATTTTGCTTCCAGGAATTGATTCAAACGGTGCGATGGTGGCAGCGGAGAGAATTCGTAAGGCGATAGAGGTATGCGAACTTGATACAATAGGGCATATAACAGCAAGTATAGGGGTTGCATCATTTCCCGAACATTCGGACAGTTTGGAAGAAATTATGGAACTGACTGATCAGGCGATGTACCAGTCAAAAAGAGAGGGCAGAAACAGAGTTACTCTTGCAAAACCGGTTTCTGAGACAAGCTGGCAGGAAATTGCAGTTAATACGTTTATGGATATTCTCTCAAAACACGATGTGCCTATTGAGGGCGGATTATCTGAAGAACTTATTAATAAACTTACATCAATTAATCATCAAGCTGAATTGCCAAAAGAAGTGCTTTATAATGTAGCGGATATGCTGACTAAAACATACAATCCTCTGCACGAATCAGGGGTTGTAAAATCAAAAGTTCTTCTTGCATCTTCTCTTGCAAAAAGGTTTGATCTTCCAAAAGAAGAGGTAGATAATTTGAAAGTTGCCGTACTTCTTTATGACATCGGAAATCTTATGCTTCCGAAAGAAATTTTGCAGAAAGCTTCTCCTTTGACAGATGAGGAGCGAAAGCATATTCAGGAGCATCCGGTGATTGCGGCAAGAGAAATTTTAAAACCGATTTCTTATGTTCAGGATATAATTCCGATTGTAGAGCATCACCATGAAAATTGGGACGGAACAGGGTATCCTGGAAAAATTTCAAAGGATGAAATTCCGATAACATCCCAAATCATTTTGATAGTTGATGCATATTTTGCACTGACGGAGCAAAGGCCTTATCGTGCAAAGCTTTCGCCTGTTGAAGCGCTTATCGAAATTAAGAAAGATACCGGCAAAAAATGGTCGCAAACTCTTGTTCAGGAATTTGTAACATTGATTGAACACGATATTAATTAAAATTTATGAAAGAAAAAGAGCTGTTAAATACAATTAAAACCGTTTTAAATTCCTCATACATAGGAGATGATTGCGCTTATTTGGAAGATTTGGGAATTGTAATTACTCAGGACAATTTGGTTGAGGATGTTCATTTTAAGAGAGATTTCATTACTTCTTATCAATTAGGTTGGAAGTCAGCGATGGTTAATATTTCTGATATTTGTGCAAGCGGAGCTGAGCCTAAGTATTTGACAGTCGGGTTATCGCTTCCTCAGGAAATAAATAATAATTTTGTTGAAGAATTTTATAAAGGAATGAAGGCTGCCGCAAACGGGGTTGAAATTGTCGGCGGAGATATTACGGGAGCGGATAAAATTTTTGTTTCTGTTGCTGCAATCGGCAGGACTTTGGGGCGGAAGATTTCTTCAAGAAAAAATGCAAAAGTAGGGCAAAAAATAATTGTTGCAGGTTTGCACGGCTCAAGTTCTGCGGGATTAAGGCTTTTAATGAACGGACAAAAAGAGCCTGAAAAATTTATTAAAGCTCATCTTATGCCGTCGGCGCAAGTCGAATTTTCAAGGGAAATTGCTGAAAATATTAAAGAAGATTATGCTATGATGGACACTTCAGACGGGTTAGCGGATGCTTTATCCCAAATTGCCGAGGCTGGCGGAGTAAATATTGAAATTGATTTTTCTAAAATTCCGTATGATAAAGATTTAAAAGTTTTTGAAGATTATGAGGATTTAATTCTCTTTGGCGGAGAAGATTACGGGCTTGTGGCCGCCGTCGGGGATGATATCGCAAAAGATTTTACCGCAATCGGTGAGGTTAAAAAAGGTTCAGGAGTTACAGTTTTGTACCAAAACGGACTGCGCAAAAATTTCACCAAAACCGATATCGAAAATAAGATTTTTAATCATTTTTAGAGTATTTTTCTTGCAAGCGAAAGCCCCGCAGGAAGCGAAAGAACAACATTTTCATAATCCGGTCGGTTGTTTATCTCATCAATAAACGGACGAACTTTTTCTTTGTGCGATAAAACGTTATCCACTGCCAAAATTCCGCCTTTTACAAGATGAGGGTGAATAAGTTCAAAATATTTTAAAGTTTCGCTTTTGTTTGCGTCAATAAATACAAAGTCAAATTTTTCTTCCTCTGGCATGTACTCAAGAAGTTTAATTGCCGAACCTTCAAGCGTTGTTATAATATCCAGAACCCCGCATTTTTCAAAGTTCTCACGGGCAGGCTTTATTCTTTTTTCGTAAAATTCAATAGTCGTTAACTTGCCGCCTGTTTCTTTTAAGGCTTTTCCTATCCAAATGCCTGAATATCCGTTTGAGGTGCCGAGTTCTAAAATATTTTTGGATTTTGTGGTACGAATTAACAGATTTAAAAATTCTCCGGTTACTCTTGAAATATTCCAAAATTGACGCTGTGTTTTTTCAAGTTCTTTTAAAGTTTCCTGTGTTTCGGGGTCAAATTGTTCTATCATTTGTTTATCTTCTTTACTTTATCTACAACTACTATCGAATTTATAGGAATTTCAACCGAATTTGACTTGATTACTTTTTTAGCTGAAAGATCCACCATTGTGTATTTTTGAGCCAGAGTATCAGTTACTATCGCAAGATCGGTGTCATCAATCCTGAAAATTTTTGTTGAAAACCCTTCTGTGCCAAGCTTTATAATATCAGTTAATTTATCGGTTTTAGTGTCTATTACGCAAATTTCGTTATTAACGGCTCCGAGAATGTAGAGCATATCTTTATAAACAAGCATATCAATAGGTTTTTCGGTTATCTCTGTTTCTCCTACAAATCCTACGGTGTTATAATCTATTATTGCAAGTCTGTTTTTAGTGCGGCTTGTTATATAAATTTTGCCGTTTGCATAAGCAATCTTTGAAGTGTTCGGAAATCTGCCTATTTCTTTTAATAAATATTGGTTATCTAATTCAACTGCCCATATTTCGTTAGTTTTTTTATCTACATAAAAAATCTTTGTGCCGTCTTCGCTTAGGGTAAGTTTTTCACACATCCCGTTGAGTTTAAGTTGTCTTTTTAATGTCATTGTATCAAGACTCAGAACATAAATACTTGCATCTGAAGGGGCTGCTATGTAGGCAATTTTGTTTTTGCTGTCGATAATTATCTCATCCGGCTGTGTCTTTAGTTCAACCTGTTTGATGATCTGTTCGTCCGCTAAAGATACTATATCAACGGATTTTTTGTTATATGACGTGATTAAAAGAAATTTGCCGTCATAACCTTTTATTGAAATCGGAATTGTTTCTTGTGCAAGTGCATATTCAGGAGTCTGTTTTGAGGGGTTCACGACCTGAATGTTTTTGGAAAAATTTGTTGTTGCATAAATTGTTTTATTCGAAAGCTGTGGAATTAATGAAAGTGAATTGACAACAGTATTTTTTCCGTTAGAAGGGACAACTTTTAATGTCGGATCGTGAATCGTTGCGATTTCAAGGTTGCCGATAATTCCTTTTAAGTTTTCAGGAATTACAAGTCCTCTCGGTACAAGCATGTCTTGCGGCAATAATCCTGATTTTAATTGATGCGGAGGGGTTTGCATCTTTAAAATCCCCTTTCTGCCGTCAGAAAGGTCGGTAACTTTTAACAACGCATAATCGTTATTGAAAATTATTACGTCAGGCTTGTCGGAAAGGTTCTTGCCGGCAGGAATTGTTTGTGCAATTTCAACTGTCTCTGGATTTAGTATGCGGGCAGGAATTACCGGAAGATAAATTGTGTTGTCAGGCAGGATTATAACCCCGTCAAATCGAAAGTTCGTTTCCGGAAATGATTGGTTGACTAAAGCTTTAACATCGTTAGGAAGTTTTGCCGCATAAGCGTTTCCTGACATCATTAAAACTAATGCAAGTGCAATCAATATTTTTCGCATTATTTAAAAACTCCTTTTACCTTATGTAAAATGTTTTCGTTTGTTTTTTCCGCAGGCTTTTTGCCGCATTTAAGCTCATAAAGTTTTCTGTATAATTGTTTCTCTTCTTCTGTTGTCTGTGTCGGGATTACGACATTAATTATTACTATATGATCTCCTCGTTGTGACGGTCTTGAAATTACCGGAATTCCTGCTCCTTTAAGTTTTATATTGTTTCCGCTTTGAGAGCCTGCGGGAATTTTTATTTTCTTTATTCCGTCAAGCGTTCCGATTTGAATTTCATCTCCCAAAACTGCTTGAGATGGATCAATTTCTACCGTTGAGAAGATATTAATTCCGTCACGCTGGTAGTATTTTGAAGATTTAACATGCAAAACTACATACAAATCCCCTGCTGGCCCGCCGTTTGAACCTGCATCTCCTTCGCCGGATACTCTTATCTTTGATAAATTGTCGACTCCTGCAGGAATTTTTATTTCGATTTTCTTTTCCTTTTCAATTTTACCGGAACCTTTGCAAGCTTTGCAGGGGGTCCCTATTTTCTGGCCTGTTCCATGGCAGTCAGGGCAGACTGTAATTTGTGAAATTGCACCAAGCGGAGTTCTTGTAACGGTTTGGACTTGACCTTGACCGTGGCAGGTTGGACAGGTTATCGGCTGAGTTCCTTTTTGTGCCCCTGTGCCGTTGCATTCGGGACAAAGCTCAAGGTGAGTGAATTTTATCTCTTTTGTCGTGCCAAAGACTGCTTCTTTAAAATCTATTTCAATGTCGTGTCTTAAATCGTCACCGCGTCTTGGTGCATTCGGATCAGGCCCGCCGCCAAAACCAAAGCCGCCAAAACCTCCGAAAAATGAATTGAAAATATCGTTTAAGTCGCCAAAACCTCCCGCAAACGGGCCGCCTGTGTCAAAGCCTGCATTTTTTAAGCCGTCTTCTCCATACCGGTCATAAGTGGCTCTTTTGTCGTCATCCATCAGTGTTTCATAAGCTTTACCAAGCTCTTTGAACTTTTCCTCAGCATCAGGTGCTTTGTTTACATCCGGATGTAGTGTTCTTGCTTTTTTTCTAAATGCTGATTTTATCTCTTCTTTGGTTGCGTTTTGTGATACTTCCAATATTTCGTAGTAATTTGCCATTGTTCTTTTTTCTTTTTATCCCTATGAAAAATTAAACTTTTTTGTTTATTTTTTTTTTCTGTTATTCTCTCTAATTCTCCGCCATTGCAACGTTTACTAATGTCGGTCTTAATACTTTGTCGCCCAGCTTGTAACCCTTTTGAAGCTCTGTAATAATCGTATGTTCCGGGTGTTCTGACGTCGGTGTCTGCATTACGGCTTCGTGAAAATTCGGATCAAATGTTTGACCTTCTGCATCAATAGTTTCTAAGCCCAGTTTTGTTAAGGCGTCTACAACCTGCTTGTGTACAAGAGCAAAGCTTTCTTTGCATTTTGCACAGTCCTCTACGTTTTCTAATGCTTTTTCGCCTCGTTCAAAATTATCAAGCACTTCAAGAAGTTTCTTTAAAGTGTTTTCTGTGCCTAATTTATAAAGACTTTCTCTTTCCTGCTCCTGTCTTTTGCGGTAATTGTCAAAGTCCGCTGCTAATCTTATGTATTGACTGTTTAATTCATCGTATTTTACCTGAAGTTTTTCTAATTCATCGTTTTGAATATCTTCAGATTCTTTAGCTGTGTTTTCAGAAGTTTCTTCTGTTTCTTTTAATTCTTCTGCCTGTTTTTCATCCTCGTTTATATCTTTTTTAAAAGGATTGTTGTGTTTGTGTGTCATTTTCCCTACCTCTACAATATAGTATACCTTAATTATAATTTATCAAGTTCAATTCAATTATAAATTTTATTATTTTTTAATAATTTAAAAAATTTTTATATAAAAAATCCGCCTTGTTATTAAGACGGATTTTCTATATTTTGTTTTGGTATTATTTATTTTTTTTGAAGGTCCGGTACTTCTTCTTTTGCTCCTGCCGGTTTTTCTTCTTCAAAAGGTCCGTTTAATTGTTTTTGTATATCTTCTTGTATTGCTTCTGGATTGTACGCAGGATCTACAAATTCTATTGTTGAATTCTTCTTGAGTGATTCCAATAAATTGTCAACAAGCGTTATTTGTTTTTCACTCTGAACGTATTGTTTTATGTCGTTTTGTACTTTTTCAAACGGTTCTTGTCCTGCTTCTTTTCTGTCGGTTACATAAATTATGTGATAGCCGAAGTTTGTTTCAACAATGCCTGATACAGAATTCGGTTTGAGTGCAAATGCTGCTTTTTCAAATTCCGGTACCATTCTGCCCTTAGCAAAGAAACCTAAATCGCCTCCGTTTTGCGCTGTTCCCGGATCTTCTGATTTCTCTTTTGCTATCTTGGCAAATTGTGTCGGATCTTTCTTGACTTCTGCCAATATCTCATCTGCTTTTGCTCTCTTTTCTTTTATTCTTTCTTCTACTTTTGATTTTAATTCTGCTTCACTTAACTCTCTGCCTTCGTTTTCTGCTTTGATTAATTCTTCAAGATCTTTTTTGTTGGCTGCTATTAAAATATGTGATGCTTTTACTTGTTCAGGATATTTGAATCTGTTTATATTGTCGTTGTAATATTTTTTTGCTTCTGCGTCTGATACTGTTGTATCTTGTATTTGATCTGCTAATTTCTTGATTTTGACCTGATCTTTTATCCCTTCTTTAAATTCTGAGGTCGTTAAACCGTTCTGTTTTAATATCTGGTTTAATTGGTCTTTTGAGCCGACTTTTGTTATTATATCTTTTATTGCATCATCTACATCTTTATTTGATACTTTGATTCCTCTTTTTTGCAGCTCTTGCTCTATTAGGGCTTTGGTTACTAAGTCGTTTACTACTCTGACTTTTAGGATATTAATTAAAAATGTGTTTTTATTGTTTTTTAAATCAACACCCATTTTGGCAAACATTGAATTTCCCATCTGTTTTTCCAAGGCTTTGTCAAATTGTCCCTGAGTAATTTTTGTATCATTTACTTTTATAATTGTATTGCCGCCTTTGAACCCGCAGCCGCTGAACAAAAGTGTTGATACCGCTAATGTAACTAAGAGTTTTTTTCCTTTCATAATGTCTCTCTTTCCTTTTAGTATGTAAATTCGTGACTGATTTTATGAATATAATAAAACAAATCTGTCAAAATGTTAAATACTTCATCAAAATTCATATATGCATTATTTAAAAGTAAAATGGAATTACCCTCCTGGCAAGACTTTGGTGCAATTGTAAATTTTATTTTCTTCAAGATATTTGACGGCAGCCCTCGTTGGATAATTTTCCATTCTCCTTCTAAAAACGGCATATATATCCTTATGTTTTCTGAAGTCTCTCTTATTAGTGAAATTCCGACATCTGTTGCTGCAAGTCGTATTCGGATTAGTTTGATTAAGTTTTCGACACTTTCGGGAGGTTTTGAAAATCTGTCTTTCCATTCTTCAGTTATGTAATCAAGTTCAACATCATTTTTTACATCCGCCAATCGTTTATATTCAATCATTTTTTGTTCGGCTGAACCTACCCATTCATCGGGTATAAATGCCGTTACGTTTATATCGACTATTGCCGGATTATTTTTGTTTACGACTTCCCCTTGAAGTTCTCTTACGGTTTCGTCTAAAAGCTGGCAATATGTATCAAATCCGACGTTTATCATATGCCCGTGCTGTTTGGTGCCTAAAATGTTTCCGACTCCTCGAATTTCTACATCCCGCATTGCTATTTGATATCCGCTTCCAAGTGTTGTGAATTCCTTTATCGCTTTCAATCTTTGGAATGCTTCTTTTGTTATTTCTTTGCTTTGTTTATAGAAACAATAACAATAAGCTTGTCTTTGCGAGCGTCCTACACGCCCTCGGAGCTGGTAAAGTTGCGCAAGCCCAAATCTGTCTGCATCATGGATTATCATTGTGTTTGCGTTCGGTATATCAATGCCGTTTTCGATAATCGTTGTCGCAAGCAGAATATCATATTCGTGGTTTGCAAAATCCACAATAACTTTTTCTAATCCCTTTTCATCCATCTGCCCGTGACCTACCGCAATTCTGGCATTCGGAACAAGCTGCTGAAGCTGATATTTGAATTCTTCTATGGTTTCAACACGATTGTACAGATAAAATACCTGACCTTCCCTATCAAGTTCGTGGATAATCGCATTTTTAACCATTGTTTCGTTCCATACTCCGACGTAGGTCTTTATCGGAAGCCTGTTTTTCGGCGGAGTATTAATTATGGACATATCTTTAATTCCGGATAATGACATATATAAAGTTCTTGGAATTGGCGTTGCAGACATCGTAATTATATCTATATTTTCTCTGAAGGCTTTCAATTTTTCTTTATGTTTTACCCCGAATCTGTGCTCTTCATCAATTACCAGAAGCCCTAAATCTTTAAAAATTATTCCTTCCTGCAAAAGCCTATGAGTTCCTATTACAACATCGCATTCGCCAAGGGCTAGCTTTTTTACAGTTTCTTTCTGCTCCTTTTGAGTTCTGAAGCGTGAGAGAAGTTCGACGTTTACCCCGAAAGGTTTAAATCTTTCACTCATTGTCTGAAAATGCTGGAGGGCAAGAATTGTTGTCGGAACTATTACTGCTACTTGTTTGCCTGAAGTGACGGCTTTGAATATCGCCCTCATTGCAACTTCTGTTTTGCCGAATCCTACATCCCCGCAGATTAATCTATCCATCGGTTTGTCATCTTCCATATCAGCTTTCACTTCTGTTATCGCCTTCATTTGATCAGGAGTTTCCGTGTATTCAAAGGCCTCTTCCATTTCCACCTGCCAGTTGGTATCAGGTAAAAATGCAATTCCCTGCTGCATTTTTCGTCTTGCATAAAGCCTCAATAAATCATAAGCAACTTGTTCGACTTCTTTCTTTACTCGGGCTTTTGTGTTTTCCCAGTCTTTGCCGCCCATTCTCGAAAGTTTCGGCTTTATTGAGCCTGAGCCACGATAACGGACAAGTAGGTTTATTTGTTCCGCAGGAATGTGAAGTCGGTCTTTTGCTGCATATTCTATCGTCAGGTAATCCTTTAACTGACCGTCGATTTCCTGCTGGCTTAGGCCGCGGTAAATTCCAACCCCGTGAATGCTGTGAACTACATATTCGCCTTCTTTTATGTCGTTGATATTTTCTATATATTCAGGCTTTTCTTTGTAATAGGATTTGCGGGTTGTCGTTACTTCTTTTGAGCGTTTGTTGAATAGTTCTCTGTCTGTAAATATTATCGTCCGAAAATCTTCTAAAATTCCGCCGTGAGAGGTTATGCTATCGGTAAATTCGATTATTTTAAATACCTCTCGCTCTTTTAAAATCTCTTTTACTCGCTCTTTGTAATCCGTTGCAATTACTATATCGTAATTTGAATTTTCTTTTATAAATTCTGCTATTTCATCAAGGTTCGCCTCAAAATTCTTTAGCGGAAGTGTGTTGAATTCCACAATTTCATCCATCTCATCATCAAGAAAATTGTTGAACCCTATCTTTACAAATCCCGCAAGTTTTTGGATGAAATTTTCGTAAAGTACATGGTTTTTGTCCTTTAATTCATAATGGATTCCGAGTTTTAAATTCTCTGCAATCTGATCTTCATAAGAATTGTCAAAACTTTCAAATTTCGAAAAAACTTCCGCTGCTTCGTCCGTTATAACAAGATAATCCTTTAAATAATCTAAAGCTGTTACTAATGAAGGATTGAAGTAGCTTTGATAAACGTCAATTCCCTCAAAATAACCTTCCTCTTGCAGTTGTTCTTTTAGTTCCGGAGTAAGATTAAAGCTTTTTTTATTCTCGTCTGTAAGTACAAATTTATGAATCGGAAGGATTTCTATTTCTTTTATTTTTTCAATTGACTTTTGTGTTTCATTGTCAAAATATCTTAAATCAACAACTTCATCTCCCCAAAGTTCTATTCTGACAGGCTTTTTATCAAGAGTGTAAATGTCTATAATGTCCCCTCGAATTGAAAATTCTCCGATGTCACTTACCATTGTTGAGCGCTTGTAACCAAAATTTATTAAAGTTTCTCCGATTTTTTTTGTGTCAATGTCTTCACCTATTTTGATTTTTAGTGAATTTTTTTTGAAAAATTCTTCGTCCGGAAATTTTTCAAGCATTACTTTGACAGGGGCAATTATTATGTCGGGTTTTTGACGTAAAATTCTTATTTGCTCTGCGTATTCATAACCGTTTGGGGTAATTGTTTCGTACATCGAAATGTTCTGAAACGGTAAAATCTCAGATTCTATGTCGAATGCGCGTTTTATATCATTTTGATATTTTAATGCGTTTTGCTCGGTTGAGGTTATAAAAAGAACTTTTTTCTTTGAAATTTTTTGTGCCTGCTTTAGCAAAAATAATCTCAAAATTGTGATAAGACCGGTCACGGCAAAAGAATACCTCGATTTCACAAGGTATTGAAACTGTGAATAATTTTCATTATCTAAATTATTTATTGTAAACACAATTTAAGTTTATATTATATTCAAATTATTGTAAATAAGCTTTTAAATTATAAAAAGTATGGTGCGTCGGAACGACGCACCGAAGGTTTTTGCAATTGTTGTAAAACCGATAAAGTCTTATCACGAAAAAAGCCGATTAAAAAAAATCGGCTTTTACTTATCTTTGTTCGGGCTTTCGTATTCAATGCCCATTTCTTTTAAAGTTCTTATAAAATTTTCCGCACAAATTTTTTGTGCTTCAGGAGGAACAATACGCAGAATTTCAACAGTCCTTGATATTACAGGATCTTTATCGTACCAACGATTGTTGGCATTAACCGGTTTAACCATCTGGTAAAATTTTTCTATTGTCTCTTTTGATACTTTCTCTTCTATTTTTGCCAGAAATATTTCTGCCTGTGCTCTCAATTCTGTCTGATAATTTTTGAGTAGCTCTATAACCTCCAGCAAAAGCGGATCGTGGTCATACCAGCGTTTATAAGTAGGACTCATTGTGTATATCCTCCGTTAGGTTTGCAGGCAATATGTCTTCGTTTTTTCTTTCTATCTTGCCTCCCAACAATCTTATCTTATTTTCAAATTTTTCGTATCCTCTATCTATATGATGTAGATTTTCTATGACCGAATTCCCTTCTGCCATTAAAGCCGCAACAACTAACGAAGCGCCTGCTCTTAAATCACTTGCGGCAAGCGTTGCGCCCGTAAGCTTTTTAACACCTTTAATTATGGCATGGTTTCTGTCCTGATGAATGTCCGCTCCCATTCTTCTAAGTTCCGGTACCTGCATAAACCTGTTCTCATATAAGCTTTCGGTTATAATTCCCACTCCGTTTGCGGTTGTCAAAAGCGTCATTGCCATGGATTGCAAATCTGTCGGAAATCCCGGATATGGCTGGGTTATAAAATTAATTGAATTAAGTCTGTTTTTGCAGCTTACTTCAAGAGAATTAGGCTCAATCAGTTTTATATTTGCGCCCATTTTCAATAACTTATCCGTATAGAATGTTAAATGCGCGGGGAAAACATCTCTGATAATTGCTTTACCTCTGGTGGCGATAATTGCCGTCATAAATGTTCCTGCCTCAATTCTGTCAGGAATTGTTGTGTATTCAATTGCGTGAAGCTGTTCCTGCTTAACCCCGTTAATAACAATTTCAGAGGTTCCTGCACCGTTTATGTCAGCTCCCATTGCATTCAAAAAGTTTGCAAGGTCAACAATTTCAGGCTCTTGTGCGGCGTTTTGAATTCTTGTAGCACCTTCTGCCAAAACTCCTGCCAACATAAGGTTTTCAGTGGCACCGACAGACGGAATATCAAGATAAATGTCTGTTCCGCAAAGTTTTGAGGCCTTTGCATGAACATATCCGTTTTCAATTTTTATTTTTGCGCCCAGTGCTTCAAGCCCTCTTATATGAAAATCGACCCGGCGTTCTCCGATTGCACAGCCTCCAGGAAGTGCTACTATTGCTTCTTTGCATCTTGATATTAAAGCGCCCAAAACTATAAATGAAGCTCGCATTTTGCTGACCAGTTCGTATTTTGCCGTCACGCTTGTAAGATCTGTTGCATCAATAGTTATTGATTTTTCCTGTTTGTCATAGTGCGTTTTTGCTCCTAACTGCGCTATAACATTTAACATGATTTCTACATCTGTCAAATCAGGTACATTATATATCTTGGTTTCGCCTTTTGCCAGAAGTGCTGCTGCCATAAGCTTTAGCACGGAGTTCTTTGCTCCGCCAATCTTAACTTCACCTCTTAAAGGTGTGCCGCCTTTTATGTAATATTTCTCTGCCACTTTTCCTCCGAAAAAACTGTCTTTTTCGAAAATATTCCATTTACTACATATATGATAATACAACAATATTTTCAGTTGTAAATAAGTTAAATAATGTAAAGAATATATAATTTCTAATATTGCATACAGCGGTTTAATTTTTATAATATAAAAGGAAACACAAGGGGTATTTTATGACTGACATTCAGAAAAGGATTTTAATAGTTGATGACGACGATGAAATTCGTGATTTGTTGGAATTTGATATTTCCCATAGCGGGTATTTTGTCGATACTGCCCGTGACGGGCTTGAGGGGCTGAATAAGGCTTTAAATAACGCTTATGATTTAATTCTTCTGGATGTTATGATGCCTAAGATGAACGGGTTTGATGTTTGTAAAAACATTCGTCAGGCAAAACTTGCAATTCCGATTTTGATGTTGACTGCTAAAGGTACGATTGATGATAAGACTGAAGGGTTTGATTGCGGGGCGGATGATTATTTGGTAAAACCTTTTGATGTTCAGGAGGTTTTGTTAAGAATTCGTGTGCTTTTAAGACGTAACCATTTTGAAGAAGAAAAACCGCTTTCAAATGAAATTCTAAAGGCCGGAGATATAGAGATTTTTCCGGAAACTCTTGAGTGTATAGTAATAAACAAACGTATTAAGCTTACACCGACGGAATTTGAAATTTTGTATTGTTTAATGCAGCATTTCAACAATCCCGTTACGCTGGCAACTCTTTTGGATGAAGTTTGGGGGTATGACAGCGACGAGGATGTAAGAATGTTAAGAGTGCATGTCGGCGGGTTGAGAAATAAAATCGAACTGACACCGAAAACTCCAAAATATCTTCATACTGTGACAAACGTAGGTTACAAGCTTACACCCTTTGCGGAAGGTTAATTTATGAGTATTTTTAAATTTAACAGACTTAAAATTGTCGAACAAATTGCGATAGTTTTCTTTTTTGCGGTACTTATACCGATGTCTGTAAGTGCTTTTATTATAAACAACGTAAACCAGCAGTCTATAAGATATCAGCTTAGAGAATCAGCGGTATTAATTACAAATATTGTGTCTGACGAGATTGATTTTTTTTCGGATACAATTACAGGAAATCTTGAGCAATTAGCGCTGTCTCTCAGATATTTTAAAAATCCCGTGAATCGGGCTAAATATATGAATGAAGTTCGTGAGAGCATGCAGAATTGTGAGGAGCTTGTTATTATAAATTCGCAAGAGCAGGTTGACGAAATTAGAAATAATAATAAATTAAACAATAAAGCGACAATTGCAGTTCCATTGAATGATGGAGAATTTCTTGTTGCGACTTATTCGCTTGTTGAATTGCAGGATGAACTTTTCAGTGCGCTTCAAGATGACAGCAGGCAAATTTACGTATTAACCGATGATGATAAGCTTATTGCCTCTCACAATTTTTCGGAAGATGATTTTAAGAAAACGATGTCACTTCTTCCGAAGAATATGAAAATAGGGAAACCCGTAATCTTCGGTGATACTAAAAACCAGCCTCTTGTTTATGTAAAAAAAGATAATCCGAAAATTACGATTGTCGTTAATACGACAGAAGCCGTAACTGACAGAACGATTTATAAAGGCAGATTAAAGATTATTCTTTCAATTATCGCCGCAACCCTTATGATTCTTTTTGTGACGGCGTTGTATACCTTCTATCTTTATATTAACATTCGCCAGTTGTTTAAAGGGATAATTGCACTTTCAAAAGGTAATTACGAACGCCAAATTCGACTTTTAATCACAGCCTTCACCCCGCATGAAATCGTATTTTTGGCACACGAATTTAACAAAATGGCAAGCGAAATTTATAAGTCTTACAAGCAATTAAAAAAGAATAACAAAGAATTAAAACAACTTAATGAATTTAGGTCAAATCTTATAGATACCGTAAGTCATGAGTTAAGAACTCCTTTAACGAGTATTCAAGGATATACTTCACGTTTAATGCGCAATGACATAACAATTGATGAAGAAACCAGACAAAAATCTTTGAGAGTAATTAAAGAGCAATCTGACAGACTTAAGCGTTTGATAGAGGATTTATTAACCATTCCTGACATTGAGGGGATGAGATTAAGAACTGATATTGAAAGCGTTTATTTGCCGGAAGTGTTTGAAACCTCTCGTTTACTTGTAAAAAATAAGGATAATAAAGAAATTATAATAAATGTAGCGGATGATTTTCCGAATGTTTCGGGTGACAAGACAAGGCTGGAGCAGGTTTTTGTGAATTTAATCGAAAACGCAGTTAAGTATGCAAAAACGGAAACGAAAATTGTAGTTGATACTGCAATTGTAGATAATAAGGCAAAAATTTATGTAAAAAACGAGTGCGATGTAATTCCGCCAAAACAGTTAAAAAGATTATTTGAAAAGTTTGTAAGACTGGACGATAATACTACAAGAACAACCAGAGGCACAGGTTTGGGATTATTTATCGTAAAAGGGCTTATAGAGGCAATGAATGGAACAATAGAGCTTCATTCGGATAAAGAAATCGGATTTTGTGCAGAGGTTACATTGAATTTTGCATCCATAGATGAGGTTTTAAATGCAGAGGGTAATTGATTATCTGAGGCAAAACGCAAGTGAAAAGGAGATTCCGGTTGCGGCGATTGTTGTGAAAGATAATGAAATAATCGCTTCGGCTTGTAACAGAAAAGAATTTGAAAATGATGTTACTTCACATGCTGAAATTCTTGCGATAAGAGAGGCTTCTAAAAAACTTGGAAGATGGAGGCTTGACGATTGCGAGCTTTACGTAACTTTAGAGCCTTGTCCGATGTGTGCCTGGGCAATTTTACAATCAAGAATAAAATCGGTTTATTTTGGCTCTTACGATACAAAATACGGCGCTTTAGGTTCGGTAATTGATTTAAGAGAATTTTCGGATTCAAAACCAAAAGTTTGGGGCGGAATTATGGAAAAAGAATGCGATGAAATTTTAAGGAAATTTTTTGAGGGGCTTCGATGATTACGAAAGAAAAAATGGACGAGCTTGTTAAAAAATACGAAACTGAAAGCTTTATATCTCCTGATCCGATAAGTATTCCGCACAAGTTTCAGGATAAAAAAGATATAGAACTTGCGGGGTTTATTTCTTCGCTTGTGGCGTATGGAAGCAGGAAAGTTTTTTTGAAAAAACTTGAGGAATTTTTTCAAATTGCAAATAATGAACCGCTGAATTTTGTTTTGAATTTTGAACCTGAAATGATTGTGGATTTTAATTACAGATTTGGGAAACCTAAAGATTTTGCTGAAATTTTTAAGATTTTGCGCAATTTATATGAAAAAGACGGCGGACTTGAAGAACTTTTTAAATATGGTTACGGCTTGACTGACACGATTGACGGGCGAGTTGAGAAAATGTTTGAAGTTGTGACGGATTATTTTTATTCAAGAGTTTCTAAAAATGCAGGGCAAGGGTTTTATTTTATGATTCCGGATCCCAGAAACGGTGGGGCGATGAAGAGAATGTGCATGTATTTAAGATGGATGGTCAGAAAACCGCCTGTGGATTTTGGTGTTTGGAATTTTATTCCGCAGTCTGAACTTTTAATTCCTCTGGATGTTCATGTCGCCAGAATTTCAAGAGAAATGGGGCTTTTAACAAGAAAGCAAAATGATTTTAAAGCGGTTTTGGAATTAACAGAAAATCTTAAAAAGTTTGATGCCGATGATCCTACAAAGTATGATTTTGCAATGTTCGGACTTGGAGTTAATCAATAGTTAATTATAAATATGGTACGTCGTTTTGACGCACCGAATTTATAATATGAATTAATTTAAGCCTCCGGTGGGTCTTGTGCTAGAAGGTCGGTCGCTTTTGCGGAAAAGCGACGCAAACCGCGCCCTGCACTACGTTCGCTAATTATCTGTAATTGTTTCACCTAAAGCAAGCAAACTCGCTTCGCTTAGACAAAGCTTGCTTATGAAGTTGTGAAACAAAACAATGTTTGCTCACTTCGTGAAGGGCGATTATTTTAAATCGAAAATTTTAGAATAATTTGACATAAAAAAAGTTTAATGTAGGGTGCGTCGTTTGACGCACCGATAATAGTTTTGCATACGAATAATAAAATGAATTAATTTTAAAGCCTCTGCGCAAGATTCGTAGAATTAAATTTCAAGAAGGTTGATTTATATTTTCTCCGCTAAGGCTATAAACAAACTTTATTTTTATGATATTCTTTACTTATGAAGAAATGGGTTTATGTTGTTTTAGTTTTGGTATTTTGTGCTTTGTTTTTAAAAGCGTGTGTTCATAGGGATTATCCTGAAGTTGAACAGATAAAAAGTACTGTTCAAAATGATGTTCAGTATGTTCATTTTCCGCCATCTCAAAAGACAGTTACGATTGATGATGTTGAATATCTTCAATCTCAGGCACCTGTGGGCAAGTTTGGCGGAGAACTTAAAGCTTCTACAATTGGAGAAGGGCCGAAAACCTTTAACCCGTTTAATTCTAAAGATAATATATCTTCGCTTTTGTCAGAGGTTATGTATGACGGGCTTTTATCGACCGATGCCGAAACGGGCGAACCTATTCCGAAACTGGCAAAATCTTTTGAGATAATCGGTAACGATTATATAATTCATCTTCGAAAAGGGGCAAAATGGTCTGACGGTAAAGAGATTACGGCAGATGACGTTGTTTTTACGTGGCAGAATATCATTTTTGACGGGTTTGGAAACACTTCAACAAGGGATTCTCTTGTAATTGACGGGAAGCTGCCGAGTGTTGAAAAAATTGATAAATATACTGTCAAATTTTCTACAATAAAACCGTTTGCGCCGTTTATCAGAATGCTATCCACACCGATTGCGCCGAAGCATATTTTTGCGCCAGCGGTTAAAAAAGGTAAGGATTATTTTTATACATTTTTATCGACAAATACTGATCCCAAAACCTTTGTAACTTCAGGCGCATTTAAGCTAAAAGAATACGTGCCTGCACAAAGAGTTGTTTTTGAACGTAATCCGAATTATTACATAATAAACACAAACAATGAAAAGCTTCCGTATCTTGACAGGCTTGTTTATTACATAGTCGGGGATTTGAATAATGAAGTTTTAAAATTTGAAGGCGGGGAGCTTGATGTAATAAATCTTCAAGGGGCAAATGTTGCAAGATTTAAGGAAAGAGAAGCGCATTCGGATTATAAAATTTACAATCTGGGGCCAAATACAGGCACAATGTTTGTCACGATGAACCTCAATGACCGCAAAAATAAAGACGGAAAATATTATGTGGATCCGATTAAACAGAAATGGTTTAGGGATGTCAATTTTCGTCTTGCCTGCGATTATGCAATAGACAGAAAAAATATGGTGTTGAATATTGCAAACGGGCTTGGAGAACCGCTTTATACGGCAGAAAGTCTGAATTCAATATTTTTGAATAAAAAACTTCAACCATACCCGAGAAGTCTTGAAAAATCAAAAGAATACTTGAAAAAATCAGGGTTTTATTGGGATAAGAAAGGGCACTTAAGGGATAAGTCGGGAAATCACGTTGAATTTAATCTTTTTACCAATGCCGGAAATACAGAGCGTGAAGCAATCGGGGTTATGGTAAAGCAGGACTTGGAAGATTTGGGGATGAAAGTTAATTTTAAACCCATAGAATTTAACACTCTTGTCAACAAACTTGTGAATACTCTTGACTGGGATATGGTCATAATGGGCTTAACCGGAAGTCCGCTGGAACCTAACGGCGGTAAAAACGTCTGGATGTCTGACGGGACTTTGCATATGTTTAATCAAAGATTAGAGGGTGATGAAAACAGTTCCCGTTTTGATTGGGAAAAAGAAATTGACGATGTTTACGTAAAAGGTGCGCTTGCAACTTCTTTTGAAGAACGTAAAAAATATTATGATGAATATCAGAGGATTGCTTATGAGCAGAAGCCTTTTATTTACATATATTCACCGATTATAATAACGGCAATAAGAACGAAATTTAAAAATATATTTCCGTCAGGTTTGACTGGAATTACTTATAACATTGAAGAAATTTATATTGACGGAGGAGATGAATAATGCAGGTATTTATTTACATTTTAAAACGAATTTTGCAGTCAATTCCTTTGTTGATAATAGTTTCGCTGATAAGCTTTTTTATAATAAGATTATCTCCTGTCGATCCTTTGGCAGAATTGAGGTTAAATCCTTCGGTGTCCAAAGAAACCCTCCAAAAAGAAACAGAGCGTTTAGGATTGGATAAGCCGATTATTGTGCAATACGGTAAATGGGCAAAGTCTTTTGTGAAGGGGGATTTAGGGATAACCTCAAACGGCGAGCAGGTTAGCACAAAGTTGAAAGAAAGAATCCCGAATACACTTCTTCTTGCTGTCGTTGTAATTTTTATGACATGGATAGTCGGTGTACCTTTAGGGGTATTAGCGGCATTGAGGTGGAAATCTAAAACGGATAGGATTTTGACTGTTTTAACAAGTATCGGAATGGCAATTCCGTCGTTCTTTTTTGCGGTATTGCTGCTTCTGTTTGCCGTAAAAACAGGCTGGTTTCCTGTCGGCGGGCTTACGTCTTCCAATTTTTCGGAGATGTCGTTTGGGGGTAAGTTTTTAGATTTAGCGCATCATCTTGTTTTGCCTGTAACTGTTTTGTTTACGATATCTCTTGCTGGTTTGCAAAGACAGATGAGGGCAAATTTGCTTGACGTTCTTGACAGCGATTATGTTAAATTTGCAAAAGCTAAAGGGCTTTCAGAATTTAAGGTCGTTTATAAACACGCTTTAAGAAATGCGATAAATCCGATGATTACTTTGTTAGGGTTTGAATTTGCGGGACTTTTAAGTGGGGCGGCTTTAACAGAATACGTATTTCAATACCCCGGATTAGGGCGTTTGATATTGGAAGCGGTTTTGCGATCTGACATAAACCTTGTTATGGCATCATTGATGATGGGTGCTATAATGCTGATTTTAGGCAACTTGATAGCGGATATTCTTCTTATAATTACCGATCCGAGAATAAGGGTTAAGGGAGGTGTTTCATGATAAAAGAGGTTTTGAAACAGCTCTGGAAAGATAAATTTGCCCGTATTGCATTGATTTTGTTAGGCATAATTTATTTTGCTTTGTTTTTTGCGGATTTTATAGCACCTTATACGAAGGATTTTTCCGACAGAACAATGGCTTACGTGCCGCCTTCAAAGATTTTTACGATAGATGAGAACGGAAAACTTTCAAAACCTTATACATATAATTATCGCAGGGATTTTGACGGTGAAAATTTAAGGATAGTCTATTCTCTTGACAGAAGTCAAAAACATTATTTGAAATTTTTTGCGCAAGGCGAGCCTTATAAATTTTTAGGGTTAATCCCGATGAAAAGACACCTTGTGACAACAGATAGTTCTGGCAGATTGTTTTTGCTTGGAGCCGATATAAATGGTCGTGATGTATTTTCAAGATTACTTTTTGGCGGCAGAATTTCAATGACAATCGGATTTCTGGCTCTTTTTGTTCTTTTTCCGATAGGGCTTTTGTATGGCGGAATTTCAGGATACTTTGGCGGAAAAGTTGATACGATTATGATGAGGTTTGCAGAAGCTGTTATGTCAATTCCAAGCTTTTATCTTTTGATAATTCTGGCATCTGTCTTGCCCTCCGGCATGACAAGTATTCAAAGGTTTATGCTGATTGTAATTATTTTAGCACTCGTCGGCTGGGCAGGATTTGCAAGGGTTGTAAGAGGTATGGTTTTGTCCGTTAAAAATCAGGAATTTGTGCAAGCTGCGCGTTCAATCGGGCAGTCAAGACTTGGAATTATTATAAAACATATTCTGCCGCAGACGACCAGTTTTGTAATTGTTGCAATGACTTTGTCGGTGCCTTCGTATATTTTATCTGAGTCAGGCTTAAGCTTTTTAGGTTTAGGAATTCAACAGCCTGATGCAAGCTGGGGTAATATGCTTAAGGAAGCTCAGGAGTTTACTAACATAATCTCACGTCCATGGCTTTTGACTCCGGGATTTTTAATTTTTGTTGCGGTGTTGGCTTTTAACCTTATAGGTGATACAATAAGGGATGTTTTAGATCCTAAAAATAAGGTTAGATGATGTTAGAAATATTTGGACAGTTATTTGATTTTAATATAATAGAAAGAGTTTTATCGGCAGTACTTTTAGGATTTGCTGTCGGGCTTGAAAGAGAGATGACTAATAAGTATGCTGGTTTGCGCACAAATATTCTTGTATGCGTCGGCGCTTGCATATTTACAATAATTTCAATTTACGGATTTCCAGAGGTGTCTGTCACCGGAGATGAACTTGGAACTCGTGATACGGCACGTGTTGCGGCACAAGTTGTTACAGGTATCGGTTTTATCGGCGGCGGAACGGTTTTAAGACATGGCGCAAATGTTTTCGGGCTTACGACAGCCGCAACCCTTTGGGCTTCAGCTGCTATCGGTATGGCTTGCGGAACCGGTATGTACGGACTTGCTTTAATATCAACCATCGCAACTATTGTTGTCCTTGTCACTATTAGAATTTTTGAGAAAGATGTTCTTATTCACAGTACTAAAAACAAAAAACGTGTTCGTGTAAAGCTTTCTTGTGTGAGCGAAAATGTTGATGAAATTTATAATTATATAATTGATAATTTTACGCAAATTGTTGAAATTAATAAAAAGCAAAGCAGTAAGTTCGAGAATTGTACAAATATATCTTTTACGGCGGATGTTTTAAGAAAACGTCCTGTTCAGGCAATGTATAAAGAGTTTGAGAATCTTACGGGGCTGGAATCAATTACGATTTTAGAGCCTGATGAATTGTCATAAATTTATTGTTACAAAATGTAAAAACAAAGCTGTGTAAATTAAAGATTACAATTTATTGAGCCGTAAACATGAACATAAGTTACGATAACAGAAAGGACCGCATAACTTATGGGAATGACAGCTTCTCAAGCCAGACTATTAAGCATTACGGCAAGACTGACCGATAACGAAAATTCAGGTCAGGATATTTCTTATGCTAAAATCCAGCTTGCAGATAAGATGGATCAGCTTAATACTGATTATTTAGCGGCTCTTGATGCAACAAAATTAACGGTTTTAACAGGATTTAACGATTCGGAAGAAATTTATACTGATATTTCATACGGTCTAATGACAGGCTATAATACTGTTGCGGCAGGCAAACAGTATGTTGTTACAAATAAGGACGGAAAAGTTCTTGTAACAGATGAAATAGCAAAGGCTTACGAATCAGGCAACGGAGATTTGAACAAATTTTTAGCTTCTCTCGGTTATTCTATGGCCGATATTGATATTACTAAAAATACAACCGGCGGATATACTGATGAAGATAAGGTTCTGGCTCGTCAAAAAGTACACGATGCTTGGGACGTTTATTTGACATCAGTCGGTCTTGAATTTGAAGATGAAGAACACGGACTTGAGTTCGGTTATACTTCACTGGGTGCCGGTTACTTTAACGGTTATGCGACGTACACGCTTAACGGCGAAACTGTTCCTTTGAATTACGAAGGCAGTACCGCTGAACAGCGTCAGAATTACGATTATGCAGTAGCTTTGACAGAAGCTTATTATGGTGATTCAAATTCCGCAACAGAATTGAAAACTGCTGCAAAACCTGAAAATGACGGATATATTCAATATTTGACAAATATCTTCCAGCGAATTCAGCAATCGGGTTATTATACGGAAGATGATCCGAATATGACAATTAAAGATAATACCTGGTTTGAAGAACAGCTTCGTAAGGGTGAATTGCAGCTTGAATACTATTCTTCAGCCGAAAAGAAATTCGTTTCTACTTCAATATCCGAAGATACAAATATTCAGGAAGTTGAAGATGAAAGAGAAATCGCAATTATTGAACAAAAATATAAAAATGATTTGCAAAAAGTTGAGCAGTTAGATAACAAGTACGACCTTGAACTGCAAAAACTGGATTCCGAACATAATGCGCTTCAGACTGAATATGATTCGGTCAAAAACGTAATTGAAAAGAACGTTGAAAAAACCTTCAACATCTTTTCTTAATAAAAATAATAAACTCAAGTCCTTGTCAAAAACAAGGCATAACTTGTAATACATAAAAAACATAATAATTTCCCTAATTTCGTAACTATTCCCTGCCGCTTTTTCCCAAAAGCGGTTTTTTTTCTGAAAAAGATATTTAAATCAGCGAAATGTGCGGTTTTAATTCAATATAAATTTGCCAATAAGTATTTTTGTAGTAGAATGTCAGTGTGTAAGAGTACAATTTTAAACAAAAAGGAAGAGAATATGAAAACACTTTCACCGTTGCAAATTGAAAGATTGAAGTATCAGCCGAAACTTCCGGCAAGTTTGGCACTCGGGATTAACAGCCTTGAACTTGTTGAAGGTGAAGCGACACAATCAGTAAGAGATCAGGAACAGATCAAAAATTTATTCAAAAATACTTACGGCAAACCTGTTGTAACATTTAAAAATTCAATATCAATGTCAGTTTCGGAAGCGAAAAATGTCGGTGTAATTCTTTCCGGCGGTCAGGCTCCCGGCGGACATAACGTTATTGCAGGGCTTTATGATGCTTTGAAACAGGCAAATTCAGCTAATAAACTTTACGGTTTCTTAGGCGGCCCGTCCGGTATTATTGATGGTAAATATATTGAATTTACTGATGAATTTATCAATGATTACAGAAATACCGGCGGATTTGATATTATCGGTTCAGGTCGTACAAAATTAGAAACTGAAGAACAATTCCAAAAATCTTGGGAAGTTTGCAAAAAATTGAACATCAAAGCTGTTGTAATTATCGGCGGTGACGATTCAAACACAAACGCAGCACTTTTGGCTGAATGGTTTGTAAAAAATAATGCAGGTATTCAGGTTATCGGATGTCCGAAAACTATCGACGGCGACTTGAAAAATGATCAAATCGAAATTTCATTCGGATTTGACACTGCAACAAAAACTTATGCTGAATTAATCGGAAATATTCAGCGTGATGCAAATTCTGCTAAAAAATATTGGCACTTCATCAAAATTATGGGCAGAAGCGCTTCTCACGTAGCTTTGGAAGCTGCTCTTCAAACTCAACCGAATATTACAATGATCTCTGAAGAAGTTGAACAAAAGAAAATGTCATTAGAACAAATTGTCAACTATATGACAAACATCATTGTAAAACGTGCAGATATGGGCAAAAATTTCGGTATCGCAATTATTCCTGAAGGTTTAATCGAATTTATTCCTGAAATGAAATCAATGATTGCTAACCTTAACGATATAATGGCAACATTAGAATCAGATCCGAATTTTGTTAACGCAACAACAATAAGAGAAAAATTTGATATCGTTGAAAACAGACTTGATGAAGCTAATGCAAAAGTTTACAATTCATTGCCTGTACTAATCAAAGGTCAGCTTCTTGCAGACAGAGATCCTCACGGAAACGTTCAGGTATCAAAAATTGAGACCGAAAAATTGTTAATCGAAATGATTCAAACAAGACTTGATGAATTGAAATCTCAAGGCGAATACATCGGTAAATTCTCAGCACAATCACACTTCTTCGGATATGAAGGAAGATGTGCATTCCCGTCAAACTTTGATGCGGATTACTGTTATTCATTAGGTTTCAATGCTTTTGCATTGATTAACTTCGGATTAACCGGATACTTGTCATCAGTAAGAAATCTTACACAACCTGCAGACCAGTGGATTGCAGGCGGTGTTCCGTTGACGATGATGATGAATATGGAAAGAAGACACGGTGAAATGAAGCCTGTTATTCAAAAAGCACTTGTAGAACTTGACGGCCCTGTGTTTAAACAGCTTGAAGAACACAGAGAAGATTGGGCAATGAATGACAGATATTTATTCCCCGGTGCAATCCAATACTTCGGACCTTCTTGCGTGTGCGATATTACAACCTGCACACTTCAGCTTGAAAGAGCTAAAACTCCGGTAATTGCATAACGGAAATTTAAATGTAATACAGAAGGCGCCGGATGATTTTTTATCCGGCGCCTTATTTTATGCTTGATATCGTTTAAATCCTTTTTCAATGTTCTTGGAAATTACTGATTTAATCGTGTCGTATTCTGTTGTTAGTGAGGATATTTCAGTATCTAAATTTTTCATCTTCATATCAAGGATATTTTCTTTGTAGCTGAGTTTTTCTTTTTCTCTGTTGTATTTAGCTTCAGCTTGAGCAATAGATTCTTCGTCGGTAATCTCTTTGATATAATTGTTTGTTGCATAGTTGCCCTGATAATAATAACCGTCATCGGCAAGGGTTGATATATACATATTACCGTTTTTAAGAGATTCATGTAAGTATTCATTATCATTTACTTTGTCATTTTCTGTCCATCCTTTTGAGCAAATTTGGTTAAACAAAGTATCATAATATGCTGCAATAAGAAGGTTATCACCTGAAGTATCAACATCAGTAACTATTGTGAATGTAAACATATCATCAATTAAGTTAGAACTTGTTTTGGTTTTATTTACTTCATAACTTGAATCTCCGATACCTTCCATATATTGTGCAAAGTATGTCAAATATGCTTTAAACATTGTTGAAATGTTAATAGTTACTGCTGATCTTACATGGTCGTTATCTTCAGCACCACCTGTACAGTCTTGGTTGTAAATACCGTTGAAACCTACAACATCAGCTGAAATGTCATCACGAGCCCATCCAAGTACCTCGCCAAGGCTTGATTCACCGACGTATCTCCAATCTCCGAAGTTGTCGTGGATGTTTTTACCATTCTCACTGTAATCGTTACCAAATTCTGTACCAACTGTACCCAAACCATAGTGTCCGCTACCGTAACTTGTACCATCATCCTGACCTTCACCAAGGTTAGTAATCATATCGGTAATCATTCTTCTTGCATAAGCAAGAGCTGCTTGAGTATATTCATCTCCGGTATCTAACAGACCTTCAAATGTTTCAAACATAGCATCCCAAAGGCTCATTTTACTGAGAGTATCAGTTGTACCATTATCAACTGTTAAGTTGTTAAAACCGTACTTGCCTTCTGCGATTGCGGTTTGAGCTATCATCATATAATCATTGTTCAAGATATCTGCAAATGAGAGGCGGTTTCCTGCCGTTTGGTTAGTACCGTTTTTACGTTGTTCAAGATATACTTTTTCAACAAATTGGTTAGAGAATGAAGTAATATCTGAAAAATCAAAGTACTGAGTTGATACCATATTAATTAAGTCGGTTAAGGTACCTTCAGTTGTATTTATGTTTACCAAATCACAAGAACCGACGCCTGCCATTTGGTTGTAAGTTGTTTTCTTAATATTTTCAGCAGTATTTTGTGAAATATAACCTGTGGAGGCAAGAGAATCAATAAATGCATTACGTATATCACTGGATGGAAGTCCGTCTAACCCTTCTTGCGGTATACCTGCATCTCTTGCGGCTTTTGCCAATCTTCCGTCAAGCACGACACGACCTCCGTTGTCTGTTACCAGAAGCGGAGTATAATTGTTCATCGCAGATGGTGTCATCATTAAATTGTAACTTAAAGGCGTGGTTTCACTGGTTTGACCGTAGTAATCGTAGATCAATTTGGTCTGCTGAATTGCATCATCGTATTCGGCAGAAAGCTGGCTCATTTTACGAGACAAGGCTATCTTCTGGTGTGAAAGCACCATGCTTTCATATTCACAGTCAGATTTTCTTGCCGTGATGGTTAATAATCTCGCTTGTGATGCCGCTAATCCCATTGTCTTACGTGAAATCCTTTCAAGTTAGTAACAATTTTCCTGATTATTCATATAGTAAGACGGATTTTGGAGAGTAAAACTTTAAAATATGAACTTCGTTTGTAACAAATGTTTACATTCCGGCTCGTAAAATTTTTATAATTAACTGTGCCTTAATTCGGGTATTAAAGTTTGTTCATTTTTTTTGCTATTTCAGAGTGAATTCTGTTTGCTCTGTATAGGTATGCCGTAAGCTTTTCATAATTGGCTTTTGTTTCTCCGTATGGAACTTTCATTGCTATAAGTTCATCTACGTTTTCGTTAATACTTTCTAAAGTATCAAGAGATTCGCCGATATCTGCAATTGAGCGGAATTTCCTTGAAATTATCGGGAAAATTTTGCGGGTTATGAATCTCTGAAATCTTTTTATAAAGGGCAAGCGTTTTTTAGATTTTGGTCTTTGGGTTTTAAGGCGCATTTTAAAATTGTTTTTTGCGAATTCTTCTTTCAATTCGTTAAGCTCATTTTCAATTTGTTTTGCCTTGATTCTTAATTCCATAACATCAAGAAGTTTGCCTAAAACTTCTCTACCTTTAATTTTTGAATTTATACTTTCAAGTTCATCTTCTTTTTGGTGGATTAAAATTTCAAGACGAAGCGACTCGTCATCCGTTTCTTTTAAAGCCTTGTCATTTAGGATGTTTAAGTCGTAGTCGTTAAGTCTTTTGTTGTTGTTGTGGAAGAAATTTTCGTTCATTGTTGTCTATCTTAAAAACCCGTAAAAATATTTTTTGCCTTTTTTATTCAATTGTGTAAACTTTCTTATAATAAAGTGCCGCACCTGCAATTGTTAGTATAATATTCGGCATCCAGGCAGCTAAAAATGCAGGTAGTGTGCCAGCTTCGCCAAACGATATTGAAAGTGCGCGAATCAGATAATATGTAAAAATTATCAGAATACTGAATAAAAATCCCCTGTTGTATCTTACTCTCGGCGGTGTAATTGCAAGCGGTACTCCGATTAAAACAAGTGCTATTGTCGTAAGCGGCAGTGCAAGTTTATCATAAAGCTCTATCACAAGAATATTTTTTTGTTTTGCTTCCATTTTGCTGCCGTTTTTACCGATGTATTTAACAAGTTTCGGAAAATTCATTTCTTTTGCGACGTCTTTGTTCATCTGCTTAGACAAATCCATACCGAATTTGAATATAGAATCTTCAAACAATGCTGTATTTAAAATTTTGCCGTCGTCCCCGACTGTGTAAACCGCGCCTTTTTGGAAGTTCCAGCCTTCAGGACTTGTTTTACCCTCATCGGCTTGAAGAATTTGAATGGTTCCTTCTTTTGAGGAATCCAAGACCGTTATATTATGCAGAATCTTATCTTCGCAGTATCCGACGTAAAACAGCCGCTTCAAAACTCCGTTGTCATTAAGTTCTTTGAATACAAAGTTTTGTTTGCCATTTGGGATGTTTTTTTGTCCTAAAGCCCAAAGTGCAAGGTCTTTTGATTGCTTCATCATAACCGGAACGATTGTTTCGTTAATAACAAAGCTGAAAATTGACATTCCGATTGCAAATATAAAAATCGGTTTTGCAATTCTGTTCAGTCCTATTCCGCAAGCTCTCATAACGGTGATTTCGGATTTTAAGCTTAAGCCGTTTAGCGTCATTACCGTTGCAAGCAATACTCCCATCGGAATTGTCATAACGATTACTTGCGGAAGGTTCAGGATAATCATCATAAACGCAACTTTGAACGGAATTCCGTACATTGATATCTGTTTAATCAGCGTAATAAAAGTGTCTGAGGCAAATATAATCGACGTAAATACGCAAACTCCCATTATAAACATCTCAATAATTTGCCTTAAGATATAAGAGTCAAGCAATTTTACCTGAATTTTATTTTCTGCTTCAGCCATAATTTTATTTTATCCCAAACTTAATTAAAATTCCAATAAAACCTTCAATGTTTCACGTTCTTTATTTTTTTCAAAAGCTTCGATTGCATCATCGGCTTTGTATCTGGCAGAAATTAGAGGAGTGAAATCTATTTTGCCGGATTTTAAAAGCCTCAGTGCTGGGCCGAACTGACCGCAGCGTGAACCAAGTACTGTAATTTCATCAATTACAATCGGTGCAAGATTTAATTCTTTTCCTGTTGCGACGGTGCTTTTCAGAACCAAAACTCCTCTGGGTTTGGAAAGCGCAATTGATGTTTCAAATCCTGAAACAGAACCCGTTGCCTCAACTACAACGTCATATTTCTTTTCTATCGGAAAGTCTTGCAGAAGTGAAGTTTTTACCCCTTGAGCTTTTGCAATATCGAGTTTATTTTGGTGTTTGCCGACCAAAGTTACGTCTATATTTTGGGCATTAAGTGTCAAAGCTGTGATAAGCCCCAATTTTCCGTCCCCCAGTACGATTACTTTTTCAAAAGGTTTTATGTGGAGTTGTTCTGTGATTTCGCAAGCTGCTGCAAGCGGTTCGACAAAAACTGCCTGTTCGTCCGGAACATTGTCGGGAACTTCAAAAAGAACTTCTGTCGGCATTGTGAAATATTCAGCGAAACAGCCGTCTTTTCTCCAGATTCCGAGAGTATGACGATTCGGACAGTGGCGGTAAAGCTTTTGGGCACAATAAGGACAATCAGGTTCTTTACAGCCGTAGCTGATTTCTGATACTACTCGTTTGCCGATTAAAGATTTATCTTCTCCGTTTACATCTTCGACAATTCCGACAGCTTCGTGTCCTAAAATCCCTTTATAGCCCATATAGCCTTTTGTGATTTCGTAATCCGTATTGCAAATTCCTGCCAAAGTTACGCGGATTAAGGCTTCTCCTTTTTTCGGTGTTGGTTTTTCGTAATCTTTTACAAGTTTCAATTCTTTATCAAATACTACGGCTTTCATACTTCCCCTCATTTAATTGATTTTTAAGATCTTGCAACGACTTCTGCGACAAGCTCTCCGTAGCTGTTGAAGTGTCCGTCTGTTTCTTCTACAATGTAGCTCAGTTCAGGTTTTCCTTCAATTGCTTTTTCTGCGGCGTCCATCGCTTCGTCGTAATCTTTAAAATCTCCGATTAGGGTTTTGGTAAGTTCTGAACGATTTTTTTCTGTGTAAACGTGATACATAATCTATTTCCCTTTCTTTTTAAATTTTTATCTGAGTCAAACCCGAAATACACTAATTTTGTTTTTCAAGTTTTTCCCTTAATTCCAGAATTTCATATTTAAGTCTGTTAAGTTCGCATTTGACAGGATCCGGAATTCTGTTGTGCATCAAAACGCCGTTTTTATCACGAGTTTTTCTGCGGACAATTCTTCCGGGAACTCCGACTACTGTTGAATATTCCGGAACATCCTCAACGACAACCGAGCCGGCCCCGACTCTTACGTAATCACCAAGAGTAATATTACCTAAAACTTTCGCTCCTGCACCTACAATTACGTTATTTCCTAATGTCGGGTGGCGTTTGCCCTGTTCTTTCCCTGTGCCGCCTAAGGTTACCTGCTGATAAATCAACACGTCATCACCGATTATTGTAGTTGCACCGATTACAACGCCCTCCCCGTGGTCGATGAAAAATCTTCTGCCGATTTTTGCCGCAGGATGAATTTCAATGCCTGTAATAATCCTTGTTATATAAGAAATAATCCTCGGGATAAGCGGAATATGCCATTTGTATAATCTGTGCGCAAACCTGTATGCCACAAGCGCATGCAACCCCGGATAACATAAGATTACCTCTAAAAGATTGTTTGCGGCCGGATCCTTGTCGTAGATAACCTTTATGTCTTCTTTTACTTTTGTAATTCCTCGTTTAATTACACTAAACATTTTTCTCCGATCATTTTTTGCGAAGTTTTTTATTTTACAAGTTTTGCAAACTTACGTTTGCCTGCCTGTAATATTACACTCTCTTCAAATTCTACGGTATACATCATATCGGCAATCTTTTCGCCGTCAATTTTTACGCCGCCGCCTTGAATTAAGCGTTTTGCTTCACCTTTGCTTTGAACGAAGTTTAATTCCACAAGAAGGTCGAGAATGTTTTTGCCCATATCAACTTTTACTTCCTCAATGTCTGAAGGAAGCCCTTTGTTGGATACAACATTGATAAATTCAGCCTGAGCTTTATCGGCCCCTTCTTTTCCGTGGTATTCTTCAGTGATTGTGTATGCAAGTTTAAGTTTTAAATCACGTGGGTTTACTGACGGGTCTTTTAAAGAATTTTCGATATTTTTCAATTCTTCTTCGCTTACGTCAGTTAAAAGCATAAAGTATTTTACGATTAAAGTATCAGGAATACTCATCAATTTTCCGAACATATCATTTGCGCTGTCTGTCAGTGAAATACAATGTTCAGGATAAGTTTTTGACATCTTGACAAGCCCGTCTGTACCTTCGATTAAGGGCAGAAGCATAACCATTTGCGGATATTTTTTGCCGTAAGCTTCTTGTATCTGGCGGCCTAAAAGAGTATTAAATCTTTGATCAGTTCCGCCAAGTTCTATATCTGCATCTATTGCAACTGAATCGTAAGCCTGCATAAGCGGGTAGAAAAATTCATGAACAGAAATCGGTCTGCCTTCTGCGTATCTTTTTGCAAAATCGTCCCTTGTCATCATTTGCGCAACTGTTATTTGTGAGGCGAGTTTTAATAAGTCTGTAAAACTCATTTTGTGAAGCCAGTCAGCGTTGTTTGTAACTTCAGCTTTTGTGACGTCTACAACTTTTGACATTTGTTCAAAATATGATTTTGCGTTTTCTTCAACCTGTTCTTTAGTTAAAGACGGTCTGGTTTCAGATTTGCCTGAAGGATCTCCGACCATTGCGGTTGCACCTCCGACAATCAAAACAACTTTATGTCCGAGTTTTTGAAATTCTCTTAACTTTCTCATTACAACAGTGTGCCCTAAATGTAAATCCGGACGAGTCGGATCCATTCCGAGTTTTACTCTTAAGGGTGTGTTTGTATCCTTTGCGTGCTGCAATTTTACCGCTAATTCTTCAATTCCGCCCGGTAAAACCTCCGCTCCGCGCGAAAGTTTTTTTGCCTGTTCTATAAATTCTTCTCGTATATCAACCATTTTTCTTCTCTCCTTGTTGTCTTAATTGTATCAAAAACAAAAAGACAAGAGTATTTGTGGTTAAGATATTTAACATACTTTTTTTGTTATTAAAAATGGCGGCGGATGTTTAAAAAACATCCGCCGCCTTACTTCAAATTATTTAATTAATCTTCTTCTGCTAACAATTTTGTATAATCGTTTGTTTCAAAAAACTCGTCAAGCTGTTCTTTACTTAAGCCTAAAAGAGTTCCAACCATATCTATATAAGGGTTTCCCCGATAAAAATTGTTCGCTTTTAATTCAATTTTTAAAGCCTTAATATCAATGCTTGTACTTTCCCCTGTTTCGCTCATTGGGTCTGTTTGGTTGTATTGTTCTACAAGCTCAACAATATCATCAAAGTCCATTCCTTTTGCTTTATATATTGCTCTTTCGACATCGGCGGCTGTAAGATTCAACATTGCAATACGCTCGGCTTCTTTTTGTGCTTGTTCTTGCTGATATTCTTCTGTGTTATCAATAACAACTTCACCTTCCAATTTTTCCCAAGCTTCAAGAGCATATAAGGCTGTCGAGGTCTCCTTAATTGTTAATCCTTTATTATGGTTGTACTCTACAATAAAATTAGCTCTTTCTTCATCTGTATATGGTTTTTCTAATTTGTAACTCATTGTTTGTCCTCCTATTATACATAACCTATTGCACGCCAGTCTGTTGAACCTCTATCAGCATAATCTCTATCAATTTTAAAATTTATTTCAGTTTTAGTGAGAATTGAAATTTGTCTGGGACCAAAACTGTTATTTGTTGTTCCATCTATAAAATTTGAGACAATACAATAATCTGTGTTTTTAAAAGGTTTAATAAATGTAGTTGTCACTACTGCACCAGTTGCTCCAATGTGTCCCCATTGTTCACAAAGACCATTTGAATATAATATATATCCACTTGTTCCGTTCACATAGTTTTCAATGATTACTGCAGGGCGGGCTTTAGAAGCTGTACTTGAGGTTGTAGGTTCAGTATTACACCAGTGGTTTGCCATATATTCTGTTGTTACAATCTTTGTGGAACTATCTGCGTAATCTGTGGTGTATGTCGGACAAAAAGCATAAGCGGTGCCGTTGGTATTTCTTATACCCATAGATAAAATGTCGCCATTTTCTGCCGCTGCTGTTAGAGTAACTTCATTGTATCCGTTACCGTTAGAAAGTCTTAAGGATCCGCAATTTAGATTTGTGTCGCTGTTTACTGCAAGTACCGCATCTGTTGTTCCGCCATTTGCCAGATTTTTGATTGTTAGATTACCTTTGGTTGCCGAATATTGACCGGTGGATACTATCGGTTTTGTGAATGTCATATCACCGCTTATTGTGGCACTGGTGTTGTAATGCAGGGCTGTTTCATTGTTTTCATCAATTTTATCTGCCAGTGCATTAAAATTTGCATTTACTTCCTGAGCTTTCGCTTTTGTGCCCGGAGTAAATGAATAAGGAATCATAGAATTTGTCATATTTGCCTTTCTGACAAATTTGACGAACTTTTCATAGTTTTTTAATAAGGCGCAACAACTAAATATACCACGTGATTTGAAAAACTGTCAAGTCGCAGTTTTATTTTTCGTATGACCCGAAAAATCTCATAAAGGTTGTTTTTTCTTTTATTTCTTTCAGGGTGTTTAATATTTTGGGGCTCTTAATATGGCCGTCAAAGTTTACAATAAAATTGTAATCTCCGAATTTGATTTTTGAAGGCCGAGAAACTATGTATGAAAGATTGATGTTATTTTCGTAAAATATGTGCAGAATTTCAAGCAAAGCTCCGGGTTTGTTTTCTGTTGCAAAAACAAGTGAGGTGCGGTCATGACCGGTTATTTCCGTTTCAAAATCACCTATTAGTGCAAAGCGTGTTTGGTTATTTTTATCATCATTGATATTTTCTTTCAAAATATTCAAATTATAAAGCTCTGCTGTTTTTTCACTTCCGATTGCAGCGTAAGTCAGGTTGTAATTTGCAAGACTTTTTGCAGCTTCCGCCGTACTTGCGGCTTCTACAAAGTTCATATTACGCGGCATCTCGTCGTGTATAAAATTCTGGCATTGTGCAAGTGCCTGCGGATGAGAAATTATTCCTGTTATGCTGTAAAATTCTGTCGTCCTTGACAAAAGACAGTGGCGTATCGGCAGAATTGTCTGGGATAAAATACGGATATTCGGGTTTATTGTCATCATAAGATGATCCAAAGCTTCTCGGACTGAACCTTCGTTTGAATTTTCAAGAGGAATTACCCCTAAAACTCCGGGGTTTTCGTCTACAAATTCTATAACTTCTCTTATCGTGCCGACCGGTTCCGGATACGGGTGCATATTGTATTTCCCGCAAAATACGTCCGCTGCCATTTCTGAAAATGAACCTCTCGGCCCTAAATATGCTATTCTTCCTATTTCAGATAAATCCATTGTTTACTTAACTCCGTATTTTCAATATAATTATACCAGAGAGTAAGTAAAAGGGCAATTTAAAATGAGCGTGATAAAATTCGGAACTGACGGCTGGAGAGCGATTGTAGGAAAAGATTTTAACGTGGAAAACGTAATTAAGGTCTGTCGTGCAGCCGGAAAATATGTTTATAAAAACTTAGGCGAAACTAAAAAAATAATAGTCGGTTACGATCCGAGAAATAAGGCGGATGAATTATCTTTGCTTGGGGCGGAAACTTTAGCGGAAGCGGGGTTTGAAGTTCTTTACAGCGACAAAGTTATTCCGACACCTGTTTTGGCTTACAACGCAAAAGTTTTAAATGCTTGCGCTTTGATGTTTACGGCATCACACAACCCGCCTGAGTATCTAGGAATAAAGTTTATTCCTGACTACGCAGGGCCTGCGACCGCTGAAATTACCGATGAAATTGTTTCTTATCTTGAGGAAAATTTTGAAAAATTCGGGGATGGAAAAGTCGAAAAATACGATTTCAGCCAAGAATATTTTAACCATATTAAAACTTTAATTGATTTTGAAAAAATAAAAACTTTGAAAACAAATATAATTTATGACGGACTTTATTCTGCAAGCATCGGGTATTTTGACAAGCTTTTGGATTCTTTTGGAATAAAATACGAAACTTTGCATTTATTTCACGATCCGAATTTTGGCGGCGGAATGCCTGAGCCGAAGCCTAAATATTTAAAAGAACTTATTGAAAAAGTTAAGGCAAGTTCTAATTCTATTGGATTTGCAAACGACGGGGATGCTGACAGGTTCGGGGTTATAAATGAAAACGGAGAATACGTTACGCCGAATGAAATTATTGCGATTTTATTGAAGCATTTGACTGAAAATAAACATCTTAAAGGCTCGCTTGTAAAAACAGTCGGAGCAAGTCTTATGCTGGATATTGCGGCTGAAAAACTCGGGGTTAAAGTGATTGAAACGGCAGTCGGCTTTAAGCATGTCGGAGAAGCGATGCGGAAGTTTAATCCAGTAATCGGTGGAGAAGAAAGCGGAGGTTTAAGTATTCAGGGGCATATTCCGGAAAAAGACGGGATTCTTGCAAATCTTCTTATCTTAGAGGCGATGGCTTATGAAGGGAAACCGCTTTTTGAGCTTCAAAAAGAGCTTGAAACTTTTGTCGGATGCAAGTTTTACAATGACAGAATTGACAAAAGGGTAAGTACAAGAGAAGAAGTCCAGCGGGTTATTGATTTTTACAAAAATTCCGAAATGATTGGGCGTTATAAAGTTGTAAAGAAAGATTTTAAAGACGGTGTGAAGCTTTATCTGGAGGATTGCAGAAGCTGGATTCTTGTTCGTCCGAGCGGAACGGAGCCTTTGTTGAGAATTTATTTTGAAAGCGATGATTTGAATAAGCTTGAAGAATTAATGAATACGGTTGAAAAATAAATTTTAAAATTAAACCGCCTCTAAAACAGTTTTTAAGGGCGGTTTAATTATTTATCTGTAATGTTTTTATAAATCGTAAAAAATTATGATTTTTTATTGTCAAGTTTTGCTATTTCGGCAAGCTGTTTAGGGTCATTGATATTTCCTTTTGCCGGATCAAGGTCTAGTTCTTTCAATCTTGCGTTCAAGGCATCATTGACAAGTTTTCTCATTACATCTTTGTCAGAGCCCCATTCATCTTCAATTGCTTGTTGAAGAGTTTTTCCTGCAAGTTTTTGATATGCTGTTAAAACTTTTATAATGTTTTGGGAGTTAAGTTGTTTAAGCTTTTTAATAGTATTTGAATTCAAGCTTGCGGGGGAAATCTGATCATACAATTCTTGTGCAAGACTTGATTTTATGCATACACCGTTTTCATCGAATTCGTATTTATGTTCAACCACTTTACCGTCAGCATCTTTGTTTTTGATATGCTGAAGTCGGACAATGCCATTTTCGATGATTTTATCCGGTGTTTTGCCGTCTTCTTTGTAAGAAGTATATTTTAGCAGTTTATAATTTTTGTCATACTGGGTGATACTGGAGGTTTTACCGTCCCCATTTTTGTAAATCTTGGTATAACTACCATCTTCGTTATAGTTGTATTCTATTGTATTATCAATGGTTTTACCGTCTCCTTTGTATTCGGTTAATTTTATTATGCGACCATTTTTGTCATGTTGGTGGATTGTGAAGGTTTTGCCGTCCCCATGTTTTTCAGTCTTTGTATAGCTACCATCTTCGTTATATTGGTATTCTTGTGTATAATCAATGGTCGTGCTGTCGTCTTTGTAATAAGTTGCTTTTAGTGTTTTATCTTTTTTGTCATACTGGGTGATACTGGAGGTTTTACCGTCCCCATTTTTGTAAATCTTGGTATAACTACCGTCTTCGTTATATTTGTAGTTTTCCGTACTACAAATTGTTTTGCCGTCTTCTATGTAGTCTTCTACCTTTTCTAATTTGCCGTTAGGTTTGTAATAGCGTATTATATCTGTTTTGGTATTACCGCAATGAGTTTCTATTTCTTTTGTTTTTTTGCCGTTATTATCATATTCTACTGTTACGCTGTATTCGTTTTCTTGGCCTTTGTTATATATACGTTTGAGCTCTCTGCCATCTTTATCTTTTATTATATGGCAGTCATCTCCATAAGCATCTTTTCCTGCAACTTCGGTTGCACCTTCGGGTAATTCAGCATGATTTGCCGGCGCATTAGGTTGTTCTGGCGCATTAGGTTGCTCTGGCGCATTAGGTTGCTCTGGTGTGTTTGGATTAACCGGTGCGGTATTTGTAGAATCTGCCGGTTCTGTAATCGGTGGAATTGTATCAGTCGGAGCTGTTGGTGGCTGTTGTGCAGGTGTATTAGATTGTTCCGGTTGATTTGAGCTTGTTTCTTCGGCTTGTTCTGCAGGCTCTGGCGCTTTCTTTTGAATTCCTAATAAATCTGCTACATTCTTTACGCTTATTGGCAAACCTGCTTTTATTGTTTTTCCGTTATATGTAAATTCTACTTTGCCGTCAAGAGTTTTGTTCTTATCTGGATCAAAATCGTATGCGAGGTTCTTTGCAACATCTTCTCCTGCATAGTTTACGAATTGTTGTATAACTGTTTGCGCATATTCGTTAGGATATTTTTTCATAAAATCATTCATTGATATCGCTTTTCCGTTTGGATCACGGTATGTAACTTTTTCACCGCCTTCCCAAACTCTTACGGATACGGTTTTGTTTCCGTTTTCGTCTACAAATTGTATTTCTGTTCCGCGTGCGAATTCAGGTTTAAGTTTGACTCCATTAGCATCAATGTATTCACCGTTTTTAATTGTTGTTCCATTTGGACCGGGTTTTTCAGTCGGTGCTTCAGGTCCCTCAGGTGCTTCAGATCCCTTAGGTGCTTCAGATCCCTTAGGTGCTTCAGATCCCTTAGGTGCTTCAGATCCCT
>CALUTL010000029.1 GCA_944323655.1 Candidatus Gastranaerophilales bacterium | reverse complement strand
CCCTAAAATCCGCTACACAAGCCGATTGCCCGAAATAATCGCACCATCTGTCATACGCAAAGCACTCACTTTATTACTGTAAAAGAGCACATGGTTTGATTTCATGTTTCACATGGTTTGATTTTTTTCGGCAACTTGGCTTTATAAACTTAAAAAAATGAGCTGATTTTTTTCAAATTCCCCTGTCATTTTTTCTCAAACTCTGTGTCAATTTATACCCAGACATAATTTGTAAATAATTGTTTAAGCTTGTACAAGTTATGGTCGCAAAGTTTTTCTATTTCTCAAATCAATATCACCCAAGCTAAAACACCAAAAAAATTCATTATACATATAGCCATTTGGCATTTCATATAATATTCCACATAACGCTTTCACAATATGACAAAGATACATTTTTGTGTACTTGCTAATTGCACATTGTGTTTTACCAATTATATATTGCTCTTTAAATGTAGTTATTTTGTTTTTATCATAATCATAAAAAAGACTTATTCCAATATCGTTTCTATCCATTTCTTCAGCAATACCCAATTTTTTAATATCAAAATAGATGTTTTTATTTTGAATTACTTTTTCCTCAACCTCAGAATGCCATCTGCATACAGGCGATTGATTTTTATTATTTGACGTTAACATAGTAAAATTATAATATCTAAGCATTGAGGCAAAATCACTTAAAATATTAATAATACTAACATAAGGTTCTTCTTTATTCTCGATTTTGGCTAAATACTCATTAGATAAACCCAGTTGATTTGCAAAATTAATAACTTCTTCAAACAATTTGTTTACATTGTGTCCCAATTTTTTAAATTCGTCATTTGTCGGATATCTGTTATTTATCTGATCATACATTTGCGCATAAACAATTTTTAAAAATCTCTCATAGCCTTGTGACAATGAAAACATTGCATTTAACAACTTGCCTTCATTAGGGAAATCAATACCTCTGATTGTATCAATTCCGTTTTTTAAAAATTCTTTAATCGTTGCACATTCACATAGAAAAAATTCGTGTTCTGCCGACAAAGAAAGAGTGGGCTGCAATAAATCATTCAAATCAAAGTTATCATTTGGATTTTTAATATTATTTACATTTTTCATTTTACCCCTTTCTTACATTATTTCAACCAATCATCAACCATGTTGCAAATTGCCTTACCATAAACATCTCTGTTGCTATGTTCCTGCAAAGGGTTTTTCCAACATTCGGAATGATTTCTAAGCCAAGATTTAAAATCGACGTAGTTTAGTAAATCTTCTTCTTTTTTATAAACTTTGCAGGACATTTTTAAGAAATTAAAAAGCATTTCAGTATAAACATCATATTTTAAAAATTGCCCTTTTTCATTATCACTTATTGTTCCATTTTTATATTTAGCTTTATACTCAATCCATTCTTTTGTAAATTTTTCATCTTCAACAAAAGGATCATAAAAAGACATTCTTTGCAGTTCAATCAGTTGTTTGTCAAGAAACTCTTTTTGATTGTTTATATTGGTACGTATTTGTATAACAATCGTAACAATAGTTGTAACTGCTAGACTTATAGCAACTAACCAATTTTGTATTACTTCTGCACTTATGCTCATATTCACTCCTTAAATAGATATAGCTCCCGGTAAATAGTTAATTACTCTATCTACACGCTTTGAAGGACATTGTTCACCAGAAGATTCTTGGATAACCATTTCAGCTGCTTTATCATGAGCATCAACTATATTTATATTTTGATGAGCTTCCTTTAATACTTTTAATAAATTAACGCTATAAAGTCCTCCGTCTTCGGTATCTTGTGCAGAGTAACCCGCACGTGCAGCGTAAAAGCGCAATTTTTGCTTTGGACATTCGTTAATTATTTTTTCATATTTTTCTCTTGCGCACTTCTTTTTATCAAAAGCTTCATCCAAATTTATATCTTTAGCTTCATTTGCCACAACAGCTCTTCTATACTGATAATTGGCACAGCAATCGCATATTAAAATTTCTTTAGATGATAATCCATAAAGATCTTTTTCTAAAATTGTTTCCCCAGAAGAATTTATTAAAAAATCTCGACAGTAATAAACTTTATTTTCAAAATCACCATGTCCACTAAATATCACTAAAGTTATATCATTGAGTTCATTCTTTATTTGATCAAGGGTTTGAACTAATTTTCTCTTACTTGTATTTTGTAGGATAGTAATTTCATTTTTGTGCCAAGCACCGCCTTTAGTAGACATCAGAAAATTTTGGTAATTTTCTAAATCCAATGAAACTCCTGATAAATATGATTCTCCACTAGAACCACCTCCTGAATATCCTATTAATAATGCATGCCTTTTCATTCAATAACCTCCTTTATACATTTAATTCCTGCTTTTTAAATTGCATTTCATAAAGAGCCTTGTATTGTCCGTTTTCTATGGACATAAGCTCGTCATGATTTCCAAGTTCTACTAATTCACCCTCGTTTATAACCGCAATTTTGTCGGCATTTCTTATTGTTGAAAGCCTGTGTGCGATGACAAATACGGTTTTATCTTTCATTAAATTATCGATAGCTTTTTGTACAACAGCTTCAGCCTTATTATCAAGAGCCGAAGTAGCTTCATCCAGTATAATTATCGGTGCGTCTTTTATGAATGCTCTTGCGATTGCAACTCTTTGCTTTTGACCACCCGATAATAAAATTCCTCTTTCTCCAATTTGTGTATCCAATCCATCTTGCAAAGTTGAGATGAATTCATCTAAATATGCCATTTTTACAGCTTTATTAATTTCTTCTTCCGTTGCAGTTTCTTTTCCTAACAAGATATTTTCTCTTATTGTGCCTGAAAATAAGAAATTATCCTGAAAAACAACAGCCATATTTTGCCTTAATGATTCTAGTGTGTAATCTCTTATATCAATTTCATCAATAGTAATTAAACCTGATTTTATATCATAAAATCTTGGTAATAGATTAACAATTGTTGTTTTGCCGCCGCCGGAATTCCCGACAAGAGCAATTGTTTCTCCCTGCTTTATTTGCAGGTTAATATTTTTGAGAACCGGAACATTTTCAACATATTCGAACCAAACATCCTTAAACTCAATATTTGTATGTTCTCTGCCCATTACTACTGCATTTTCTTTATCTCTTATTTCAGGAACCGAATCTAATACTTCAAAAATTCTTTCTATTGAGAAAAACGAGAATTGAACGGCATTTAAATTATTGCCAAGATTTTTAACAGGTGTATAAAGCAAGATTAGTGCAGTAATAAATGAAACAAAGTTTCCGCTTGTAATTTGTCCTGACATAATCAAATGCGAACCGTAACCGATTGTAGCCGCAATACCCACAGATACGATAACATGCATCATCGGAGAAAGCCACTGGGTTTTTTGAACCATTTTTATTCTTAAAGTAAAGATATTTTGTAAGATTGTAAAAAATTTGTTTGTTTCGTTTCTTTGCAGGTTATATGAAGTAATCGTTTTGTTACCGTTAAACACTTCATTGTATTCTGTAATAATCGAGGCATCCGCAAAAACGGTTTTTTCCATAACACCTTTTATTCTTTTCTGTAATTTTGCAACAGGAGCAAATGCACAACCAAGAACAACAACAGCGATTAATGCTAACTGCCAGGAGTTATAGAAAAGTACGCATACAAGAGAAATTGAGGAGAATATTCTCTGCGTAAATACGCTCAGATTATCTAATAAACCGTTGCAGGCTAAATCGGCTTGATTATTAAATTGAAAAACAATATCGCCGGAGTTTTGCTTATCAAAGAATGATGTCGGCAAGGTCAGAAGTTTTTTGAACATATCAAATTTAAGCCCGTTTGTAATTTTTCCTCCAACCCATGTTGAAAGATAAGCAGACAGATATTTTAACCCGCCTTGAATAGATGTAAAAGCAACAATACCAAGCGGAATATACCAAGGAGAAGCAATAGATTTTTCAACCATAACTAAATCCATATAAGGCTTGAGTGCTAATGCAATAACTGCATCCAGTGAACCAATCGGAATACAGATTAGCATTGAGCATAATGCCCTGAACCACACAGGCTTAACATACGGCCACATCCGGCTGTAATTGATGTATACACGATTGTTTTTTATTGTATTTATAAAATTATCATACGATATCATTTGTTTTGCTCCTTATTTGCACTTAATTGTTCTTTTATGACATCAATTAAGTAGCTTATAGCTGAAATGGGAATTCCTATAAATAATTGTTCAAGTTTTGCAGTAAGAGTTGTTGAAGAATCTGTTAATTTTGAGATATGTTTATATACTCTTAGTTTTGAATAACCAAGTTTTTCGTTTTCAAAAAAACTGTCTTTTGTTGTGATTTCGTAAGTATCATCACAATATTTTTTATATTCATTTTCGTACCGCCAAAAGTTATAGAGACCTATATATTGATCGCCTGAAAATTTCTCATTTTTGCTATATGGATATTTATTGAGGTATATTCCGGATTGTTTAAATTCAAGAATAATAAAGTTATTCACAAGAGCCTGTCTGAATTTTTCCATCAGTTCTTCTGAATAATCTGCGGCATCTTCCATATAAATATCATCAAAATTTCTTGCAAAGCAGGAATATCCAAAATATTGTTCCGGTGCAAATTTAAATCTTGCTCTTACATAAGGTGTGTATTTTTCTTGATTGCCTTCTAAATTAAAATATCTAGTAAATTCAGGTTCTTTAACTAATTCCGTATCCATAAAATAAGTATCTAAATCTTCTTTTAGACCAAACAGCCACCAATCCGAAATATGAAAAGGAATTATAACTCTATTTTCAAATTTTCCGCTTTTGATATTAAATCGTGTAAACAAAACGTCTGTGAGAACTTTATGTTTAAAAAGATTGTAATTATTTCCTCTTGCTTCAAATTTATCGAAATATTTTAAGAATTCACTACTTGTAAGAATCAAATCACTACGTAATTTCATTGCATATTTCCGAGAGGCTTTTTTTAAACCCTCTTGCGTACTTAATAATTGACGGTTAATAGCAGAGTATTTATAATTAAGGGTATAAATTATGGAATTAAAAAACAAAAATAATATGTTGTTCGGAACTAAAATT
>CALUTL010000028.1 GCA_944323655.1 Candidatus Gastranaerophilales bacterium | reverse complement strand
CGCTTCAGACGGAATACGACAGCATCAAGAGCGTAATTGAAAAGAACGTTGAGAGAAGCTTCAAAATCTTCTCATAATGATTAGGTAAATTTAAACCGCTTTACCCATTGAATAAGCGTCTTTTAACGCTTCACTTCCTTCAACGGCGCCGATCCCTTCTGCTCCGAGAGCTTTTACAATACCTTTCAATTCAGCTTTTTCAAAACAGTCAATCCAACCTTGAAGACCTTTAGTTGCGCCATCCATTGAATATTCGCCAGTATCAGCGGAGGATGCAAGAAGGTAGATATCTCTAAAGTTGTATTCTGACGGGAAAAGCGGGTTTGATCTGTCAAGCAGAGTTTTCATTTTTTCGGCAATAGCGTTTGCATCATCATCTATTACGCAGTGCATTAATCTCTGGCAGGCAAGGCAGCCTTTGCAAAAATTGATTTTCTTGTCAAAAAGATATTCGATATCAACTTCATTTCCCGCTTCTTTTGCACCTTTTGCAAATTCCTGTGCTAATCTGTTTGAATTGCCGTCTTTACGAAAGCTTGTTCCGATTACTAAAACTTTTTTTGACATAATCTTTCTCTCTTTCTTTTTACTGTTTATTATCTTTGTTATCAGCGGGTTTCTTTTCCCCGAAAATACGTTGATAAAGTTTTTTCTGCCCGATTCCAAGATAAGTCGTAATAACCATTGTTAATACAAAATATAAATAAGTTGTTTGAACAGGGTTGTAAATCCAGTAGATATCGTGGTTTGCCCGTTCTTCTATCGAAATTCCGTTAATATACATAAATATTGCCGTAATTATGTACATTACAAGAAGATGATTAGCCATGATATGATAGGTAACTTTTCCCATATCCTGAACGAATTTTATATCTTTAACGTAAGGGTAGAGAATTTTTACGGTGAACAAAGATGCCCAAATCCCTGTTAAAGCTGTAATTATCGGAACAAAAAGCTGTTCATCAAATCTTGCCCATACAAGTACGTAACTTAATCCGATTCCGTGTTCCGGATCGTAATCTCTGTTAAACATCCACAAAATTGACTGTAAAACAAATACTGCCCCGAACCATTTTGGAGTAAAAATATTGTAATTGTCTTTTATGTAATGAGTGTAAAAATACCCAAGATATACAAAAAATAAAGAAAACATTGTTCTTATAACAATCAGCATCAAAGGTGTTACAGGGAAAATTTTGGCAAAAGGAATAGCTAAAATTCCAAGAATTGCAAAAAATCCCAAATGAATAAATTTATTTTTAGTTAAAGCATTTAAACCTCTAAACATAAACAAGAACATAATCATTGTCATAAATAATTGAGTTACAAACCATAAAGGACAAGACAAATCAAACTGATGTCCGTTTAAAAACGGAGTTATAAAAAAGTTTTTAAAACTAATTGGCATTCCCCAGAATTTTCCGGTTAACTTAAAAATAAGACAGGTTACGCCAAGGTAAAACAAGTTGTACCAAAAATAAGGCACCAAAAGGCTTTTAATCCTTCTTTCAACAAAAGTCGAAACCTCATTTAAGTATTTATCCTTAAACAAACAGCCCGATATAAAGAAAAATAATGCTAACTGAAAAGAATAAGGCGGGAAAATCCCAAGTAATGAAAATTCCAAATGCCCCGAAACCACAAGCAATATAGCAAGTGCTTTGAGTACATTCATTTCGTTTGAAAAAATTTTGTCCATAGTTTAAATATTACCATAAAATTGCTTATTTTTAGAATAGTTTAATTACCTAAAAATTTAAGTATAAAAAATTATTCTTGATTTTTCAAAAAATCATCCGTTCTGACTTTCATAAAGTAAGCTTTTTCAATATAGGTTTTGTTGTCTATTTGAAAACCTAACGTTTCGTATTTTTTTCTAAGATTTGTGTCATTAACTTTTGAAAACAGAGTTAATTCTTTGGCTTTTTTGCGTAGAGCAATGTTTTTCATATCCTGATAAACTTCATTGATGATATTTTTGCTTTGTGGATTTTTTCGGTTTCTTACAAAAGCGTCAAGAAACATTGTTTTTTCTTCCAGCGGATTTTTCCGGAAGTTGTAAGTATAGGAAGCAAGTATATTTCCGTTAGCATCTTTTATTAATCGCATTTTGCAATTATGGAACATTGAATCTAAACAATTCAAAACAGCACGAATGCGCGGAAAATTTTCCTTTCTTTCCATAGAATACATTTTCATCATTCTATAAAGATTTAAAGGATTTCGGGTGTTTTTTAAGTTTGTTTTTTGAATCGTCGGATTGCAGGTTTTAAGCGGAAAAATTTTCATATTTTTATAAAGTTTAAACAAAAATATTTTTGTTATTTGTAAAAACTTAATAAAAAGTAAAAAATATAAAAACCTAAATATGATAAGTGTTTATAAAGTGTGTAAATATAAATTAACAGGGTGTTACGCTTGACAATAAAATCATAAGATAAGATAATTTCTAAATACATAAGTTGGAGGTCGTATGTTAAAAAAGATATTTTGAGTTATTGTTTGTTTGTCAATAATATCTGTTTTTTCACCGGTAAATGCACATGAAGGCGGCTTTACATGGTTTGGTTTAAGGAGAGATAATACAGAAGTTGTATTCTCTACATCATCTCATGAACCGGAATGTCATCCACCCGGACATTGCCATAAGCATAAACACAAACCAAAACCTAAACATAAGCATAAGCCAAAACCGAAAAAACATCATAAAGGTGAAGGATGGGGAGTAAAATTCCATAAATGGTGGGATAGACCGTAAAATTGTTTGAAAAAAGTAAGGCGGGGTGCGTCATTCGACGCACCCCGCCTTAAGTGTCAGATAAAGGAAAAATTGTGGTAGAATAGCAATATGAATAAAGATGTAAAAGGTCTAATCAAATATTTATTAATAATGTCCATTTTATTTTTAATACCACTAAGTATATTATATTTTGGATTTGGGGCATTATATTATGATGATAATAATTTTTTATCTTATTTAAATTTATTATTAGCTATAATTCTTTTTCTTCTTTATATCATGTTGCCTGTAATAATTACATATAAAGCAATGAAACAACATTGGAGTAAATATTTAGACATTTTTTTTTGCAAATAAAATACTAACGACAATAATATTAGTAATATTATTAGGATTAAAATTATTATTACCAACCCTCACGTATGAGTGGATATTATTTTATGTCTTACCGTATTATAGTGTAATATATCTAACAATCATGATTGTGCATATAATAAATTGGTATAAGAACAAGGGTAAATATATTTCTTAATTAGATGTACAAGAAATCTTTTGCTACGCCAATATCATGAACATTGAATTTAAGTTAAAATTTTGCAATAAAAAAGCGGGTTCAAACCCGCTTATCTTTTAGATTTACTCTAGAGTTGTCGAGTTCCGAACTAGGTTGGTTGAAAACATTGCTTAATCTATTGAAACTAAATTATAAATATGCTATAATTTAGAATAACCATTTAAACTAAAATATGGTAGGATTATAATGAAAGAATATAAGGCAGGAACATATATTTTACATAAAGGTTACAAGCCTTTTGTACCATCATTTATTAATGAAGATATTAATTGGAAGTTAGAAGAATTATCAAGTTTACTTCAAGATGCAAGTCTGTGGCTAGGCAAACTAAATTCTTATGCTGATTTAATTCCTGATATTGATTTTTTTATTAAGATGTATGCAACAAAAGAAGCTACAAATTCAAATCGAATTGAAGGGACAAGAACAACTTTTGAAGATGCAATATCTCCTGTTGAGCAAGTTAAGCCCGAATTAAGAGATGATTGGCATGAAGTGCAAAATTATATTCAAGCTATTAATTATTCAGTAGAAAAGTTAAATGAGTTACCCCTTTCGATTAGGCTTTTAAAAGAAGCTCATAAAATACTTTTACAGGGTGTCAGAGGCGCACATAAGACTCCCGGAGAAATCCGTAAAACACAGAATTGGATTGGTGGTTCTTCTTTACAGGATGCATTTTTTATTCCCCCAGAGCCTAATCTTTTACCTGATTTACTAAGTGATATTGAAAAATTTTTACATAATGAATATATACAAGTTCCGGAACTTATTAGGGCTGGTATAGCACATTATCAATTTGAGACAATTCACCCGTTTTTAGATGGAAACGGCAGGACAGGGCGACTTTTGATAATTCTTTATTTAATTAGTACCGGATTATTAAATAAGCCAGTTTTATACATTTCTGACTTTTTTGAAAAGAACAGGATGTCATACTATGATTCGCTTTCAATGGTAAAGCAGAATGATAATATTACGCAATGGCTTAAATTCTTTTTAACTGGAGTAATTGAAACATCAAAAAATAGTATCAAAACTTTCGATGAAATTATAAAGCTCAAAAAAGATGTTGAAAATAAATTAACTAAAATTGGTAAAAAGGCAACAAATGGTCAAAGATTACTGGAGTTATTATATTCTAAGCCCAAAGTTAATTCCAAACTTGTAAGTGAAGGTCTTGAAATTACTCCTGCGACAGCAAATGGATTACTCAAAGTATTTGTAGAAGTAGGAATATTGCAGGAAAAAACGGGATTTAACAGAAATCGCTTTTATGTATTTGAAGAGTATATTAATATTTTTAGATAAAATCTATATCAAATAAAAAAGGACTAGTATAACCTAGTCCTTTTTTATTTACCCTCTGGCACGCAAGATTAGAACATGGGCAATTCTAAAAGACGCTGCATGATTTTTATTTTAGTCAATACAATGTATTGACAATTGCAACACAATATGAAATAATATAATTATGCAGCACAAGTACAAGATGTTCAAAATTAAAGGTCAAAAGTTCGTTGTCAAAATGGACTTGAACCCTCTCACCAACGAGTTTGAATATCACATGTACATCCGGCATTTAGTTACCCCGCAGCAAGCAATCGCTGCATACTTTTCAAAAACATACGAAATCTACAATGAAGAACGCTGCCGCTATGAGTTGTACAGCAGCAGTCTAGACATAACAGTTTACTACACATATCTGAAAGAACAGGATATATTATTGATTACAGCATTTCATCAAGGAGGTCAAGATGGATGAAAATAAAATTGAACATATTCCGACTGTCGGAATGGCAGAGATAAGTGATTACATTCCGTCACCTGCCGAAGAAGAATTAATTCAAGCATTTGAAGCGCAGGCGGATTCCGACATCGCTGCTATGAAGCAGACCGCAAACGTAAATTTCCGCTGGTCTGAATTTGAGATTAAAAGAGCGAAGAAAATCGCACAAAAACTCGGTATGCCCTATCAAACATATCTGAAATCTACCCTGAAACAGGCTATGGACAGGGATGAAAAGAAGTTGATGTAATAAAAAATAGCTGCAGTTTCGGTTGGGTTATATCAGCCCAAAAGCACAAAACATCACTGCTTGACAGAATCATGTTTCAGATGTTATGATCGTAGTACAAAATTGAATAAAACAAAAAATTAGAGTAAGGTAAGATATTTTAAATTAATTAAAATTTAAAAT
>CALUTL010000027.1 GCA_944323655.1 Candidatus Gastranaerophilales bacterium | reverse complement strand
TCTGCAAACTTCTCATAATGTAACTTATCATCACCAACAAAAATGTATGATTCATTCTTATCTCTTTTGATTTTACCATCTTTAATTAATCTCTCTTTTTCGGCTCTAATGCGTTCAAGCAATTTGCTTGCAGGTTCATCATTTGGATCTTGCGGAACAAGTTTCCCTTTAATGGCTAAATCAAGGATTTTTTGTCTTAATTGTTTGGTATTCATTATTCTTCAACCTCTGCAATTAATTCTTGTAGTTTAGCAACAGAAGCAACAATGGAATCTGTTTTTGTTTTAATTTCTTCTAATAATTCATTTAAAGAGCAATCAGGGACCTCGTCTCCAGTTTTAATCCAGGAAATATCCAAACTTGTTTTATCTCTTTTTAATATTTCATCATAAGAATATCTGCGCCATCTACCATCCGGATTTTCTTCTGACCAAGTTTGTTTTCTTTTTGAAAGATCATTGGCACAATAACATTTTACAAAATCATCAAAATCAGATTCTTTAAGTGGATTTGTTTTACCAAAAGAAGGCATATTGGAACGCAAATCATAAATCCAAACTTCTTTGGTATTTCCTTTATCTTCTTTTCCACGGCTAAAAAATAAAACATTTGTTTTTACACCTTGTGCGTAGAATATACCTGTTGGAAGTCTCAAAATCGTATGTAAATTGCATTTTTCCATTAAATCCTTACGAATTTTTTCTCCATCATTATCTGCAAAAAGAACATTATCTGGTAGCACAACAGCTGCACGGGCACTACCTGTAGTTTTTAAACTACGATAAATATGCTGTAAGAAATTTAATTGCTTGTTGCTTGTTGGGAATGTAAAATCATCTCTTGTTGCACGTTCCCCACCTTTTTTCGTTCCAAATGGAGGGTTAGTAAGTACAACATCATAACCTTTTAACTGCTTACCTTCGGTTGATAATGTATCAGCAAAATAAATTTTACCTTCAATATTATGTAGCATTGCATTCATTAATGCTAAACGATGGGTATCGTGTACTAATTCACAACCAGTGAAGGCTTGTTGAATTTGAAAATTTTGTTCATCTGTAGATAAATCAAATAGATCACTTGTATTATTCTTAATATGCTGATCTGCCGCAATCATAAAACCAAAAGTTCCGCAAGCTGGGTCGTTACATTTTTCGCCAGCTTTAGGATCAACTAACTTTGTCATTATATTAATCAGAACTCTTGGGGTAAAGTATTGACCAGCTCCAGATTTTTTCTCATTAGCGTTCTTTTCTAAAAGACCTTCGTATAAATTTCCAAGCCCCTCTTCTCTTGCAGAATACCAATCCAGTCCATCAATTGAAGTTATTATTTTTTCAAGGTTTTTAGGCTCATCAATATTACTAATTGCCCCTTGATAAATTTCTCTTATTCTTCCTTGGCAGTTATCTCCCAAGTAATTTAAAAGTTCTTTATAAAAATGTTTTAACTCAATACCTTTCTTTGCAACGAGTTTATCCCATCTGTATTTTTCGGGAATTTTGTTTTCTGTTCCTGTTTCTTTACTCATTTTTAAGAAAAGAATATATGTTAATTCCGTTACATACTGATGATACGTAATACCATCATCTCTTAATACATCACATAATTTCCATAGTTTTGAGACAATTTCTTTATTGTTCATGCAACATTTTCCTCGTCATTGTATAGATATTCATTGAGTTCATCTATAAGTTCTTGTAATTTTCCGCCAAACCTTTTATCAATTGCATTAAATCCGCCATTAGTTCTGAATGCACCGCTATTAAGAATTTGTTTATCCATAACAGTTTCTTCAAGTAGGCTTTTTTCTATTCTATCAAGCCAATCTAACTGCATTTTATTAAAATCATGATTTGATTTAATTTTTGCAACAGCATTCTTGATTCTTCTTTCATGGCTAACCAAAGGAGAACCTAATGCCTGTTGGCGAATAAAGCTGATTATGTCGGCTGCAATATCTTCATTACTCATGTATTTCCACGCAGAATTTAATAATTGTTCATTAAATTGATTTTCATCCAAAATAAGTTTTAATTCTTTTAAATCAGCCCTAGTTAAATCTTTTGGTCTTGTACATACAGTTTTTAAGGCTGCAATTTTATTGATATTGTCATTAATAAATTCTTTAAACGATTCGATATAATCTTCCGGACGTTTGCCATTTATATAGTCACGTTTGTGTTCTGTTAATTTATCTTCTCTATCATCATATACTTTTGGCCTTGGTGCACTTTTCTTTTTAATATCTAAAAGTATAAACGCATCTTTATATTTTTGCATAAATTCTCTGGAGTCTTTTGGTGATTTGAAGCGAGATTCTGACACTATTTGTGCAGGAGTTTTACCTTCTGTTTTTATTTGGAATTTTTCTAAAGTTTCTTTAGATAAATTCTTTTGCTTTCTTTGAATTTTTGCAAATAGTAAATCTAACTGGTTTTGAATATGCGCATCATCTTCAAACGTTTCCAAGCCTTTATATAAATCTTCAATAGTTGTTGTTACATTATTTACAACAGGTTTCATTGTATTAACAGGAGCTAATGACTCATAAACTCCGACAGGATCATATATTTCAAAATGAGTCTTACCAATTTCAGGGCATAATCTTGTAGCACGACCCAACATTTGTTCAAATAAAATTCTTGATTTAATTCTTCTCATAAATACAAGCTTTGTTATTTCAGGAACATCAATACCTGTTGTTAATAAATCAACTGTAACTACAATATTAGGATATTGTTCATTTTTAAATCTTTTTATGGTTTCTGCGATTTTCTTTTTATTACCACCTGCAACACTGCCTGTAATCTTTAAAACAGCATCATTATCTATGCCGTATTCTGAATATATCTTTTTCAAAATATCAACAATCATATCTGCGTGATCATCATTTACGGCGTAAATAAGAGTTTTTTCCCTGCCTTCAGGATTTATGTCTTTAGCCATTTCTGTTAGTACAGTTTTATTAAAATTCGGTAATACTATATCTCTATTGAATTTATCTACATCAAATTCAAGTTCATCTTCAAGTTCAGCACTATTAACAATTTCTCCGGTAACTGGATTATAGATTGCAAGAGTATCACCTTTTTTATAATGCACACCTTCTTCGCTGAGTTTCGTTTTAATAGTATGCGGTGCATCATAATCAACTAAATATCCATCAATTACTGCTTCTCTGTATGAATAATTAAATACCGGTTTGCCAAAAATATCTGTGGTATGTAAAGCTGGAGTTGCTGTTAATGCTACTTTAAATGCATCAAAATATTCTATTACTGTTCTGTATTTTGAAACATAATCATCTTGGTCTCTGTACAGAAGTTCTTCATCACTCATTTCTCTATCTAAAATGTAACCTCGATGAGCTTCATCAACTATAATTGCATCAAAATTTGAAACAGAAGGATAAGTTTCATCTTCTGGATACATTATTCTTTTAACCATACTTTGCACAGTTGCGACCTGAATTTTAGTAGTTTTATCGATGTCTTTTTCTTCAAGTTTATTGATATTGTATATTTGATCTAATGACATTAAATCTTCAAGTTTTACATCTTGGAATACATCTTGGGCTTGTTCTCCAAGAGCAGTTCTGTCTACCAAGAATAAAATTCTTTTAAATCGTTTGCTTTTAAGAAAACGATATATCATACCAAGAATAGTTCTTGTTTTGCCGGTTCCAGTGGCCATTGATAACAAAGCCGTTTTCTTACCGTCAGCCAAAGCTTGTTCAACAGCCTCAATAGCTTTTAATTGATAATTTCTTAAATTTAAACCATCGCTATCCTGCAAGAAATCATAAGGCATATTTGATAATGTATCTTCAGCTTCTTTCTTATTTTGTTCGAGCATTTCGATTATGCCTTCCGGACTTATCCAGCCTTTTAAGGCATACGGAGCATTGCTTTCATCCCTTAAATCTAAAAACCATATTCCTGATTTTGTTTCAATTTGTTTTAAATACTTTCTTCCATTAGTTGCAAAAACAAATGGAACCTGAAAATCTTTACAGCATTTTGTTAAACAGTATTTAGAGTCATTTTCTTTTATACATCTAGAATAATCTTTGCATTGATAATCAATTACAGATGGTATATCTAACATTGCCTTTTTAGCTTCAACAATACCAACTAACTGCAAGCCTATAAATAAAGCATAGTCAGCATAACCTGTTTTAGAAACTTTTGAATCTGTCGGCCATTCAGCAATTGCTTGATTAACACCTTTTTGTGGTCTTGCACCTTTTGAATATCTAAGTTCTTTGGTGTCAACAGTCCATCCTACTCTTCTCAATTGTTCATCAATAAAGAATCTCGTTTCATCTTCAGAAATATCAAGACCTTCAGAAACTGTTTCGGCTTGTTTTTTACGTTCAGTAATGTTTACTTCATGAACTACTTGCATTTGAACAATTTGTTCATTTAATGCATTAATTTGTGCTTCTTTTTCTTTTATAATTTTTTCATAATCAGTTGCAGGTATTTCTTCAGGCATTACAAATGGTTCTGCTTTGTAGTGCCAATCCATGTAAACTTCAACAAACCAATTAGATAGACTATATGCCATTTTTAATAAAATTTTTGCATTTTCAACAGAGTCTAAACCGGCATGTACAGCATCATTTCTTCTTATTCTTAATGCATATAAAATATCGTCAATTATTTTAGGAAGAATACCTTCCTTTTTTAAAATTCTTATTTTTGTTGCTAATGTATTTTTATCTTCCGGTATGCTTAGTTTTTCAATATCAAAAACTGCATTAACAATGGTTTCACTTAAAAGACCAAGTTTATAAATGCAAGCATTAGGATCTGAATATAAATAGCATTCTGCGGTACTGCCCAACTTTGCAAGTTGTGGATAATATTTATTCAAATATTCAAAATTGGATGTTGGCAAAGCAGAACTCCTATTTAATACTTCCACATAATTATATTATCATGAACATGAGAGATAAAATAAGTAACACAAATTTAAAGAGCGTTTAAATATAGTTCAAAGGGTGTTTAATAAACGTTTTAATAATTGAACAAAAAACACATAACTTATCAATAAAGTATCACTAACTTTGAGAATGAATTATCAGAGAGTTTGAGAGTTTGTATCACTGAGTTTTGGAATTTTTCTCCGAAAACTTAAAAAGTTTGAGAATTCTCTCAAACTTCCGGGGGTAGTATTCTTAGACTAACAGATAATTTACACTTTCTTTAACTAAAATTTAATCCCTCTGTATAATTAGACTAAATTTTTTATAAAAACTTCCAACTAAAATGTCAAACTTGCGATACTTTTTCTCAAAATCCCTGATACACAACAATAATAAAAAACCGAACAACTAATGTCATTCGGTTCTTTATGGTGGTGCTGGTAGTCTAACTAGCATTGTTCTCTATTATATCTTTTCAATTGTCTCAATATATTTTTGTTGTTCATGTTTTGGAAACTGGTTCACACAAATTTTAGCTCGATTTTTATCTTTTAAAATAAACCAAATATCATACCATTTCTTAAATTTATAACTTTTATAATTATTTTTAAGTTCTAACCAATATTTGTTGTATCTATCAAAATAATCTTCTATAAAATTTAATATTTCTTTAACTTTATATGTTTCTGGCACTTTACTTATTAGTATAGAAAGACTTTTAAATGGTGGAATTGTGTGATTAGCTAATGTTATTATGGCTTTATAGAGCATATTTGTTTCAAGTGAAATTTTTAAATTAAAAATATAATCTAAAGATGTTACCAAGTCGTCGTTCTCATGTTGAAGATGTATATTTGCATACTCAATAAATTTATCAAAAAACACGTTTGTCATATTTCCATCAATTTTATTAGATGTTTTTTCAAGATTTTCAATCGCATAGAGTAATACTATAAAAATATGCAACACTTGTGATTTTTCGGCAATCATTTTTGAAAAATTATAGAGATAATCTTCTTTTGATAAATGAAAATTATTTAATAATTTATTAAAGTATTTTAAAATATCAAGTTTATTTTCTGATTTTAACTGAGCTACAGCCTGAATCACACTGTTTGTATAATCAATGCCTTCTCTATCCGGCTTTCCATTTACAGGGAAATATGGGATGTAACATCTTTCTCTTGTAATTATATCTGCGTAATTATCAACAATTATTTGCATTCTTTAGTATTGTGTTCAGGATTCTTAAATGTTGATAAATATTGTGATATATAATTTTTTCTGTAATTTTCTTTTTCTGTATTGTTTTCTAGTTGTTCATAATGATGTCTAAAATTAAGTACTTTGTTCGCTATTTCATTTACCTCTGCATAATTTTTAATAGAAAGAGCGAAAATTCCAAATTCAACTTTTGTTAACCCTTTTGCTTTTATGTTGTTGCTAATACATAATTCATTTACTCTTTTTATAAGCCTTAATACATTAATAAAAGGTTTTGAATTCCAGTCTTTATGTTCTTCTTCTATATTATTGGGATATTGTAATTTTAAAAGTTGCTCGAACATAAATTCATCAAAAGTAATTTCTTTGTTTAATAATTTATTCCCAATATCTGTTATTATAATTTTACCAGAACTTCTGTCAACTAAACCAAGCTTTTCAAGTGGAGACATAGATTGCCTCCCTCTCATTGGTGGGTCATTATAATTTTTAGTATTAAATATATCCTCTGCTTGTTCAAATGACATATTAATACTTTTGTCTTTAAGTAAATTAACCTGAGAATCATTTAATCTCGAAAAAGTTTGAGTATTATCTGTGTTAAGATATTCTCTATTTTTAATTAATAAGATTTGAAATTTTATTTGAGTATCTCTGTTCCAGGTTTCATTTTCAATTTCTTTTGCCGTTTTAAGGAAAGCAGGAATTCTTTCTGCTTCACGAATTGTTGTTGTCATACTCCAAAGAGAATCCATTTCTACCTCCTTAATAATTTATAATTAATACTTCTTCTGTAATTTCATTCTTATTTTTAGTTTGATAATTTGAGTTATTGTAACTGTAATTCAAATTTATAACCTTATATCTATCAGAATTTCTTTGTGTCCAATCAATAAGAATTGAATTTTCTTTACCTTTGCTTCGTAAAACATTCGATAATGCAAATTTAATATTGTTTTTATGTAAATCATTTAAGAAATCTAATAAATCGTGTTCATCTGTTTTATTCCAACCACCTTGTTCATTGTATGTGGCACAAGTTATTAGATATGGTGGATCAGCATAAACAAAGCTATTCGAATTTAGTGTCGAGATATCAAAATCTCTAAAATCTAGGTTTGAAAATTTATAATCTTTACCTTTTAGTCTATCAATGAATTTTTGTAATTTCTGTTTCATTTTTTCATTATAATCACGTTTTCCAACAGGCAAATTAAAATGTCCATTTGAATTAAAACGAATTTGATTATTAAATGAGTACAAAATCAAGGTATATAACATTGCATAGTGATAATAACCAATATCTTTACTATTATTGAAATCATCTCTCAATTTTAAAAACTTATCTTTGTTATATGGTGCTAATCCAGTGTTACTATCACAGTTATAATAATCATACCCATATTTTGAGCTTTGCGAAAGTTGATATTTTTCTATTATTTCATCTACAAGAGGCAAAAAATCATCACCAAGATTTTTGAACATACTAAATAATAAAGTTAAATTATCATTTGTATCATTAAGAATGGTTTTATTGCTTTTAACATTGACACCGACATTTGCACCACCGCAAAACAAATCAACAAAAATATCAATATTTGCAGGGAATAATGGTAATATTTGAGGAAGCAACTTAAACTTTCCACCAGTATAATTTAACGGGGATTGAATTAATTCTAAATTAATTTCAGAATCTAGCAGCATTGGCATATAAACAATCTTTCTGCATTTTCTGCTATGTTAGATTTTCCTGTAGAAAATGCTTTATAGTCTTGTGAAAATACTTTAACTTTACCTTTTGCTTTTAATATTCGCATAATATTGTCATCAGATAATTTCGCATTAGACCGGTCATTACCTTTATTTGCCATATTGTTATATGAAAGAACAATATATTTAGCTTTTATATTTTTAATTAAATCTTCAAAAGCCTGTGCCGCATTAGTTGTGCAATAATCACTTTTTAAAGAGGTTCTGTCCATTTTTTTTGCAACGCCATAAACTTCAGGCTTTTCCCAACGTGCAACATTTTCTAGTAAATGATATGCATCACAATATTGTCGAGAATTATATGGTGGGTCTAAATAAACAACATCTGCGGATACAACTTTTATAAGGTCATTTATATCTTGATTGTATAGCTCATTTTGTAAGTTGTTTGTTTGAATTAACGGTATTCCCAATATCAATTCTCTATCTAGTTCTCCATTTTTGCGATATGCGTCATAATGTCCACAAGTATTTGCAATTTTATCCATTGCATATAACAAAGATGTTATTAAAATACATTTTTCTCTAAGATTAATATTGCCATTATTGAAATTTTCTTCAATATCATTTCTAATAAAGCCTATTCTTTTACAGTTAGTCTTACTAAAAAATGTATCAGCAAAGTTTTTAGACATGTAGTTTTCAGATTTTACCGAAAGATTATTATATCGTTTAATATAAGATTCTATCTTGTTTTTAGAATATTTTTCTATTCCGAACCAAGTTTGATGACAGACATAATTACTATAAAGAATGTCATTAACTATCAAACGCTTATCTTGAAAAAGTGAAGCAACTGAACCTGTACCTGCAAATAAATCAGCAAAAGTCTCAAAATAGCCACACTCTTTTTCAATAGTATTTCTTATAAATTCGTTTAATTTATATTT
>CALUTL010000026.1 GCA_944323655.1 Candidatus Gastranaerophilales bacterium | reverse complement strand
CTCAAATTGGTCTTTTGCTACTCTTTTTGTCTCTCAAAATCCAACAAAAATTCAAATAAGCTACCTGAAATTTAAGCTATAGTTTTTCGGACACTTTTGAAATCGGTTTTTGCTATTCTTAATCGCTATGATTGGCTTTGTGTTTGAGTTTTACCCGCTTCCCCAAGTCTGAGAGTCGGGGTTTTGAAAAGTCCGAAATGTCCGGTTATTAGGACGAAAATGTCCGGTATCTTTCCATAAAATTTTATAAAATCGCCAAGCTTTCCTATTATATTTGAGTTACAGCCAAGTACAAAAAACGGACATTTTGTGTAATTTGCTAATTAGAATTTATACCCAACTCGGAAAAGTCCCGAAACTTGTGCCTTTTAGAATTTTAATTATTTCGCATAATCCTATGATATTTACCCCAAAGTCGGAAGTTGGATTTTGCGTAGGCTGAAGTGAGCAAAAGCGAACGAAACGCCGAAGTAACACGGAGTATAGCGAATGTAATTTTGCAAAGCAAAATAAAATGAGCGACTACGGAGTGAGAAGCAATAATCCAATTAAATTTAGTGGGAAATCGCTTCCCTGAGTTTATTTTACAAAGATTTTATAGAAATAAATTCCCAAACTTTAAGATGAGTTTTCTAAAACTAAGTGTAAAAAATATCGGATTAATTTTACCCCTCAAAGCTGGAAGCAGAATTGAGAGAAAACAGCAGATTTTTGCAAAATCATGAATTCAAACTGTGTTTAAATTGCGTTTAAAAGGTGTTTAAAAGCAGTTTTATAAAAATTTCTGCTTAAAATTCAGATATAATGGGACACAAAACAACACATTTCCCCCTCAAACACTTCCAATTTGAGAGAAATCAGTCTAACATACAGTAGCTGTAATAATAAATAAGGATACGGTATGGCAGACATTAATAATAATGATATTTGGATTGATGTTGAAACACTCGCGAATTTGAAAAACATTACCAGAAGAGCAGTTCGGCTTGCGTTGAATCAAAACAAATATGAATACAAGGTTGAAAATATTCGTGGAGGAAAAACATACAAAATTAAGTTATCAACTTTGGAAGAAGAGCTTCAGCTTAAATATTTTCAGGAATATTATGACGATTATAAAACGTGCGATAACGAAGTTATTGAGCTATCAAACCTCAATATTAAACAAGAAAAGTTGATATCCGAAAACCAAAGAAAAATCGCACTTGCTAAATATGATCTGATTTATGCTTGGCTTGATTTTAGGAAAGAATATAAAAGGGATAAATTGAAAACTGGCGGTAACATTCCAGATAAAGAATTTTTGCAATTATATAATACAGGGATGTTTCAGGAAGAGATTTTTAAGATTTTAGGTAAAGTCTCAATCGGCTCTCTTTATCGCTGGCGAGCACTTTTGGATTACAACAAAGATTGGACGGCGTTAGTTGGGCAGTACAAATATTCAACCCGAAAGGAATACAGAACAACATTAAATGAAGAACAAATAAAAATATTTATACAGATTTTGCTCTCCCCAAGTGCATTTTCAATAGGTAAAGCGATTTCTTTAACTAAGCATATCTTAAAAGAACGCGGACAAGAGATTTTACCTAAAGATATTACATTCAGGCGGTATGCGGAATGGTTTCGAGATAACAATTTTGACAAATGGACTCTTGCTCGAGACGGAGAAAAAGCATTAAAGGATAAGGTAAGTCCGTTTATAGTCAGAAACGCAGCACTTTTAAAACCTGGGCAGGTGCTTGTGGCAGACGGACATACGCTCAACTTCCAAGTCATAAATCCATTTACAGGCAAACCCTGTCGAGCGACTTTGCTCGGTTTTTTGGATTGGAAATCAGGAGGACTCGTTGGGTACGACATTATGCTCGAAGAATGTACGCAAAATATCGCATCGGCTTTAAGAAACGCCATCTTAAAAATGGACCATATCCCTGAATATGTTTATCAAGATAACGGCAGAGCTTTCAAGAGTAAATTCTTTAACGGAGATAAAAAATTCGAGGAATTAGGGTTTACAGGAGTCTACAACAAACTTGGAATAAAACCGGTCTATGCCACACCATACAACGCTCGAGCCAAAGTCATCGAGCGTTTCTTTTTGGATTTTCAGGAAAATTTTGAAAAGCTGATTCCAAGCTACATCGGGACAAGCATTGAAAACAAGCCGGCTTACCTTATGCGAAACGAGAAGTTACATAAAAATATTCACGAGAAATTCGGCTTTACTCCAACCATTGAACAAGCATTAAAAATGATTGAAAAATGGCTTGAATTTAAACATTCTCAGCCCTGTCCGAATGCCAAAGATAAAACGATTCAAGAGGTTTTAAATGAAGTTGAAAAACAAAATATTGACGAAAACACGCTTGATGATTTAATGATGGCACAAGAAATCAAGAGTATTGGCAGAAATGGAATAAGGTTTTTGAAAGCGGATTATTTTGACGAGGCACTTTATGGTATCAAAGAGAAAACCGTCATAAAGTACAGTCTGTTCGACCTTTCTTATATCAAAGTTTACTCAATGAAAGGCGAATATATATGTAAGGCAAACCGCATAACAGAGACTCATCCGCTTGCGTATCAAATGGGCGATATTAAAGATATTGAGGACTATAAGCAAAAGATTGAAAAACAACAAAAACTTCGCAGAAAAACAATAAAGGCGGTTCGCGAGCATTTCAATTTAGAGGATATAGATTATCTTGAAAAAGAATTAATGCAAAATATCCGCTTGCCTGAACCCGAGCCGATTAAAGAAATAACGGTTCAACCTGAGCCAAAGCAAAAACAGGATTTTGAACCGAAAGTTAAAACCTCAATTGTGGCAAGGCCAATATTTAAATCTTCTTACGAACGCTACGAATGGCATATGCAAAACGGCTGTATCTGCCAAGAGGACAGAACATGGCTAACTAATTATATAAAATCAGATGAATACAAAGAAATATACGGAAAGGAGCAGTAATGAAAAAAGTCTTCGTAAAAACAAACAACGTTAAGCGGTTCATCACGATGATGAACAACTTACAAAACCGAGCGGAAGGAGTTCCGGGAATGGGACTTGTCTACGGTGAACCCGGACTCGGCAAAACTCAGGCTATAAAATGGTGGGCATTTAAAAACGATGCGATTCTTATCCGCTGTAACCAGATGATGTCAGCAAGATGGCTCTTGAAAGAGATTCTTGATTATATGTCAGAAATCAAGCCATATTCCATATCAGATTCTTTTGATGAGGTTATACGAAATCTTATTCTGACACCTCGGATTCTTATAGTAGATGAAGTTGATTATCTGACGATGGATAAAAATAAATCAATAGAAATATTAAGGGATATTCACGACAAAACTAACATTCCTGTTGTTTTGGTTGGTATGACAAATGCTCATTCAAGACTCAAAAAATTTAGTCACCTTTATGACAGATTATCAGAAATAGTTAAATTTGAAAGATTTTCAAAAGCGGATATTAAAACTATTGTAAAAGAGCTTTCAGAAATTGAATTGACAGATTGTGCGATTAAGTACATTTATTCAAATCTCAACAGATTCAGACAAATTGTAAAAGTTATAAACAAAGCGGAAACGATTGCTAAAGCAAACGGGTTAAGTTCTATAGACGAAATATTAATAAAGGAGGCTATACAAAATGAAACAGAAAATTCTCAAACTGATAAAGATTCTGAATAAGTTTACTATAGATGATATTTTGTCCATGGATGATTTTGAAGAACAAGAAGTTTCAGAAATATTGTCAGAATTGGAAAATTCAGGAATAATAAATAAAATTTCCAAAGAAGAATATATTTATTTCCCAAATGGGAAAGCCGAGTCTCAGACTTCAAGCAGACTGTATAATTTGAATATAAAAAAAAGAAAAGATTTAACGGATATTAAAACACTATTTTCAAGGGAAGACGAGCAGGAAGTTTATGAAAATGCCACTCCGAATGCTAAACGCAGAATTGTTAAATATTATACTATCCTAAAAATTGCAAGCCAATTTGATAATCGGTGTATTGAGGCGTTTTTAAAACAATTTTCAAAAGAACATCCTGAGTACAAAATATCGCTATCGACTTTTTACAGAATCCGTCTAAAATATTCACAATACGGCATAAGAGGACTTATTCCAAACTATGCACCGGGAGCACAAAGCGCAGTACCACCTGAAATGTACGATGAATTTAAGAATTTATACCTTAAACCCAATGCCCCATCAGTAAAAGAATGTGTAAGGCAACTCGCAAATACTTACGATAAAATATCCGTACCAACACCGCAATGTTTTAGACGGCTGCTGAATAAGGAGTTTACCCCGGAGCTTGTTGCACAAATGAGAGAAAAGTCGTATCGGCTGCCGGATTTGAATTTTTCGCAAGAAGAAAAACTCAAAATAGATGAAATATCAAATAAATATTATGAAAACTTTATAGATGGAGCAAAAGAATATTTAGAATATCTTGCAAAACTTAGACGGACTCAGGATATTCAGGTCAAAATAAATGCAATAAGGTTGCATATCATTCCGTTTTTTAAGAATTACAAGTTTTCTGAAATCACACAGGATGTTATTTTTAGTTTTCAAAATAAAAAGATTTTGGAAGGTTACTCAAGAAAATATTTAATAATTTATTCAAAAGAACTTGAAATTATTATTAAAAAATATTCTGATAAAAATAAATTCAACTTAAATTTTTCAACACCGCAGAAATATAAAGAACATAAGATTTTAACAAAAGATGAAGTTAATAAAATAACCGAAAAATATTCCAAGCAGCTTTGGGTTTTGTGTTTAGGAATCACACCTATGGAGCTGTATAATCTTGATTTTAGCGATATAAACTATGACGAACAAACTGTTCTAATTCGCAGTTCAAAATATACAATTTATAACCATAATCACAAAGAAAATCTGGATAGAATTCTTTATATCCCTGATATTTTGTTTAATAAAATCCCAAAACATCAAAAGGGACAAGTATTTTTAAAGGTTAATGTGCCAAACTATGATACGCTTATAAATACGCATGTTTATTTATCGGTAAAACACAATATTCCTCTAAATGTTATATGTAAAAACATAGGATATACCTGCTTTGATGATTTTTTAAACAGATTCGATTTCGCGCTATCGCACAATTATACTCATAAAATCGATATTCTTGACGGTATATAGATTGTTTCCTGTAAAAAAATGTGATTTTACTCCAAATTTTCCTGTAAAAAAATGTGAAAATGTATTGATTTTTCCTGTAAAAAAGTGTAAAATTAAAACAAAAGAGGTGTTGTAATGCAAAGAACAGCCATTGAAAAACTAAAAAAATGGAAAGATAGAAAAGGTCATAAACCACTAATTATTGAAGGTGCCAGACAAGTTGGCAAAACCTGGCTTATGAAAGAATTCGGGAAACAATATTATGAGCAAGTTGTTTATTTGCATTTCGACAACAATCCTGAGCTTGCCGCTGTTTTTGAAAATGATTATAAAATTCCGCGTTTAATAGAGTCTTTTGAAATTTTATCAGGTATAAAAATCAATCCCGATAATACTTTAATAATTTTTGACGAGATTCAAGAATGCCCGAGAGCATTGACCTCACTCAAATATTTTAACGAAAATGCTCCAGAATATGACATTGTAGCAGCTGGAAGTTTGCTTGGGCTTATACACCATGAAGGAACAGGCTTCCCCGTTGGGAAAGTTTCATTCTTAAATCTTTATCCGATGGACTTTTTTGAGTTTGCAAGAGCACTTGGCGAAGAAAGATTTATTGAACTCATTGAGAAAAAAGACTTCCAAATGATAAGTATATTTAAAAACGAGTTTGAAAAACTTGTTAAAATGTACTGCTATATTGGCGGTATGCCGGAAGTTGTTCAGGATTTTATAAATAATCGTGATTATAAGAGAGTCCGAGAGATACAAAAAACAATTCTGACTTCTTATGAAAATGATTTTTCAAAACACGTTCCTGCAAATACAGTTGAAAAAATAAGAATGTTGTGGAAAACAATTCCATCACAGCTTGCAAAGGAAAATAAAAAATTTATATATAGTGCAATAAAAACAGGTACAAGAGCAAAAGAATATGAACTTGCTCTGCTTTGGCTAAAAGACGCAGGATTAGTATATCAGGTTAACCGAATTAAAAAGCCGGATTTGCCGCTAATTGCTTATCAGGATTTTGAAGCGTTTAAACTGTTTGTTGTGGATGTCGGTCTATTATCTGCTTTAACAAATTTGGATGTAAAAACGATTTTAGAAAAAACTCAAATTTTTGAAGAGTTTAAAGGTGCAATAGCAGAACAATATGTATATCAGCAACTAAAAAGTGCTGAGGATGATATGCCGATTTATTATTGGTCAAACGATTCAAGCCGCAGCGAAGTTGATTTTGTTATCCAATTGGACGGATATGTTATTCCGGTTGAAGTAAAAGCGGAGAAGAACTTAAAAGCAAAGAGTTTAAAGAACTTTATTCAAGATTATAAATCCGAAAAATCTGTCAGAACGTCTCTTGCTGACTACAAATTGAACGATAATAATTTATATGATATTCCGCTTTATGCCATTGGAAATATTGAAGCTATTGTTGAGTAGTTTGTTTTATTTCTTCAAAAGGAATCGGAGCATAATTATTAACTTCAACGCAAGTGTTATAATACCAAGGATCTGTTAAACTGTTTGCGTGAACGTGCCCATGGATATTCAATTTAAACTTACTTTTACATTCGGGATGAACCGGTATATGTGTCAGCAAAAAGTTATCTAGATTATGACAACCGCGAATATCTTTGAAATGCTGTAAATAAAACTTTGGTTTAAATTTATCGTGATTACCTTTGATTAAAACCTTTGTACCATTCAGTTTTTGCATTATTATATCCAATTTATTCCTGTTAATTCCGACATCGCCTAAATGATAAACCTTATCATTGGGTTTTACTATTGAATTCCATTTCTCAATCATAAAATTATCAGCATCTTCTGCCCTATTCCACTGACGCATTTTTGTCCCGTCATAATTGAAAAACTGATACATATTTTCATGAGAAAAATGAGTGTCAAAGATGATAAAAATGTTGTAGCTCATACATTGCCTCCTTTTTGAAATTAAGCCATAACATACATCACTCAACTATAATAAAAAAGCAAGTTAACAGTTATTTGTATATGAAATAACATTTGCCATCCCTGATTCTTTCAACAATACAAAAAATTCGTTAATTACATCTTTCTTCTGTTCTGGATATTTTAAACCTGAACGCACATTTGAAAAAGTAAAAGTTACAGAACATTTTGCTCTTGATAAAGCAACAAAAAACGTACATCTATCCTCTTCTGGCTGCTTTTTAAAATTCCAAAAAGCAGAATCTTCTAATCCAACAAAATATACCGCAGAATATTCCAAGCCCTTGCTTTTGTGTATAGTCATAATGGGAATAGAATTTAATCCACAAAAATTGTCAATAGTATTTTGCCAATTTTGATGTGATTCAGCGAATTCTATATTAAAAAGTTTAATAAACCTATCTAATATTGTATCAAAATATTTTCCTTGACTATAAGTGGGGAAATATGCTTTTATGCGATTTGTATCTAAAAAAGAGTTTATCGTATTAATAATGTCAGATATATCACACTTATGTTCTATCATATTTTTTAATTTATTTCTTAAATCAAAAATTTGGTTTTGTAATTCTTCATACGTAGCAGTATCACTATTAATGCTAAATATATTAATGACACAATCCTTAATTGTTTCCCATTTTTGTGCCTGTTTTATGTTTATTGCACAAGAAATAATATCTAAAATAAGTTGTATTATAGGTTCTTTGATTAAATCTTGATAGTCAATTTCAATTCTTGAACGGATCCCTTTCTCTTTTAATGCTTTTTCTATTGCTGGACTGTAATCTTGCGGTTTTTGTTTGCATAAAATACAAATATCATTAGGTTTAATACCTTTGGAAATCTTTTTCTCAATATCGTTAGCAATAGCATTTGCTTCTAATTCCTCGTTATCTGAAATGAAAAGATTAATCTCACCGTCTGAAGAATTCCACTTTTCAGAATATTTAATATCCAAATTATCTTCTTGTAAAGACTCATACATATTTCTTTGAAGTTCAACCAATTTGGGGGCTGATCTATGATTCATTAATAATATTTTTTGTTCAGATTTAAATTCATCATTGTATATTTCGAAAACATTTTTCATGGCTCCTGCCCATAGCATAATACGCTGTTTATTGTCCCCAACTGCAGTTATTATAGAATTTGATCCTAAAAAACAATCTTTGATGAATTTATACTGTAGATCAGTAGTATCTTGAAATTCGTCTAAAAACACATGGCTATATGTTGTTTGAATTGCCAATTTAATTTGTTCATTGGTAAGTATTATATAATCTGCTAATTTATTAATCATTTTAAAAGTTAGAGTAGCTTTGTTGTTATCAAATCCTTTGAGCAACAAAGGCCATATTCTACTCCCGAATTCACTCGAAATTAAAGGAAGAGAGGTTTCTTTAAGTGTTTTGTCATAGTATTTATAAAACTTACTATTTATGGTTCCATCTAATAAACACCCCTGTTTAATAAATGCTTTATCTATTATATCTAAATCATCTATTAAATAATCGGTTTTTGGTCTTAATTCTTCAGGTAAAGCATAAAGAAAGTGGTCTAAAATTCTTTTAAAAAAAGCATCATATGTCATAGAAGAAAATCTTGATTTTGCATCTTGCCCACAACGTTTTTCAACTCTTTCTTTTAAATTCTGTGCTGCATCTGTCTTAAAACTAATCGCCAATATTTTTCTCGGATTTTTACAAAGATTTGTTTGTAAAAGATAAGTAGCTTTTTGAGCTAATAATTCAGTTTTTCCTGCTCCCGGTCCTGCGATTACTAAAATATTATTCTGAGAAGTTACAGATTGAAATGCAGATTCTTCGAGAATAATATTATCGCTTGGTTGCCAATTTTCTTTATCAATAATCTTCATCATATTAACTCTCTAACATACTTTTTGCTTTATCAAAAATTCTTGTAAAAACATCTGGCACAGCTGCTTTTAAAGCTTCATCTGAAATTGATGATAGCATTAACATATGTGTAGTTGGCTTACCTCTATTCAAGAAAAAATAATTATACCAGATCATCAATTCTTTTTGTACTTCACTATATGTTTCTCCATTTCCACCTTTTTCTTTAAGTGCATTTCTTACATCCTTAAAAATTCTATCTTGAAATACTTGATTGGATTTTTCATCATTACTAAGATCCTTAATTTTTTTCATATGTTCACCAATTTTTATTTCAGGACCTTCATTATTTTCTAAAATATTTTTATAAAAATTTTCATATTTTTCAAGCATTAAAAAATCAATATCTAATGGATTAGAAAAATATACATTATAATCTTCTAAACGTCTCAGCCAAGCATCTCTATTTTCAATGTCAGAGTTATTTCTTTGTGACATCATATTGAAATTCTCATCTGTCATAACCCCTGTGCGAATTTTTAATAATTCATTTTTATCGATACCATTTTTGAGTAGTTGACTTAATGCATAATGTATTCTCCCCCAACCACCACCAAATCGTTCTTGATCAAAATCTAAAAGAGTAATATAGGGTATTTTTAAATTATTTAATAAGCGCCAAAAATGATTAACATGTCTACCCCCAAGAGGAACAATAGATATTTCGCTCAAATCAATATTTCCATTGTATTTTTCCCATAACTTTGACAATATCAGTTCTTCACTATCACCTTCACCTAAAATAACAAGTTTGGCAAAATATAATTCAGGGTATGCTTTAATTGCTTCTTTTACATATTTATATTGTTCATCTGTTTTATCTGGTAAAGTTATATTGCAAATATTAGTACATCCATTATTATCTGTTCTAAAATAGCGGACTTGAGACGGTTCAATTCTTTTAACAATAGATGCTGAATGAGATGTTATAATTGTTTGAGCATTATTTTTATCTGCAATATTTTTTAAGTTATTAACTAATCTCCCAAGTAAATGTGGTGCTATATGATTTTCAGGTTCTTCTACTGCCATAATGGTCAATACTGGCAAATTTTTATTAAAAGATATATTTTCTGAATTAGTTTCTATTTCTTTTTTTATGGTATTTTCAATATTTAAAATACTGTCTATTAATGAAATGTAAAATAAAGATTTTAATCCATCGCTCATTTGCTCAACAGTATAATCATTTCCAGTTTCTGTTGGGCTAAACACAACATCGGCTCTTCTTATAGATGTTTCAATATCTGCACTATTAAATTTTAATGCGACATTTTTATACTTTTCATGTGTATCGTAATTTTTCCAGCGTTTATCTAAAGATTCATTTAATATTTTAACGCCTTGTTCAGCTTCAAATTCAGAATTTAATTCTTCAATCTTTGATTTAATATTATTTCGCCTTTCATCTTTCCAATTAATACTATTAATAAGTTGATACATCATAGCTCCGGATGTGTTTTTAAGCTGTTTTGAAGGATCCCTAACAGCAGGTACATATATGACCCTAATTTTATCTAAATCTCGCCTTTGCGCATTAACATAATCTTTATCTTCTATTTCTGCAGATTCTGGGCAAGTAATGTATCTAATCTGATAATCTATCGCACCTTCAATAGTATTGCTTTTTTCCCAAGTTGCATCCAATCTAACACGTATATATGGAATGCCATCAGGAGTATCTACAATTACATGCTCAAAAAATGGTGGTATAGAGTCATCTTCTTCTCCTTCTCGTATATTTTTAAATTCAAAAACAGCTTCAATATACATTTTTTGTTCTGTCATATTTTCAGGTAGTGTATTTTTGGGGACATAAAAATCACTACGTCTTATATTCCTATCACTTGTAAATTCTGAAAACATACAATTTAGTGCTGCTAATGCCGCTGTTTTTCCGGTACTATTACTTCCAATAAATGTTGTTAAATCATCAATGGCAATTATATGTTCTTCTTCCCCAAAACAACGGAAATTAAATAATTTTATTTTGCTTAGTCTCATATACACATTCCTTATATTTTTCATGCTAAAAGCATTGTAAATACTATATTTATTATAATACAAGAAGTGATATTTTTATTATGGAAATATCTCCGATCCATGTTTGTGATAACCTAAAAAGAAAAAGGAGTTAGACATGGCTGTACCTGATTTTCAATCATTAATGAATCCTGTTTTAAATTTGTATGAAAAGAAAAATGTAGAATTACGCCCACGTGATATCGAAGATGAAATTGCTAAATTATTCAATTTATCTGAAGAAGATAAAAATCAAATGATACCTAGCAATATTGAAACTATTCTTCGCAACCGCGTTAATTGGGCAGTCTATTACTTATTCAGAGCTGGATTATTAGATAGACCTAAAAGAGGTTATTATAAAATTAGTGAGGCTGGTGTACAGGAAAATAAAACAGGGAATAAGATAAATATTGGGTACTTAAAGAAATTCCCATCTTTTGTAGATTTTTCAAATATTGAAAATAAGAAAAATTCTGATGCGGGGAACATTATCGAAACTGATGAATGTCAAACTCCTGATGAAATGATATCAAAAGCGCAAGCTTTATATTCTGATAATCTTCAAAGCGAACTATTAGAAAAATTAAAACAAGTTGATCCTGTTAAATTTGAAAAAATAGTCTTACAACTTATGGAAAAGATGAATTATGGCATCGGGTCTATGACAAAAATGAGCCATGATGGTGGTATCGACGGAATCATTGACGAAGATGAATTAGGTCTAGAGAAAATTTATCTTCAAGCAAAAAGATATTCAGATAATAAAGTTAATGAAAAGGAAATGCAAAATTTTGCCGGAGCACTTGGCTGTTCAACCGTACGTAAAGGTGTATTTATAACTACAAGTTTTTTCGATGAAAAAGCAAAACAAAAAGCTGCTTCTGTTCAGGGAAAAGTAATAAGACTCATTAATGGTGATGAACTAACAAAATTAATGATAAAACATAATGTTGGTGTTCAGCCTAAAACGACAATAGAAATTAAAAAATTAGATGAAGATTTCTTTACTGAAGAATAAATAAGCATATATTTCTATAATATACTGTTAAGTTGGAAACCCTATTTTAAAAAGGATTTTACGTAATGATAAAAGAACAGAAATATTCCAATTTTCCCAAACGCCCTAAACAGCATGTTCAAGAGGCGAATTCTATAGATATTTTTAAACAAAAAATTCCCAAACACTGGGTTATTAGAGGTGTAACTGAACGAGATTATGGCATTGATCTATTTGTGGAAATAGTTCAAGATGATCATATAACAGGCAAATTATTCACATGTCAGTTAAAAAGTATAGAAAAAATAAAAAATAATTTAACTTGTAATAATATAAAGCCTTCTACTTTTAACTATTGGTATGCCCTTCCTACAACAACATTCGTTTTTTTTATTGATATTCAAAATAAAGAAGCTTATTATTGTAATGTAAAAAAATATATCAGGCAAAATTATGAAAAATTCAAAAAAGGGACTTTAAAAAACATCAAATTTGATAAAGATTTTTCATTATCAAAATTAAACGAAGATGATATTGAAAAATTTTTAATACAGGAATATAACAAAGAAAATTCATTAATACATATTGAAAACCAAATGATTTCTTTTATTTTAAATTTGGAAAAAAATTTAGCCACATTAGATGAACATCTATATAGGGATTCTTTTTTGTCATTATCGGATGAAAATTTTGATGATTTTGAGTATATTTTAATGTATGAACAATTCAAAGAATTATATGAGTATTTTGGACACATTTGGGATATAAAAGATTTAGATGAATTTTATAAAGACGGATTAAAGATGTTCCCTGATTATAACGCTGAAATCTTTTATGAAGCACAAGCTTCACAATTATCAAAATGTTTAATCCCGAAACTAATAGAATTATTTATTATAATATCGGAAAATATCAAAAAAAATTATTTATATTGGAGTTCAGAACATCTATATACTACAATAATATTTAATAAAAAATATAAAGAATTGTGGAAATTAATAATTGAAAAGATGAAATACTATGAATTTTTATTTGACAAAAAATAAATACTAAAAATAATTCTTGTAAGCATATGAATTTATTATTTTTACACCTATTTAATTTATTTTCAAAAATTATCTTCAAACCCTCTGATATTATCAAGTTCAATATTGTATCGTTTGCCGGTTTTGTCTACGCAAGTAGCAAAACCAACAGTTTTATCGGCATATTTGTTCTCCCATAGGCAAATCAACAATCCTATTTCTTGTGTTTTTAAATTCAAAATCTTTGTTCCGTATAACTTATAATCTTTTTCAATCATCATTATTAGCCTTTCTTACTGTGATATTTGAATATATGTCATCAGGTTTTTCAGGATCTATTAAAAACTCTTTCAAAAATACATATAATTCTCCGCAGGGACTTTCGCATAAAACTGTATCCGTGTTATAAAAGCCAATGACGATATATTCTCTATTGTCATTTATTTCCCAGCCACGGATTCTTTTTAATCTGTATCTGCCATACTGTTCAATCATATTTATTCCTTTCGTAGTACAATTCATCACTCTTTCTTCGGCAAATATCAACCCTAAAACTCAAAAATGTATCATACAGACACATAACATTGGATTATTGCTCCACACTACGCGGTCGTTCATTTTATTCTGCTATCGCAGAATTTACATTCCTTTGCTCCGTGCTACTTCGGCATTATGTTCGTTTACACTCACTTCAGCCTACGCAAAATCCAACTTGATGTTTCTGCGAAACAGAGTTATCCTGTGTGTACCAAAATTTTATTTACCCCGAGGTTAACTATGAAAAAACAAATATTGGCACAAGATGCCTTTAAACTTTATGCTGAAAAATTTATGTCATTGGAAGATATTGCAAGGCAGCTTCATTTGAACGAGAAGACGCTTCGTCGGTGGAAAAAGTCTGATGATTGGGAAACCAAAAGAGCTGAATATCTTCGTACTAAAACGACATTACATTCGGATTTATATGATTTTATCCGAAGTTTAATAAATTCTATCGAAAAGGATATGGAGAATAACGCTAAAGTCGAGCCAGCAAGGTATTATGCTGTTACTAAAATGCTGAAATTGATTGGTCTGGTTAAATCTTACGAGGATGAAGTGATAAGTGAAAAACAAAAACAGAAAGAGGAAAAGCCGAAAGGTTTAACACCGGATGTTATACGAGAAATTGAGGAACAAATTCTCGGCATAACACACGAAGAAATTTGTGAACACGATTTGAACACCGATTAAATACCTTTTAAACGGTATTTAAATTTTCAACATCTTTTCGTGATCGATAAAGAATGCATTTAATACATCTGCCTCATTTCGCAGGTGTTTTATTACCGGTGCAAGATTATAGCATTCTTCAATCTCCGGCTGATTAACTACAAAGTAATCAATGACTACGGCAATATTATAAATATTTTTTGACCACTTACTTAACTGCTTGAACTCCTTTGGAGTAATATTAAATCCGACTTTTTCCATATTTAAACCTCCTTTGGTTCACAACATTAGCTTGAAAGCAGAGAGAAAGCATTGAAAGATTTACATAACAACACAAATACTCTATTTTTTAAATTTACGGTCACTTTTACAGTAATCTTTGTAGTAACTATGTTTTTGATACAATTAAACAAAATAAGGATTAAAAAATGGTTTTAAGAACTGGTTTTGCAAGATTTCCATCAACGGATTATAAAACTACAAATCATATTATTGCATATCTTGATATACTTGGTGCAACGGACTTGATCTGTAATGACAATGATTTTAGTTTTCTAAATCATTTAAATATGTTCTTGGAAGATGCTATTGAAGAATCTGGCGGCGGAATTTTTTCTAAAAAAGAAGATATATTTGTAAAAATATTTTCAGACAATATTGTATTAGCCATTGAATTAAAAGAAAATGACGACCAAAGAGATAATAAAATCGCAGCATTATTCAATACAGTAGCAAATATATATAATGAAATTTTGCGCTATGGATATTTAATGCGTGGTGCAATTATCGAAGGTGAATTTTTTCACAATAACATTATTGTATATGGCAAAGGGCATGTACAAGCTGTAAAATTAGAAGAAAAAGAAGCTATTTATCCAAGAATTCTTGTTCAAAAAGAATTATCAAAAATTTTACCACATTACCTTTTACAAGATAGAGATGGTTGGAACATTTTAAATATTTTTCAATTTAGTGAATATTTTGACCACTTATCTTTTAAATTTGAACTTCTTAAAATGCTTAAAAAGAATAAAGACAATAACCATATAAAAGAAAAAATTATGTGGGTAATAAATTATTTCAATTCTTGGTTTATTAGACCAGAGGCAAGAATTTTAGAAAAATCACAGATTACAGATGCAGAAATCGCAGATGCCTTAAAATAAAGTTATTTTAAAATTTATATTGTTGTGATAAGTTACATTATGAGAAGTTTGCAGATGGAAGCGTAGTTTGCATAGAAGAAGAAATCCCATTTGAGATACCGG
>CALUTL010000025.1 GCA_944323655.1 Candidatus Gastranaerophilales bacterium | reverse complement strand
TTACCCTGGATGCGATTCGAACGCATGACCTACCGCTTAGAAGGCGGTTGCTCTATCCAGCTGAGCTACCAGGGCTTGGATCCAGAGGGCCTAGACAGACGTTTGGTTTCTTGGGGTATCTGTATATTCCCTCCGCAAGTTATCGTATCATAAAAATTTCTTTTTGCAAGATTTATATTTTTATTGATGTTAATTTATGTAAAAAAAAATACGTTTTTGTTAAAGTTCTATATTTGTTGCGTCGAAATGTTTTCTTGTAGGGTGTCAAGTTTAAAAGGAGAATCTAAATGGCAAACGAAGTTAACAATGTTAATGGTGCTCAAAATTATCTTGAGGTTAGAAAGCAAGCTCCAGTTACTGTTTCTGGATCTGTTGAGGTTGAAATTGTATTCCATAAAACCGCGCAGGATGCAAAACCTGTAGAATTTAATTTGTATGGAAAAGATTTTGAGAATTTTGAAAAGTTTAAGGGAAACGACAAGCATGATGCTATGCGTATGACAACAACTGCAGCAAATGATGTTAAAGTCGCTTATATGCAGCTTCGTCACGAATTCCCCGATGTATATATTACATTCGAACCAATGCCGGATCCTAAAAAATGCGGTAAAAAACGTGAAGGTTTTATTACTTACCAGCAGCAGCTTGAAGATTGGAAAGATGTTGCTCTGATGCAAATTTCTAATGCTAGAGAAAAAAGTACTACTACTCAGCTTAATAACGTTGCTAATGCAATAATCTCAAATGATAACGTAAATGCTGGGCTTAATGCTCAATTGACTGCTGAATCGGCAAATGCGATTATCGAAAATGATAACAATAATGCTGAAGCTATTAATAAAAACATTGATGCTGAGGGTGCTGCAACACGTCATGTGGTCAATGAAAATGCTAAGGAAATTAATAAAAATATTGATGAAGAAGCTGTTAAAACAAGAAATACAGTTCATGGTGAAAGTGCCTACACAAGAAATACTATCCGACGCGAAGCTGCTGAAACTCGTAATGAAGTCAGAAATGAAGCTGTCGAAACTCGCAATGTAAATAAAGAAACCGCTAAACAAACTCAAGAAATTCAAGCCTTATCTGATAAAATTTCTGATGTGTTGAATAATGGTGCTCAAATTCATACCGTTGATACAATGCAGCGAGTTGGAGAATTACGTGATCGAATAGTTTCCGCTGACGCACCTCATAACTTGAAAGTTCAATTGTTAAATGAGCTTACTGTTTTTGCAAAACAATCAATTATTTCTTCTAAAGAAGTCGCTAAAATGCATACTTATATTAACGACACTTTGAAATTTGCAGGAACGGAAGGTTCTGAATATAAACAAGTAGAATTCCCGGATTATGAGCCAAATCCAAGACGAGAAACTCCTATTGTAGAATATAATGTTGATCAAAATGAAGCTAAGATTGCTCACAAATTACCGCCGGAAAATAATTCTGAACCTACTAAGAACAATCCTAAGCCTAAAAAAACAGAAGAAAAACAATAGAATAATTAATTGAATTTTTATGACTTATAAATAAAAACAGGGATTTATAATTTTAAATCCCTGTTTTTCCTTTATTTAACGATTTCTTTGAATGTAATCCAAGCGGATAATACGTGTTGAACATTGTCAATTCGAATTACTTTTGATGATTGCGGAGCATAAATTAATGTCCAATATGCACTTGTTGGAATTCCGCCTTTATTTGCGCCGCCTTTTACCTGATATCGGCCAAGAAATTCTGTTCCGAGTTTGAGCGCAAATAAAATTTCTTGCTTTAACATTTCATCATCAACTATATAGTAAATTGCAACCAGACCTTCCATTATGGTGCCGATGCTGCAAAGTCTGAAATTTTCGATAAATCCACCTCTATAAGTGTTATTCTCCTCTACTATCTGGTTATAAAGAACTAAATTTGCCATCTGTATGGCGTGTTCTTGAAGCAGGTGTTTTTCTTCGTCTGTAAGTCCATTGTCAGGTGTTTCAAACAGTTTCTTTGTCGCAAGCATTGCCCAATGATCAAATTGAATACCTTTGGGGGTTTCTCTTCTTAAATTCGCAAGATAAAGTAAAGTTTTTTTTGCTGATTCTACCCATTTTTTTTGCGGGTCAACCTCATTTAAGTATAAAAGTCCAAGTGCTGCTTCTCCGGGGTAATACAATGATATAAACTCTTTATCTTTTTCTTTGTTCTTTATATCGTATTTTGAATAGAAACTTCCGTCCGTTTTTTGCATAAATAATATAAATTCACCTAAACCTTGTAGCTTTTCAAGTTCAATTTTTCCTTCCGGATAAAGATTGGAAAGTCCGATTAGTGCTAATCCGGATCCTCCTAGTTTTGCAACCGGAGAGGTTAAATTCTCTTCTTCGGGTTTTGATACTACCGCATACAGGTTTGATTTAATCGGTTTTATATAATTCTCTATAAAATATTTTGAGGCAAGATATCTTTTTTCCTGCAATGTGTAGTTTTTTAAATATCTTTCGCATAAATACATTGAATATAACGTTCCGGCGTGTCTTAGGGCATTATATTTGGTATTATCGTATTTGATATCAGGATTAATATTTGAATTATAAACAAATCTTCCTGTATCAAGAGTGTTGTTTTTAAGATACTCAATAGAAAGCAAAATTTCTTCATCAGGCATGTAATTCGGTATTTCTGACGCGGATGCAGGAAGCGGTTTTTTGATTATATAATATGATGCAAAAAGCATAACTAACGTTAAAAATATATAAACTGATGATTTCATAAATTCCTCTCAAATTTTCAATGTATGTTTTAAAACATTATATCATAATTTTTACATTACTTTAGTTTTAAAATTGCGCTGTGGCGATTTGTTGTTCCGTTTTCTTTTCGATATGAAAAAAACAGGTCATTATCGCATACTGTGCAGTAAGGACATACATCAATTTTTAAAACGCCTTCTTCCTCCATTTGACGGCGGTTAATTTCTTTTAAATCAACATAGAATTCTCCGTTGCGTTCTTCAAATGTGCCTTCCGGATTTTTAATAGTGGATAAAAGTTTTTCTAAAACCTCTTCTCCAACATTGTAACAGCATATCGAAATCGCAGGGCCTATTAAGGCCTTTAAATCCGAGGGGTTGGAGTTAAATTCTCTAACAAGTTTTTGGATTGTAAGTGAAGAAATTTTTCCGGCCGTTCCTCTCCAGCCGGCATGGGAAACCGCTCCGATATTTTGCTTTTCATCATAAATTATTATCGGGGTGCAATCCGCAAAATTTAAGAAAATCCCTTGAGTTTTGTTTGTTAAGATAAGTCCGTCACACTCTGGATAGGATGTTTTTGAGGGGGCTGCAATTTCTATGTTTGCGGAATGAGTTTGAGAAGGGTTTACAAAATTCTGAGGTTCTAAATTCAAAACTTCGCAGAACATTTTTTTGTTTTCTGCTGCAAGATTTTCAAGAGCTTCTTCTTTCGTTTTTATAACGCTTTCACGTGTTGTAAAAAAATGGTCGACATTTTTCAGCAAATCTGATTTCATAACGGTTTTACCGTTTAATTTTTCAAAGTAAAACATAATTTATTATTGTCCCCCTTCTATCTAAGCTATTTTACACCAAAAGTTTTAATCCTGCCATACTATAGCAAGATTTAAGCATTAGTGTTAATTTAACAAAGTTTGAGAAATATAATAAAGGAGAGGGAAATGAATTTAAGAAGTTATACGGTAGAATTTATCGGAACATTTTTTCTGGTATTTACGATAGGATGTGTATCTTTGCTTGGGGGAGATGGAGTTATTAATGCTATTGCAATAGGGTTTGCTTTAATGATAATGGTTTATGCAGGAGGACCTGTAAGCGGAGGACATTTTAATCCTGCTGTGTCGCTTGCGGCAGTCATGAGAAAATCTCTTCCCGTTGCGGAATTTATTCCTTATGTAATTTCTCAGCTTTTGGGTTCTGCGGCGGCTGTTTTAATCGTAAATTATTTTTCGGGGCATATAGAAAATTATGATGCTTGTGCGTTTAATTATTTGCCTATGGTTGTGGGAGAATTTTTATTTACGTTTGCGCTTTGCTATGTTGTGTTGATGAGTGCAACAACAAATAAAACCAGCGGAAATTCTTATTTTGGGCTTGCAATAGGATCTACCGTAACTGTCGGAATTTTTGCGGTCGGAAGCGTGCTTTGTTACGGGGCATTTAATCCTGCGGTTGCTATGGCTTTGGGGATGATGCATACTGCCTGCTGGCAATGTGTCTTTGTAACTATGATTACAAATTTGGTTGCAGGCGCTGCGGCGGCTATCGTTTTTAATTTTACTAATCCCGATAAAATAGAAATTAATCTTTAAGTCCGTAATCTGTTTGAATGTGGATTTTGCCTTTGCCGAGATGAATTGCTTGTTTGGCGGCCTGTTCGGGATAATTATACATTTCTTTTATTTTTTCACGCTTAATTATTTCGCTTATGTATTTTAAATGTTTAGGCAAATTTCTGTTAATTTCGGGATGTTTTTGAGCCCAGTATTTCATGGTCGAACGCCCTTTTTCATGATTACAGTCCTTGCAGAGCCCTATTTTATTGTAATATTCGTTAGCTCCGCCTAAATCAAGTGCATTCATATGGTCTGCGGTTATTATGGACATTTTGAAGATATTTTGAAAGATTGCCTTAACTTTGCTGCCCGTTGTGTTTACAATAGCGTCCGGAGGATGTACAATGTAATCCTGCATATATATTTCTTTTAATTTGTCTTTTGCAATACTCACTAATTTGACTTTGTCAGGATGATGTAATTTGCCAAGAGTGCTGTCTGTTAATTTGCTAAAATCATCATAACGAAATTCTTTATTATACGGAACATTTATAAAATTTTCTTTTACCGAATATATAAAATCGTTTATAACCGCTTTTTCTACAAAGCTGTAATCACCACTTTCCACAACGTGTTCAATCTTTGTGCAAATATTGTTCATATATTTGTTGATATCTTTTTTGCAATCAATTTGAAGTTGTTTCATTATTTCATCTTCGGTAATGTTTGGATTTTCATTTAGTAATTTTTCAAATCTGGCAAAGATCTTTTTATATTTCGGAACAATATGGTGTTTGTTTAATCTTACAAGATTATAAAGTTCGTAGGTGTTTTCACAATTTTTAATTTCATTATAAAGTGCCATTTTTTCATCGTGATTAATCGTTATTGTTCCGCAGCTTGCGCAAGGAACGCCGCTGTATTGTTCAAACATATAATCCCTTTTCCGTTCTGAAAAAATTTTGCTTTGGACAATACCGCTTACGACATTCCTTTTTATATTAAGATTAGGGGCATTGAAGGAGTTAACGGCGCTTATAAAATCATATAAATACTTGTTATGTTCTGTGCCAAGCCGGTTGTTATTTATGGCATTGGCAATGTCTTCTACATAATGATTAATATTTTCTTCCGCTTGTGGTGAATTTATAATGTAATTGAAGGTTTTATATCTGTTGTGGCATTCCTTGCAAAGAATTATATTGTTAAATCTCAGATTATCGGGTTTGTTATTGTATAGTTTGGCAAGATTGCTTTGCGAATATGAAAGCATTGTTTTTACAATGTATGCTCTTTCGGGTAAATCTTTATTTAATTCCGGATTGTACGATAAAGCCCCGCGGCAATTGTAAGCGGATATTATTCGATTGTTTACTTTTATCAAAATATCTTTTCTCTTATCGCTTTCAAGCTGGCAGAGGGTTTTGCCGAGTATTTCGTTGTATTCGTCTTTTTTGGGTAATCGGTCTCTTGCGGAAAGATAGTCGGCAAATAACTTAATTTTTTCTTTATCGGATTTTGAAAATTCAGGACTTTCATCTAATTTTTTCAGATAATTTGCCTGATCGTGCATTGTATTTAATATAAGCTTTGAACTTCCGTTACGAAGTATTTTGATGGCGTCAGAAATTGATTTTTCCGGACAATTTTCATTTAATCTGTTGAGGGATCTTATAAACGGATGGAATTTTGAGTGAAAGTATTCAGAATTATCATTAAAAACTTTGCTGTATTGCTGAATAGTTTTGGCTTTTGCTGCAGCTTTAATAATTTCTGAAGCTTTTTGAGCACTCAAAGTTTCTTCTCCGCAGCAGGGACAATGGATGCCGTCTAAGGCAAGAAGATGGTTTTGAAAGTCTGTGTTTGTGCCGCTAAAGTTTATCGGATAATGAATAAAGGTTTTTAAGATAGAAGTATTATCCGAAACGTTTTGCCCGCAATATTGCTTTTTTTCTTGTATTTGTTGGGGGGTATAAAATTTAAAGTTTATTAATGGCTGAATTTTCATTTTTTCTATATTAAAGCTCATAAATTAGAATTTTGTTAGTATATGAACAAAACTTTACAACTGTTCATAATTTGTTTAAGGTGCTTTTTGTGCTAATATTTAGGGTATGAAGAAGATTTTATCAGGGATATTTTTATTATTGTTGTTAGCGCAAAATGTTTGTTTTGCATCAAGCCTCAGTTTTGTATATATTAACGGTTCTAATAATAACAATGAAAAAATGAAAAACTGGTTTGAAAAGGGGGTAAAAAAGCTTCATCCTGAAATTAAAAACCGGTTTGAGCAAAATGAACAAATAAAACAGCTTATGCTTAAAACCGAAAGCTTTGAAATAGCTGAGGAGCCGGTGATTTTTTTCTGGGGTGATAAAAGCAAAAACGATTTGGATTTTGTGACTAAAAGGTTGGACATGTCAAAAGATTTCAGCCCGACGGTTGCGTTTCAGGTAAGAAGGCTTCTTACTCAATATATGCACGATGCAATCTGGGTTCAAAAATCTCAGCATATGAAGCCTATTGTTTTAGATTTGAATGAAACGGTTAAAGAAGAATTTAAAAAGGGTAATGAAGTTGTTTTATACGGATATTCTGCCGGAACTTTTATTACGTATGAATATTTGCTGAATACTTTGCCTTATATAAATTTAGAAGAATTTTTTAATGCAATTAAAACATCGGATGAATTTAAAAAAATTGTGAAAGAGAATCCGAGAAAAGATACTTGTATTGCGGCTTTAGCAGATGCACAAATAGGGGTTGTTACTTCAGGCGGAAAACTTGTTTTTAATCAGAGTGAAGAATCTTTAGAGGAGCATTATCTTGATATTGACAAGTCAACGGAAAAAGTTTGTTCTCCTAAAGGTGCAGTAAAGGGGGTTGTAAATTTTGCAAGTCCGCTTGTGCTTTTTTACTCGGATTTAGCGGATGAAGATTATGAGGTTACTTATTTTAATAAGTATATGTTCAAATATTTGATGGAGAACGGGCTTTTCTTTTTGACGGTGAATTTTAGAGAAGATCCGCTTGCTTTCCCATCTTCAAATAATCTAACTTTTGAAGAAATGGAAAAGATTATCGGAATGAAATTTACTGACCCGAAGGGGTTTGTTTATGATAACAGCGGAGTTATGAGCTGGCGGCCGTTCTTTCTTGCGCATACTTCATACTGGTCTGCGAGCAAAAAATTCTCAAAAGCTGTTACGGAAAGTGTAATTAACGGTTACAGATACCAGTACGACAGTCTTTACAGACAAAAATTACTGGACGAAAATAAAGAATAGAAATTATTATAACTAATGTAAAAGGGGAGAAAAATGACAGAAAAATTTGATTTTACGGAAGGTGTACAGTTTGATCCGGGATTTGTAATGCATTTGAATGCGTTTATTCCGAGTGTTGATTATATTTACAGAAATATTTACAGCTTCAAAAATTTCAATCAGAAAAAAATGCACTTTAAGATGCAATATAACAAAATTTTGCAGCTTATTGAATCTTATACGGGATTTTATCTTGGTTGTATCCTTTGGGCTGCTTGCATAAAAGATATGGATAAACCTGTTCTTAACAACCTTTGCTGCGGGGCGGATTATAACGAAAATGAAACTGTCAGCGAAGTTGAATTTATAAAAAATTACCTTGAACAATTCCAAAAAGATGTAAAATATTATCTCGGACAAGAGTATAAGCCAAGCGATTTGACTTTAAGAGTTCTTGATGAATATGAAGAATTTTTGAAGGTAAATAAAGGTTTTACGGAAGTTAAGAATGCCGCAGATATAAAATTGAATAAAGAAATAAATTCGCTTTCAGAGAAAGATAAAGAGGTTATTCTTGATAAGATTGCGGAAGTTGTTGAGGATGGCGATTTCAGCAAGCTTTATTCGTTTAACGACAAGCTTTTTACAGTGCCGGCAAGTGTGTAATTTATGGATATAAAAGATAAAGTATATTCAATGTTTATAATAGGTACCGATGGCGGAGGATATGAAAAAGCGTTTTCTTATCCTCTGGGCGGTATTATATTTTTTACGCACGATATTCAGACAAAAGATCAGTTTAAGACCTTAGTCAGCGGTATTAAGAAAAAAGCGTCTTTTCCGTTGTTTCTTTCAATAGATCAAGAGGGCGGGAGAGTTGAGCGGACGGAAAATATTCATAACAGCAAAAAATATTTGTCCGCAAGATTCGCTTTTGAAAAAGGCGAAGATTTTTTGCGTAAGCAGACAGAAGAAATTGCGCTTGAATTGAAAGACTTCGGTATAAATTTAAACTTCGCCCCATGTATTGATGTAAACACGAACCCCAAAAATCCGATAATCGGGGAGCGTTCGTTTTCCCATAAGCCTCAAGAGGTAATAAAGGCGCAAACTATTGTCATAAAAGAATATCGAGCAAATGGGATTATTCCTTGTGTTAAACATTACCCCGGGCATGGTGATGCGGATAAAGATAGTCATTTAAGCCTTCCTCAGATAGATTTGCCGCTGGAGGAAATGGAAAAATTTCATATTGCACCTTTTAAAAAAGCAGTAGATGACGGGATTGAAATGGTTATGGCAGCGCATCTTCATTGTACTTGCTTTGATCTAAAAACCACTCCTGCCTCGTTAAGCAAAAACGCACTTTCGTATCTTAGGAATAATTTGAATTATAAAGGGATAATAATCTCTGATGATATGATTATGAAAGGGGTTTCGGCATACGGAAGTTTGGAGGCTTGTGTAAAAGGGATTAAGGCAGGCATTAATATGTTTATATTCAGAAATTCAACCCCCGAAACTATCTCGGTGATTGAAAAAATAGCCTCTTTAGCTGTGGAAGATATAGAACTTAGAAATTGCATCGAGCATTCTTATTCTTTGATTACAAATCTAAAAAATAAAACTTTAGTATAAGGATTTTGTGAATTTTATAATGAAAAATCTTTACAATGTAAATTTTGAAGTATACCCTGAAAACTATTAATATAAGAAAGTTTCGGAATATTGGGAGATGGAAAATTTTGCAACATTTTTTAAGATTTCGTAAAGATTTGACATTGTTTAGACATGTTTCTGGTAGTATAGGTTTGGGTTGGTGATTTGCCCTTTGTGAATGCATAGCCGGATCAGAACCAGTAAGGAATTACCCGAAAGGAATTTATTTAATGAACAAATTTTTAATTGTACTTTTGACACTTTTATTGAACGTTCAACAAGCAAAAGCATTTAGTATAGATGCTTTTATGGACAAAAACATTGCACCTGTGTCAGATGCTATTGCGAAAGTTATTTTTCATCCTGTACACATATTTGGTGCGGACGTTCCGATTATTATTTTCTGGATATTGATTGCGGGGGTATTTTTCACATTTTATTTAAGGGGCATAGCTGTTTGGGGATTTAAACATGCGATAGATTTACTTGTAAAACCTAAAAAGTCCGGTGACGGGTCAGGTGAGGTATCATCATTTCAAGCTTTGATGACGGCTTTGTCAGGAACAATCGGGCTTGGAAGTATTGCAGGTGTTGCGATTGCGATTTCAATGGGTGGCCCTGGAGCTGCATTTTGGATTATTGTAGGTTCAATTTTAGGCATGTCATTGAAGTTTGTAGAAGCAGGACTTGCTGTTAAATACAGAAGATTTAACCTTGACGGATCAATATCAGGCGGGCCGATGCATTATATGGCACATGGGCTTACAAGGAAAAAGCTTCGCTGGCTCGGTCAGCCGCTTTCGATAATCTTTGCGATACTTTGTATTTGCGGAGGTATTACGGGCGGTAATATGATTCAAATAAATCAGGCTGCAAATCAGTTTGTAAATGTTTGCGGCGGAGAAAACGGATTTATGCACAACCTTCATTGGATTGTGGGTTTGGGCATGGCTGTTGTTGTAGGGTTGATTGTAATCGGCGGTATTAAAAATATTGTTAAAGTTACCGAAAAAATTGTTCCGTTGAAAATATTCATATATTTATTTTCGGCAATGATTGTTATTCTTGTAAACTTTAAACAAATTCCTCATGCTGCTTGGATTATAGTAAAAGAGGCATTTTGCCCTGAGTCAATTTACGGCGGGATGTTTGTTGCAATGATTATGGGTTTAAGACGTTCCGTTCAGTCTAATGAGGCCGGAACAGGTTCTGCGCCTATTGTTTATGCAACTGTAAGAACTGAAGAACCTCTTTCACAAGGGTTTGTGGCATTGTTGGATCCGTTTTTAACAGGTTTTATGTGCACATTGACCGCTTTTGCAATCGTAATTACGGGTGTATATAAAACTCACGCAGGTCATACTTCGGGTATTGAAATGACATCGGATGCTATTTCTTCCGTTATGCCGTTTTTCCCGACTTTGCTTTCAGGAATCGTTCTTCTGTATGCACTTTCAACAATTATAAGCTGGGCTTATTACGGTCAAAAATCCTGGAACTTCCTGTTCGGTGAAGGTAAGAAAAGAACTTTGACATTCCAGTTTTTATACTGTGCATTTATCGTAATCGGTTCTGTTTTGAACGTAACTTCAGTAATCAACATAACTGATGCGATGATGATTGCAATGTCAGTTCCGAATATTATTGCAATGTATATTCTTGCACCGGAAGTCAAGAAAGATTTGAAAGATTATTGCATAAGACACCAAATCGGTAAATGGGTTAACCGTGATTGGCTGAAGCCTGTGCCGGAAACAGTGTCAATAATTGCAGAGGAGGGCGAATGTCAGACCAACAAATAATAGTAACGGTTTCAGGTGTTGATAAAGTCGGAATCGTTGCAAAAGTTACGACGGTTATGGCGCAGTTTGAAGTTAACATTGAAGATATAAAACAAACTCTTATGCAAGGACATTTCGTTATGTTTATGCTCGGTAATATCGAAAAATCGAAGTTTTCTTTTAAAGAAATTAAAGAAGCTCTTGTAAATGCGGGTAAGGAACTCGGAATGGAAATTTGGGTTCAGAGAAAAGAAATTTTCGATAATATGCATAATGTTTAAAAATTTTATACCACACCTTTTTTTTATACAACCAAAAAGCACTGTTTCACGTAAATTTCGACAGTGCTTTTTGATTTATAATGAAAATTTATACGCAATTTCGATTAAATAAAATCCTGTTTTCAAAAAATGATTTCAATGATATAATAATTTCAGTCGGAGTTAAGCCAAAGTATGATGAGTCAAAACAAAAAATTATCTATTGCATTTTACTGGCATATGCACCAGCCGGTCTATCAGCTTACTCCTGACGGGGATTATCTGATGCCGTGGGTGAGGCTCCATGCGGTTAAAGATTACCTTGAAATGGTCACGATTTTAGATAAGTTTAAGAAGATAAAACTTAATTTTAATATAGTTCCGGTTTTGTTGGATGCGTTGGTTGATTATGGTGAAAAGGGGTTTCACGATTTACATTCAAGAATTACCGTAAAAGATATCAAAGATTTAACCGACGATGATAAAGAATTTATTATAAACAACTTTTTTGATGCAAATTATCAGACGATGATTTTCCCGTTTGAGGAATATAACAGGCTTTATCAGAAAAGAATTTCAAATTCGGAATATACGCTTGATTTGTTTAATGAGCAAGAATATTCGGATTTGCTTGCTCTTTTTAATCTTGCTTGGTTTGATGTTTCGTATAAAAATAAGTATCCTGAACTTCGCAAATTTTTTAAGAAGGGGAGAGGATATACTCTTGAAGACAGGATAAAAATAATTGAAATCCAAAGGGATATTATAAGAAAGATTATACCTGAGTATAAAAAATATTTGAAAAAAGACAGAATTGAGATTACGACAAGCCCCTATTATCATCCGATACTGCCGATATTACTCGATATAAACGGAATTAAAAAATCATTTACGGAGGATTTGCCGATAGATTTGAAAGCGGGTTTGGATGCAAAATTGCAGACAGAGCTTGCGCTTGACAGGATAGAAGAGGTTTTTGGCAAAAGACCGAAAGGAATTTGGCCGTCGGAGCATTGTGTAAGCCCTAAAACTCTTGATATGCTGAAATCTTTAGATGTTGAGTGGACAATTTCTGACGAGGGAATTCTTTCTAACAGTATAGGGTTTGAGTTTGTAAGAGATTTTAAGGGGTATTTGGAAGATCCTTATCATCTTTTGAAGTCTTACGAGTATAAAAACGGGTTAAAAATGATTTTCAGGGACGGTGTAATCCCGAATTTGATAAGTTTTGAATATCCGAACCATGATGCTGAACTTGCGGCAAATGACCTTTATGACCGAATAAAAGTTATTCAAAGCAAGCTGCTGACTTCGCCCGATGAGGAACATTTGCTTACAATTGCAATGGACGGGGAGAATTGCTGGGAAAATTATCCTCAAAACGGATTTGTCTTTTTGAAAACACTTTATAAATTAATTGAGGAGGACAAATCGCTTGAAACGGTTTTAATAAGCGATTATCTTGAAAAAGAAAAAAGCAGTAAGCCTCTTAAAAAAATATATTCAGGCTCTTGGATTAATCGAAATTTCAAATTCTGGATTGATGAGCCGTTAAAAAATTTGGCTTGGACTTATCTTAAACAAACAAGAGATGATTTTTCAAAATATGTTAAGGCAAATCCTCTTGATAAGAGTATTAATCGTGCTTTAAAAGAGCTTTTCATCTGTGAAGGGAGCGACTGGTTCTGGTGGTATGGAGAGCCAAACGATTCAGGGCGGGATAATATATTTGATTATTTGTTTAGAGAACATTTGAAAAATATTTATACTGTTTTGAATTTAACCCCTCCTGCATATCTTAATACCCCCCTAATTTCAGCAATTGCAAAGCCTTCAAGGTATCCGAAGGGAGAAATTACACCGCTCCTCACAGGAATTGCAGGGAATGATGACTCCTGGCTTAATGCCGGCTGTATTGATATCCCTGACGGGCCTTTATTAAGTGAATCAAAGTTTTTTGACAAGATTTGTTTTGGGTATGATCAGGATAATTTTTATTTGCGATTTTATATAAATGACTATATACAAAATAACCCTGATTTGTATGATAAAGCTTATCAGATTTATGTTTATACCCGAAATGCCGACAGAAAACAGTCACTTTCGCCTGTAAGATTGATTAATAAGACCGAAAGCGTACTGCCTATTTCCAAGGAAAAATTCCACAATGAACTTCAGATTGCAGCGTCAAAAGGCAAAATCCAATTTGTCCGCCTTATAAAATCAATTCCGAATAATCTGTGGGTGCTTCAATCTGCAAAAGAGATTAAACATTGCTACGAAAATGTTATAGATATGAGTATTCCTTTTGATTCAATTGACGTAGCTCCGAATGAATCGCTTGAATTTTGTTTTGTTAACGCAAATTACGGAATTAAGAACTTCTTTATACCAAACGATATGCTCTTAACAATTAAAAGAGAATAATTAAAATTTGTAAAAATAATTGCTAAAAGTATTAAGTTCTTAATTTTTAAGCCGATAAAAGATAGATAAATAAAGGATAAAAAATGGCAGACTTGTATTCGGATTATTCAAACAACAAAGGTACACCAGAATTGCCGGAGAATTACTGGAAATCTCAGGCAGGCAGAGGAGAAAAACAAGATAGTTACAACGTTTTTGACACAATGGTACAGGCAAACTTTGGCAAAGGACTTGAAGATTTGTCGGTATTTAAGTCAAGCAAATAGAGCTAGTTTTTGCCGGTAGAGCCAAACCCGCCTTCACCTCTTTGAGTTGAGGTTAAAGCTATTGCAACTTTAATTTCGGCACGCTCAACTTTTGCAATAACCATTTGAGCAATTCTTTCTTCCGGCATAATTGTATAAGGCTCGTTTGAAAGATTTACGACAGGCACGCAAACTTCGCCTCTGTAATCCTCATCGATTGTCCCGACACAATTGATAAGAGTAATTCCGTGCTTTATTGAAAGCCCTGAGCGTGGTCTTATTTGTGCTTCAAATCCGTGTTCAAGTTCAATTTTAATCCCTGTGGGAATTAATGCTCTTTCAAGTGGCTTAAGTGTCAAAGGCTCTTCAATCGCAGCTGCAAGATCCATCCCTGCTGCCCCTTCTGTTTTATATTCGGGCAAGCTTTTATTATTAGGAAGCTGTTCTATTTTTAATACTGTCATTTTTATCTCCTTATATTCTTATTATAGCTTGAATTTTAGTTAATATTGTAAAGTAATGTAACAAAACGTCTTAAAAAAGCAATTATTTATTTTGGAAATACTTTATATATACATCAGACATTAAGAGAAAGAGGTAAAAATTATGAACGAGTTTTTAAATAAGAAAATTACAATTGTTGGGGTGATTGAATTTTTAGAACGTTGCTTTAAACATTCAGCAGTAAAAAGCGAATGTCGTAATAATATTGTAGATTGCAGCTTGGCTAATTTCCAATTTGTTGATATTAATATGGATATGCCTGAAATTAATATGGATTTCCAAGATATTACATTAGATTTTGTATCTGTAAATCTTGATTTGATGGCAGCTTAAAAATAAGTTTTAAAAAGGTAAAAAAGGCGGGATTTAAAAATCCCGCCTTTTTTATGCTTCTATTTTTGTATTAGTCAAATCTTTTTCGATTTTAGAAAGGATTTCGTCAAGTTTTGTAGCATCTTTAATTCCGCCTTGTGCAAAATTAGGTCTGCCGCCACCGTTTGCGCCTGTGGCTTTTGCAATTTCACCGACGATTTTTCCGGCGTTGATTCCTTTCTTCACAAAACCATCTGAAACTTTTGCAAGAACTGTTTTTGAGTTCGCCAAAACAATAATGCTTTCACCGAACTTGTTTGATAGAAATTCAAGACCGATTTTAGCGCCGAGAGGTGTAATATCTTCAATTTTTGAGATAAACAGCTTGCCGCCTTCGATGTCTTGAGCTTTTGAGGCAAATGTGGCAAATTTAGCTCTTGCATTTTCTTCTTCCAATTTTTCGATTTTCTTTGAAAGTTCTTTGTTGTCTTCCGCTAATTTTTCAACACGTTCAACTACTTCGTCAAAGTGTGCTTTGAACATAAGTGAAAGTTTGTCCATTTCTCTGACTTTTGCGTTCATATATTCAAATGCCGATTTAGAAACAACAAGTTCGATACGGCGTGTTCCTGCTGCAATTGCGCCTTCGGTTACGATTTTGACAAGTCGTAAGTCGCGAATGTTTCTGGCATGAGTTCCTGCGCAGAATTCTTTTGATATGCAGGTTTTGCCGTCCGTAATTGAAACAACTCTTACTATATCGTCGTATTTTTCGCCAAAGAGTGCTGTTGCTCCGGTAAGCTGGGCTTTTTCAATGTCCATAACGTCCGTTACAACATCATAACCTTTAGCAATCCAGTTGTTCATTATTTCTTCGACCTTGAAAATTTCTTCAGGAGTCATCGCGCGGTTGAAGGTGAAGTCAAAACGCATTCTGTTTTCTTCAACCTGAGAACCTGCCTGATGAACTTCGTCGCCTAAAACTTTTATCAAAGCAGCCTGCAAAAGGTGGGCTGATGTATGGTGAAGTCTGATTTCTTCACGGCGCGGAATGTCAATTTTTGCCTTAACTTGTTCGCCGATTGTAATTTCACCGTTAATCAGTTTTGAGCGGTGTACAAAAAGCTTATTAACTTTAAATGTTGTTAAAACTTCGGCTTTCATATTGTCATTTTCTATAATACCGCTGTCGCCTGTTTGTCCTCCGCATTCTGCGTAAAAAGGAGTTTTGTCTAAGATAATATCAACATATCCGTCCCCTTCGACAGTTGCAAGAATTTTAGCATCTGCCTCATTTTCGCTGTAGCCTAAAAATTCTGTTGAGCCGACTTCGTCTTCTATTTTTGCATATTTCATATCGCCTGTTACCGAAAGTTTTGCGGTTGCAGCTTTTGCACGTTCTTTTTGCTCCTGCATTGAAGCTTTATAGCCGGCTTCATCTACCTTTAAGCCGTTTTCTTCTGCGATTTCTTTTGTTAGTTCAAGCGGGAAGCCGAAAGTATCGTATAGTCTGAAAGCACTTTCTCCGTCAATATCCTTTTTATTGGCGATAAATTCTTCAAGAAGTTTGTAGCCTCTGTCAAGAGTTTTGTTAAAGCGTTCTTCTTCTCTTTTAATTGTGTCAATAATTTTAGCTCTGTTTTTGACTAAATCAGGATAAGCTTCTCCATAATTTTCGATTACGGTATCGACAAGTTTGTACAAGAACGGCAAATCCATTCCCAAGATTTTGCCATGTCTTAGGGCTCGTCTTAAAATCATTCTTAAAACGTAGCTTCTGCCTTCATTTCCTGGAATTACGCCGTCAGAAATAAGGAAAGTTACGCATCTTGCGTGGTCTGTGATTATGCGTAAAGAAATATCTGTTTTTTCGGATTTTTTATACGGAACTCCGGACATTTCGCAGACTTTATTTAAAATTGGTCTTAAAAGGTCAGTTTCAAAAGTTGAAGCAACCCCCTGACAAACCATTGTAATTCTTTCCAATCCCATACCTGTATCAACGTTTTTGCTTTCAAGCGGTGACTGGTTGCCTTCTTCGTCCTGATAAAGCTCTGTGAATACAAGGTTCCAAATTTCAACCCAGCGGTCGCATTCGCAAGTGTCAATTCCGCAGCCTCTCGGGTCGTTGCATTTGTATTGTTCCCCAAGGTCGTAGTGAATTTCAGAGCAAGGACCGCAAGAACCTGATGCTCCCGGAGGGCCCCAAAAGTTGTCTTTTTTGCCTTTACGTTTAATTCTTTCTGCCGGAACTCCGACATTTCTCCAGATTTCGTAAGCCTCGTCATCTGTTTCAAATATCGTAATCCATAAGCGGTCTTTATCTAATTTTAAAACTTCGGTTACAAATTCCCAAGCCCAAGGGATAATTTCTTTTTTATAATAATCGCCGAAAGAGAAATTCCCTAACATTTCAAAGAATGTGTGATGTCTTGGAGTACGTCCGACATTTTCTATATCACTGTCTTTTCCGCCTGCTCTTGCGCATTTTTGGCAGGAAGTTGCTCTGGCTGGATCATAAGGTGATTTTACAATCCCTAAAAATATAGGCAAAAACTGCAGCATTCCCGCTGTTGTCAAAAGTACCGTCGGGTTGTCCGGTACAAGGCTTGAACTCTCTACAACCGTGTGCTGGTGTTTATCTTTAAAATAATCCAAATATAATTTGCGAATTTCATTTCCGGTTAGCATAATTAATCCCTCTAAAATTGTTTACATTATAAGAAAATTATACTACAAAAAAAATATTGATGAGTTTAGTTTATTGTTTATGTGAAATAGGTTGAGAATTAATAATGTAACTAAATGTAACGATGTATGAAGTCGGTTTAAAATAGGCTGAAATTCAATTATACTCTGTGGTGTGGTGTGGTGTGGTGTGGTGTGGTGTGGTGTGGTGTGGTGTGGTGTGGTGTGGTGTGGTGTGGTGTGGTGTGGTG
>CALUTL010000024.1 GCA_944323655.1 Candidatus Gastranaerophilales bacterium | reverse complement strand
AAAAAGGCGTTCTCATCGCAGCCGGATGTGTGTTTTTTGTACAAGAGAAATAAAAAATCCGGCCCCGGCGCGATTCGAACGCGCGATCTTCGGTTTAGGAAACCGCTGCTCTATCCTGCTGAGCTACGAGGCCTGATTTCTCTTTCCGTTTTTAACCGGCTGTCAACCTCCTTTATTCTATCACGAAAATTAATTTTTGCGGCTCTTTATTTTTTTTATGGTTAATTATTATTACTAATTTGTGTTTTTGTTGAAAATGAGTTATTATGCATGTGTGATGATTGAAAACTATATTTTATTTTTGAAGTTTTTAGATGAAAAACTTCAAAAGTTTTTTACACTTCAAAAACCTTATATAATGTGCAAAAAAGGCTGTGCCCTGTGTTGTAAAGATGCTCAGATTCCATATTCCAAAATTGAAATGGATTACTTAATGATGGGTGCTTGGGGGCTTAGTGACAAAAATAAAAGAATTGTTGCCCAAAATGTTCAAAAAATTTTAAAAGAAAAACAAGAATTTAAAGGCGATAAATTTGTTTACGATTGTCCGTTTTTGATAAACAACGAATGCTCCGTGTACAATTTTCGGGGTATTGTTTGCCGAACCTTCGGGCTTTTGTCTATTGGGGAAGACGGTAATGTTAAAATTCCTTTTTGCTGTTATAAGGGGTTAAATTATTCAAACGTAATGGATTTTGATACAAAGAAAATTTCTTCACGGAAATATAAAGAACTTGGGTTTGAAAACGAGCCTGCTGGATTTAATATCGGTTATGAATTTTTGACGGATAAAGATTTTGAAAAAACTTTTAAGCTTGAGTTTGGGGAGAAAAAGCCGCTTATTGATTGGTTTGAGCCTTTAAACGATAAACAATTTGTTGTTTTGTCAAAAAATCAAGATGAAAAAAATGTTACTCAAACTTAAATATCCGCATTTTTTATATTCGTATTATAATTAACTTATGATGAATATTTCGAACGTAATAGAAAGACTAAGAGAAATACTTGATGATGAAAATCAGGATCAGTTAAGCGAAGAACTTAACAGTTTTCACAGTGCTGATTTGGCTGATATTTTTCAGGAGCTGAAACCAGAAGAACGTTTGAAATGTTTTAAGCTTTTGGATATAGATAAAGCCGCAGAGTTAATGGAATATATAACGCCGCAGCTTCAAGTTGAACTTTTAGGAGATATTGATCAGGAGACGGCATCCAAAATTTTGACAAGATTACCGCATGACGCAGCGGCAGACGTACTTGGCGATATGGAGGAAGATGAGTCGGAAACTTATCTTGATAAACTTCCGCATAAATTCTCCGAAGAAGTCAGAGAACTTCTTACATATAACGAAGACACCGCAGGCGGTATTATGAACCCTGTTGTCCTGACGGTTAATTCGGATATGAGTGTTCAGGATGTTTTGAATTATATAAGAATTAAAGCAGAGCGTGACAACTTGGAGCTTTATTATATATATGTTGTTGATAAGCAGAATCATCTTTTGGGAGTTGTTTCGCTAAGAAAGCTTTTGACATCTCCTGTAAATAAAAAAGTTGAAGATATCATGATTTCTGATATAGTGAAACTGCATGTTGATGATTACAGTGATTATATAACCGATGAATTTATGAAATACCAGTACAATGCACTTCCTGTTGTAGATTTGTATAACAGGCTTAAGGGCATGATAACGTGGGATGACGTTCATGATTTGTTTGAAGAAGAAACGACAGAAGAAATTTACCAGTCATCAGGTATTTCGACGGAAGTTGTAGATGAAGATGAAATTCTGTCGGGAAATATCTTTAATGCGATAAGAGCGAGAACTCCATGGCTTTTCATAACTTTGCTGGGTGAATTTATAGCGGTAAATGTTGCGCATCATTTTGACCATACAATAGCCGCAATTCCGATAGTTGCGATATTTATGCCGCTTTTAGCAGGTTTAGGCGGAAATATCGGAACGCAAAGTATTACGTTGATGGTTCGCGGATTGTCAACCGGTCAGGTTACAATGAGTTCTGCGATGTATCATATCGTAAGAGAAATGTTTATCGGGCTGTTTATCGGGGCAATATTCGGGATGCTTGTTACGTTTGCGACATTTGGCTGGCAGCATAGCATAGAACTCGGGGTTGTTGTCGGAATTGCGATGACAATTAATATGACAATGGCTACTATGATTGGAACGTTTACTCCGTTTGCCCTAAAAGCCTTAAATATAGATCCTGCAGTGGCTTCAGGGCCTGTAATTGCAACTACTATTGATGTTGTCGGGCTTGTCGTTTATTTTTCGCTTGTGTCAACTTTTTTACTCAAAGTTATGTAAAATCATTAAATTACTGTATGTGCAAATAATAATTGTATAATATTATTAAAACGTATAAACACTAAACAAGGATATAATATGAAAACAGATACTCCAAAAGGACCCAGAAGAAGTCAGTATAACAAGGACGAAAATGCAATACGCCAAGCGAAACTTATAAGAAGAGAAAGTTCCGTTTTTTTGCGGACAATCATGGTAATTACGATTGTTATAATCGGTTTAGCCTTGAGCTTTTTTGTCCTTGCAGACAACCAGGAATTTTTGGAGCAGCATCTGGGTAAAGATAATCCGATTACCAAGCTTTTTGTAAACTTATCAAAGGATAATGATACAAAACATAAAGCAGATTTTTCTTTTCCTTTCGGAGCAAAGAGAAGAAACATTCTTCTTCTGGGAGTTGATTCAAACGGAGAAGGTACCGATCCTTTTGAGGGAACAAGAACCGATACTATTATTTTAATGAATATTGACCCCCGTACAAAATCTTTAAATGCAATATCAATACCGCGAGACAGCAAGGTTTATCTTCCGGGAGATCATGGCGTTCAAAAAATTAACGCCGCTCATGCAATAGGCGGAATTAATATGACGATTAAAACTATCGAAGATACTTTAGGGGTTAAGATTGACCGTTATATAATCGTTCATGATCAGGCTGTAAGAGAAATTGTTGATGCTCTTGGCGGTGTTGATATTTATGTCGAAAAAAATATGCATTATAACGATTATTCCGGCAAGTTGTTTATAAATCTTCAAAAGGGTAACAACCATTTAAGCGGAAAAGAAGTTGTCGGATATTTAAGATTCAGACATGATCCAATGGGCGATATCGGAAGAACTCAGCGTCAACAGTGGTTTTTAAGAGGCATGATGGAGGCCCTCAAAAAGCCTGAAACTTTGGCGAAGTTGCCTGAGATTATTAATGTTGCTAAAAAATACATTAAAACCAACATGTCTTTTTATGAACTTTCTCAGTATGCAGGATTGGCAAAGCATTTGGATATGGATAAGATTGAGATTGCAATGCTTCCGGGGGCTCCTAATAAAAAAGGTTATATAAGCTATTGGATTTTGGATCCTGAAAAAACGCAGGAAGTTGTTGACAGGCTTATTTACAGAGAAAAAGTTAATCCGTCAGAGATAAATGCAAATATTAAAGCTGGTATTATGTATTCTGACGGTAACGCTGAAGAAGCAAATTTAATAAAAGAGCAATTGTCAAATTTAGGTATAGAAGTTGTTTGCACAGGTCATGTAAATAAAACTCATACACAATTTATTGCGCATTCAAAACAAGTTACTAATGATTATTTTAACTGGTTAAAGAAAAAGACTCCTTCAATTATCGGGTATCAGTTTGTTTATGAGCCTACTGATAATTATTGTAACGGAACGGATTTTACAGTTGTCATAGCCGGAAAATAATTATATACTGGTTATATAAAACAAATTGGAGGCGGCATGGTCTTAAATGCAATAACAAACAGAAAAAGTGTACGGTTATATTCTGATAGAATAGTATCTGATGAGGATATAAAATCAATTTTAAATTGCGGGGTTATGGCGCCGAGCTGGGTAAATGTTCAGCCGTGGCAGTTTATTGTTGTGAAAAATCAGGATCATAAAGAGATTTTATCTCAGGCTGCAGGCGGACAAAAACAGGTCAGTAATGCGTCAGCCGTAATTTGTTGTGTGGCGGATATGTCTGCGTGGGAAGCCGATAAGTTTGCCAAAATAATGGAAAAGCAAGGAAGAAATTCGCAGACGATAGAGTATATTCTTTCAAGTACAATGCTTAATCCTTCTCTTTTAGGCGAGTATGAAACATTACTCAGAACTGTTGAACAAATGTCTTATGCAATAGGATATATGACCTTAAGAGCAGAGGAATTAGGCATCGGCTGCTGTATCATTGGTGCGGTTGCCAACGAATTGACTCTTAAAGATAAAAACGGATTCGCTTCTGTAAAAGAAATGTTAGGTCTTAACGATAAGCAAGTTTTGCTTTCAATGTTAACTTTAGGTTATGAAAAAGAAATTATGCCTGTGCGAAAAAGCAGAAAAGAGTTTGATGAAGTTGTATCATTGGAAAAATTAGGAAGTAAGTTTTAATAAGTAAGAAAGAGGTGAATTTTATGGATAACGTAGTGGGCGGAAAACAATTCGCAGAAAATGTAATAGGAGGTGGAATGTCTACATCAACAATTTTATTAATTGTGTTAGGTGTTTTAATTTTGTTAGTAATTATTATGTACAACTCATTGGTACAAAAACGTAACAAAGTTAAAGAAGCATTTGCAAGTATCGACGTACAGTTGAAAAAGCGTTATGATTTGATCCCTAACATCTTAACAATTGCAAACAAATTTATGGAGCATGAAAGAGGTTTGTTAGAAAACATTACGGCCTTAAGAGCTCAGGCAATCAAACTAGATTCAAGTTTTGCTAACATCGAAAGCAAATTGAAACTTGACGGCGAAATTCAGCGCAGTATGGGACAATTGATGGTTAATATGGAAAATTATCCTCAATTAAAGTCAGATCAGACAATGATGCAGTCTATGCAAACTTACAACGAAGTCGAAGAACACATTGCTGCAGCAAGAAGATTTTACAACTCAGCTGTTCTTGATTTAAACAATGCAACAGAGCTTTTCCCAAGTTCTATAATTGCATCAATGTTCGGGTTTAAACAGGCTACATTCTTCAAAGTTGAGGATGAAAAAGAACGTCAAAGAGTTGATGCTCAAGCCTATTTTAAATAAGAAATTGAAAGAGCCGCTTGTAAATGAGCGGCTCTTTTATTATGATTAAATTACACTAATTAATTCGTGCCTGTAGCTCAGTTGGATAGAGCGTTTCCCTCCGAAGGAAAAGGCCGTGCGTTCGAATCGCATCAGGCATAATAAAAATTCCTCTCATTTTAAGGGGAATTTTTTAATGTTTTTTTTTAATATCTGCCATCGCATTTTGTCCCGCAGAATTTGCAAGTGCCGTTTTCATCAAGATTGTATTCCATAAGTTCATATCCGTTTCTTAAAATTACAGGTTTTAAACAGTTTTTGCAATAAGTACTTGAGGTTTCGGTATTGGTCAGATTCCCAGTGTAAACGTGTTTTAATCCTGCGTTCTTGGCAATTGAATAAGCTCTTAATAATGTTGAAAAATCGGTTTGTTTTCTGTTGGAGAATTTATAGCGAGGGAAAAATGCGCTGAAATGTAAAGGAACGCTATCTCCTAAATTATTCAAAATCCAGTTGCATTCCTCCTTTATCATTTCATCAGAGTCGTTTTCTCCTTCGATTAACATTGTGGTTAATTCAAGCCAGCAGTCTGTTTCATTTGAAACGTATTTTATTGTGTCAAGGACGGGTTTTATATGTGCAAGACAGTTTTTCTTGTAAAATTCTTCGCTAAATCCTTTTAAATCAATGTTTGCAGCATCAATGTATTTAAAAAATTCTTTGGCAGGCTCGGGATTTATGTAGCCAGATGTGACTGCAACAGTTTTTAGGCCCTCTTTTTTGCAATTTTTTGCTGTGTCAATCGCATATTCAAAAAATATTATCGGGTCATTGTAAGTAAATGCAACACTTTTGCAGTTGTATTTCTTTGCGATTTGTACAATTTCTTCAGGTGATGTTCTGTTTAAATTTGTGCAATTTGATTTGTTTTTTGTGGTCTGCCAGTTCTGGCAAAATAAGCAGCCCATGTTACAGCCTAAAGTTCCGAATGATAAAATTGGGGTTTGCGGGTAAAATTGATAAAGCGGTTTTTTCTCAATCGGATCAATCGCAAGCCCTGTATTTAAGCCGTAAGAAATAAGTTCAATTTTGCCGTTAATATTTCTTCTTATATGGCAAAAGCCCTCTTGTCCTTTAGATAAAATACATTTGCGAGGACAAATCAGGCATTGAATTCTCTCATTCTGTAAAATATTTTGATATTTCATAATTTGTATTATAATACTTTTATGGAAAATTTTAAACAACCTTCTGTTGCAGGTACTTTCTATCCTGCTGATGTAAATGAATTAAAACAACAAATTGAAACCTTTAGAGAAAGCAATAAAAATACCTATGAAGTTCCGGCAAGAGCCGTAATTGTTCCGCATGCCGGTCTTGTTTTTTCGGGAAGGCTAGCGTATGAAGGGATAAGTCAGCTTGATAAAAATATAAAAAATATTTTTATAATCGCTCCTGCGCATCGTGTAGGATTTTCTGGGCTTGGGCTAAGCAGTTTTGATTTTTGGCAGACTCCGCTTGGGCAAATAGAACTTAATCAACAGATTAATCTTGAATTAAAAGAAAAATTCGGTGCTGATTTTCAGGACGATGCAATTGCGCCTGAGCATGCTATTGAAATAGAAGTTCCTATTATTCAGTCTGTTTTCAATGATGTAAAAATAGTTCCGATTCTCGTGGGGAACGCAACTCCGGATAAGATTGAAGAAATTATTTCTTATTATTACCCGAATTCTGAAAACGGATTTGTAATATCTTCTGATTTAAGCCATTATTTGAAACACGAAGAGGCAGTTAAAATAGATACTTTTACTGCCCAATTAATAGAAAACGGGATTTGTGAGAATTTTACTCCAAATAACGCTTGCGGGGTTGTCGGGATTTTAGGATTAATCAAATTTGCAAATAAAAACAAGTTTTCTTTAATAAGGATTGATACGACAAATTCATCTTCTGTTACGGGTGACACATCAAAAGTCGTCGGTTATGGAACGTGGTTTTTGTTTGAGGGTGAGAAAAATACTTTTTTGAAAGAATATTATTCTGATTTTATTCTTGATTTGTGCAGAAGAAGCTTAAATGCTCAATTTGATTCCGGAAGATTAGAGGTTAAGTTTCCGAAAGTGTTTGCTGAAGGCGGTGCTTGTTTTGTAACTTTAGAAAAAAATAACCAGCTTAGAGGCTGTATCGGTTCTATTATTTCTCATAGATCTCTTATAGAAGATATTGTTATAAATGCTCAGCATGCTGCGTTTAAGGATTACAGATTTAGTCCTGTGACAAAAGATGAAATTCCTGAGCTTCAAATTTCAGTTTCGCTTCTTTCAATTCCTCAAAAAATGTTGTTTAAAGATGAGGATGATTTGTTAGGTCAAATTCAGCCTTTTAAGGACGGGATAATAATAAGGGACAAAAATTATCAATCTGTTTATTTGCCGTCTGTTTGGGAGCAGCTTCCCGATAAAAAAGAGTTCTTGCGTTCATTAAAAGTTAAAGCAGGGCTGTCAGCTGATTACTTTTCAAATACCTTTGAAGCATACAGGTTTGAGACGGTTTATATAAAATAACAGGTTTTTAACCCTTAAAAACAAGTTGTCCTGTGTTAGGATCAACAGTCCAGTTGTCGGAAAGTTTGTATACTAAGAATTTTCCGTGTTCGCCCTTGCCGGAGTCACCTTTATTGTTATTGTAGTTACTCCATTGCAGGTTGTCTGTTGCGTCAGCATAACCTTGTCCGTTACCGTTTGTAATGGCAATGTGTCCTGCTTGATCACCGTAACCTTCTCCGGGAATATAAACCACAACATATCCTGCCGGAAGATTTGATATATCAGAAGCATTAATTTCGCGTGCTGTGCCGTTTCCTAATGATACGTATTCAACTGGTGTAAACATTTCAGGATGTGCTTTAAACCAGTTTTGTATGTATTTTGGTGTATTTCCATATTTTGTCATATCGCTAATGTCGATACCTGCTTTTTGGAAGGCTTGTTTTACACCGTTTAAACAGCGACCGCTGCTTGTATTATTCGGGTTCTCCATAGCAATTTCATAACCTGCATTTGCAAGTGCTCTGGCTTCATCAGATATTTGTCCGTTACTTGTATTTGTATTTACTGGAAGCGGTTTTTCGTGTCGGAAACCTCTTCTTGATCCATTTGCATTTACAAAGTCCATGTCTCCGCGTGTTGTGCTTGTTTCTCGTAAGACTTTCGGATTGTTGTCAGAAGCATTATATACGGCACTATGATTATTTAAATATTCCTGTCTGAATTTATCTTCAGCTTTTCCTACGGTTTCTGAATATTTGTTTCTTAATATTGAGGCTTCTTGTGCATTTATGCCGTCTGTGGTGTTTATGTTCGGATTTAAATTTACCTGTGTTTTAAGTTCTTTAAGATGTGTTAGTAAAAGTTTTATATCCGAATTTGTTAATGATTCCATTTCTTCTTTATCCAGTCCAAAGTCAAAACTTAATTCGCCGTTTTGAAGTGCTGTAATAAGTTGATTTCTCAGGTTTGCATCAATATTTTTTTCTTTTAATGTTTGGTTAAGAGTTTTTATTTCAGCTGCTGTATTGAGATGTTTTGCTTTGTCTGTATACATTGCCGGCAAAAATACGACAGAACCCATTTCGCCATTGTTTGTCATGTTTTCAAAAGTTCTTGTTTCATCGCTTTTGTCTTTTGCTTCTGCTCTTGCTTCTTGAGTTTCTACAAGTTTGTATTTTTGAGTGTACTCATTTACAACTCGGGTGTACTCCCAGCCTTGCGGTTTAAAGGTTCCGTTAATCAATGATTTGGCTTCTCCTCCATTCCACAAAGCACAAAGTGCATCTTGGCGGCTTATGTTATTTGTCCAGGCTTCTGTATTTCCTGTTTTTTCTCCAATACCTTGGTCATTTATTTCCCAGCCTTTGTATTGAACGATTGTATCTTGTGCTGTTTCTATCCCTTTTTGGTATTTTGCAGTCTCCAGTCGTTTGTTTAAGCTTGCCAAAAGAACTATCGTTGCCTTCGCTGAAACTTCCGGATCAAGAAGTTGTTCTTCATCCGTAATTCCTAATGCTTCCATATTTCTTTTAATTTCCGGATCTTGTGTATGCAGAGTATATTTTAATTGGGTCATTCCGTATGACCAGTCTTTGATTCCGATTCCATCCAGGTTGCGAAGGGCGTCTTTTGCTTTTTGTCGAATGGTTTCTTCTCCAAAGTTTGTCTCTTTTCCGGCAATTCCTATTGCGGTCTGGGCTAAAATGTTATACGTATCATTGTCTATGCCAAGTTGACGCATTAGTTCTGCTTTGTTATTTATGAGTGAGTTTGCAAATTCTTTTGCGTTTTCAGGTGCATCCGGCGGCATTTCAAAGGAAATGTCGGCTGCTGTATTTATTTTTTCTTGTTCTTTTTCTTCTTCCTTTTCTGGTTTTGCTGCTTTTGAGGCTTGTAATATTTCATTTGTTTTTAATTTGCCTTCTGTATATGTACCTTCAATTACTTTGCCGTCATTATATGTTGTTGTTTGTGATATAAAATAGTCATTATCTGAAATATGATCTTCTCTGTTTTTCAGACCTGCATTAACTGCTTTTTTCCAAGAATTCAGATCTACAAGTCTAAAGGTATCCCAGGCATCTTTTATTCCTTCTTTTGCCGCTTCGCCTGTGCTTAAATTTTCTTGCCATGCTTTATCAGCAAGGACAGTTCTTATCTCTTTTACATCTTTGTAATTAATATTTGTTTGAATAATTTCATAGTGACCGGTTTCTTTATTGTATTCAACTCTTGCATTACCTCCGCTTTCTTTTTGCATGTTTTCTGCTATTTTTTGAAATTTTTCAGGAGCGGGTTGGGCAATTACTTTTGTTTTTTTACCTCCGGTGTAGGTAGTTTCGTTTATTTGTCCATTATTATATTTTTGAGTGTAAGTCTGTAAATTACCAGCAGAGTCGTATTTCATTTCAATTAAGCCAATTTTATGTTGGTTCATGTATTTGCCGGAAGTTACTTTTATTGTGTACCCATTTTGGGCATTGCCTATGATTTCGTATGAATCTCCGCTTTGTTTAAGTGAATTTATACGATCTTGAATTGATTTTGGCAGATTGCCTTCCGATACAGAAGAATTTTGATTTCTGCCATTTGGTGCTGATTCTGTTGTTGATGCTCTTGCTCCGCTTTTTTTAGCTTGCTCTGCGGCTATTGCTTTCTTGCCTGCATCTGTGTTTGCCCAGCGATTGCTCAATTCTGTTTTATCTTCGGTGTAATCGCTCATGTTTTTTAGAGCTTCTGTGTGGTCACCTAAAAGCGTAATTTTTTGTCCTACTATAAACCATCCTTTTTGGTTCGTCTGTTTCTTTAAGTGGTCAATAAATTCTTTTGCATCATCTCCAGTTAAACCGAATTTTTTTGCTATTTTTTCAGGTGTGTCACCGGGTTGAACTGTATATTCCGTTAAAGCTTGTTGTTTTGCTTCAGAACTTTTTTGTTCTTGTTTGGTTTCGGATAAATTCTCTTTTTTCTCAATGCCATTTGTTTCTGAAGCTGTATCAGAAGCCTGTGTTTGTTGTGTTTCAGGTTGAGGTGCCGTTTCCTGTGATACAGATTCAGTATTATCTTTTGAACCATTTGAAATCGTTTGGAGTGATGTCATAAATTGGTTTATGTCTTCTGCTTTTTCTGTCCCGAATTTTTGGCTGTTGCCCGAAGCTTTTAATTCATCATTGCTTATTTTTCCGTTTTTGTCGTTATCCATTGAATTTAATAAGGCATAGGCATTATTTAATTCTTCTTGACTCAAACGCATGTCTTTGTTTGCGTCTATTTCATAAAAAATTGATCGCATTTTGTCAATGGTTTCTGAATCTGCTTTATTTGCTTTTAATTCGTTGCGAAAGCTTTCCCACGTTATGGTTTTGTTTTGTGAATTTTTAATATTCTCAAAAGACATAAAAATACTCCATTGCTTTCATATACGGTTTTTTCCATTTTAGACTTTAATATTTAGCGTATTTGTTGCTTGTTTGTTACAATCTTTATTCTTATCTTTTCAGGTATCTCTATTTCCTTATGTTTTTTATTGTATAATTTTTGTATGAGAAAATTTACGGAGAGAAAAAGATGATTAAAGATTATTTTTTGAATAATGTTGAAAAAGCCCTTAAAAATGCAATTTTAAAAGGTAACCTCGGGCAGATGAATGATTATGCGCCAAACAGCCTTGTTGTTGAAAAACCGAAAAATCCTGATTTTGGAGATTTTGCGGTTAATGTTTCTTCTCTTGCTCGTGTTGCAAGAATTGCACCCCCTGCTATTGCAAACGCCATTGTTGCAGAAATTGATGATAGCGATAATGAATACTCCGTAATTGGCGGGTTTATTAATTTTAGGGCCGGAAAATCTCTATTACTTTCCGCAATTGATGAAATTTTTAAGAAAAAAGAAGCCTTCGGGCGTCCTGAAAATATTGATAAAGAAAAAATTATTCTTGAGTATGTTTCGGCAAACCCGACGGGCCCTTTCCATATCGGCCACGGAAGATGGGCGGCTATGGGTTCTGCGCTTGCTAATCTTCTTAAATTCTACGGACACGAAGTTTATCAGGAATTCTATATAAATGACGCTGGGTCGCAAATTCAAAAACTCGGTAATTCTCTTGCTATTCGTATTCGTCAAAAAATGGGCGAAAATGTTGATTTCCCGACTGATGAATTGGAAAGAAAAAATTATTATCCCGGAGATTATTTGATTCCGGTTGCCCAAAAGTTCATTGAAAACTCTAAGGAAATTCTTAAAGGCATTTCTTTGGAAGTGAAAGATTTTTGCAAGCCGGTTCAAAGTGAGGAAACTCTCAAAATCTTGTGCGATTTTGCTAAAAATGAAATGGAAAATCTTCAAAAAGCTTTGCTTGAAAATTTTAGAGTTAATTTTGATAATTTCTATTCGGAACTTACTCTGCATAAATCAGGTAAAGTTGATGAGTGCGTTAATAAATTGAAAGCCAGCGGTAAAATTTACACGAAAGACGGCGCTGATTGGTTCAGGTCTTCCGATTTCGGGGATGATCAGGATAGGGTTATTAAAAAAGCCGACGGGGCTAATACTTATTTGACGGCTGATATCGCTTATCATATTGATAAGCTTGAGCGCGGTTTTGATCGTATGATTAATATTTGGGGCGCTGACCATCACGGGTATGTCGCAAGGGTTAAGGCTTCTATTGAGGCTTTAGGGTATGATCCGAATAAGCTCGAAATTCTTCTCGGACAGCTTGTTAATCTTGTGATTAACGGCAACGAAGTCAGAATGGGTAAGAGAAAAAATATGGTTACTCTTGATGATTTGATTGAGGAAGTCGGTGTTGATGCAACAAGATTCTGGATGTGTATGAGATCTATTGATAATACGCTTGATTTTGATATAGAACTTGCAAAAACTAATAGCGATGAAAACCCTGTATTTTATGTTCAGTATGCGCATGCAAGAGCCTGCTCTATTTTGCGCAACGCTGTTGAAAGCAAAATTGATACTGAAACGGGTAAATCAATTCCTGCTCCCATGTCAGGAAGTGATTTAGATGAATTGGTTAATAATTATAAGGCTGAAATTCTTGCGCCTACTCTTGATAGCGCTCGTAAGCTTGTTCTTAAGCTTGAAGAATTTAAGTCATTAATCAAATTATCTGCCGAAACACGTCAAGTTTATACGATTTGCAGGTATGTTCAGGAACTTGCGGCTGAATTTCATTCTTTCTATAATGCTAACAGAGTTATTTCCGAAGATAAAGAGCTTATGAAATCTCGGTTGGCTCTTGTGCTTTCGGTTAAGCAGGTTTTGAATAACGCTCTTAAACTTCTTGGGGTTTCGGCGCCTGAGAGAATGTAAAATCCTAAAATAAATTGTGAGGCTGTAAATTACTTAACCGCAGAAGTGGCGTGTTTTGCTGCTCATTGCTTCTTTTGCATTATCGTACATTTTTTGGGGATTTCCGCTATTATGTTCTGCGACTGTGCTTTTTAATACCTTGATTTGTCCGAATTTATCTTTTAAAACTTTTATTATTTCATCAGAAAATTTGAAAACTTCAAATCTGCTTCCGTTTTCAAGTTTTTTTGAAGAATAAGCTGATTTTATCCCGTTTTTATCTGTGAATTCTAAAGTTTCTATTTTAGGATTAAGCAAAGATCCTGCCTGATCGGCATATTTAATATTGATCATTCTGTATCCCGGAATTTCAGGGGAATTAAATACTACCTTTTTTGACACCATTTTTGCGGCAGTTTGCGTTGCTATATTTAGTCCTTCGGATATTTTCGATACATTTGTCATATCTTATGCCTCCTGAGCTTCTTAATGTTTGTGAAAATTAAAAATTGTCTGATATTGTTTAAATGTTAACAAATCTTAACCCATTAAGAACTTTTATTATATTTTCATAATTTTCTTCTGTTACAAGTTTTGCTCTTAGGTTCTTTGCATTTTGAAACCCCGCTAAATAATAAGGGTAGAATTTTCGCATAAATTTAATTCCGACATTTTCTCCACGAAGTTCAATTTCCTCATCAAGATGTTTTTTTAAGATTTCTGCTTTTTCTTCTAATGTAGGAGGCAAAAGTTTTTTACCTGTCTTAAGATATGTTGAAATCCTTCCTAAAAGTGTCGGATCGCCTAAAGTGCCTCTACCTATTGCAACTCCATAGGCTCCTGAATCTTCCAATGCTTGCAGGGCGGTTTCTATACTTGTTATATCTCCGTTTACAAATACAGGAATGTCTACGGAAGTCGTTAATTCTTTTACCTTTTTCCAGTCTGCGGTGCCGGAGTACATCTGGGAGCGGGTTCTGGCATGAATTGTTATAAAATCCGCTCCTGCTTCTTGCATTTGTTCTCCAAATTCCACAAAGTTCATTTCGTCAAATGTGTATCCGAGCCTGAATTTTACGCTTACGGGTTTTGTTGTTCCTTCTTTTACCGCTTTTACAAGGGCTGATGCAAGGTTGGGGTTTCTCATTAAAGCGCATCCGTCTTGACCTTTTACGACTTTATTCACAGGGCATCCCATGTTTATGTCTATCATATCTGCGTATTGGGTTAAAAATTTGGATGCGTTTTTCATCATTTCCGGTTTATGACCGCTTATTTGGTAGGATATCGGACTGTGATTCTCTGCTCGTTTGAAAATTTCCTGTCCAGAGCGTCCGTTTAGAGTTTGGGCTAAGTATTCAGAACTTATCATCTCCGTTGTCAGCAGAGCCTCAGGTGAATATCTCCTTACCAAGCTTCTCAGCACATAATCCGTTATACCTGCCATAGGGGCAAGTGATACTCGGCTTTGTATCAGGTTTTGAACTCTATTTTGCATATTCCTTCAGTTCTTCCAGTCTGGTGGATGAATATTGTTTGTATTCATCATCAGGGGCATTCGAGGAGGCATATTTTTGATAATACGTATAAGCCTCTTTGTATTTTTCCATTGAATCTAAATCAATCGCTATTAAGTAATTCAGTATGTTTAAATCGTCGCTTGTGCTGTATTTTAAAGCATTTTTAAAGTTGTTTACGGCTTCCTGTTTGTTCTCTTTTGCATCGTAAATCATCCCTCTGTAATAATATGCATAAGCGTTCATCGGATCGGTTACGATAAGTTTGTTCAAAATGTTCATGCTCTCGTCGTAACTGCCCGAATCATATAAATTGATTGCTTCATTAAGATTGTTCGTATTTACTTGTGAAACAATTGAGGCTAAATATTCTGAAGCTTTTTTGTTGTTTTTGTTTAATGCCAAAGACTTTTTAAGGTATTCTTGAGAGGATGCGTAATCTTCACCTTCTGCATAAAGAACTCCTATGTAGTATGCTATATCAGAATCTGTCGGCTTCAAGTCAAGCGCTTTTTTGTAGTATTCAATTGCTTGTTTTGTGTCATTCATATTCTGGTATGCTGATGCTATACCAAGCATAGAATCTGCTGTCGGAGGCGTAACTTTTAGATATTCTTTAATTGCATTTTCGTAATCTTTATTGTTAAAGAATTCTGCGGCACGGTCAAACTTTTCTGATACGTCTTGCGCGCTGATATTCTTGAAAGCATCTGCAATTTGAGTGTTTTTAGGAAATTTTGTCTTTGCATTTTCTAATGTTGCAAGTGCTTCCGGATAATTCTTAAGCTGACTTTGTGCAACTGCAAGGTTTACAAAGACTTCAGGATTGTCATCGCTGCGTTTGGTGATTTCGGTGTAAACCTTTATTGCATCTTCAAGATTGTTTTGTTTGTGAAGATCTAATGCATAACTGTACAGCATATCGTTTACCTGAGCGCTTTCTGCGTTCTTTTTAACGTAATCCACATATTGTGCTGTTGTCATTGATTTTCTTGCATTGTTGAACAGTTCATCAGTTGCTATTCTGTTGCCCGGGTCAAGGTGCAAAACTTTTTTGAAATAAACTTGTGCTTCCTTGCTTTCGCCTTGCGCTGCAAGTGACTGTGCTTTATAAAGGTTCGCTTGAATATTGTCGGGATAAAGAATAAGAACGCTGTCATAAGCTACTACTGCCGTTCTGTAATCTCCTTTTTGCTGATACAAAGTTCCGACATTTATCCTTGTGTTTATGTTGGAAGGATCTATTGATTCGGCTTTTTTGTAATGTTCAAGCGCTTCTTCAAGCTTTCCTTGTTTTTGAAGTATTGCACCTAGGTTTGCAATAGTGTCTGCATCGTTCGGTTTTGCTGCCAGCTTCTTGTTGTATATCCGCTCTAAGGCATACAAAACTTCTTTGTTTTCTGTACCTTGTGAAAGAATGTAGTTGTATTCTTCGACAGCAAGATTTTCTTCTCCTAAATTGTCGAGAATCCTTGCGTATGATAATCTTAAACTTACATCATCAGGTGCAACGGCAACCGCTTTTCTGTAATATTCCGCACTTTTAGGGTCATTTCCTAAAAGCTTCATTACATCGCCAATCCCTTCAAGACTTTCTTTTACGTAATTTTTATCAGCAAGCGATTTGCTGAATTCGTACGCTGCTGCCGAAAAATTCCCTTCAGCTCTTAATTGTTTTGCTTTTTCAAATCTTGATGAGGGGGTAACGTCAAATTTTATAAGATCAAAGCATATATTAAGGCTGTTGTTTACCTGTTCTATTGCGTGAGAAGAATTCCTTACACTCGATTCGTCCGTCGGGTAAAGCGTCAGATAAAAAAGTGCGCTTCTGTAATCGTCGGCCGCTTTTGCATAGTCCTTTTCGTTGTTTGCATAATACGTTCCTCTTGCAAGATATGAGTTCACAAGCCCTATTCTTGCCGAATTGTCCAGATAATTTATTTTTAAAGCATTCTTAAATTCGGTAATAGCACTTGAATATTGGTAATTTGCAAGATATTCCTGCGCAAGATCAAAGTGTTCTTTGAATCCCGCAAATGCCGGCTGCGACAGTAATAAAATGCCTAACAACGTTACTACAATTCTTTTCATCGCCTTTATCCCTCATCTTATGTCTAAAATTTTAATACAAGAACGAGGACATGTACACCTACATATATCTATCCGGCAATACAATTTAATATTTTGTAACTTTTGTTTCAGCCAATTAAAAAGCCTCTTTTATTTAAGAGGCTTTTGTAAATCTGTGTTCCTTGTCGTTTAAGCAATATCTTTAAAATCTGCTTTTGAAATAAATGTCGTAAACTGATCAAATAGGATTTGCAGTGGAATTTCCATTGAGAAAGTCAGTGACTCGTCAATTTTTACCCCTTTGACCGGTGCAAGTTCCATGTTTTCTCTTAGTGCCATCATGCTTGCTTTTCTGTTTTTTCTCATAATCAATACTCCTATATTTTGCCGGAAAATCTTAACAGTATATCTATCGGCTATACTTTTGGAAAACTTTAATTTTATGTTATCTCCGAAAAATGCCGAAAATCTTGATATATAAGCGTCTTAACCTTAAAAAGTTAATTTAACATTTCGTAATATATCTTAAAATAATTTAAAATGTGCAAAAATACTGTGCTTGTGCTATGATTTACTCGTAAATTAAATATAAGGAGATACAACAATAGCAAACGAAACTAAAAACAAGGACAAAAACCAGCCTTTGATGAATGAAAGAATCAGGGTAAAAGAAGTCAGATTAATTGACCAAAACGGGGAAAACCTCGGAATTGTAGAAACAATAAAAGCATTAAGAATGGCGTATGATGCGGATTTGGATTTGGTTGTAATCAGCCCTAATCAGGTTCCGCCGGTAGCAAAGATTTTAAATTACGGTAAATATAAATACGAGCTTGATAAAAAAGCTAAAGAAGCTAAGAAAAAACAACATACTGTTGATGTTAAGGAAGTTAAAATAAGATATAAAATTGATACGCATGATTATCAGGTGCGTATTAAAAGCATTCAAAAATTTATTTCTCAAGGTAACAAGGTTAAGGTTGTCATAATGATGAGAGGGCGTGAAATGCAGCATTCAAATCTTGCATTTGACCTTGCAAACAGATTTATTGAAGATTTGAAAGAAGAACCTTTAACAATTGAGAAAAAGCCAATGCTTGAAGGCCGCAACGTTACGTTGTATCTGGCTCCGCAGGCAGGCTAAATTCAAATTTTCGGAAGAAAAGTTTAGTTTAGAAATAAAAAGTTCTTGACTTTAAACTTTGAGCAAATACAATAAAAAACGTGGCAATTATGCCCCGCTCAATTCCTCAAAAAATTGAAGTGTAGAAGAATTAGGTTATTATTGAATACCCGATAATAGAGAGCTTAGGCTCTTGTGAAAATTTAAGAAATATGCCGCAATAGCTCAGTTGGTAGAGCAAGGGACTGAAAATCCCTGTGTCCTTGGTTCAATTCCGAGTTGCGGCATATTTTTTTGTGTATTGGTGGTGCGTCAAACGACGCACCCTACTTGCTTGCTTCCTTTTTTAATTAATATATTTTATTTACGGTAAGTTGGTAAATTATCAATCATACCTGCGAGAAGTTTTGTTTCTTCTTTTTAGAAGAATTCAGGTTCATCACTTAGATATCTTGTATCACCTTTCCCTAAATTATGCTTTTTGTATATCTCG
>CALUTL010000023.1 GCA_944323655.1 Candidatus Gastranaerophilales bacterium | reverse complement strand
ACTGGGACCGGAGGGATTCGAACCCACGACCAAGGGATTATGAGTCCCCTGCGCTACCGCTGCGCCACAGTCCCAGACGTTTTTAAAGTCTTTGAAATTTTCTGCGTCGAATTGCTTTGCTCTCCGACTTAAATTCAAATGTGCAATTTCCGTATAGTCTTAAGTTACCAGAAAATATAACAAAAATCAAGCATTTATTTTTTCGGGTTCTTTAGGATTTAAAAAAAAATCTTCTTCAAATACCTTTCCCGCAGGTACGGTTTGCCCTTTTATGTCAGATAAAATTCGGCTGTTTGAGGCGATTATGCTGTCTTGCAATTCAATATTATCTGCAATTTCAACATTATCCCATATTATGCAGTTTTTAATCGTTACGTTTTTGCCGATTTTGCAGTCCGAACCTATTGTAGAAACTCCTTCAAATACAGTATTTTCTGGAATTGCGGATTGTGAAATATATTTGCTGCCGTTTTGTTCTTGTATCGGGGCGTGATTGAATTTGCATAACCCTTCAAAAAGATCTTTATGCGATTGTTTGTATTGAGCAATAGTCCCAATATCTGTCCAATAGCCACTGATTTCAAAGGTGTTTATCCCGCATGTTTTTAATAACTCAGGAAAAACATTCTTGGCAAAGTCATAAAACGTATTTTCCGGAATATAATCAAAAATTTCGTAATTAAATATATAAATTCCGGTATTTATGTAATTGCTTTTTGCTTCTTCTACAGGAGGTTTTTCTTGAAATTCTTTTATAAAACCTTTTTCGTCAGTTACAACAACACCAAAATGCGAAACTTCTTCGTGCGGAATTTTTTTAATCCCGATAGTTGCGACAGCGTTGCTTGCAAGATGTGCTTCAATACCTTTTTGAATATCGGCATTTGTTAATCCGTCACCCGATAATACAACAAATGTATCACCTTTTTTAAAGAAATTTTGGCATTTCTTTAATCCGCCTGCTGTTCCTGAAAGGGTTTCTTCTTTTATATAATTGAAGTTAATACCTAAATTGTTGCTTTTATAACGGTCAATAATCCTGTCTGCAAGATAATAAGTGTTTGCTATAACATCTGTAATTCCAATGTTTTTTAGATTCTCAAATAAAATATCCATGACAGGTCTATTAGCTACAGGAATTAACGGTTTAGGGACAAAAAGTGTAAGCGGTTCAAGCCGTGAGCCTATTCCTGCTGACATTATCATTGCTTTTGTTACTTGTTTTTCCATTTCACCCCTTATAAACTAACGACTTTTATTGTCTCATAAAAAAATATTAATTGCAACAAAATTAACTACTTGTAAAAAAAGAATGTTCGGATATAATTAAATAGTAGTTGAAATTCGAATAAAAAATATGGGCGCGTGGCGCAGTGGTAGCGCAGTTGACTCTTAATCAATTGGTCGTGGGTTCGAATCCCACTGCGCCCAGTTTTATAAAAAGAGGTTCTGCCTCTTTTTTTTATTGTTTGGGGAGCTGTACTTTTTTGGAGTAATTTGGTCGGAAGTATTTTTTGTCATTGCGAGGGCAAAAGTCCGAAACAATCTAGCTTTTAGGCGGTCGGAAGTGGTTTGATTATCTCAATTTCAAATTACCCACTTTATTCTTTTTCTACTCACTCAGAATTTTTAATTTTTGCAAAATTAGCTTTTTCTTTACTTCACAAGCCGATTTTCCCCCCGAGTAATTAAAGAGTAGTTTGAGTAATTTGAGTATTTTAAACTTGTTGGGCAAGTATGCCCAACCTACTGGCTTTTTAGAAGAATTCAGGTTCATCACTTAGATATCTTGTATCACCTTTCCCTAAATTATGCTTTTTGTATATCTCGTCTAATTCTGCACGTACTTGTTTTTTATCAGTAAAATTTCTTACAATTAATTTTATTGAATCAGTAATTCGGTTACCTGTACTAATATTTTTCTTAGCAGTGAATAATGGTTGATTATCTAAAAAGTCTTTTTCCATATCATTAACAAATAAGCTAGTCTTTAAATACTCATCTGTATTCTGTGGACAACGATATGAAACAATTTTTACAGTATTATCTTTTCCATCATTTAAAATGTTTTTTATTGAATTTAAAAATTTCACATCACCAGTTTTTCTAGCATGATCAAATGCATCTCTCAAAGTATTATTTGGAACTAATTTTGACGAAAATGACGGACTATTATTATAGGCATTAATTGATTGAATATTCATATTTATACTCCTTTCTATAAACATTGTATAATAAATTAAATTATATTCTACTGCTATATTACTACAAAACTCCTGAATATTTTTTCTACCCCAACAAAAAGTGTCCCCAAATAATCAAACCATCTGTAACAAGTAGCCAAACCATGTGTTCTTTTACAGGAGCTTTTTCTCCCATATCATACGGCATGAATCCAGAGAAACCATTTTAAATTTGTTTTTTAAATAAAAATTTATCGAAGATGATGATGAAATAAGTCGAATTTTATTGTTTACTTGTTTTAGGTAATCCAAAATTGAAGTTCCTATGTTTTTTATTTGGCGGGGTTCAAAAGAGTACACAAATTGCGGATTTGCTTGAAGATAAACAAGTTCTATTTCTCCATTTTTTATTTTTGAAATTTCAGCTGTTCCAATAACGTCCTTCGCTTTCAAATGTTCAAAATTATCTGTTTGTTTTGTTAATACAATTGCAGAAAAAGGCTCGCTTGTTTGGTTGTTACGTTTATATGCTCTTTTGATATCAAGGCTATATTGTCTACGTAACTGTCATTGCCAAAATTGAAAGCTATTTCATCAAGTGCTTTAACATCATTTATATCATGCGGGTTCAATTCCACTAAACTTGCATAAGACAGGGTATAGTTTTTATCTTTTGCTGAATATTTTTTAATCGGCATTTTTTGAATAAAATTAGCGCCGAAAAGTTATATTGTTAATCATGCTTTGATTTTGACTTAAAGCATTAAATTAGTCAAGTTTAGCGCCCCAAAATTCCAATTTTTTAAGGTTTTCTTGTAGATATTGGGCATCTCTTTCTTTAGGCTGAAAATAAAAATATAAAGCTTTTTTCTTTGGATTTATTACGCAAAAACTTCTGCAAGCCTTTCTCAAAATTTTTTCGCCTTTGATAATTCGTTCACCCTTTTCGCCTTCAAACAAAATGTTATTTCTTAAAACTGTTAATGGCTTAAAATTGTAAAGTTCCTTAAATTCTTCATTTTCAATTGCTACATCCAAGGAGTCTTGAAAATTTTTAGGATATTTGTAGAGAGGATCTCTTTTTGATGTATACAAGACAAGCATTTTACCTTCATTATATTCTTCGTCATAATAACTGTCTTTGTTTGCTAAATATGATGATAATTCCTCTGAAATTTCTTCGTATCCGTATGGAGTTTTATCTACATGGAAAAAAGTAAAATATAAAACGATTACTAAAACCACAAATCCAACGGCATACATAATTTCTTTTGCGCCGAAGGTGTTTACGTTTTTCTCAAATTTATTTATATAATTATTGCCCATACGCTAATTTTATAAAATCGAGTTATTATTGTCAATATGAATTAATCTAAATCAATTATATGTATTACTGTATGTTTAAACTTCCAAAAGTTCATTAAATAAAGCCTCAAACTCAGGGAATGAAATATTTACCCATTCAAAGCCGTTTATTGAAATTGTGTTTTCGCAAACAAGCCCTGCAACATAAAGGCTCATTGCAAGTCTGTGATCATGGTAGCATTCGACAGATGCGCCGCCTTTGAGATTTGTTTTGCCAATAACTATAAATCCGTCAGGTGTTTCTTTTATTATTGCGCCTAATTTAGAAAGCTCCTGAACTATTGCTTTAATTCTGTCGGATTCTTTATTTCTCAAGTCTTCTGCGTTTTTAACAACGGTTTCGCCTTCAGCTTGGGCTGCGATAACTGCAATTATGGGCAATTCATCAATTAATCTTGGAATTAAAGCTTTTTCTATGGTGCAGCCTTTAAGATTAGAATATTTAATTCTGATATCTCCTGCCATTTCTCCCGAGCGGACGTAGCTGTCAAGAATTTCAATATTTCCGCCCATAAGTTTAATTACATCAATAATTCCGGTTCTTGTCGGGTTAAGTCCGACATTTTTAAGGATTATATCGGAATCCGGAACGATCAACGCCGCTGCAATAAAGAAAGCCGCTGAGGAAATATCTCCGTAAACATCAATAATAGACGGTTTAAGTAAAGATCGTTTAATGGAAGTTTTAAGTCCTGAAATTTGGATATCAGCACCCATGTGTTTAAGCATAATTTCCGTATGGTTTCTGGAAAGATAGGGTTCTTCAAATCGGGTAAGCCCGTCCGCAAAAAGCCCTGCAAGAAGTACGCAGGATTTGACTTGAGCTGAGGCAAGTTTTGAGGTGTATTCAATTCCCAAAAGCGGGCTTCCTGTAATTTCAAGAGGGGCATGGCCGTCTTGAGAGTTTATTTTTGCACCCATTAGTGTAAGCGGTTCTATAACACGCTTCATCGGGCGTTTGGAAAGGCTTTTGTCTCCCGTAAGTGTTGAATTAAACTCTTGTCCAGCCAGAATTCCTGACATAAACCGCATTGTGGTTCCGGAGTTTCCGCAATCAAGTATTTTAGAAGGTTTTGCAAGCTTGCCTGAGGAATTTATAACAAGAGTGGTTTCATCTTTAAATTCAGCCTGCACTCCTAGAGATTTTATAATTTCAAGCGAAGATAAAGGGTCTGCGCCTTTAGAAAAGTTGTTAATAGTTGAAATCCCGTCTGCAAGTGCTGAAAAAATGACTGCACGATGTGAAATTGATTTGTCTGAAGGGATTGTAACCGTACCTTTTAGAGGTTTTTCGGATTTTGATACCAATTTAATCATAAAAAAATTGTATCATAAAAAATGTTTGTGATATATTAAAAAAGAAATCGCAAAGAGAGGTGTCCGAGCGGTTTAAGGTGCAATCTTGGAAAGGTTGTGTGGGAGCAATTCCACCGAGGGTTCGAATCCCTTCCTCTCTGAATTGAAAACGGATGAGCTTTTGCTTGTCCGTTTTTTATTGTTTTATATTAAAAGATTTTGTATTATACTGTTGAATTATTGTTGCGATATAAGAAACCAAGTAATTCATTGATCTTTTCGGCTCTTTTATTGTTAAGAACGCTTGATTTAAATGAATAACTTGCATATAATTTTCCAAATATGTCATTTGTTATTTCATCTAATGCTTTTATATCTCTTAATTCTGTGATTTGCGGGTTTTCTGTTTTTAACAATAACAATAATTCTTCTTTTTGTTTAGTTGATAGGGGTATTTCTTTTATTAAGTGCTGAGAAATTTCAGTTATAAGTTGCTCATGTTTACTTATAATTTCTGGAGTTAAAGAAGTGCCAACTAGTACATTATTGTTTGGATAATGTAAAGAATTTACGATTTCATCTTCAGTTTTGAGTTTGTTTAAAGTTTCTGCTAATCCTGTTTTTTCGTTAGTTTCCGGATTTTTGACGGGATTAGTTTCTGTAGTTTTCGTTTTTGCTTTTGGCATTTCGTGTTTTGTTATGTAGGCAATAACCTGCTCAGCTGTTAGCCTTGCATCTAATTCGGGTTCTGTAATGTTTTTACCTGCGTTGTTAAATTGAACAAACTCAAATTCACATTTTGGGTTTTGTAGAAGTAATAAATAATTATTTTTTTCCTTATCTTTTTTAAGAAAAGTTCGACATAAGTTAGTTTCGGCAAAATCCATAAACTTTTTTATTGAACCTGGAAATGATGCTCGTGCTTTCTCATCAAAGATTCTAAAACCATTATTATTTAATACATCAGCCATAACTTGCCTATTAATCATTAATTTTACCTCCTACAGCTTTATATTTTATTAAAAACATATTGGGAGATAATATTGCTTGCAGATAAATGATTATTACGAAAATTAAACAATTGAGCTTATTGTAAAATGAAAAATAAAAACAATAATCCAGCATGTAGCAAAAAAAATATTTTGGAGTTTTCAATAATCATCACTAAAATTAAAAGGAGAATTAATTTATGTCAGAAACCGAATTAGGCGGAAGTCGTTTTGGCAGAATAAACCATAACGCTTATTGGGCAAATGCTCATTTAGATACAAGATTTCATATTGATGCTGATATGGTAGATGATAATTATAATCATTTACAAGATTGTATAAAACACCCGACAATCGGGCTTTTGGCTGCTAAAAAAAATAGAACATATAATTATCCCGATTGTTATCAAAGAAATTTTGAAGAGTTAATGTCTGTTCCTAAAATAAAAAATTCGGCAGATGTTTTCGTGGATAAGTTTAAGAAATTATATCCTAAAACAGGTAAAGCACGAAATTTCTTAATCAACACAGACAGTATAGTTTTAAATTATGTAAAACCTATTAAGAAAAGCTTAAGAAGAACTCTTTTCAGGTTATTAAATATATAGATTTTATACAGTGTTTTTAAACTTATAAGGTTTTGTAATTTGAGATAAAAATTGAGTATAGCTTTATTGTGTTTTAAATTTTTCTTCTAAAGCGTCGATGTATTTCCAAATTAACTTATAAGCCGAAAGTTTTCTCTCGTCAGGATTTCCGCTAATGATGTTTGGTTGCGGGAAATTGGCATCTCGGCTGTCTTGGCTTGGAAAATCGTGATATAAATATAATTTAGTTTTTAATTCTTTTGATTTGTTTAAACACATATCGGATTGGTTATCACGGAAATTAAAGATGTTTATAAATATAGTATCTTTATCAGTAGCGATTGCTTTAGCTTTATTTTCAAGTCTTTCGAAAGAATATTTAGGCAAAAGGGATTTTGGTCCTTTAAAGAAGCCGCCTCCGCTTAAATTAATTTTTGCATTAAAATTCGGATTGCATTTTGGGTTGTTATTTATTGCTTGAATTTTCATAAATTATGAGCCTTTCTTAATTCTATTAAATTAAAATAACACAAAAAGTGTATAAATAACATTTTTATTTGTAATATTAAAAATAATATAATTTGACAAAAAATATTCTTTACGGATATTAATTCAATATGAAAATAAGTAAAATTAACAATTCTAATAACATTTACCATAACCCAAAAAATGGGCAGCAAAGCTTTGAAGGCTCAAGAAGATATATACATATCGGAAGAACTTATCTTAATAAGATAGGCGAAGAAATTAATCCACAAACGGTAGAGGGGCTTTCAAAGCCTTCAAGATTTTTATTGCGTCTGTTCACCCCAAAAAGGATAAAAGAGCTTGCGCAGATGAATTGTTATGCGGCAGACAAATTAAAGAATAATTTAGACGAGTTATACGGCAAAGACAATTATACTCTAATTGTAATAGGCAGATCTGTCGCATCAATAGCCGAAACAATGAGATATATGGGTTCAGATGTAAGAATTATTCCTCTTTCGGGTTTAAGTTACGGTATTCCGAAAAAAATTCCGAATAAAGAGGTTTATAAAAGTTATTTAGACTTAATCGGGATTAACTCTGAAACAATAAGCAAGAATAAAGAGAGAAAGTATATTTTATTAGATTTTGTGTGTTCCGGTGAATCCTTAAAGAATGCGGATTGTTTTATAAAGAACTATATGCTCAAGAATAATCCGGAGAACTTAATTAGTATGTCAGTAAACCAAGCATTAGGGAATGATTATGATTCTAAATTTGCATTATTGTTTATGTTATCCAGATTTAAGGAATTTTCTCCGGTCGGGAGGTTGAGTTTATATAATTTAAAAAACAGTTTTGAGCAGGCTTGTTTTCATACTTCGTCGGAAGGTCGGTCAAATATGGCGAATTATTTAAGAAAGTTATTTTTATTCAATGTATTTGACGGATTAAAAAGAGGGGATTTTGACAACAGTTGTACAAAAGAGATACAGGCATTAAACAAGCATTACCTGAGTGCCAGAGTATTAATAAGGGAATTGCAAAGAATATTTAAAGATGATTGCGTGTAGTCGAATCAAAATGAAACAGGAATAAAAAATATAAAATAAAAAAGCGTAAATATTCTTTAATATTTGATGATTTTAAAGTTCCTTATGCTAAAATAAAGGTAAGTAAGGGGAGATGGACGTGAGAGAGAAGCCGTCAGAGCGGACAAAGGAAAAGAGATTTAAAAGATTTGACAGGGTGTTAAGTTTTTTACACATATTTTTTGTCGGATTTGCGGCAGCGTTGGTAATTTATTTGTTTTTCATAATGGTAATAGACGTAGGCAAGTACAGGGTAAGAGCGCAGAATCAGCGAGCCGGCAGAACCTTTGCAATGCGCGGGGATATTTATGATCGGAACGGGATAAAGTTAGCGACTGACAAGGTTTATTCCGATGTATATGCTCATCCTGTGAATTATGACAGCACTCCGGAGGAATTGGCAAAACTTCTGGCACCTATCTTAAAGATACCGAAAGACAAGTTAGCGGAAACCCTAAAGAAGCCGGGGCCTGTAATAACAATAAAAAAAGATATAGACAGAAATTCAGCCAAAGAGATAGCGAAGCTTCATTTAAGAGAGATTTCAATGGGTAAGAAAAATACTCGGGAATATCCTCAAGGCACGTTAGCATCTCATGTTTTAGGGTATTACAATTTTGATGCGGACATAGCAAACGGAGTGGAGTATACAGCGAAAGATAAGCTTGAAAACGTAGAGGAGCCGGTAAAATTTCAGAGTACCCGTGACGGCAAAATCATCTATGATTTCACCACTGATCCTATTGCAACGACGCAGCCTCCTAAAGGTGAAGACATTACGCTGACGATAGATGCGGCGATTCAGCATATTTGTGAAAAAGAGCTGGAAAAAATGATTAAGGAAAAGGAAGCCTTAAGAGGAACGGTTCTTGTTATGAACCCCAAAAACGGGGAAATTTTAGCCTATGCTGTTTATCCAGCTTATGATCCGAACAATTACAGAAAGGCGACACCTGAGCAGATAAAGAATTGGACTTTAACAGATGTATTTCCGCCGGGTTCAACGTTTAAAATAATCACAGTTGCAGCAGCAATGAGTTTAGGCAAGATTAATGAGCATTCCAAAATACTGGACACCGGCAAAACCAAAATCGGCAACTGGGAAATTAAAAATTACGACTATGATATTCACCCTTACCCCGGCGATATATCATTAGAGTATTTGTTTGAGCATTCAAGCAATATAGGTGCGATAAATGTTGCCAAAACAATGACACCAAGAGAGTTTTATGATGTATTAAAGTCATTTGGATTTGGTTCAAAAACGGGGATTGATCTTCCTGGAGAATCCTCAGGTCTTCTTCCTTATTGGGCACAGTGGGACAAGGGAATTCAAGCGACGATGTCATACGGTTACGGAACATCAGTTACGGCAATGCAGATGATATCTGCTGTTCAAGCCCTTGCAAATAACGGAGTAAAGGTAACTCCGCATATTATCAAATATTCACAGGAAGAATACGACAAAAAAATTCACTATACCCAAGTCGTAACTCCCGAAACCGCAAGAACAATAACAAAACTTTTGACAGCGAGTGTTAATAACGGACGATCCGTCATAAAGATGGACAACTATAATGTAGCCGCCAAAACAGGCACTTCAAGAAAACCAAAAGAAAATGCCGCAGGTTACACTCCATATATGTACACTTCAACGATTGGATATTTGCCGTCCTCAGATCCTCAGATATTGATATACGTAATGGTAGACAGCGCAAAAGTCGGTGCAATCTGGGGTAATACGGTTGCAGGGCCTGTATTTAAGGAGGTAGCAACGCAGACTGCAAGAATTTTAAATCTTAAACAAGATAAGAAACCCACAGTAAAAGGAGATGATTAGAAAATGAAACTTGATGAACTCATTGAGCATTTGGATTATAAAGACCTGATAAATTTTAAAAATGTGGAAGTCACGGGGATTTCATACAATTCAAAGACGACCAAAACGGGAGATATATTTGTATGTTTAACCGGAGAATACACCGACGGGCATGAATATGCAAAAAATGCAATAGAAAACGGTGCCGTAGCGCTTTTGGTAGAACACAAAGTTGAAGCAGGCAAAATTCCGCAGATAGTGGTTTCATCAACAAGGCACAAAATAGCGGATATAGCAGACAGATTTTATTCAAGTCCGTCTAAAGGCATAAATCTGGTTGGAATAACTGGAACGAACGGAAAGACAACAGTAACCCATTTGATACAAAAGATATTAGAAGAAAACGGTCAAAAATGTGCTTTAATTGGAACCTTAGGTTATAAATTGTCATCAAACGGCGAATATCGTGATGCAAAGCACACAACTCCTCAGGCCCCTGAGCTTCAGGCGACATTAAGGATGATAAAAGATGTAGAAAAGATTGACAATGTAGTAATGGAAGTAAGTTCTCACGCACTGGAGCAGAACCGTGTCGGCGGATGTCAGTTTAACGGGGCTGTATTTACCAATTTAACTCAGGATCATCTTGATTATCATATAACAATGGACAATTATTTTGAAGCAAAGGCGCTTTTGTTTAAGCATCTTGAGGAAGGCGACTTTGCGGTAATCAATTCTGACGATAATTATGCTGAAAGATTTTTAGGCGTGATTCCGGAGGGCGTTAGAAAATATACATACGGAGTTAAGAAGGATGCAGATTTGAAGGCTGAAGATATCCATTTTTCACTTAACGGGGCCGAATTTACTCTGATTGTTAAAAATGGAATTTATTCAAACGAAGCAGGTTCAAGCAGTTATAAAGTAAACCTTCACATGAACGGAATGTTCAGTGTATATAATGTTTTGGCGGCAATAACAGCAGCGATAGCTATGGGAATTGATGTAAAGACGGCATTGAAAGCATTGGAAAATGTAAAAGGAGTAGCAGGACGTTTTGAGGTGGTAGTAAAAAAACCTCTTGTAATAGTAGATTATGCGCATACTCCTGATGGGTTGGAAAATGTATTGAAATCAGCAAGAGAAATTACCCCCAAAGACGGGCAGTTAATTTGTTTATTTGGCTGCGGCGGTGACAGGGATGCAACAAAGCGTCCTAAAATGGGTGCAATAGCGGAAAAAATTGCTGATAAAATAATAATCACAAGCGACAATCCCCGAAGTGAAGATCCTCAGCAAATTATAACGGATATAATTGCGGGATTGAAGAATGTAAACACGGAAACAGTAACCGTAGAACCTGACAGAGGTCATGCGATAGCGCTTTTAAAGACTATTGCAGGCAATAATGATGTAGTCGTTATAGCAGGCAAGGGACATGAAGATTATCAAATTTTAAAAGACAGAACGATTCACTTTGATGATAGAGAAGAGGCGAGAAAAGTATTTGAGGGCAGTGTGATATGAAGACAAAACTATTAATAGAACAGCACTCTCATGGTGCGTTTGGTGTTTCTTTTAATACGGCATCGGCGGATGATATATTGGCGCTGACAAAAGAAATAACAAAATATGGAATAGGCGGGATATATCCTACGCTTGTGACAGATAATATAATGAATATCAAGCATCAAATAGAAGTCATAAAAAAAGCAGCGCAAAAGCAGACTTTTGAAATGGCAAAAATTCTCGGTATTCATATGGAGGGGATATTTCTCAACGTAGAAAAACGAGGAGTTCATAATCCAAAGTATTTTTTGAAGCCGACAATAGAAAACTACAAGATAATAGAAGATCCGTTTATAAAGATAGTGACGTTGGCGCCGGAGTTTGACGATGGGCTTATATATTACTTGTGGAATAAAGGCGTGAAGGTTCAAGCGGGACATTGCATAAGCGGACATTTAAACGGATGCCGTGCGGTCACTCATTTATTTAATGCAATGAGCGGGATTGCGCACAGAGGCGTTTCGACTGCGTTATCGGCATTAATAAATGATCATATTTATACAGAGATAATTTGTGACGGCATACACGTATCAGATGATGCTTTAAAGCTAGTATTCAAGATGAAACCGGCAGATAAAGTTATTTTGATAAGTGACAGTTTACCGATTACAAAGAGTAATTTATCAGAAATGATATTTGCGGATGAAAAGGTTTACTATGACGGAATAAAAGCAACATCAGCAGAAGGTACTTTAGCAGGCAGTACGGCGCTGTTACCTGACATAATAAAGCGTTTGCATTCGGTGAATCTGTTTAATCCTCAATTCATAGAAAATCCTTACAAATATCATAATATAGAGCTTCCGGGATTTGTGGAGTGGGATGAGGACTGGAATATAGAAAAAGTTCATATCGGATAAAGTAAGAAGTTATTCTAATATTGGCAGGAGCGAAGAAATGAGAAGTGACAACGTAAAAAAAGGAATAGCAAGAACGCCTCACCGCGGTTTGTTAATGGCTGCAGGCGTGAGTAAAAAGAATATGAAGGCACCTTTTATAGGTATAGCGAGTGCATTTTCAGATCTTGTGCCCGGCCATATCGGAATGCGTGATTTAGAAAGACAGATAGAAAAGGGCATTCATACAGCAGGCGGTCAGGCATTTATTTTCGGAGTTCCGGCGGTATGTGACGGGATTGCGATGGGACATAACGGGATGAAATATTCATTACCCTCCAGAGATTTAATTGCGGATTGCGTAGAGACAGTAGCATCTGCACATCAGCTGGACGGGATAGTTTTATTGTCAAACTGTGATAAAATTACTCCCGGAATGCTAATCGGGGCATTAAGATTGAATATACCCGCAATAATTGTGACAGCAGGGCCGATGCTGGACGGGGAATGCCGGGAACATCACAAATTAACAATGGCCTCAAGTTCATTTGAAGCTATCGGAAAGTTTAGAAATGGTGAAATAACAGAAGAAGAGCTTATCGCATTGGAAGAAGAAGCTTGTCCGTCAGCAGGCGCATGTCAGGGAATGTATACAGCAAATACAATGGCTTGTTTAGCAGAAATAATGGGGATGACGCTTCCGTATTGCGCATCATCAGCTGCGGTTTCCGCTAAAAAACGCCGAATAGCATTTGAAAGCGGAATGCAGATTGTTGAACTTGTTAAAACAGATACAAAGCCTTCGGATATAATAACAAAAGCTTCAATTCTAAATGCGGTAACGGCATCACTTGCCCTGGGAGGATCCACAAATGTATTTTTGCACCTTTTGGCAATTGCAAACGCTGCCGGGGTTGGTGTAAAGATTGATGATTTTGATAGGCTAAGCCGAGAAGTTCATCAGATTGTAAAAATAAGTCCGTCATCATCACTTACGATGACCGATTTTCATAATGCAGGCGGTATTCCAGCAGTAGAAAAAGCGCTTTCCGAGAAATTGACGGAAATATCAACCGTAAGCGGTTTAACGAACAAGGAAATTGCAAAATCCGCTTATATAAATACTGATATAATACCAATGTACGGAGATTCAAAATACGCAGAAGCAGGGCTTGGCGTGTTGTACGGAAACATAGCCGAGAAAGGCAGTGTTATAAAAATTTCGGCAGTAGCGCCGGAATGCTACGTATTTGAAGGAACAGCCGTAACTTTTGACAGCGAAGAAGAAACGATGGAAGCAATAGAAAATGACAAAATTAAAGCCGGAGATGTTTTGGTAATTCGTTACGAAGGTCCGTCAGGCGGGCCCGGCATGAGGGAGATGCTTGCGCCGACATCGCTTTTAGTTGGAAAGGGGCTTGGAAAGTCCTGTGCGCTTATAACGGACGGCAGATTTTCGGGTGCGACCAGAGGAATTTGTGTCGGACATATTTGCCCTGAAGCTGCAAAGGGTGGTGTAATCGCGCTTGTCGAGAACGGTGACAGAATAAAAATAGATATTCCGAACAGAAAAATTGAACTTCTGGTTAGCGATGAAGAACTTGAAAAACGCCGTAAAAATCTGAAACCTTTTGAAATGAGGGTTAAATCAGGTTATCTTTATAAATATGCGAAGAATGTTCAAGATGCAAGCCACGGCGCAATCGTTTAAAGATTTCGTGATATTATGTTGTTATGAAAAAGCTGGAAGACTTTGCAGAAGACATAAACAAATGTTCAAAATGCGGGCTGTGTCAGTCTGTTTGTCCTGTCTATAAAGTTACGGGAAATGACTGTGCAGTTTCACGCGGAAAATTTGTAATGCTTGAGGGGGTTCTTAAAGGCGATTTAAAACTTAACAAAAACATCGAAAAATACCTTGATATGTGCCTGAAATGCGGAAAATGCAAGGATTTTTGTCCAAGTGGAATTGACGTGTGCAAAATTTTTAATGTAGCCAAGTATGAATGTTCCAAAAATTCATTTCGTGGTAAGGTTGAAAGGTTTTTTGAATCGGATTTTGTTTTTGGAAATTTGATGAGAATTGCGCGCAAACTTACTCACCCGTTTAGTAGGCGTTCAAATTTGAAACCGGCGCAAATGGAACAAAAATTGTTATATTTTAAAGGTTGTGTGAATGATGTTTACCCCAAAAACGAAAAAGCTCTAAAGAAAATCTTTAAAAATCTTGATGCAGAGTTAATTGAAAAGGATTTTGAATGCTGCGGGCTTCCTTTCTTATCAAGCGGAAATTTAGAGCGTTATGAAGAAGTGAAGCAGAAAAACTTGCAAATTATAGAAGATTGCGATTATGATTGCGTTTTGACAGATTGCGCAAGCTGCGAATGTACTTTAAAGGAATATTTTTCGGCGTCAGATTCTCCGAAATTTATTAATGCCGCCGAATTTTTATCTGAGCAGAATATAAAATTCAGGTTCAAAAAGCCTGTGAAAGTTACTTTTCATAAACCCTGTCATTTAAATAGCGCAGATTTTCTGCAAAAATTGTTTGAAAAGTGTGAAAATCTTGAATATATTGAGATGAAGGATTTTGACGAATGCTGCGGATTCGCAGGGCAATTCGGACTGTTAAACCGTGAAATATCGACAACTATTTCAAAAATTAAAGCGCAGAATATAATTAACACATCTGCTGATGTCGTGCTTACAACCTGTCCTGCCTGCGTAATCGGTATAATCCAAGGGCTTCAGGCGGTTAAGCTTACAGAGAAAAAGCGTCCTAAAGTTATGAATATAATTGATTTTTTGTCCCAAGCGCAGATAATTAATCCTGATAAATAGCTTTAAATAAAGCCTATTTACCTAGTTCGTGAGCTTTTTGGGTAGTTTTTTCAATTACGTCGTAGAATAATTTGTCTGAATTTTCTTCATTCATTGTAGAAATTCCGACAAATGTGCATCCGCCTTTTGTTGCTACGTTATCAATAAGTGTTTGAACGGGGATTTCCCCTCTGTTTAGAACCATTTTGGCAGAACCAAGTGCCGTTTGAGTTGCTAGGAGAAGTGATTTTTCATATTCAAGCCCCAATTTTTCTCCTGCTCGAGCCATATCTTCAATAACTTTATAGAAAAATGCAGGGCCTGAGCCTGAAATTGCAGTTACAATGTCGATTTTGTCTTCTTCAACCTCTATAACTTTTCCGATTGAAGCTAAAAGTGACATAACAAATTCCAAATCTTCTTCTGTTGCATATTCAGCTTTTGCAGCCGCAAACATTCCTTCCTTTACAAGCGCCGGAGTGTTTGGCATAACCCTCACAATACGAGAGTTTGGTATAATTTTTTCAATAGTATCAATAGAAACCCCTGCCGCAATTGATACAACAAGTTTGTCAGGTGTTATTTCGTCTTTAATTTCTTCTAAAACGTCCCTTACCATATTAGGCTTAGTTGCAATAAAAATAACGTCACTGTCAATCGCAAGAAGCCTGTTATCCGTCAAAACCTCAATTCCGAGTTTGTTTTGCGCAAGTTCAGCAATCTCAAAATTAACTTCAGACCCTTTAAGATTAAGATTTTTAGCGCATTCCGCAGTCTTTATGCCTGATATAATTGCCCCTGCCATCTTGCCGCAGCCGATAAACCCGATTTTTTTTAAAGTTTTGTTCATAATATTTAACCTGACTCCCTCTTTGCTGTTGACTAATTTGTTTTTTTCGTTTACATTTGAATTATACGACAAAAATTAACAAAAAGGAATAAAAAATGAGACGTACACTAGAAGGAACAAAAATTAAAAGACAGCACGTAAGCGGCTTCAGAGCTAGAATGGCAACACCCGGCGGACGTGAAGTTTTGAACAGACGCCGCGCTAAAGGTCGTCACAGAATAGCTATTCAAGCTAAAAAACTTGCTTAGGTTTCTAAAATATTTTATACCCCTTAGAAATCAAGGAAGATTTATAAAGAAATAACGCAGCAGGCCGAAGTGTTTTGGGCATGCTGTGTTGTTGTGAAAAAACTTATGCTACCAAAACAATTCAGATTAAAAAATAAAGCAGCATTTTCTGCAACATACAGAATTAAAAATTCTTTCCACAAGGGCGGGATAACCCTTTTTGCCGGAAAAAAGAAGAAAGAAGAAGCTCCGACGCGTGTCGGATTTGTGGTTTCTAAAAAAACTCATAAACGGGCCGTTAAGCGAAATCGTTTAAGAAGGTTAATGCGAGAAAGCTACAGGCTTTTATTAAAATCTAATGAAGTGGGAAATACGAATCAATATATGTCATTGATTTTTGTCGGCGGAGAAAAGGCACTTTTGAAGCCGATGAAGGAAGTACAGGAGATTGTAAAAGAACTTTTGGGGAGGTTGTAATGCTTGAAGGGGCATTTGCAGATAAGGTCTTGATGCATCCGACAATACGCCCGTATCCTCAGCAGCCGCAGGAAACTTCAGGTGTAACTTTAGGCTCCAAGTCAATTTATAGATATTCAATCGAGGAGAGTGATTATCCTACATTGATAATTGCTGATTACTTGTTTGATGGTGAAATGGACTTTATTCCCCCCGGACATTATGAACTTGCGCTTTCGGATGACTGGAAATTCTTTATTCTTCTTCAAAGCAAGCAGCCTATTGCAATAATTCCCGTAATAAAAGTAGAAGAAGATCTTTCCGAACGTGACAGGCTTAATGACCCTGAAAATAAAAAAAGAATGGAAAAAGAAAAAAAAGAGCGAGAGAAAATTAATGAAAAACGCGCAAAAGCAGGAATGCCCCCTGATAAAGAAGATACTTATATGGAAGCCTCAATTGAATACGTAAAAGACGGAAATTATTATCGTATCAAATACGTAAGGGGAATAATTAAAGCTTGGGGTATCATAAAAAGGTAGTATTAAAGTTTTGTAAATAAATTTTCTGGTACTGAAATTAAGCTCATTTAAATTTTTTTATATATTAAAGAGAAGAACTTTATGAGTATAGAAAAATCAATAAATTCAAAATTTTTTCAAAATGTGCAAAACCATTATGGGAGCCTAATAAAAGCAGGTGCGACAAGTTTTGGAAAAGATGAAATGTCTATCAGTATTTTTAATAAAATAGATACTGATAAAGATGGTATAATTTCGCAAAAAGAAATATATGCTGCAAAGTCATCTATTGGACAAATTATAGGTGAAGCAATTATCGGAGCAAGTAAGGCTAAAACCATGTCACGGGTGCAGGAAAAGGGCTTAAATGATGACATTCAAACGGCATATAATAAGGTATTAGAATATGCTAAAAAACATCCGGAAGATGAGCGAATTCAACAATATGCAAAGCTTGCAAAAGAAATGATGCAGAATGGTAAGATTCAAGCTGGTTCAATACAGCAAGAACATACTGCAGGAATTTATGATGCTGATACATCTGCTATAACTCTGGATTTTGATGAATATAAAAATTCTGACCAAGTTTTAGTTATTCTTTTACATGAGCTAGGACATGCAAGAGGTAAAGACGGTTTGGATTCTATATCAGAAGAAAAGGATGTTGAATCATACGCACGTGAAATAGCAGCAAAGATAACCGGAAAATCAAAGGAAGAAATTTCCGATATTTCAATAGACGAATTTTTACAACCATACAAAGATAGTAATTATCCTCAAAGTTCTCCAGGATATGACGGCATTCCGAAAAATGCGGGTATAACAATAGATTATGAAATACAATCAGTAGAACACGAAGGGAATAATTACAAAATAAAATCGGGACCGATTGAAAATGGCAGATATATAGAAACCGTGATAATCATGGGTAAAAATACTGATAATGAAGGTAATTTATTACCTGAGTCAGTGCAGCAGTATTTATATGATTCCACTGGAAATAATATAGAAACAACATTATTTTCAGAATATGATTCTGATCAAAGATGTTTTATCCGAAAAAGTTTTGTCTCATTAATAAAACCAAATGAAGAATTAGAAAAGTTATCTGAAGGAAATATTAATGACAAGATGCAGGAAATAGAGTTAGATTTTGGCGCGATGTAATAATTAAAAGATTCGTTTTTGCATAAATAAGCTTGAAGAGCAGAAGTTTGTTGAAAAAAAAACAAGATTAAAAATAGTGGATATAATAAAAACTTGACAATAAGTTTTCACAGAACATAATATAAATAGAGAGATAAAAGTAGCGCGGGATGGAGCAGTCTGGTAGCTCGTCGGGCTCATAACCCGAAGGTCGTTGGTTCAAATCCAGCTCCCGCAACCAATTGAATAAAGAGGGTTTCAGTCAAATGTCTGAAACCTTTTTTAATTGTAATAAAGTGAGTGCTTTGCGTATGACAGATGGTGCGATTATTTCGGGCAATCGGCTTGTGTAGCGGATTTTAGG
>CALUTL010000022.1 GCA_944323655.1 Candidatus Gastranaerophilales bacterium | reverse complement strand
ATGCTGAGATAAACTCAGCATGACAAAATGGTTTGTTCTTGTTTTTAGGGAGATCCTTCGCTGACGCTCAGGATGACACCTCTGTTTTATGGGATTCTTCGCCTTCGGCTCAGAATGACGTCCAGTTTCTCACTAAACCATTTTGTCTTCCACTGTCATTCTGAACTTGTTTCAGAATCTCGTTGAGATGCTGAGATAAACTCAGCATGACAAAATGGTTTGTTCTTGTTTTTAGGGGGATCCTTCGCTGACGCTCAGGATGACACCTCTGTTTTATGGGATTCTTCGCCTTCGGCTCAGAATGACGTCCAGTTTCTCACTAAACCATTTTGTCTTCCACTGTCATTCTGAACTTGTTTCAGAATCTCGTTGAGATGCTGAGATAAACTCAGCATGACAAAATGGTTTGTTCTTGTTTTTAGGGAGATCCTTCGCTGACGCTCAGGATGACCCCTCTGTTTTATGGGATTCTTCGCCTTCGGCTCAGAATGACGTCCAGTTTCTCGCTAAACCATTTTGTCTTCCACTGTCATTCTGAACTTGTTTCAGAATCTCGTTGAGATGCTGAGATAAACTCAGCATGACAAAATGGTTTGTTCTTGTTTTTAGGGAGATCCTTCGCTGACGCTCAGGATGACGTGTTTTTTTAACTTAACGTCTTTGCTGATTACTTGTTATAAAGTACAGCTCTTGCCGCGGCTGATGCCGGAATAACTGATTGGTTATAAAGAGCGATCGGATAAATATCTGTCGGGCTTGATACTTGACAAGTTGCATCATCTGCACCAGCTGTTTCTCCTGTACTAGCAAATCCGCCATCGCACTGTACAACACGGTTCGGAGCTTTTTGTCCGTTTACATCAATATATCCATAGCAATAGTTATCAGTTGCAACACCGATTCTGTCATCTGCTTGTATACAGTTTTGTTGAGTGTTATCAAATATAAAAGCAATACCATCATTCATCATTAAAATAGTAGTAGCATCAGGCCATTTTGCAGAACCCCCTGCTGTAGCAGCTGTCAGAGCCGTAAACGGCTTTCCTCCGTGACCAACACCAGCACCAGCACCAGCAGTTGGTGCTGTTCCAGAAAAAGCGATACGATCTGCTGAATCGGTATCACTAACAATAATCCATTGATCAGGATCACCTGGAGTAGTGTTAAAACTTGCACCAGAAGCTTCTCTAACTATATTTAAACGATCATGAAATACTTCCCAAAGTGATTGTGGGCCTGCGGCATCAGTCGTTGCTGTAGCGTTAGTACCTTGAACAACCTGCGACAGGTCATAGTCGTTCAACGCAATGTTCATTACAACAGCCTGTGAAAGAACTGTTAATGATTTTTTAAATGCTGTTTTGTACTGTGCACCTTGTGTTGAGTTAATCAATGTAGGCATTGTCATAGCAGCTACAACACCAATAATACCCAAAGTAATCAACACTTCTGCGAGGGTGAAACCACCCATACCAATAGTTTTCTTCATGTGTAAATACCTCCGTTTGTTATACTTAAATTCCACTTGATATATGGGAATTTATTTATAATTATATCTCATGAATAGAATTATGTCAACATGGCGAATAGAAAAATTAACAAATTCTATATGTTGAATAGTTATTTTACCCCCTTGGAATTGTAATTATATATATAGAAATAAGAGGAATTATGTGTCTAAAATCTCAGTTGGGTCAGAAAATCCAAATTCTGCGCAAAAAAAAGCGGCTTACACAAGAGCAGTTTGCCGAAATGATTGGTATTGATCCGAAAAATGTCAGCAAAATCGAAATCGGGTCAAATTATCCTTCTCCCGAAACTCTTGCGTCAATCGCTAAGGCGCTTGAGGTGGAGATTTATGAACTTTTTGTTTTTAAGCAGGAGCTTTCACCTGCTGAGATGCGTGCGGAGATTACTAAAGCCATCGAAAACGACAAAACCGCCTTCTATTTATATCAAATGCTGAAAGTAATGTAAAATTCTATTATTGCCTGTTTGTTAAGGTTAAAATTTAAAGGTTATTTAATTCTTTTTTAGAATTTCGGTTAATTCAGGCAAAATTTTAAACATATCTCCGACTATGCCGAAGTCTGCAATTTCAAATATAGGAGCATTTTCGTCAGTGTTTATCGCAATAATTTTTTCGCTGTCCTGCATTCCGACAAGATGCTGAATTGCACCCGAGATTCCGCAGGCGATGTAAACTTTTGGCCGAACCGTTTTGCCTGTCTGGCCTATTTGAATAGATTTTGGGGCTATCCCCATATCTACTGCCCCTCTTGTGGCTCCAATTGTGCCGTTTATGGTTTTTGCAAGTTCTTTTAAGGTTTCAAAGCCCGCTTCGCTTCCGACTCCTTTGCCGCCTGCAACAATTATTTCTGCGCTGTCAAGCTCGTTGATTTCATCTTCAAGCGTTTTTACAAACTCAAGAAGTTCGGTTTTCGGCCTGAAGTCAGATAAATCAGGAGTTTTTATAATAAAATCGGTTTCTTTCAAGATATCTTCTTTCAGGGGTTTAAAAACTTTAGGTCTAACGGTTGCCATCTGCGGCAAGGTTTTGCATAAAATCGTCGCCATAAGCTTCCCGCCAAAAGTCGGACGGGTTGCGGCAAGCTGCCCTTTTTCATTAATGTCAAGGTCTGTGCAGTCTGCAGTTAAGCCTGTGTGAAGCGCTGATGAAATCCTCGGGGCAAGGTCTCTGCCTTCGTTTGTTGCACCGATTAAGATTATTTTAGGGTTAATCTCTTTTATAAGTTCTATCGCAAGCTTTGAGTAAAGTTCGGTGTTATAATTTTGGAATTTTTCGCTCTCAAAAACATAAACTTTATCTATCCCGCTTTTCAAAAATCCGTCTTTATAATCCTTAAGTCTGTCGGGTTCAGTAAACAGCATTGCCGAAATCTTGCAATCTCCAAGCTTACCGGCAAGCTCCGCCGATTTTTGCGCTAATTCAAAAAATACTGTGTGTATGAATTTTTCTTTCGTAACCTCTGCATAAAGCAGGATTTCGTTTGTATTTTCACTCATTTGCACCTGCCATGTATTCAGTGAGTTTTGATTTTAAAATTTGTGCTGAATTTTCTGTGTAAGTTATCTGCTCGCTGTTTCTGGTAATTATCGGGCGGAAGGCTTTGCTGACATAAGTCGGAGAACCTTTTATCCCGACTTCTTCAGCGTTCAAGCCTAAATCTTCCATTGTAAGGGTTTTGATTTCTGCATTTTGAGCCTTTTTATAACCGTCTATTAGCGCTCTTGCGGGTTCAAAATCTCCCATCTGCATGCACAATAAAACCGGAAGTTCGGCCTTAATCGTTTCAATTCCCTCATCTGCCTGACGTTTGACTACGATATAATTTCCGTTACATTCAAGAATTTCTTTTACAAAAGTTATTTGCGGAAGGTTGAGGTGGTTTGCAATGCTCGGGCCTGTTTGGGCAGTGTCGCCGTCTATTGCAAACTGTCCGCAGATAACCATTGAATAATCAGGAACGGCTGTTTGAATTGCTTTTGAAATAGTTTTGCCTGTTGCGTAGGTGTCAGCGCCTGCAAACTTTTTGTCTGATATTAGCACTCCTTTATCAACACCCAGAGCTATTGTTTTTTTTAGCATGCCCACAGCTTGCTGCGGGCCCATTGTTAAGGCTGTAATCTCTGTATCTGGAATTATTTTTTTTATTTGCAACGCAGCTTCAATCGCATAAACATCATAAGGGTTGATAATACTCTCAACCCCTTCACGATTAATTGTGTTGTGTTCCGTCCATTTTATATCGGATGTGTCCGGAACTTGTTTAATGCAGAGTGCTATTTTCATAAATTAATTGTTAGGATTATTGTTTTTACGTTGTCTTTGCGCTGCTTGCCTTGAATTGGCAGCAAGCAAAGCATTATACGCCATTATGTACATGGAACATTTTTTTACGCTCGGTATGTACCAGCTGCACCTTTCTTGTGTGCAAACCATGTCTATACCTGTTCCTATACTTAATACCGGACAAAACGGAATATCTTTTTTTACAGCCATCATTCTCTCCTGTTTACTTTTGCAGCGAAGCTTGTTTTAAAAGATTACAATTTTCGTCGCGTTTTCTTTCCTGATCCTTGTAGATTCTTGTTCTGTTGATAACTTCGTCAAAGTCGATTTTATGAGCATCAAAGTCAGGCCCGTCAACACATGCAAATTTAACTTCTCCGCCGACAGTAACACGGCATGCTCCGCACATTCCAGTGCCGTCTACCATAATCGGGTTCATGCTGGCTTCGGTGTATATTCCTTTGCCTCTTGTCATTTCCGCAACTGCTCTCATCATAGGCATCGGGCCTACCGCAATTGCATAATCCACTTTTTCACGATTCATTATTTTTTCCAATACCTGAGTTACGAATCCTTTTTCACCCATTGAGCCGTCGTCGGTTGTTATAAATAACTCGGTGCAGGCGTTTTGCATTTTATCTGCCCAGAAAATTAAATCCTTGTTTCTTGCGCCCATAATCATGTAAACTTTATTTCCTGCTTCTTTGAAGGCTTTTGCAATCAAATAGCATGGTGCAGCTCCGTAACCTCCGGCAAGACATACGACAGTGCCGTAATTTTTGATATGAGTTGGTTTTCCAAGAGGCCCTACAATGTCATGAATTTCATCCCCTTCATTCAATGCCGCAAGCTTCTTGGTCGAGAACCCAACGGCCATAAATACAAGAGTTAATTCGCCTCTTTCTTTGTTTACGTCAGCTATTGTCAGCGGCACTCTTTCACTGTTTTCGTCTGCTCTGAATATTATAAATTGTCCGGCTTGCGCATTTCTTACAACATAAGGCGCTTCTACTGTTATTTCGTATTGGTTCGGACAAATTTCTTTTTTGGCTAAAATTTTATATCCCATTTTGTCGATTCTCTCCTATAATTCTTTTTTACTATATTATACTACAAAAATCATCTGCGTACAGAAGTTTAACATTTTTAACGTTATTTGATAATTTTACAAGTATAATCAGGGACATTTTTAAGTTTTTCTTCTATTTGCTCAAAAGTTAAAAGTCCTTGTGTTGCGCCAAATTCCGAAACTGCGGCAGCTGAATTGACGGAAGCGTACATTAAGGATTTTGCTATGTCAAGCCTGTTTCTTTCTAAAGCAGCGCAGAAGGTTGAGGCAAAGGCATCTCCTGCACCCAGTGTTGATACAACAGGGCCGTCAAATACAGGACAAATGTAGAATTGATTGCCGTCGTATGCGTAAGCTCCGTTTTTACCGTCTGTTATTACGACAACCTGATAATCTCTGACTTTAAGTTTTTTAAACATTTCCTTAATATCCGGATGAAGCGGTTCTTCGGAATATTTAACTTCTCTTGTGTCAGGTCTTACTTGAATTTTAGTCGCAAGAGAGGCTTCCTCTTTGTTCATGACAACAATATTTGCATTTTCTAGAATTTTTTTCAGATAATTAAATCCTTTTTTAATGCTTGTAGAGCCGGCGTTAAAGCAGACAAAAACTTTGTTTTCGCTTGCAAAAGTTGCGATATCGTCAAGAACTTTTGTACTGTCGCCGTTCATCGGTGCAATATATAGCAGTTTTGCATTTTTTATGGCATCAAAATTTATATCGGATTTTTTAATCAAAGCATTAGCGCCTCTGTGCGCAAGAACTGTTCTGTCGCCTTGAAAACTTACCAGAATAATCGAAAATCCAGTACTTATTTTCGGATCCTGAATTATATTAGAAAGGTCGATATTTTTGTTTTTGAAAGATTCCAGAACGCCTTCAGAATAAATATCGTCACCGATTTTAAATATAGCACTGGTTTTGTAACCCAGATTGGCAAAGTTTACAGCGGTATTAACTCCGCCCCCGCCGACTTGAGATGTAAAATCTTCAATTTCTACTTTTGCACCATAAGGGTAGCTCATAAATTCAGATTTCTTGTTTTTGGTGTAAACCGATACGATATTTGCATCATCGCTTTCTACAAAAACATCCATGGTAGCGCTTCCAATAGTTAATACGTCGCACATTTTAATATCCTCCGATTGATTATATCCTATCACAAAAATGTAAATTATTATGAACTTTATTTAAATTTAAAAAGCAATTTTATAATAAGAGTTTTGTTTATATCTGTATAGAGGAAGAATTAAGGGGAAAATTTTTATGGGGAATTTAGCTGTTGACAGTATTAGTAACGCAAAAGATGTCTGTTATATTGAATCTAAAAAGAAAGCAAAGAAAAACAAATCAGTTTTGGTAGAAGTTAATTCGGATCCAAAAACAGAAAAAACAAATAGTTCAAGTACGACAATAATGATTGTTTCAAAAGACGGGTTAAAACCAGCAAAAGATAACGGGATGACAATCGTGTTAAACGGTGGGTTGAAACCTTCTTTAAAGTCAGATGCAGAATCTCCTCTTACGGAGGTAACCGATAAGGGTCGTTATGAATTAAGTTGGGGTGAAATCGGCGAGATTGCCACTAAAAGCGGCAAAAACTTTTTAAAAGGTATGTTTTGTGATGAAAACGGGTTTAGCATAACAAGAACGGCAGCGACTGTCGGAACGGTTGCTGCTTTAGCTTATGCGGCACCATTAGCCGCAAGTTTGGGTGCTGGTGCAGCAGTCGTGGGAGCAATTGCCGGAGCTGCAAAATTAGCGGGTTTTGGTTTTGCAGGGTTTATGGCATATAGCGGCGGAAAAAATATTTTAGAAGGCACTCAAAAATATTACGAATCAACGACGGAAGAGGATGCAAAAGCTAATATGGAGCAGGCAATGGATGGCGCAGTAGAGGTTACGGCAGCATTACCAGCATTCTTGTTTATCAAGGGCGGAGCAAATAAAGGTAAGAAAATGGCTTCTAAAAAAGCGGAAGCGAAGCCTGCGACAGAAGCAAAACCCGCAGAAACACAAGCGGCAGAACCGAAACCTGCAGAACCAAAACCTGCTAGCGAGGCAGTTAATTATAATGAAATCGTTGGAAACGGCGAAGTTTTCAATACAGCGCAGGGTGCAAAGTTTGTCAAATATAAAAATATTTCAGGAAATACTTTAAAAGAGGTTGTATCTGATAAAGACGGAAATTTGTTATATACAAGAGAGTTTTCTTATGCCTCAGACGGAAGTGAAGCCGGTTTTACGATAAAATGGGCAGAAGGTATTGAAGATGTTTTTGTTAAGGGGTCAAATATTGGCAGACGTACAAGACCTGACGGTTCAATATGGTCAGTAAAATTTGAAGACAATGCAATAACAGAAATTTCGCAAATTAAACCTGCAGAAGTTAAACCAGCAGAAACACAAGCGGCAGAACCAAAGCCTGCAGAAGTAAAACCAGCAGAAACGCAAGCGGCAGATCCAAAACCGGCAGAATCGAAACCTGCGGAAAACAAGCCGTCTGCTACGGATAGAAAAATCCCCGAAACTAAAAATCTTAGTGATGAGAAAAATTTAAAAGAATTAATCGCTAAATTATTAAATAAAGATTCTAAAAATGTAGATCTAGTAAAAAGATTTATGGAAAATCTTAAGGGGTATAATAATCCGGCTTTCACAGAGGCTGCAATACAACAAACCTTAACTCAATCAGCGAATTTGTTAAATTGCGGATTAAAAGTTTATGTTGAAAACGGTAAAATCTTCTTAACTTTAGAGGATGGCGTAACCTATGCAGTAAAACTAAAAACTGCGGTAAAGCCGGCAACAGCGCCGAAAGCAGGCGAGGCAAAGCCAGTGGCAGAGCAGAAAGTTGAAGCTTCAAAAGCAGAAGAAGTAAAACTGGCAGAGCAAAAGCCGACAGAACCTAAACCTGCGGAACCTAAACCTGAAGCTGCTGTTGATTACAACAAATCTGTCAGAAGTAAATTAAGTAAAAGTTCTGATGGTTCTACTAATGAATACTTCTACAATGAAAAAGGTGATATGGTAAAATTGATAGAACGGGATAATACAGGTAAAATAAAGTATAAAACTATTTATGAGTACAATTCATCCGGTGAAAAAGTGAAATATATTTTGCAAACTCCAGATGGAACAATTTGTGAAACTTTCTATAAAAACGGCACTGAAGCAAAGAAAATATGGAAATGGGATGATGGTCGAGTTGATGAATTTTATCCAAAGGGTAACGGCATTTATGAAGGCGTCAGAAGCTATCCTGATGGCAAAAAGGTAAAAATACGTCAAGAGAATAATAAAATTCAAGAGCTAGGATCGGTGGAATAGAAAAATAAAAAAGGAGTCTGTAGATTTACAGGCTCCTTTTTAGATTTATATTTAATTAATTATTGATTTAAAAGCTGAGCTTTTTCTTCTTCGGTCACACCTTTGATTGTAAGGTTTACTCTGCCTTTTTCGTCAATTTTGATAATCTTCACAATTACTTCATCGCCGATTTTGACGTGAGGTTCGATTGTCTCAATTCTTTCATGGCAGATTTGAGAGATGTGTACCATTCCGTCTTTTCCGCCGCAAAGCTCTACGAATGCTCCGATTGGGATTATTCTTACAACTTTACCCTTCATAATCATTCCGACTTCGGGTTTGAAGGTTAATTCTTTAATCATTCTTTTTGCGATTTCTGCACCCTCTTGGTCGTTTGATGTGATTGTCACAACTCCTGAATCTTGAATATCAATTTCGGCACCTGATGCGTCAATAATCGCTCTGATCTGTTTTCCGCCGGGTCCGATTACTGTTCCGATGTCTTCAACAGGAATTGTCATCGTTGTTATGCTTGGTGCAAACGGTGAAAGATGATCCGCAGGTTGGGTAATTACTTTTCTCATTTCACCTAAGATATGCAATCTGCCTTCTTTTGCTTGAGCTAAGGCTCTTCTGAGTGTATCGTTTGCAATACCTTTTGCTTTCATATCCATTTGTAATGCTGTGATACCGTCATCGTTGCCTGTTACTTTGAAGTCCATATCGCCTAAGAAGTCTTCAATGCCTTGAATATCAGTTAATACAACGGGTTCTTTGCCTTCTTCCGTAATCATACCCATTGCAACGCCGCCTATCATGCATCTTACTGGAACACCTGCATTCATCAATGCCATTGATGATCCGCAAGTCGATGCCATTGATGTAGAACCGTTGGATTCTAATACGTCAGAAGTTACTCTGATTGTGTATCCGAATTCTTCTTGGGACGGAAGGGCAGGAACATTCGCTCTTTCTGCTAAGTTGCCGTGTCCGACTTCTCTTCTTCCGGGACCTCTTAAGGCTTTTACTTCACCTACTGAAAATCCGGGGAAGATGTATTTGTGCATATATGTTTTTTCGGTTTCAGGATCAACTCCGTCAAGCTCCTGCTTCATGCCCGGGCCTGCTAAGGTCGCAACTGAAAGAACTTGGGTCTGTCCTCTTGTAAATACTGCTGATCCGTGTGCTCTCGGTATTACTCCGACTTCACACCAAATAGGTCTTACATCGTGAGGCTTTCTGCCGTCTGCTCTTACGCCTTCATCCAAAATCATTGTACGCATTATTTTCTTTTCTGCGTTTTTGAATTCTTCCGCTACAAAGTCAATCCCTGTTTCTTCAATGATTTTTTTGATGTAATCATCTTCAGGAAGTGCATCAATTTTTTCTTTTACAAGCGCTTTTGCTTCTTCAAGTTTGTTTTGTCTGTATTCTCTGTCAAAGTTGTGGTATGCATCAAATATCATATCGTGTGCGGTTTCATCAATGATTCTCTTGATTTCCGTTGTGTCGTAAGGATTTACAAATTCTTCTTTCACAACTCCGCAAGCTTTTGCAAATTCAACCTGTGCTTCACATTGTTTTCTGATTTCCACCTGAGCAAATTCAACTGCATTCATAATGTCATCTTCAGTTACAAATTTGCAGCCTGCTTCAACCATAATTACGCTGTCATGAGTTCCTGCAACTACAATATCAAGATCCGATTTGTCAGCTTGCTGATGTGTCGGGTTTGCTATCATATTGCCGTTTTCATCTCTTGATACTCTGACGGCTCCTATCGGACCTTCAAACGGTGCGCCTGAAAGCATTAAGGCTGTTGATGCTCCGAGCATTGCTAGAGTATCAGGCTGGTTTTGTTGATCGTAGCTGAATAATTGCGCTACTATCTGAATATCATTTCTGTATCCTTTCGGAAACAGAGGTCTTATCGGTCTGTCTATCAATCTTGATACAAGAATTGCTTTGTCGCTTGCTTTCCCTTCTGAACGGTTGTATCCGCCGGGGATTCTGCCGATTGATGACATCCTTTCTTCATAATCAATTAACAATGGGAAGAAATCTATCCCAACTCGAGGTTCTTTTGATACAACACAGTGTACAAAAAGCATTGTATCTCCGCATCTTACTGTTACTGAACCATTTGTGGATTTTGCATACTTCCCGGTCTCAACGGTTACTGTCTTACCGCCGATTTCAATTTCAAATTTTTTCGTTTCCGGTATTGTCATAATTTTCCTTTCCTGCCGGTCTGAATCGTTTTTTACTTCCGCTTTTGCCGGCTTTTTGCGGGACTTAGAAACATTACCCGCCTGTTTGTTATACACTTCTGTTTGTTCATACTAATTATACCGCAAAAAAGAAAAATATGTGAATAACAGAAAATTTGTTTTTTATTTTTTTACCAAGGGTAGTCCTCTCTAATTTCCCAACCGTCGGTCATTATGAGAGCAGAGCAAAATGCGCCGTTTGTTTCACCTGCTTGTTTACTGCAGCCGTAGCGCCGCGCTGACTTTAGATACTCACGGTCAAATGTGTCATAAGCGTTTCCCATATCGCAGGTGCCTTTATACCCGTAAGGTACAAGTCCGTATTCCGGAGATATTGAAAACATAAACAAATCACGCCCGAATCTGTTAGGCTTTTTGTAACCGTTCAGATCAAGCACAATGCTAGAGTAATTTCTTGTCATTGCTATTCTGCCAACTGTAAAATAAAATGTCATTCCGTCGACCGTGCTTACAACTAAAGCATTTGAATAAAATGGAGTAAAAGTATTCTCAACACTCCCGTTCGGGCGTGTGTATTGCACTTTATCCGAAATTTTGCCGTATGTTGTTTCATTTATTTTTGCAAAATGAGGTTTTAAGTACTGGTTGAAAAAGTCCGCACTTGACTGATTAAAATTCCAGTATTTAACGCTTTCATTGTGAACTTCAGAAAGCTCTATTGCCTGCGCTATAACGGAATAGGCCTTCTTTAACCGGTTTATGGTTTCGGCTTTTTGATAACCTTCGATTACACCCGGAAGTGTCATTGCTATTACTACTCCTAAAATCCCAAGCGTTATTAAAACTTCAGCCATTGTAAAAGCTCGTTTTATCATAATAATTCTCCTCTTGCTGTCCCATATATGAGATGAAACTAAACTAAGTATAAAGCTATAATCCCAAATATGGAACAGTATGTTAAGCTCAAAGGTTAAATCTTTACAATGGATGCAAAGGGAAAAGAGTATTGTAAAATGTTCGGAACCGCATTAAGAAGTCTCCGTGTTGAATACACAAAGAAAAGTTTGTGTATGTTCGCTTACGAAAACGACGTTCCGCGGTCTACTCTTTCCCGCATTGAAATGGGTACCAATGAGGCTCAGCTTGTGACGCTCAAAAAAATAGCCGAAGGGTTCGGCTGGTCACTGGCCGAGTTGTTTTCCGAAATCGAAAAACGTATTCCTCAAGATTTTAAAATTTTTGATGATGAACATTATTGATTTTTCTTAATCTGCTCCGTAAATCGTTCTTAAGAGCTTAATGTCATCTTTTGTTATGTCAAGACATTTGTTGGTCGTTGCGTTCATAATTGAGTTTGGAGATGTTGTATGGTTTAGACCAATTGCGTGACCTATTTCGTGACGCATAATTTTCATTAATTGATGGTTCGTCATTTTTGTTGTCTGAACGTCTGAATATTTTGCAATTACGATTTTTGCACCTACAAAATATCCGTCTTTCCCTACGTAAGGATAGGTTAGACCAACTGCTTTGTCTGATACGTCTGAAACTTTATCGGCAAAAGTTACAACTATCTGTGCTTCTTCTGGGTCGTCTACATATTCAAATTCGACAAGTTTATTACTTGCAGATTCCCAATCGCCAAAAGCTTTTTTCATTAAGTAATCACGTCTGCTTTTTTCAATGTATACGCTTATTGGCATTTCTTTCCATACCCCGATTTTTTCTACCGCAAGTGCAGGGCCTGAAATTAAAATAAATGCAAGTAATAAAATAAGTGCTTTTTTCATAAAGTTCTCTCCGTTATTAGTATAGTTCCATTAAGTTTTCTATATCTTTTTCGGTTATGCTTTGACCAAGTATTACGTAGGGGTACATTATACTTTTTTTGTCGTCGTCGTGCGGAAGCCCAAGTGCATGACCGATTTCGTGCCTTATTACAATATCTACCTCCGGCTGTGTAAATTTCCTGCCGTTTGCTGAATATAAGCCGATATCTATACTCGATTTGTATATTTTGTTTACTCCCATTTGTGCTTCTGTCCTGCCGGCTGTTGCATCTTTAAAATTCCGGACAAGATTTACTGTTATGTTTGCATAGCCAGAGTGGGGCTTCGTTACAAATTTGAAGCGTACTTCGCCGTCCGATTTTTCTTCCCAGTCTTTAAAGCCTGCTTCTATCATTTTTGTGTAATCACCTGTTTCATTTAAGTAGACTCTTATCGGCATACGGCTCCAGCCTTTTTCTATTCTCGACCAGGCACTTTCTTCTCCGTTGCTGCTTAAGGGAATTAATATTATGGTAAGTATTGTTAATAATAGTTTTTTCATTGCTTTTTATTTGTATAAATTGTTTATCACTCTTATGGCGTCTTCTGTAATGTAGTATCCTGCTTTCACGGTAGGCTGCATGACACTTTTAGGCGTGTTTGTATGGCTGATAATTCCGATTGCGTGGCCTATTTCGTGCATCATTATCGGCTGTAAAACTTCTTTCTGTGCCTTTTTGCCGTCCTTTGTCAAAAAGCTGATTTCTATGTGTGCTTTTCTTAAATATCCGTTTCTGTATGCAAATGTTGTGTTTGAGTTAGTCTTGTTTGCTACATAGCTTACTGTTATTTGTGCGTCAGGACATTCGTTCGCTGTTAAAAATACAAACGAAACTTTGTCTTTTGTCGCTTTTTGCCAGTTTGTAAAGGCTTCCTTCATCGTTACGTTATTAGGGTTCGGAGGCAAACATACCAGTAATGGCATTTTCTCCCATTTTAAATTCTGTGCATAACTCATTCCTGTTACCGTAAAAATTGTTAATAATATTATTACGGACTTTAAAATTTGCGCTTTTATTCTGTACACTACCAACCTCTGTTTATTCCTGCGCACTTTGGCGCAATTATCCTCGTTTCTATATTACCTTTTATTAAAAATGCATGTCAAAGCTCGGAGGCATTCCGTTTATTTTTTCATCCTCCATTCGCATTGCTGAACCTATCGTAAAACCTTCTGCAAAAAGCTTGTTTATTTGGAAGGTTATATCTCCGTTAAAGACTTCTTCGTTTTCCTCCAAAAATTTGAATAACGGATCTACCGGACTTTTTGCTATGTTACTTAAAGTCTTGCCTGCTTGTTGTAAGGTCTTTTCACCGATTTCCGGCACTTTGACATTCATGCCGAAGGGTTTGTAAGGCCTGTTAAATGTAAATTGTGTGTCAGCCATTTTTTCTACCCTATGTATTTTGTTTACGTATAGGGTATCGGCATTTTGTTTATTGAAGTTTAATGTTTTTGATAAAATGTTTACTTTTGTTAATAAAAAATTGCGTTTAAATTGTTTGCTTTGACAACTATACCGCATCTTTTCCGTAATTCCTGCTGAAGCCAAAAGATATCTCGGCTTGATATTAAATCTTCGTTCGCAAGCTCTATAAAATAATCAAATTTTTCTTGCGCACTTGCTTCCGGAAAATTCTCCGCTAAAATTTTTGTTGAAATAGGGGATGCATTCATTTGGCGTCCGCTCTGCCTGTAAATGCTAGTTTTCATCTGTAAAAGATCTTCCAATGATATAAATCCGTCATTTACTATCCCTATCATATCGTTGAAATAAACTTGGGGACTCGTTTGGGGAAATCCCTCAATGTATTTTGCCATATTAGAATCCGCTCTTGCATGATTGCATGGACCGCAGGCATGAGCATAATTGCCAAGCCGATTTACATAGGGGCTGTGTGTTGATTCCGGCTCAAGATGCTCGATGGTCGTTATTGACGGTTTTAATAGTTCATAGCCTATTGTCGCTGAACTTGAGTATTCATGTTTTGCGATAAATGAATTTACGTTACTTGAGGAGGTTGGTAATTTCGAGATTGCTTTAAATATCTTCTTTTTTATTTTTGAATTTTTGTATCCGTTTAAAACTTTCTCTATGTCATGATAAAAAGCTTTGTTACTGAATTTTAGTTGTACTTTTTTCCCTAACAGCATGTCCTCTGCCATTTTGCAGGATACTAAAATGTCGTTTCGATCAAGTTTTGTGCCTGTTCTTTTTATCTGTTCAACTAGGTATAATTGGATGCTTTTTATGTTTACAGGCATCCTGTAATCAAAGTTTTTATTGTGCTGAAATGTCCTGTTGATTAAACTGTTGTCATAAAAATTGCTGTATTTTGTTTGGGTTGTTGCAAGTATTGTTTCTGCATAATTCGAAAGGGTTTCTCTGTGCAGGTTGTTTGTTACTGTTTCGGAGGCTTTTTTTATTTTGTAACTGAAATCTTTCGCACTGAATTCTTCGTATTGAGGGATTCTTTTCAGTCTGTTTTTATGTATTTTTAGAACATTCAAAACTTTTTCGCGAATTCCATCAGGTAGCTGCTGAAATTCATTTTCAATTTTTTTAAATATTGGAAGCTGTTTTTCTGTTAAGTCTTGTAATGCTTGTGTATTAAGTGTTTGCAGCGCCTCTGCAAGGTGGGTTTGAGGTGCAAGCTGAGAGGTGTTTTCGATATATTTAAATATGTCGTAAGATGTTGGTTTTAAATATGATTTGTATGGCGCAATTTCTTTTACGAAATCGGCTATTGTGCCGTCAAATATCCCTCTTGTATTTAAGTCATTTACAAATCCGGGACTGAATACAGGTTTTTGGCAGTAAAAACAATGAATAACACGGTTTCGCGCGAGTTCCTTAAACTCTTTTCTGGTGTGAATCTTTGAACTTGTTGTAAGCAGGTGTTGGCCTAATCTTAAAACTGCGTTTTTTCCGGTAAAAGTTACATCAGAATTTGCTTTTTGAAAGGTGTCCGTTTGCAAAGTGAAAGCTTTGTTTCCTTGGTATTTGGGAATACTCTGCAGCAATGAAACATTATTATTGTTTGTTTTAAATCGTAAATTTTGTATTTTTGATACTTCCATATTATGCTAAACCCCCTGAATAAAAAATTTGCCGATTCGTTAAGAAACGTAACCGGCAATTTTTTGTTAACCCATCGGAGGCGGCTGAATGTATAGCGGCTTAAGCTTTTTCCAGTCGCAATCCTCCGTTTTTGATTTTTCAATCGCAAGTTTTGTTAAAATTTCACCGAGAGGCAGGTTTAATTTTTGATAAGACTTCCCGCCCAAAATCGGTTCAAGTTTGTCGTCTGTTAAAATATCATAGTCTCCTTTTTGGATTATTTCTTTAACCTCGTCTAAAGGTATGGCCCCTTTTACTTCGTTGTCTTTGTATACGTAAGCCATGTTTTTCCTTGCATCAAGTGCCGTAAGAACCGGTTTTGAAGGCGAAAAGGCCTTTTCATAGGCTTTTGTGATAATTTCAAGACTTGAAATTCCTGTCGCTTTTATATTAAGCTGTTGCGCCATTACCCTTGCCGTTGTTGTGCAGGCTCTTATCCCCGTAAAACTTCCGGGGCCGTCGTTTATTCCTATCAGAAAAAGATTTTCGGGTTTTATTCCGTTTTGATTTAGAATTTGTTCTATTGTTGAAATTAAAAATGCGCTGTGATATTTTAAGTCGTGGTTTTCTACTATTCTTGAATCCAAAAGGGTTTCATCTTTTGAAAGTGTTATATACATTTTATCAAGACAGGTATCAAAGCAAAGTGCATAATTTTTATCCGGCATTGTTAAGTCCTTCCGTAATTTTTATATTGTCCTCGCCGAAAGCTTCAAATGAATATTTTCGGGATTCATCGTCCTCATATGTGACGTTAATTTTTATATGGTTAAACGGGATTTCGTTTTGGGAAAACTCTGCCCATTCAACAAAAGTCAGTTGTCTGCCTTCGGAATATTCCCTTAATTCATCCAGAATTGTTTTCACTCCTTCATTTTCTAACCTGTAAAGATCAAAATGATATATCGGAATTTTTGCGGTATGGTATTCGTTTAAAATAACAAAACTCGGGCTTGTTACTTTTTCTTGAACCCCTAAAGCTTCTGCTGCAAGTTTTACAAACGCAGTTTTGCCTGCGCCTATTTCTCCGTAAAGGCTTACAAAACATCCATTTTGTGCAAGTTTTGCAAAATTTTGCGCAAGTTCTTTTGTTTCTTCTATGTTATGACAAATTTTTTCGTATTTATTTTTGCTCATCTTTGTTTACCACTATTTTGTTTCTGCCGGATTCTTTTGCCTCGTAAAGCGCTTTGTCGGCTTTTTTAAGCAGATCGCCGGGTGTATCCGTTTTTTTAAATTCGTATATTCCTGAGCTTATTGTAACATTAATTAATGCACCTGTGTTCTCGGAATTTATTTTTGAGAAATCCACTTTTTTGTTCTCAACTGCTTTTCTAAGTCTTTCCGCAACCATAATAGCTTCTTCCGTGCGGGTATTGGGCAGTAAAAGCGCAAATTCCTCGCCTCCGTAACGTCCTGCTATATCATATTCTCTAAGCTGCGAGCGAATTGTTTTTGATACTGTTTTTAAAACTAAATCTCCTGCCGCGTGTCCGTAGGTATCGTTTACTCTTTTGAAAAAATCTATATCGGTCATTATTACGCAAAGCGGAGTTTTTTGGCGTTTTGCTTTTGAAGTTTCCTGTTTAATGCGTTCTTCAAGCTGATGTCGGTTGTAAAATCCCGTAAGTGCATCCATTGTCGCGTGTTTGAGAATTTCTGCGTAAACTATTGCACGATTTATAGTTGAAGATGATTGCTTAGCAAGCTGTTCCAGATAATTTACATCGGTGTCATTGAATTCAGCTCCCATGCTTTTTGCAGTAATACAACCAAGGAGAGTGTTTTCGTTTACAAGCGGAAATATCCCGATACCTTGTTTTTTAACAGAGCTGTAATCATATTTCTCCTGAAGCGCTTTAACTTCAGCCAAAATATTCGGATCTTTGCAATTTGCAGGCCATAAAAGCTCCATTTTTGAATTGCTCTTTATAAATATATATATGAGATAATCCGGCATAAACTTATCTATCATTTCGCCGATGAGCGGAACGACATAATTTAATTCATATTGAGTTTCTATAATCTTAGCTATGTTGCGCATAAGTTCATAAAAATCAATATTTTTTTGCATAGATTCTGCAAGTATAATGTTTTGTACTTTTATTGAAATTATATACGAAGCCGTTTGCAAAAAATCAATTAGTTTATCGGTATTTCCACCGCTAATCCGAATAAATCCAACGATATTTCCGCTTTTAGTGAGCGCATATTCCAATGAATCCTGATAATTTGTTAAATATTTTGTTGTTTTTAAATTCTCAAGAGTACTTTTAAATGTTTCGTTTTTGTTGTCGGAATTCGGGTTTACCCAGTCTTTAGAAAGATCTTTTACGGTATTTCTTTTTTTATCAATAACAAAAACATCAAAACGATTAACTTTAAAATTTTTAATAAAAAAATCCCTTAAAGCGCCGGAAAGATTTTTAGAATTTTCTGCGCTGTCAATGCTTTTGGCTAATTTTTCTATTAAATTAATCATTAATCCTCAAGTTTTTTAAGAATTTCGTCAGATATATCAAAATTTGCGTAGACATTTTGAACATCATCGTGTTCTTCAAGTTTTTCAAGAAGCTTTAAAATCTGATCAGCAGTAGCTTCATCAGTTATTTCAATGGTATTCTGGGGTATTCTTGTAAGCTCAGCCGTAACACTTTTGAATCCTTCTTTTTCAAGACCTTCAACAACGCTTTGAAAATCTTCAACTGTTGTATAAACCTTGTATTCTTCTTCATCTTCAGTAATATCAAGCGCATTAAGATTAATAGCGGCCTCAAAAAGTTTTTCGAAGTCATTAGAGTCATCAAAAGTGATAACGCCTCTTTGGTCGAACATCCAGCCGACGCATCCGGTAGCGCCAAGGCTGCCGCCGAATTTTGTAAAGAAACTTCTGATATCGCCTGCAGTGCGGTTTCTGTTATCGGTCATAGCTTCAATAACTACAGCAACACCTCCCGGAGCATAACCTTCATAAATAAGTTCTTCATAATTGTCCGCAGAACCAGCACCGGCACCTTTTTCAATGGCTCTTTTAATGTTGTCATTCGGTAAACCTGCTGCTTTAGCTTTTTCAATGGCTGTTCTAAGACGGAAGTTTCCGGCGGGATCAGGGCCGCCAAGGCGCGCTGATACTATCAATTCTCTTGAATATTTTTGAAATACAACAGCTCTTTGGCTGTCTACTTTAGCTTTTTTGTGTTTAATTGTTGACCACTTTGAGTGTCCTGACATTGTTTTCCTCCAAATCTGATATTTTCTGAATTTATATTATCAAAAATATTTATAAATTACAAATACAGACTTGAAAAAATATGAGTGTAATGTTATAATAGAGATGTAATTACTATATATTGAGCAAAAGGAACAATAATCATTATGGCAACCCTATCCAAACAGGTTATTTTTGGACGGGCGGACACTTGGTATTTCGAGCGTCCGACATTTTGGTGCGCGATTATCAGGCTTGAGTTTTACTAAAGTCTGAACTTTTGCATTAATAACGAGATAATAAAGTACATATTTATAATTAGGAGCAAAGAGTATGAAAAAAATCTGGGATTACTTAGTGGGCTTATTTCAAGAAGCACGGAAAATATCAGCCATAACCTTAGGCGAGATATTAATATCGATGGCAGTAATAGGAGTGTTGGTAATAATACTGATGCCGATATTACGAAGTGTAAAGCCTGATGAGAACGA
>CALUTL010000021.1 GCA_944323655.1 Candidatus Gastranaerophilales bacterium | reverse complement strand
TCAGTTAACTGCGCGGAGTCCTTGCCACAAAGGCTCAAATTGTTTTGAACAAATGTACCAAGGGAGTTCTGCTACCCACCTCCACTCCGTTAACACTTAGTTAACTGCGCGGAGTCCTTGCCACAAAGGCTCAAATCTTATCAATTTTGATTATTAAATTTTCAAAAAAATGCCGACTATAGGAATCGAACCTACAACCTACGGTTTACAAAACCGTTGCTCTACCATTGAGCCAAGTCGGCTGGTCACATGTCTTATTCTATTAAGAAAATAATTTACTGTCAAGACTTTTATTTGTTATATAATTGTCTTACAATCTTTGCGGAGGTTTTTATGATTAGACAGATTGCACCAATTTTGCTTTTAACTATTTCTAATATATTTATGACTTTTGCTTGGTACGGGCATCTTAAATTTAAGGCGGCTCCGATTTTTATTGTCATTCTTGTAAGTTGGGGAATTGCCTTTTTTGAATACTGCTTTCAGGTTCCGGCTAATAGAATCGGGCATGAATTCTACAGTGCAGCTCAATTAAAAACGATACAAGAAGTTATTACACTTCTTGTATTTAGCGTTTTCTCAGTTACTTATCTGAAAGAAGAATTTAAGTGGAATTATCTTGTCGGATTTGTTTTTATTATTTTCGCAGTGTTCTTTATATTCAAAAAATGGTAGTTAGCTTTCTCCGCTTAAGAATTCGTTCAAAAGCTTTCTGCGATATTTATATTTTTTGTTTAAAAGAAATTTTACATAAAATATTTTCATCAAACGTTGTGGATAGGTTACATCAAAAACTTTCAGCTTATATTTTTTGTCGTTTTTGCGTTTGATTATTGAATAAAATTCAGGCAAAAACGGGGTTTTTATTACATAATATTGTTTTTTAATTTCGTCAAGAATTATTATAAAATGCATAATTACAGTTTATTTTATTTTTTTGAAAAAGTCATATAAAAAGAGCCGGACTTTATAGAAAGTCCGGCTCTCCTTAGTATTCCCGAAAGTTTTTCGGGTTAATTATATAAGCTGTTGTGCTTTCGGTTTTGGACCTGCTGCAACGATTTCAGCAGGCATGTTCGGATATTTTGCTGCAAAGTTGTCAGAGAACATTTGAGCAAGTTTGTTAGCTTGTTCGTCGTAAGCTGCTTTATCAGCCCACATACCGCGAGCATCAAGCTGTTCATCAGGTACATTCGGGCAGCTTGTCGGATAATCTACGTTGAAGATATCGTGGTGTTTGAATTCAACGTTGTCGAAGTATCCGTTAAGTGCTGCTGTTACCATCGCACGAGTGTATGAAAGTTTCATACGTTTTGCGCCTGAAGCTGCGCTTCCGCCTGCCCAACCTGTGTTAACCAAGTAAACTTTTGTGCCGTATTTTTCAAGTTTTTCGCCAAGCATTTTTGCGTAAACTGATGCATCCATCGGCATAAACGGTTCACCGAACAATGTTGAGAATGTCGGTTGAGGTTCTGTAACGCCTCTTTCTGTTCCTGCAAGTTTTGATGTGAAACCTGTTACAAAGTGGTACATTGCCGCTTTGTTGTCAAGTCTTGAAATCGGAGGCAATACGCCGAATGCGTCTGCTGTTAAGAAGATAACAACTTTCGGTATTCCGCCTTTTGAAGGAATTTGTGCGTTGTCAATGTAGTTAATCGGGTAACCTACACGAGTGTTTTCGGTAAGTGTTCCGTCATCAAAATTGAATTCTCTTGTTTCTGGATCCATAACTACGTTTTCTACCAATGAACCGAATCTGATTGCATTGTAAATTTCTGGTTCGTGTTCTTTAGAAAGGTGAATACATTTTGCATAGCAGCCGCCTTCAAAGTTGAAGATACCGTCCGGTGACCAGCCGTGTTCGTCGTCACCGATAAGTTTGCGGTTCGGATCTGCTGAAAGAGTTGTTTTTCCTGTTCCTGAAAGTCCGAAGAATACTGCTGTTTCTCCGCTTTGAGGATCCATGTTTGCGCTGCAGTGCATCGGAAGTACATTTTTCTTAGTCATGATGTAGTTCATTGTTGCGAATACTGACTTCTTGATTTCGCCTGCGTACTGTGATCCGCAGATGATGATTTCGTGTGCTTCGTAGTCGATTGCGATGCATGCTTCTGAATTTACGCCGTCAACTTCTGGATCGCATTTGAAGCCAGGTGCGCAAAGTATTGTGTAATCAGGTGTGCCGTATGTTGAAAGTTCTTCTGCGGTCGGTCTGATTAATAGCTGGTGAATGAACAAGTTTTGGCTTGCTAATTCGTTGATAACTCTGAATTTTTGTGTGTAAGTTTTGTCAGCGCCTGCATATCCGTCGAAAATGAAGATTTCACGGTTTTGAAGGTATGCTGCAATTTTACCTTTAATTGAGTTGAATTTCTCTCTGCTGATTGGGCGGTTTACCTTACCCCAAGCAATTTCGTTGTGGATACTGTCTGTATCTACGATAAATTTGTCTTTAGGCGATCTGCCGGTGTATTTGCCGGTTGTTACAACAAGAGCGCCTGTGTTGCTTAACTTGCCTTCTCCAAGACGCAAAGCTGCTTCTGTCAACTGTGCCGGAGTCAGGTTTCTGTAAACTGCTTTCGGTCCTATTATGCCGAATTTTTCAATTCCATATGTTTCCATATTTATATCCTCCTTACATTTTATACTCTATCATGTAAATATTTTTTTTAAAGCTTTTTCTTATTTTTACTGTGATTTGGCTTCATTTGTGTTTGATTTTTTTAGTTTTCTCGGTAATTTTTCTTTATTTTTCGGTTGAAGTTTTTGTGTTTGGTCAAGCTGCGAGAAATCTATAAGGGTTCTTAGTTTTTCAAACGGACGTTGAATGTGTTCTTTAAATTTAAGTCTTGCTTTTTCATGGCGTCTTGGGTTTTTTATGATTTTTGGGTTTTTGGGAGGGGTGGGGTGTTTCTCATGCGCACGGATACTTGTTTGAACTTCCGGCGCTTCAGCTTGCTGCTTCATTTTTAAAAGGTCAACTTCGTATTCCGCATTATCTATCGCATCAAAAAAGTCTGAGCGTCCGTAAACTGTTTGATCTAGTGAATAACAGTATCTTCTATATAAATCGTTTGTCGGAAACATGTCGTTTTTATTTCCGATTATCGGAAGCGGGCATACTTCCGTTTTGCTTACCAAAAATCCTTTGTTGTCGGTCGTCATTATTGCAAGAAGTTGCTTTGCTTTATTGGAAAGGTCTATGATTATATTGTTTGGATTATTTGCCTGACGCTTTTCTATTTCCGTTGATAATACTGACCAAAGCGGCTTTCTGTGACCGGAGGGAATATTTGTGTTTATAAATTTTGCATCAATGGCTTTTACTGCTCGGTCTGCTTTTTTGAGAAGCTTTTGGGCTTCATTTGATTTTATGTAAATTTGTGTGAATGTTGTGCTTGAATTGTTGTTATTTTGAATTTTCATTAGAGTTGCCTTTTATGGTATTTAAAAAACAAGCAAAAATATTTTTGCTACCCTGAATTATATTAATAAAAATCATAGCACAAACTTTTTTTTTATCGGCGAATTGCAGTTACAAATCGAATAATATTTCCATTTAATTAAAATGTAAATATCTAACCTGCTTTGAAATTATATAAAGGTTTTATGTGGTCAATAATTTCAACTGCGGGTTCCACTGATTTTATAATTTCGTCGGCATTTTTGTATGCCATCGGCGACTCATCAAGTGTGCCTGTTGAGATACAGGTCGTGAAAATTCCTTGCATTCTTGATTTGTATTCATCCATTGAAAGGTTTGCTTTGGCCTGGGTGCGGGTGCTTATTCTGCCTGCGCCGTGCGGGGCTGAATCGTTCCAGTCTTTGTTGCCTTTGCCGATACATATTAGTGAGCCGTCTGCCATATTTAAAGGTATTAAAACTTTTTCATCTTTATGAGCTGAAATTGCGCCTTTGCGAATTATATTATCTTTTCCGATATAATTGTGCAGGGTTTCAAAGGTTTCTTCTGCTTGCCAGTTCATATTCTTAAGAATTACTTCCGCCATTATTTTTCTGCTCCAGTGGGCGTAATCTCGGCATACATCGGCGCAGTATAAATAATTTTCGGCATCTTTTCCCGTCAAATATGAAAGCTGTTTTAAATAATTATCACCGTAACAGTTTTTTTCTATTGCAAGATTTTGAAAATGAACCGCAAGCTTGTTCCCAAAATTTCTTGAGCCGCTATGGATTATTAAATAAATTCCTGTTGTTCCTTTTTCAATTGAGATAAAATGATTTCCGCTTCCTAAAGTTCCGATTTTGAGTAAATCTTCTTCGCTTGATTCATCTTTTAGAGTATCTTTTGAAATTTGGTAAATTTTTTCTTTAAGTTCTTCTGGAAGAAGCTCACTAAGCTCTTTTCTTGCACCGGTTCCTGTCGGAATATTTTTTCTGATTACTTTATCAAGTTTTTCATATTCATTCAAGTTATCTGAATAAATTAGCTTAATGACATACATTCCGCAAGACTGGTCTACTCCGATTATATTCGGTATAATTTCTCCGCCTTTTGGCATTTCTGAGGTGAAACCTATTGTGCAGCCTTTGCCTTTGTGGCAGTCAGGCATGATTCGGATTTTACAGCCCGCAAAAATCGGATGGTCACAAATGTTTTTTGTTTGTTCTATTGTGCCGTCATCTACCGTAACTGCATAGATTTTTGCTGATGAAAATTTACCTTCTATATTCATAATAACTCCAGCTTTTTTTATTGTATCAAATATTTTTATATTGGTAGTGATTTTTAAGTTAAGTTAACAATATTTTATAAAAAGTTAACTGTTCGCATTAAACGTGCCTACGGTTGTCGTCTGCAATGGCGTTGCCATTTTGCCGCCAAGCCTCCGCACTCTGCTCACAGGTCGCCGAACTCGAAAAAGCGAGTTCTCGCCAAAATCTCCCTGCAAATGCTAACCTTTTTCTGCAAAATAAAAAAGAGCCTGAAATTCAGACTCTTCTTTATGGAGCGGGAGACGAGGCTCGAACTCGCGACATCCTCCTTGGCAATTTTTTCATGAATGCAATATTTTCAGTATTTGCAACCATTTTGACATTATGAAACTAATACGAAAATAAGGTAAACTACATATCAATTACACACAGATTACACACAGAATATTCAGAGATATTCTGTTGAACTTTTAAGGGTAATTTAATATGTTTATATATTTTGACTACAAAAATTAAGCGTGATTAACCCTGTAATCTCTAGTAAAATCAATAGTTTTAACATTATAAAGCGGTCTATTTCTGAAATAACAAATAACAAAGTGTCTGTAAGTAAACAACTGTAATAAATTTGGTATTGTTATTTGATGTTATTTTGTTGCAAAGTAACTGTTTTTATAGCATATTTAATTTATGGAAGATTTTAAGCTCATTACAATTAAGATTAATGGAATTATTAAATGTATTCGTCAGTATACTTCTGAGCCAGCAATAAGTAATATACTTGATGAATTAGAGAATGCCATAAAAAACAATGATTTAGACATTATCGTTTATTCATGCCATGAAATATCTGATTGGTATAGTTTGAATATTAATAAAATTTTATCAAACATGTATGTATACAACAAAGATGTTCATCAAAAAAATATCTTTGAAATTGATAGAATTCTTAAAATTTTAGAACACAATAAAGATGAATATAAAAATAGTATTCATTCTAAAGACAAGACAAATAATGATGAGACTGTAAAAATTACTGATATTTATAATATATTTGAGAAATTTCACAATATTGTAATTCAGTTAAGAGATAGATATTCTGATAGAGATACGTTAGATGTTATGGATGAATATGATGTGCAAGACTTATTACATGCTCTTTTAATGCTTTATTGTGATGATATTAGAGCAGAGGAATGGTGTCCTTCTTATGCAAGTACTTCTTCACGACAAGATTTCTTACTAAAAAAAGAACAAATAGTAATTGAAACCAAGATGACGAGAAAGGGATTGTCAAATAAAGAACTTTCTAACGAGCTTATCATTGACATGAAACGATATTCAACGCATCCTGATTGTAAAAAACTTATATGCTTTGTATACGATCCAAATCAGCGAGTTAAAAATCCTAGAGGTTTTGAATCTGATTTATCGGGCAGGGAAAATGATATTGAAGTAGTTGTCATTGTGAGACCTTAATTTTACGTATAATATGTACGTTTGAAATTTCTTGAATACAATAATTTTATAAATTTAGGTAAAAAATAGTAAAATCAGACTTTTTAACTAAATTTTCAGAATAGCTAATTCCACGTTAAACACAGAGAAACTTTTTGAGGGTAGTTAATATAAAACTATATAAAACAGACAAAAGTTCAACAGAATTAAACGTGGAATCACTCGTAAACAAAGGGGTACAAAGTATGAACTATGTAAAAGAATTTAACTCATTATTGCAAAATTTAGACCGCTCGAAGTCAGTTGCAACAGTTTTTGACGATTTTTTGTCATTGGCTACATTATCGTTAGCACAACCATTTTATCGGAGCGACCAACTTGAACAACAGTATTTAGAGATAGTGGGGAGATACACAAAAGAGCAAGCAAATGAATTTAGTCAAATGCTTGCTCTTATTGTTTTAGCACTTGATGAGAAACATCAAGACTTTTTAGGACAAGTATTTTCTGCAAACAATTTTGGTAATGCACGTAAAGGGCAGTTCTTTACACCGTATCACTTTAGTAAACTTATGGCACAGATAAATTTTACAGACATAGAAAATCAACTTGCAGAGAAAGACTTTGTAACATTAGCAGAGCCTTGTTGTGGTAGTGGCGGAATAATCATAGCATTTGCAGAAACATTGAAAGAACAGGGTTACAACTATCAACATCAGCTTTTTGTTGAAGCAATAGACATTGACGAAACTTGTTTCAAAATGGCATACATTCAGCTTGCAATACTTGGCATTCCTGCAAGAGTAATGTTAGGTGATACACTTGCTTGGAAGTTTCAGAAAATCTTATACACACCATTTTACGTTGTAAACGGCTTTGAATACAAACTAAAACGCCAGCAACAAGAACAGAAAAAGCCTGTTATTGTTGAAATGAAACAGTTGAGCTTACTTTAAATTTATATTATTTCGCTATTACAAGTTTATTATTTAGATGATATTTTAAAATTTTTGCATCAGCTTTATCAACGATTGCAATGTTAAAATCTCTGACTTTATTATTTTTTTTGTTAATTATGTCTAGACCTCTATCACATGAAAAAATTATATGATTTGATATAAAATATCTCTGGTGTAATATTTTTGTCTCAAATTCAGAATTGCATACTTCTATTATAGGTATAGTATTAATTATTGCATTACTATAATCATCTCTGAACTTTTGCAAAAAAATATTAAAACTATCTATTATTTGATTACGAATTTTATATTGCTCTTGTTTAATAATTAGATATAAATTAACCGTCAAATTAGGATTAATCGAGAACATATATCTAAATAAATGCTCAATGTTATATTCATAATTCTCATTTATTTGGTATTTACTATTTAAGTTTATATTTCTTTTTTCAAGTGGAATCATTTGATTATCATATATTGAAATCTCCGAAGCATATTTTACAAAATTTTTAAATATAATATTATGTAATTTGTCAATATCATATTCTTGAACAGAGGTGAAAGTTGTACGCGATAATCTATCAATTATATCATCTGTTATATTGTTGATTTCGAGTATTTGGTTATCAGTATTATTTAATGCATTTTGCAAACATTTTTTACAATCTTTATCACAATCTTTAACACCACAAATACATGTAATATCAGACGAATTTTTCATAATAGAAACAATCTTTTCACATACAGGATTTAAATCATTTTCAAAATCTTCTGTTAAAATATTAAATTTATTTAACTTGTGTATAAATTTATATACTTCTTGATATTTTTTTCTTTTTTGCTGGTTTTTAAATTCTGCAAGATAATTATAAATTGCAGTATCAATGCAATTATCTGAATCAAAGAGAATGATACCTTTGTTTTTTACATTTTTTAAAAATAGAGCCAAATTATCAATTACTTGTGTATCACTATTAATCAATTCTTCATTGAATAAATTTGGCAATATTACAAATGGAATTAGCATTAACCAAACATCTCCTTAAAACTTTCTTCAAAAAAGCCGTTTGGCCAATCATCTATAAAATCACCGTTTTCATTAAGTCTTAAATGACTACATATAGACCCATCTTCTGTTTTATTAACGTATATAACAGTAACATCTTGAGAAGAAAGAATTTTTTGTCTTATAAGTTTTTGTAGTCTAAGTATAATATTTTCACTATGAGTTTCTATAATAAAGTTATTGTTATATGGTTCTTTTATACATTCTGCAAACAAAGTTCCAAGCTCTGCTTGTAGTTTGGGATGAATATGAATTTCAGGTTGCTCAATTAATATAGTTTCATTTTGTGATAACATACTTTGTACCAATATTGGCAATATTTGGCTCACACCAAAACCGACATCATTTAATGAAACTGTAATGCCTGATTGTTCTTCTTTTAAAAGAAATAAATATATATCTTCATTTGGAATTTTGCGAGGCGTTATTGAATATCCTAATTCTAAATTTTTTAATTGTTTATTTATTTTATTTTTAAGAACGGTGTTTTTCGCAATAATATCAATTGTATCTTTCCCTGATTTACCTACATAATTTTTTGCTGTTGGTGTTGTTAGATAATAACGTTCAGGATTATCTCTTAAAGCTCCAAGATATTTTGCACTACGAAAATAAGATTGAATTAAATTGGAAGTTGTATATAATAAGCTACTTATTTTATGGTTAATATCTAAATCTAAATTTATTTCATCGTAATAATGATATAAATTTCGTGGTTTAAATAACATTGCATTAAAGTAGTCCAAATTATCTTCTTTTAACGATGCTTCATCCCAGAATATTACATTAGTAAAAATTAAATAATTTTGTGAATAAAAATTCTTAATTTCATCTTTAAAATCATTAAGCATTTCCTCATTATTTTTATTTAAAAAATCTACGCATTTTTTATATGCCGATATTTCTTCATTTAATTTTTCAGGAGAATTACCAAAAAGATTACGTTGTCTTGCATTATTATTTTCTTTCTTAAGAACTTCTTCTAAATGATGTACTTTTGTAGCAATCTTTTCTGCATATTTTTCTTTCTTACTTTTTTCTATAAAAGATTTCCATGTTTCTTGAAAAAATGAACTCTCCCAATTTATATTTTTTACTTCGTATAAATTAGGGGTATCATTATTATTTTTAGTAGATTGAAAATTTGAATATCGCATTCTGTAAAATTTACTTGTTATATTTGATTTTTTACTTGTTCTTTCTATGTTTAAAAAAGGTTGTAATTCATCATTTATATATAAATTTATGCTATTCAAAACATTGTTTTGGCTAGTAGAATTTCTATAGAAAAATTCAATAGAAATTTTTGATATTGATTTTGATAGATTCATTCTATAGTATGGACGAATATATCGATTATTTTTCTGTTTTGTTAAATCAAATTGAAATTTTATAGAATATTTTTTCTTTGTATCATGATTATTGATAAAATCTTTAAAATTTCCAATATCAGTGTACTGTCCTTTTGTAATCAAATTTGTATTTGAAGATGCTTCTTCTAAAGTTTGTTTCATAACTACTAATGATTTAAGAAGAGAACTTTTACCTGATGAATTAGGACCATATATAAGTGTTATAGGACTTAATGGAATGTTTTGTTCTGTCGAAAAACACCTAAAATTATTTAAATTTAAGCTATTTAACATGATATCACCTTGTTGTTAATTAATTATTTAACAAGAGTATTATATTATAAAAACAAACTTTTATTGTATATCAGAAGATTATAATGTTTACAAATCTAAATTCATATACACATCATCTAATTTATCTTGAGTAATGCCAATATAGCGGAGCGTTACGCTTGGCGAAGAATGGTTGAATAGATTTTGTATTAAGGTTATGTCATAGCCGTTTTTGTGTGCATGGTAGCCGAATGTTTTACGGAGTGTATGCGTTCCGATTTTTTCTTTTATGCCAACATCTTTTGCTACATTATTCAAAATCTTGTATGCTTGTTGTCGCAACAAAAAGCCTTTATTCTCTCTTGAAACATCGCGTTTAACGGCGTTCACGTCTTGCTCAACGCAAGCCGTTTCAGCCTCAGCTCGGTTTCGCTTTCTTGACAGGAATAAAGGCTCATTGTCTTTGTAATCTCTTGTTTTTAGATATTCTTTGAGTGCTGATTTTGCGTTATCTGATAGCGGAAAATCTTTAAACTTGTTTGTCTTTTTCTCTCGTAATCGTATGCGGTCTTTTGGCTTGCCGTTCTCATAGACATCTGATACACGCAGTTTTAACAGATCGCTAATGCGTAGTCCTGAATTTATGCCGACTACAAAAAGACAATAATCACGCAAATTCTGTTGTCGTAACAATTTCTTGATAGTTTCGATTTTCTTCAAATCTCTAATAGGTTGTACAAATTCCATAAGCAAATACCTCCAAAGTCAGTTGTAGTGTATAATACATAAATATATTAAAATTATAAATTATGTAATATTCAAAGTACACCTTATTTTTCAACCATTTTCAAAAAGTATTCAAAAGGTAAACAGGCAAATAATCAGAGTAAATTTACAGAATGATACAAAATTATATTGTGTATCATTCAGAAGTAGAATATTTTTGTGCTAGCATGATGAAAAAAGGGGGCTATTATGTCATCAAATAAACTTTTAAAGCTTTTAGAGCGCAAATTTTATAAAACAGGGCAAACAAGAGGGGCTGACGATGATGAGATATACCAAAACCGTGTAAATAGAAATAACACAGTTTTAATACCATTTAATACATATAATGAATTAAAGACCTATCCATATGGAAACCCTAATTATGAAAACGGATTTATTGTTTTAATTCCACCGGAAGAATACTTTACAAAAAAAGATGATATAGACAAAAGTCTTATTTTAGGCAAGAATATGCTTATTTTTTATGAAACACGTGAACAATGGAATGCCTATAATCCTGCAAATTATGGCTTTAGATTTGCTACATCAAGAAACAACCCACTTGGAGGAGAATTTGTTGCAAGAGTACCTGCAACTACGTCTATACAAGACAGTAGCAAAATAAGTTTAGGCTTTACAGATAAAACATTAAAAGGGGCAGGAATTAGAGTTTACGAATATGCTAGTACAGATATTATAAAACGATGCAAATTACAACTCGAAGCTATTTTTTGGATGTGTAAAAATGCGGATGCCACATTACTAGATTTCGGAATGAGTAATGATGATGAAATTGCTACAAGAAAACAAAAAATATTTGAGGAATGCAAAAAATATAATCTATTAAATTTTGATAAATTAATAAAACAAAGAATTATCAATAGTAATCGACATGCTATTTGTCCATTATGTTTGGAAGAATTAGATGCTCATGGTTTTTTTGATAAAGTTCAACAAGCACATGGTAGAGAAGTTGTTGATTTGACGGTTACTCAATTAAATTTATTTCATATTAGAGAATTAAGGGTCGGTGAATTTAATCATGCTCCATACAACTTAGGCTGGGGGCATCACCACTGCAATATAGTTGTTAAGGATTCTGGAATATATGAAACGCTTGATTGGATGCGTAATGTAATTGAAAGAAATGATATTTATGACAAACTAAGCTCTAATTGTTGAGATTTATTTTTTGATTTTGCATAACAAAAATTTATAACTTTATTATCAATTATTTCTCTTGATTGATAGTTGTTTAGTTTTTCTTTAGCTGATTCTATCCACTTATTTTCTATTTCAATAGCAATACTTTTTCTATTTGTATTCAAGGCAGCTATTGAGGTATTTCCAGAACCAGAAAAACAATCCAACACAATATCATTAGGCAAAGTAGAAGCTAAAATTGCATGTTCTAATAAATCTAATGGCTTTTCTGCAGGATGTTTACCTTGATATGCTCTAACGGTTTTAAAATTCCAAATATCTGTATATTCTACATTCTTATTGATGTTAAAAGGTCTTATTACATCACTATAGTTTGGCATATAAGAAACACCGTGCTTAGTTAAAATGTTACACAGTTTATTATATTGTTCTTCGTTAGGGATATTTCTTCCTGCTTCCCAATTTGAAATAGCTCCGCCATGATTAACTTTGCCATAAAAACCTGTTAGTTCCGCTAATTTATGTGCAGTCATATTTATACTTAAACGCTTATCTTTTAAAAAGTTACCAAAATATGTACTTTTTAAATTCCCTTTGTATGATGGCTCAGCAAAAATAATTCGTTCCGATTGTGGATACCATTGACGCAAGGCTTCTTTTTTCATTTTTTGTTTCCAACCATCAAATCCAGCTTCATTCGGTTTTGTCCATACGATTTGAGACAAAATGTTAAATTCTTTCATAAACAATAGTTCTATTCGTGAACTTATTTTTGGAGAACAAAAGCAGTATATTGCACCGCTTGGCTTTAATATTCTTTTCCATTCCATTATATATTCTTCCAGCCAAGCTAAATAATCATCATCTGTTGAAAAAGCGGTATCACCAAATATATTATCCTTTTTAGTTGTATGATAAGGGGGATCTGTTAAAATTAATGAGATTGAATGGTCAGGAAATTTTTTTATAATTGATAAAGAATCGCCTTTTAATAGAATAGCTTCACTGTTATTTATTTCGATATTATTATTCGATATATTTTTGATAATACTTTGTAAACTATCATTTTTACCAGTCATTCATATTCTCCTATATGTATTATATACAATAATAATCACAGGTAAAACTATTTAATAAAAATTTTACACTTACGATAGTATCATTCAAAATCAAACAAATCTTTTGCAGGAATTTCAAGAGCTTCGGCAAGTTTGAGTATCATTTTGAGGTTTGGAAACTTTTCGCCACGTTCAATTTTACCAATATAAGAAAGGTCGCAATCAACTAATTCACAAAGTCTGCTTTTGTTGTAGCCTTTGAGTTCGCGGTATTTTGTAACATTTTGTGCAAATTTGCGACAATCATTCTCTATCATACTAATATTGTGGTACAATACTCTCAGTCTAGTATTGACTTACAGTCTAGTTAGAGAATTTTGTTACGTCTAAATCTGACATATAAGTATGCTATGATGTTGGCAAAAAGAGGAACTTATGAGTACAGAAGAACAAATCAAAAAACTTGAAAAGCTGATGTTGTCGGAAGATTTGGAAGAACTAAACCTTTCAACAAACAAATTCAACATCTTTACGGCATTGAAGTTGCATAATAACGAAATACGACACTCAAATTTTCTTGGTTGGCTGATGGCACCGTATGAAAATCATGGTGTTGGCGATTATTTTTTGAAAGAGTTTTTGAAAGAATCTATCAAGAATTTTTCGCAAACAGATAAAGTTACATTGTCTTTAAGCGATATTGCATACGCAGATTTTAGCGACTGTGAAATCAGACGAGAACATGAAAACATAGACATTTTACTTACAAGCAGTAAAAACAAATTCTTATGCGTAATTGAAAACAAGATTTGGACAGGCGAACATGATGAACAATTAGAACGCTACGCAAAATACGTTAACGAAAATTTTGCTGACTATAACAAAATCTACATATACCTAACTCCGAATATTGAAACGAACGGCTTGATACAAAAAGAATGCAAGAATAGCCAAAATCAAGCGGAGCATATCTATTACATTCCAATGAACTATGAGCAAGTTTACGGAGTAATCAACAAAACGCTGAAATTCAAATCGCAGTATATGAACGATGAAGTCAAAATCTTTATCAAGCATTACAGAAATATGATTGAAAGGAAAATTATGAGAAACGAGGACGAAAAAGTTACTGAACTTTGCAGAAAAATCTATCGTGAAAACAAAGAGGCTATTGACCTTATCATAGAAAAAGTTAATTCGACATCAAGCAGAATTGCTGACATATTGCGTGAAATTGTTGCAGAAAGAAACGATATAACCGCAGAAGAAAACAACAAAGACAAATACATTAGATGTATTCCTGCCGGAGTTGATACAACAAAATTGAAATTCGGTAGTGAAAAAGCGCTTAAATCAAAATTGGCGGTAGTCATTGAATTGACTAACCACAAAGACCAAGTGCTTTTGCAGTTATCAACAAACCCTGCAGATGAAGAACATCAGGCGGAGCATACAAAACTTGTAAACTTTTTACAAGAAAAATTAGGTGTAGAGTTTAAAAATTTTGCAGAGTGGAAGTTTTGCAATATAGCGGAACTCATATCAGCAAAAGATTATGCAGACGTTACTTGTCTTGAAGATAGCGAAATCAAAGCATACATAACTGAAAAAATCGACAAATCAAACTTAATACCTAATCTTGAAAAAGCTTTGAATGACTTTGTAAAAGGAATGTAATCAGAGATTACTGCGTTAAACACAGAGAAACGGAAAGTATCTTTATAAGGTAAACTATTAAATATTTGCAAAAAGTTTCTTCTCGTTTATCCTGTAATCTCTCTTATATAGCATAGTATAACTGTAAACAAGTGTTAAAATGTGTACTATACTATTATTTCAACCATATACTACTTTCTAAACTAACATTTTAAGCCACTTTCTGTCACTTCTATGATGTTTTTAATGCAGGTTTATTATTTAGACAAATAAAATATTAAGAAACTTAATGAAGTTTTGTAACAAAAATGAGTATTTTTTGAGCAGTTTTTGTTAAGAAATGTAAAACTTTTAACGAAGTTACGCTTTGTAACCTTTTTTTATAAAAACAAACATTTATTTTTTGCCTTAGAACTTTTTCGAACATGTATTACTAACATGTAAGAAGGGGAGAATTTAGAGGGGGAAGCAGTCAAAAGTCAGCATTGACAATACTTTTGACCTATTTTATTATGTAAGCATCGAAAGAAATTTGATGTTGTTACAAATGTACTTTCGTAAATTAGGTAAATAAAATAAAAATAGGAAAGGAGAATAATTATGAAACCAAAATAAAAAAGCCAAGAGACAGAGTTCAAGGCTTCAAATAAATTCCAAAAACATTTTAAATGATATAAAAAAATAAATCAAGTCTGTAAAGCTCTGTTTCTGCAAATCTTAACAATTCAAAAGCCCAAAGCATAGTCTTTTTATGGGCTTACTAAGAGTGCGAAAAAAAGCAGAAGTAAAAAATAAAGGAGAAATTAAAATGTACACACTTGAAAAATACAAAGAAGTATCAAGGCTTGAAGTGGACAAAATTTTGGAAATACTTACATGTAAAGACTGCCCATTTAAAGCTTCTGAAAAAAGATATGGCAAAATAACACCAAGCACTTTTGAAGCCGAAAAAATAACGTGTTTGTCTTCAGAAGATTTCAGCAAAATTAAAGAAGTTGATAAATTGGGAAAGTGTTGCCCGTTTGTTGACAAAATAGAAGATTGTCCTGACATATTCGAATTAATCGGCATTGCACATATTCTTCAAACTCATGGGTACGACAAAGACACTTATATGAGAGTGTTAGAACAAAATGAAGTAAATGATGAAGCCGGAAGTGAATATGCTTGGAAAACCGCTCTCAATATGCCACTTGGCCTTCTTTGTACATTATTTTGCGGTGTTGAAGTGCCGACAGTTTATTAAAAGAAAGGAAGAATTATGAAAGACATAAATTTAACAAACATTTGGAAAGATTTTGCAATTTTCCCATGTAAAGCTAATGACAAAAAGCCTGCTACACAACATGGTTTTCTTGATGCTAAAACAGGTCAAGATGTTATGAAATTTATTAGTAGCGGATATAACGTAGGTCTTGCTTGTGCACAATCAAATGTTTTAGTGCTTGACCTTGATTACCATGATAAAAATGCAACACCTGTTGAAGATTTAAAAACATTAGAAGAAAAATTAGGGAAATTGCCTAAAACACTAACGCAAGCAAGTGCAAGTGGCAATGGCAGACATCTAATATTTAGTTCAAAGGGTATTACAACAAAACCTTTGCCTAAAATTGGTAACTATATTGACACTCGTTACAACGGCTACATTGTAATAGCACCATCGAAAGTCAATAATAACTATTACAAAATTATTGACGGAATAGATAGCAATGGTAAACCTATAATTGCAGAATTGCCACAAACTTGGATAGATTATCTTGATATGAAAGATATTGTATGCAAACAAAATCATTCAAACCATAAAGAGATAAAACGAAAAATTTTAAAGGGTAATTTCCAAAAACTGTATGAGCAATGTGCTTTTATAAAGCATTGTGTAGATAATTCTGAAACATTAAGTGAATTAGACTGGTTTAGATTTGCGTGTATTCTTAACGATTTTGAAAATGGTTATGAAATATTTGATGAATTTAGTCAAAATTATCCTACTTACAATTTTGAAGAAACTCGAAAAAAATTTGAAAATGCTAAAAAGTATTTTGTAAATTGCAACACTATCAAAAGTACTTTTAGCGAATGCTCCAAATGTAAACATAGAAAGGAATATTAACAATGGGAAACAATATAATACTAAAAGAACAACAAAGTTCAATTATAAATGCGGACTTTAAGGACAAAAAAGTTACAAAACCTACTGAATTATCAAAGAAAGAATTTGGAGAATTTTTTAACGAAATTTCTAAAGAATTTTTTGAAGATATCAATATGGGAAATCCAAATTTGTGTCCTATACCTGACAATGTAAGAATACCAAAATATAGAAATTTTTTACACGAATTTAACGGCAATACTTATTCTATACATATTGAAAGGGTTAAGGAAGAAAAATATCTAATGACGGCTCATATTGTTTTGAATGATGTTATTACAGATGTCAAAATGGTTAAAACAATATACAACAATAAAAGTCCTAAAAAGCCGACATTCAGAACGGATGTATATTGTCAGAAACAGGCAAATTCAAGATTTGAGCATATAAGTTTAGACGGCAAGGGTAAAAGTAATGAATATACTTTCAAAGAGCAAGTACATTCTGCAAATGCAAGATTAAACTGTGAATTAGTGCAAAAAGATTTTGCCATGATAAAAGAGCAAATGATAAATATGGCAAAAGGTGATACTTATTCATTAGTAAATGCAGGAGTGGCAAATGTATCAGATTTACCTGATATGTTTGTAATGGAAAATGCGGGTATTACAAAAAATGGTGAAATAATCCCTGCAAATAAATTCGGTGAAATCAAAGTATCTGATGATTTGTATGTAACGCTTGATACATCACAAAATGCAAGACTGCCCAAAATGTATTTGGAAGAATGTAACACCCAAGAAATTTTATACAATACGTTAGACAAAATGTTTAAGGTATATAAAGGCAGAATTGAGCCGTTTATAGCATTAGGTACGGCAATATTATGTGTATTTATTGAAGATTTTTGGAAAAAGCGTAGCGGTTACCCTGTAGTCTTTCTTGAGGGTAAAACCCAGCAAGGCAAAAGTTTAGTTCAAGGTATTATTATGAATATATTTGGTTATTCTGCAAACTGCAAAATTGCAAGTACAAGTACGCATAACGGAATTGCTACAGCTTGTTTTGGAAATAATGGCATACCACAAATTATTAACGACTACAAAATTGAAGAATTTGATACAAACTCATTTGAGCATTATATCAAAGCTATGAATGAGGGAGACGTTAAACGTAGGCAGAGTAAAACAAGTAATCATAATGATATGTATTATTGTACATCAGGTATTTTTTCATCAAACTTCACACCGCCTGCAAAACAAGAAATTTTGAACAGACTATTATTGCTATACTTCCCAGAAAACGGAATTGATACAACATATATTGACGAAAAATTTGGCAATGATGAAAGACGTTCAAAAATTCTTGCGGAAATATTCAAAATAAATTTTGATGATTTATATAATGTTATAGAACAAACACAGGATTGGCTCATATCTCTTAATTTATGGGATAAAAAGTGCAGAGAAACTTATAATTTAGCATTAGCATACACTGGTATTGCTTATCTAGAAAAATTCGCAGATTACAAAATTTCTGATAAAAATAAAAGATTTTTGGAATACTGCGAATGGTATCATGATTTCTTCACGAAAACTGTAAATAAAGTAGAGTTGTTCTTAAGAGCAATTCCCTCACTTATTGCAAAAAGAAATCTTGAATTAAATATGCAATATATGTTTGAAGAAAAAGACGGCAAATATTACTTTATCTTTGACACACAAGACTGTATATACGCATATAATTCAAGTTTGGAATCTATCGAAAGTAAATTAGACCCTCAAAGATTTGCAAAAGACCTTAAAGCAAGCCACTATTACAAAGACAGAAAAACAAAATATTACAGCAGGCGTAAAGGTGGTACAAAAGCAAGTTCTACAATACTTGATTTAACTGAATATTCAGAACTTGAAAACATCAAAAAAGTCATAGAGAACGATTTACACGTTATGGATGCAACAAGAGCAATAATGCATAAATAACATCAGATAACAATACCGAAAGGTAATATACTGTTATCTTTCGGTATAAATGTTATTTGTTATTCAGAAAAATACACTAAAAATATAAGGAGAAATAAAAAATGACAAATCTTATAACATTTAAGGGCTTTTGCACAAAACTTAAAGCGAACCCAAATACAGTAAAGACTTGGAAAAGACGAGGAGACTTACCACCTGAAATATTCTTCAAAATTGGCGGTACACTTTACATACTTGAAGATAAGTTTGATGAATGGGTACAAACAAAACAAAGAGGGGGTATTCCAAATGTCAGTCTATAAAAGGAAAAATGGGAAATGGTACTATCTGTTTATGCTAAACGGAGAACGAAAACATGGTCTTTGTCCTGGTGCTTCAGAAAAGAAAGACGCAGAAAAATTTGAGAATGGCATAAAATTCAAGTTGGCACAACAACAAGAGGGTATTATTCCAAGAGAAGAAAAAGATGTATCATTATCAGAGCTTAAAAAGCTGTATGAAAGTTATGCAAAAATCAATAAAAAGAGTTATGACAGAGATATTTATACTCTTAGAATTATAACAATGTTTTTTGGTGATAACTGCATTGTACAAGACATTTCGCCTATACGAATTGAAGATTTCAAAGAATTTTTGCGGACAGAAAGAAAGGTCAAAAATTCTACAATAAATAAGTATCTGATGATTTTGAGCAAAATGTTCAACATTGGAATAGATAATGAGATTTTGAGTAAAAACCCTGTTGAAAAAGTATCAAAGTTGCGGAACGACAACCACAAAATAAGATACTTAACTGCTGACGAAGAAAAACGATTATTCAATGAAATTGAAAAGGAATATGACGTTTTGGATAAGTACACAAGACAGAGAAAAATAGTACAACCTTATTCGTACCTCAAACCTATTGTAACAGTTGCACTTCAAACAGGTATGCGTAGGGGCGAAATTCTAAATCTCAAATGGAGTAACATTGACTTTGAGCAAGGTTTCATTGAACTTCTAGAAACAAAGTCAGGCAAATCAAGACAAATACCTCTGTCAAAAACATTGAGAGATATGCTTATACAAATGCCTAAAACGAATGAATATGTTTTTGTTAATTCACAAACAGGCAAACCATACACTACTGTTCAAAAAGCTTTTGGTACAGTAATTAAAAAAGCAAATATCAAGAACTTTAGATTTCACGATTTACGGCATACAGTTGCTACAAGGCTTGCTACAAAAGGTATTGATTTGACAGTAGTACAAGAGATACTTGGCCATTCAAAGATTACAACCACTCAAAGATATGCACACCCTGTTCCACAAAGGAAACTTGAAGCAATTGACATTTTAGATAAATACACAACATAGATAGTTGTTCTATGACACTCCTTTCAGTAATTTCCCTTTATCAAATTTGATAGAGGGATTTTTTTAGTTTCACTTTTTTGTGTTTTAGTTTCACCTAATTTTGAATAAGTTTTGTTTAAACAATTACACACAGATTACACACAGTCAAAAAAGCAATAAAAAAGAAGGTCTTGAAACCTTCTTCTTTATGGAGCGGGAGACGAGGCTCGAACTCGCGACATCCTCCTTGGCAAGGAGGCATTCTACCACTGAATTACCCCCGCTTAT
>CALUTL010000020.1 GCA_944323655.1 Candidatus Gastranaerophilales bacterium | reverse complement strand
ATGATCGTAGTACAAAATTGAATAAAACAAAAAATTAGAGTAAGGTAAGATATTTTAAATTAATTAAAATTTAAAATTCTGTCTTACTCTTTTTTTTATAACAATAATCCGGAAAGGCGGTGAGATTTATGGAAAAATAATAAAAATATAATAAAAGCCTTTGTTTTCGGAGATATTTTTAAACTTAAATATTGACGGAATTAAGAAATAAATGGTAAAATAGACAGGTGGTTAAAATAGGGAAATGCGTCAGATGAAAAGACTCCTGATCTTGGTTATAACAATAATGATTTTAGCGCAAACGGCATTAGCATTCGGCACATACCGTGCGCTTGATTTTTCAAACGGAGAATCAGAGAAACAGGCAGGCAAAATTCTTTATGAATATGTATTGAAAGAATTAAATAAAACGCCGGAAGAAGCAAAAGATTTTGCACGAATAGAACCTGAAACAGTAAAAGCCTTTGAAGTTGACCTGAATGATGACGGAGAAAAAGAAATTGTGGGTATGGTTTATTCAACGCTTTACCTTGGAACTGCCGGATATTCCTTGTTTATTTTACAAAAACAACAGAGCGAGTATAAAGATATATCCATTTTAGTGTTTGAGCCGCAGAAAAAGGTCTATATTTTGAAAAACAAAACAAACGGATATCATGATATAAAGCTTTCAGGCTCAAACCACAATTGTGTACAATATGTGGCGAAGTATAAAGATGGTATGTACCAGTGGTCATACAAACAATAAGTTTAAATAAGAAACATTGTCACTGAGTAGAAATATAGATAGCATAAGCAAACGGGTATTACAAACGATACCTGAATTTTGCAATGAAAACAAGAAAGGGAACATTTTATGGGAAAAACACTAGACGATTTTTTTGAAGCACTTGGACAAAGAGAATCAAGCGGAAACTACAAAGCTGTGAATTCAGTTGGTTTCATTGGGAAATACCAGATGGGTGAAGCTGCTATGGTTGATGCCGGTTATTATAAACCGAAGCCAAATGGTAATTATAACAACAAATGGGATGGACAATTTACAGGAAAAGATGGTGTTTATAGTGTCGAAGATTTTTTAAGTAACCCTCAAGCACAGGAACATGCACAACGTATATATAAACAACGTCAATGGGGATATATAAAGCCATTTGCATTAACATATGATGGGGAAATAATAAATGGAATTCGAATCACTCAATCTGGCATGCTTGCTGCTGCTCATTTACTCGGACAAGTAGAATTGAAAAAATATCTTCAAAGTAACGGGAAGTATATTCCTAAGGATGGTTATGAAACAAGCATAGAAGAATATTTAAAGAAATTTGGCGGATATGATGTATCTGAAATAACAGGGCTAAAAAGTGACAGCACCGTTCATGTACAGCCACAAACAGCCAAACCAGTAACTCCTACTCAGCCTTCACAGCTATTTAAAGTTGGAATTGAGATGAATGTAGACCAAAACGGCAACCACATCTTCACCCCTCAGGAAATAGGCGAAATGACACCTGATGAATTTTACAAGAACCTTCCGATTATAGAGCAGCAGTTAAAAGATGGTTTAATAAAACCACAATCACATCAGGTTGATTATTCCGGCTACGTAAATCCAGTGACAGGAGATGGGAAAATTTTCTCTCGAGAAGCAATCTCTCAAATGACAGGTGATGAATACACCGGCAATGAATCAGCAATAATGGCTCAGTTGAAAAGTATCGGGATACCATATGACTCAGACCTTGAACTTGCAAGTATGCACGGCGGCGGGTTAGTTTATGTAAGACCATATACCAGAAGCGACGGCACGGAAGTCAGAGGCTACTGGCGCTCTGCTCCATCAGCATAAAAACAGAAATATAACAACAACTATCGATTTTACACTAGCAGACGGGTATCAAAAAAGATACCTGAATTTTGCAATGAAAACATGAAAGGCGGTGAGATTTATGAAAAGTTAGTTTAAATATAAACACAGACCAAATAACTGCAATATAAAGTTCAAGAAAGTTAAAAATTAAACTTTGCGGCCAAAACAAACAATCCGGTAAATAAAGCAGGTATAAAAGCAAATAGAAGTCCGGTAAAGAAAACAATGGAATACAAGATATCCAGAAATCTGGGCAGTTTAAAAGAAAGACTGAATTCAATATGAAAATATTTTTTAATAACTAAGGTTCTGATTAATATTTCAATCACAGCAAATATCAAAGCAAATAAAATGGCTAATCCCCACAACAATATAGCCGCCCGATATTCAAAACCAGGTGTAATGATTGGATCTTCCCAACCATAAACAGGCGGAATATCGGCAGTACAATATTTATAAACTGATTGCCAAAAGAAAACGCTAAGTACTGCTGCAATATTTAGAAAAAAATATTTTCTAATAAGTAAAAATCTCATAACCAGATATTACAATAAATAAAAAAGATAAGAAAGGGAAAAACACAATGAAAAAATCAATTGATAAAATAAAAAATTTTAAAGAAATGGTTACAGATCAATCTAAACGAAATGAATTTAATAATGAAATGGTAAGAAAAACATGGGAATACCAGAAAAAATTCGGGTTTGAAACAAGCCCGAGACAAGGACATGAATTTTGGAATAACGAAGCAGATGCATTTAAACATGCATTCGGAAGTGCGGATATGGTCTTAAATATGGGATATTTAGGGAGTTTTATAGGTGGTTTACATCATGAATTCAAAACAAAAAACAATCCTTATGGAGAGTGGAATATGGACTCTTGGAACAACAATGAAGGCCGAAAAATAGCAGATGAAATAAAAAAAGAATACGGCAAAACTTTTGACAGATTATCTGATAAGGAAAAATCCGCAGTAATTGCAACAAAAGTTATGATGAAAATGCGAAATGGTGAATTGATTACACATCCTTCTGATAAAAGAAAATTTAGAGGGATAATAGAAAGTTTCATATATGCACTTACGAACAAACCAACAGGCAAACCAACCGGCGGAGCCGCACCAATGCCAGTATTACCTCATCAAGTAGACTATTCCGGCTACCTGAATCCCGCAACGGGCGACGGCAAAATCTTTTCACGGGAAGCAATCTCACAAATGACGGGTGATGAGTATGCCGGCAACGAATCAGCCATAATGGCGCAGTTGAAAAGTATCGGCATACCTTATGAATCAGACCTTGAACTTGCAAGTATGCGGGGTGGCGGGCTGGTTTATGTAAGACCTTACACCAGAAGCGACGGCACGGAAGTCAGAGGCTACTGGCGCTCTGCTCCTTCGGTATAAAATTAAGCAGGCGGTCGAACAGGCCTGCAGTCCTCGTCTTAATTTCCTCCGCCTTCAGTTCGCTCGTGCTGTCTTGGATTTTCTCCACGCTCGTAAAGTTTCGCTAATTGGACAATGTCCGAGTCGGCTCAATTTACTCGCTATCCGGATTAGCTCACTATGTTCGCGCCATCCGTGCGCAAATCCGCCGAACGCAAAAAGGCTTATCTCATCGCTATCGCAAGCAAATAAAAAAGGACGAGATAAACTCCGGCCTTTTTTATTTACCATAGAATTGTCGAGTTCAGAACTTGGTTATTAGAAAATGTGGCATAAAATATTAATTTTTTATTAAAATTTCTAATTTATAAGTGGCTCTAATTTAATATATAAAGGGAGGAGATAATATGTATATTGAAACCAATAAAGATATAATTGATTTAGGAAATTATTTTTGTAAAAAATCGGAGGAATTTACTAAAGTTTACAAAGGAGATATCTCAGCAAGGGATAAAGTGATTATTACCTTAACAGGAATCTTAAATGGCAGTGTATATATCAGTAATAATGCAGTTTTTAATTTACAAGGAATTTTAACAGGAAATTTATATATAAATAATGCAGAAACTAACATACATGGAACTTTAAATGGGAATATTCATAATAGCCAAGGGCATGTATATGTAGCTGGAACAGTACACGGTAAAATCATCTCTGATGCTAAAATAGAAATTTCACCAAATGCTAAAATTGACAATTAGAATGGGAGACAATTGATTTGACTAAAAATATTAAAATTCCCATGACTTTTCAATCTGATGAAAAAGGATATTTGGATAGACAATGTCCAAATAGAAATTGTGAATTTGTATTTAAAATCAATATGGAGGATTGGAAGGAGAAAATGCATGGAGATGTGCATTGCCCTATGTGTGGATATATTGCTTCAAATGACCAATGGTACACCGATGAACAAATAGCTGTTATCCGTAAAAATGCCAGAAACTATGCTGTGAGTATGGTTCAGTCAATGTTAAGCAAGTCGTTTAGCAGACTAGCAAATAGTACAAGAAATAATAAATATATAAAAATTGTTTATAAACCAAGCAAAAAAATTAGTATAAGAAATAATCCTATAGGTCAAAGGGAAGAATGGAACTTAGATATAACATGCGAGCAATGTGGAACCAGGTATAGCGTTATCGGTAGTGCTTACTTTTGTCCTTGTTGCGGTTACAACTCTGTAGAACAAGTTTTTAGCGACTCAATTTCTAGAATAGAAAAAATGATAGAAGCACAAGATTTTATGTATGAAAAATTAGCTGATGAATATGGAGTGGATGAAGCAAATAAAATGTGTCGTTCAATGCTAGAAGGGACTTTAGGGGATATTATTTCAGCTTTTCAAAAATTTGCGAAAGAAAATCTTGTTCATAAATCAGAGCTTGACATTAGCAAAATTAAAGTAAATGACTTTCAGATAATATCGAAAGGGAATGATTTATATGATAAACATTTACGCAAAGCATATAGTACATGTTTATCAGAAGATGAACTGACTTTTATGAATATTTTATTTCAACGTCGACATATACTTGAACATAATGATGGTATTGTTGATGAAAAATACATTGAAAAATCTAATGATTTATCGTATGCCATTGGACAAAGAATAATTGTAAAAAAAGAAGATATTATTTGTTTGGTTGAAATTATTAAAAAACTTACAAATTTTTTTAGAGAATAGGAAAAATTTATTAATTGAAATGTCTTTTCATTTTTGTCTTTCTATTTAGTATAGAGTTTTCATCTTTCTCTTTTACAAAATCGATATAATCAATTATAGTTTCGACTTTGTCATCAGGCACATTGTATGATAAAAGTGCACTAATAAGTTTTTGTTTTGGGGATTGCTCTTCTGAACTTTTGTCAGTGTCTTCTTCATTATTAGCAGTAATTGAGTATAAAGCACATACAGTATTTATAGGGAATTCAAGTGCATCAGCAATTGCGTATAAAGTTTTCATTGAAGGATATTTTATTTTTCCTTTTTCTAGTTGATTGAGAACTGCGGCACTCATATTGTATTTAGCTGCAAATTCTCGCATGGTCAAGCCGAGTTCAATACGCCGAGCTTTAAGTAATATTCCAGGATTATTTTCTTCTTCCATATCGTTTCCTTTACGTATGTAAATTAACAAAAAAAGGCTAACCTGTCAATATTGATAAACTGTGTTTTTGTTTTGAATTGAAAACTGTAAGCTAATTTGTTTTTTATAGTTGACAAAAGGTTTGATAAAGTGTATTATTATTTTGTATTGTATAATAAACAGTGTTTACGATTAAGAACAATGAAGCAAAACCAGCTAAACAACTTTATAGAGATTACAAAGAAAGAATTTCAGCAGTATCAGCCTGAGCCCATTACAACTATTCAGGCTATTGAAATCCAAAATAATCTCTTTGGTGTTGTGGTGCTTCTGCTTCAATGGAGTGCATAGTAGATAAATCTGATAAGAGACCACACTAGTCCATATAATAAATGCACTCTACTACATTCACATACAGTTTCAACTAATACATCCATAAAAACACAATGGATTATATTCTCAGACAAGAAAGGATAACAGAAGATGATACCTCTAATCAAAGAAGATAAGAGTACTGTAAAACAACTATCATACTGTGTAAGTATTGAACGCTTAGAGACACATATAACAGAGTACTGTAACAGATATAATATTGACTGTGAACCTTTAATAGAAAAGCTACATCAATGTGTAGACAATATGTATTCAGATAAATACCTGAATAATATTACAGTGAATGAAACTCTATTAAATACACTTGAAAACAATCTGAATGAGATTGCTAAAGGTTTAAAGCATAAAGTAACAGATGAAGAACAGCAGCGGAACTTTTACTGGTTTTTACTACAACATATATTAAGAGAGGTAGGGAGGTTTAAACACCACCAATCACAAGAAACAGCTTGGAAACTTCTTAAGGTTAGACCCTATAAACATGTAGAGGGTAAATATGAAGTTGATGATGATAAGTCTGTAGATGCACCTAGTAATATACTATTTAACTTTAATACGGATGCTTATCTGAGACATAATCTTGAAGAAACATTTGTTGAAGCCATTTCTTATTGTTATGCTATTGCTCACTTTATCTTGCTAAATATCGTATTCAGCAGTGTAGAACCAGTATTAAGAAAAAATGATGTAATTGAATTTATACAGAATTTTTTCTTGAGTGTATGATTACCAATGACAGAGCTGGGTATTGAATGTAATTACACGTTAAATGGATTTTATTTTAGTGAGTTATATGCTGAATTATTACAACTAACAACAGACAAAAAGAACCTGTTGATTACAACTGATGTAAATACTCCGAGTATAACATTCACCTACAGAAATGACAGTGTAAACTTTAATATTCCTGATTTTTATTATGATGAAGCTGTAACACCTACGCAAAGAGAGTATCAGAAGAGAACTGACAACAATGGTAAACATCCCATTTCTCTAAAAATATATGGCAGTGGTCGGAGTATGACAATATATCTGTCTGTGTATGGGGTTGGTAACTTAATGAACCTTATACCTGAAGGCTTTACGGAATATGCTCATGCTCTGCTATATGCTGAACATAAATTATTTACCATTGCTGCAAAAGGCTTTTTTAAAATAATCAGACATACAGAAGAATTCAAGACCGAGTTTAAAACAATAGCTCCTGACTATACAACAAGAGTAATTGCTTTACTGATGAGAAAAACGAATAGCATGCAGAAAAGTATTATTGTAAGCGAGTTATACAACCTTGATGATGCTGAAATATCTGAAATACTTAATAATAATTTTAATAAAAATGGCACTAAACAAAAGGCTGAAATCAGAGCATTAATCACTGATACAAGAAATTATGTAAAGGAACATCCTGCAAAATCGAGATTATTAACCTTGTATAAATACTGGGATTGGACAGATTCAGTGAGAGTATCAGAAGGTAAAGTATTATGACTAATAAACCTGTTGTTACTGCAAAATCTCTGCTCTGTACCAAGGTGGATAAATTACGCTTTTGTTGTGATAGGTTAAACATAGACCTTACCACTCTTGAAGATATTGAAGCCTCGGCAAAGGAACAATTTTATGGAGCTTTAAAGTTTACCAAAGGTAAGTTTTCATTCATCGAAATAACACCTACAAGACTGAAAAGGGAAAATGAACAGCAACATAATCTTCAAAGACCATGTCAATTACTGTTTAGTGAAGCACTGAATAATACATTCTTATTAGAAACAGATGTTCAAAATCGTTTCTGGTGCAGCAATATTCATATCGCAATTGATGTTGTTGTGCCAAGACCGATTCAGAATTATATACATTTTTTAGGCGGTTTAAAATACAGGTTCCTAGTACCCAATACGCATTCAACAAGCCTTAATAATAAAAGTTTATACCTTGCACCTGCAAAAATCAAGAAAAGTGCAAAGAATTACACAGAAAGACACCTAATAAAGTTCTATGATAAAAGCCAGGAGTATATTGACAAACATAACACATCTATTGTTCATCTAAATGAGTCACTGAGTGAGGATGAAATTAATATACTGGGTGAAGCCTATAACAGAAATGAACATACTGTTGACCTCAGCAGAATAAACCTTTTACGGATTGAGGTTGAATTAAAAGGAGCAAAATTTTTAGAATCTCTTGCAAACCATTTCGAGGGAAACAGGTTTAATAACAGGCTGACATACAATAGAATAATACAGACACTTGATAGAAACACATTTAAAAATATTATTGAGAATTATCTTATTGAGCACTTGAATAAGTACATATTTAGTCAGTTTACTGAAAATGTAACAGAGAATACTTCTGATTCTTATACAAAATTTGCTGCTGAATTTCTGACAAACTCAGGCAATATATATAAGTACAAAAATACTTTCAAAGAATTTTTACATATAGACAAGAATCTGGAGAGAAATTTTAGTAACCTTGTAACTAAAAGCAAACAATACGTAAGTCAAAATGCTTTGTTTAATGAGTTGAGAGAGGCAATAGAATCCAGTCTGGAGTTCAATCGCTCATTATCAGAAGCACTCAATACAGAACCGGTACATGGTAACGAGTTACAGTATAATAACATCACCGGCATGAGAAAGGAAAAATGGTCGAATTTCTGCACAATGCTTAACGATGTTATAAGTCTCTGCAGGGCATACTGTAACAGTTTAAAGCAGATTCTGCTGATATACCCTGTACCAATCTGGGACGACAGTTGATACTCAGACCTCAATAATAGAGGTCGCTTGTATAAAGAATTTTAATTCTTTACATTCTTTTTTGCACCGGCAGTTGGAGTATGGTGTAGAAAGGAAGAGTTGGAATGAAAAATTTAGTAGAACCGATTAAAAACAAAAAGGATATTGAGGCAGTAGAAAAGTTTCTGGAGTTACGCAGCAAACGTAATCGGCTTATCTTTGCTTTTGGAATTAATACGGGGTTACGTGTGTCGGATATTCTGGGGTTAAACGTTGAAGATGTGAAAGACAAAAATTATGTTGAAATCAGAGAGAAAAAGACAGGTAAGTATAAGAGATTTCCGTTAAATTCAAAATTAAAGGTTCTGATTAAAGATTACCTGAAAGAACGGGAAAATTTGTATGCTATAGGAGATGAAACTCCGTTGTTTGTCGGAAAGAAACATCACAGGCTGCACAGGTCGCAGGTGTACAGATTCTTGAATGAAGCGTGCGAACAACTGGGGATTGCCGCTAATATAGGAACGCATTCGATGAGAAAGAGCTTTGGCTACCATTTTTATAAAAAGTTCAATGACGTTGCTCTGTTGCAGAAAATTCTAAATCATTCATCACCGGCAATTACTTTAAGGTACATTGGTATCGCACAGGATGAGATAGACAACTCATACTATAACTTTGAACTCTAATGCACCAAAATATTTAAACGAGTGCATATACTACCACAGTTTAATAGTAGTTTGAAAAGATAATTATGTCAATGGTGCATAAAATTAATGTTAAATAATATGATTGTTAAATTAAATTAATAATTTTTAAATATTTTCCAAAGATATAGTCCGAGATAAATATTTGGGTGCATAAAATTAAGGAATTTTATGGCACCGGTATTGGAAAAAGAAGTTCAGGTCAAAAGTGCGGAAAGGGTTAGAAATCACGGTGAAGTCTTAACTGCAAGACGGGAAGTTGAAGCGATGCTTGACCTTGTCAAGAACGAATCTGAAAGAATCGACAGTCGGTTTTTAGAGCCTGCCTGCGGAACAGGCAACTTTCTGACAGCAATACTGGAAAGGAAACTCAAAACTGTTGCAGACAGATACAGGACAAAAGAAGCCGACTTTGAAGTTCAGATGCTTTCCGCTCTCGGGAGTATTTATGGGATTGACCTGTTAGAGGATAATATTAAGGAATCACAGGAGCGGATGTTTGAGATTGCCTGTGATTGTTATAAAAAATCTCTGAAAAAACTTCCCGATGAAACTTTTCAAAACATAATGAAATTAGTTCTCTCAAAAAATATCTTGCAGGGAGACAGCCTTAACGGAATTGATAAAATTATTTTTACCCAGTGGACACTTATAGGGTACCAGATTAAACGTGAAGAGTATTCTTTTGCCCAAATGAATCAACAGGCAGAGATTATGAATACTCCGCTTTTTGCTGCTTTGCAAAATGAAAATGGAGAGGATGTATTTATTCCCCAGCCTGTAAAAACTTATCCGGCAGTGTTCTACAGAAATTTACCGGAGGGCTGCTGATGAGTTTTTTGCAAGAGTTACATAAGCCTGATATTTTGGATTGTATTTCTCATTTATCTTCTGACGAAGTTTTTACACCGCCAAGAGTTGTTAATGAAATGCTTGATACTCTTCCGCAGGAGTTATTCAAAAGCCCTGATACAAAGTTTTTGGACCCTTGCAGTAAATCGGGTGTTTTTTTAAGAGAAATTGCAAAAAGGTTAATTGATGGTCTTGCTGATAAAATCCCTGATTTAGAAAAGAGATTAGACCACATATTTAAAAATCAGCTTTTCGGATTGGCTATAACAGAATTGACAGCATTACTTTCAAGACGGTCGGTTTACTGTTCAAAAGATGCAAGCGGAGAATATTCCGTTGTACATTTTGACAATCCGGAAGGGAATATTGAATATAACAGAACCTATCATATATGGTTCAAAGATAAGTGTATGATGTGCGGAGCTTCTAAATCCGAGTATGACAGAGGGGAGGAGCTTGAAACGCACGCTTACTCCTTTATCCATACTGACGGACAGCGAAACTCCGCCTTGTTTAAGAGGTTAAAGGAGATGAAATTTGATGTCATAATCGGCAATCCGCCGTATCAGTTGAGTGATGGGGGAAATGCAGCCAGTGCAAAACCGTTGTATCATTTGTTTGTAGAACAGGCAAAGAAATTAAATCCACGATATATTACTATGATTATTCCAGCTCGTTGGTACTCTGGCGGTAAAGGTTTAGACAGTTTTAGAGATGCAATGATTAAGGATAAGCATGTAAGAATATTACATGATTTTCCAATTTCATCGGAATGTTTCCCGGGAGTGGAGATAGAAGGTGGAATTTGTTATTTTTTATGGGAGCGTGGTAAGCAAGATGATTGTACAGTTATTACGCATAAGAATAATGAAATAATATCCGAAATGAAAAGACCATTACAAGAAAAAGGCTGTACAACTTTAATTAGATATAATGAAGCAATTTCTATTTTACATAAGGTTCAGCGATTTAATGAGCCAACAATGGATAACCAAATTAGTTCAAGAAAACCTTTTGGTTTTGCTACTAACTTCGTTGATTTTAAAGACGAACCATTTGAGCATTCTATAAAAATCTTTGCAAATAGTAAAATCGGATATGTAAGTGAAAAACAAATCCTTCGTGAACGCTCAACTGTCTATAAGTATAAAGTATTTATATCGGAAGCTTACGGTTATGGTGCGAATGCTACTTTCCCGCATCAAATAATAAATAAACCTTTTTTAGGTGATGATAATTCTTGTTGTACTGAAACTTATTTGATGATAGGTCCATATCTCAATAGACTTATGGCAGAAAATGCTATAGGTTATATTAAAACTAAGTTTTTTCGCTTTCTGGTACTTCTATTAAAAAATACACAACACGGAACAAAGATAGTATATTCATTCGTTCCTATTCAAGACTTTAATGAAGAATGGACGGATGAAAAACTTTATAAAAAATACGGGCTTACGCAGGAAGAAATTGATTTTATTGAGTCTATGATTAGACCAATGGAGTAATAAAATACGTCACCCTGAATTTAGTTCAGGGTCTATTATTTACAAAGATTCTGAAACAAGTTCAGAATGACAACAAAATATAAGGAAAATTTATGGCAGACATTCTTAACAGCAACAAAATTCCTCGAATATACGCATACACCGAACCGCAGTTTAAAAATACTCCTTGGAAAAACAGACGCAGAGGCAGCGGCTTAATTAAAGTCGGGTTCACAACAAAATCCGCCGCTCACGAAAGAGTATCTGAACAGTTCGGAACAAACAAACCCATTGACAACCCTTATGAAATTTTGCTGGATGAAGTTGCTATAAGAAATGACGGAACATATTTTACTGATTTTGATGTCCATAAAGTTCTCGAAAAAGCGGGATATTACAGATTCCCTAATTCTGAGTGGTTTGAATGCACCTTAGATGAAGTTAAAGAAGCTATCTTTGCAGTTAAGAACCATAAAACAGATATAACCAAACGTATTGCCAACTTCAAAATGCGTCCTGAGCAGGAACGTGCAGTTAAGATTACAAGCGAATATTTCCAAAAATACCCTTACGAAAAAGAAGGCAAAACTCCGCACTTTCTCTGGAACGCTAAAATGAGATTCGGGAAAACTTTTACAAGTTATCAGCTTGCAAAAGAAATGGGATGGAAAAGAGTTTTAGTTCTTACTTTTAAACCCGCTGTTCAAAACTCTTGGGAAGAAGATTTGAAATCCCATGTAGATTTTAAGGACTGGCAGTTTGTATCAAGAGACGGCTTACAATATAAGGATATTAATCGACATAAACCTTTTGTATGGTTTGCAAGTTTTCAAGATGTACTAGGCAAAACCGAAGCTGGCGGTATTAAACCGAGAAATGAAGTTATTCACCAAATTCCTTGGGATTGTATAATTTTAGATGAATATCATTTTGGTGCCTGGAGAGAGTCGGCAAAAGATTTATATGACGCTGAAGACAAAAAAGAACAGGCAAAACAAGACGGCGAAGGTTTAGACTATTACAGTGAAGAACAAATGCCTTTGACAACAGATGCGTATTTATATCTTTCAGGGACACCGTTCAGAGCCTTAAATAACGGAGAATTTTTAGAAGACCAGATTTTCAACTGGACATATACAGATGAACAACGTGAAAAAAGCCTCTGGAAAGAGCAAGACGAAATCAATCCTTATGCTGAGCTTCCTAAAATGGTTATGATGACATATAAAATGCCTGATGAGATTAAGCAGATTGCGCTGAATGGAGAATTTGACGAGTTTAGTTTGAATGAATTTTTCTCAGCCTCTGAAGTAAACGGAGATTGCAAATTTAAATATGAAAGGGAAGTTGTAAACTGGTTGAATTTAATCAGAGGACAGTATAAACCAACAGCAATAGATGAACTTAAGGTCGGTAAAAAACCTCCAATGCCATATTCGGATATAAGACTTTTAAATGCCTTAAACCATACATTCTGGTTTTTGCCCTCTGTTGCAAGCTGCAAAGCTATGGGCGACCTTCTCAAAAATCATCCATTTTATAAAGAATACAAAATTATTGTTTGTGCCGGAGCTGAAGCCGGCATGGGAGTTGATGCATTAAAACCTGTAAGAGAAGCAATTAAGGATGGTTTTTCGACAAAAACAATAACATTATCCTGCGGAAAACTTACAACAGGTGTAACAGTGCCGGAATGGGGCGGAATATTTATGCTAAGGGATACATCAAGCCCTGAAACATACTTTCAATCAGCTTTTAGAGTTCAATCTCCGTGGACAGTCAAAAATCCTGACGGACTAAACCCTAACGAAAAAGCAATCATAAAAGAAACCTGTTATGTATTTGATTTTGCACCTGACAGAGCATTGAAGCAGATTGCAGATTATAGTGCCAGATTGAACTTTAACACGAAAGAAACTCCTGAACAAAAGGTAGAAGAATTTATAAGTTTCTTGCCAGTACTCTGCTATGACGGTTCTCACATGGATATAATAAACGCTAATGAGCTTCTTGACCTCGTTGTTGCCGGAACTGGTTCTTCAATGCTTGCACGAAGATGGGAAAGTGCATTGCTAGTTAATGTTGATAATCCGACTTTAACAAAATTATTAGAAAATGAAAAAGCAATGGAGGCTTTATCACGTATTGAAGGATTTAGAAATCTGAACAAAGAATTGGCAACACTTGTAAACAAATCAGAAGCTCTTAAAAAAGCCAAGCAAGAGAAAAAAGAATCACTTTCTAAACAGGAAAAGAAAGAACTTACTGAGCAGGAAAAAGAGATTAAATCAAAGCGTAAGGAAATTCAGGAAAAACTTCTTAAATTTGCAACCAGAATCCCTGTATTTATGTACTTAACAGACTACAGAGAACAAACTCTTATGGATGTTATAAAACAACTTGAACCGGAGTTGTTTAAAAAAGTTACAGGCTTAACTATTCCTGATTTTGAACTTCTTGTAAGTATCGGAATTTTTAACGAACAAATAATGAACTCTGCTGTATTTGCTTTCAAACGCTATGAGGACACAAGTTTATCATACACTGGCATAAGCAAGCATAAAGAACTTGTTGTAGGCGGCTGGAATACAAAGATGGGAAAAGATGAATATTGGAACATGGAATAAGTCCAAATCTGACGCATCAATATTCTAAAATAAAATATCACTTAGAAAGGATTTTATAATGGAACTATTAATCGGACTAATATTATTGTATTTTGCAGCATTCAGTGATGATTAAATAAAACTTTTTATCAAGAAAGGATTGAATTTTGAATTATAAAAAATATTTTTTAGTAATAACTTTAATTATTTGTCTAGGTTTGCCGGTATCAGCAAGTCCATACACAGACTACTGCGAAAGAGCTGTAAATCAAATGATAGATGTACTGGGATTTTCAGATGATTATTTATTAAACTATCCTGTCAGAGTAGATGTTGAAATTATGCCGGACGGCTCTGTTAAAAATGTGTATATAAGAGATTACATGGGAAGACGTCAGGTAAAATGGGAAAACAAAATTCTTGATACGACTTTTCCTTCTCACAATCTTATGAAAGGTATAGGCGGAGGTCCTGCTGTTTCTGTTGTCGAACGGCTTATTAAAAAATCCGAATTAAAGAGAATGGAGCAGGAAAAGTTTTTGTTTAACCTGCGTTCAGCCCTGATGGAAGGTTTTTCATATCCTGCAAAGAATCAAAACTTAAAAGCAAAAGTAAGATACACTGTAGATAAAATGGGACGGTTAAGAAACTACGAACTGGTTGAAAGTTCAGGTAATACTTCCTTTGACAATGCTGTATTAAAGTTCCTCGATAACAGGCAGAATTATACAGTGATGTATCTTCCAAATCTGCAAACTGATACTTATACTGATACCGTAATGTTTAGAAGTAAATAGATATATTCTATGAAAAGTGTACTTTTCGTGGACTGTTTTGATTCTGCTAAAATCATTAATTTTTCGTAAGGTATTTTCCGCAAAGAAGGTACATGAAACGCACCTAACTTTTTATGGACTCTGAATACTTATAAAACGTACTCTTTGCAATATTGCACATGGACATAACGTCCTTAACTTTAATCAATCCTTGTGAATAAAGTTCATACGCTCTTATAAAATCTTTCGGAATTTCTGCTTTAGGTCTGCCAAATTTAACCCCTCTTTGTTTTGCGGATGCAATGCCTTCTGACTGTCTTGTTTTAATATTCATTCTCTCTCGCTCTGCAACATAGCCAAGTAATTTAAGGATAATATATTTGATGCTATAATTAGCTTATGGAACAAAGAATTAAAGCTGTAGTCTATGCTCGTGTAAGTTCAGAAGAACAAAAGAAAGAAGGTTTTTCAATTCCAGCTCAACTTGATTTGTTGCGTTCATTTGCTAAACAACATAACATTGATGTTGTAAGGGAATTTGAGGAAGCTGAAACTGCTAAACAAGCAGGACGACATCAATTTAATGAGATGTTGAAATTTTTAAAAAAGAGTAAGGATGTAAAAACTGTTCTTTGTGAAAAAACAGACCGCTTATACAGAAACTTTAAAGATTATGTAGATTTAGATGTTGATACAACTGGTTATACGGTTTATCTGGTTAAGGAAGGTGTTGTATTAAGCCCTTCATCGACTTCACATGAAAAACTTGTTCATGGTTTGAAGGTTTTACTAGCCAAAAATTTTATTGATAACCTTAGAGAAGAAACTCAAAAAGGTCGGTTAAAGAAAGCAAGTCAGGGTTATTTTATCGGTCAAGTTCCTTATGGATATAAGAAATTAGACCCTCGTACAACTGTTATAGATGAAGAAAAAGCCCCTTTTGTAAGACGTGCTTTTGAGTTATATGCAACAGGTATATCTTTAGAAAGAGTGAAAGAACAGTTGCATGAAGAAGGGTTTATTTATCAATCTGCACACAACAAAATCTCTAAAGGACAGCTTGGTAAAATGCTTCAAAATATCAATTATTTAGGAGTATTAAAGTTTAGGGATGTTATTTATGCAGGACAACATCCACCTATCATATCCCAAGAGTTATTTGATAAAGCACAGTTGTCATTTAGAAAGGATAACAAACCTCTATACAGAGATGACCATAATTTTGCACTTGCCGGCATGATGACCTGTGCTAAGTGTGGTTGTGCTATTACTGCTGAAATTAAGAAGGGTAAGTATGTCTATTACCACTGTACCGGCGGTAAGGGGAAATGTGAACAGAAGAAAATTTACATTAATGAACTGGACTTAATGCCACAGTTTGACGAAGCTGTTAAAGCTGTAAGCCTTGCACAAAAGCATATTGATTACATTAAACAAGGATTAAAAGAGAGTTTAGCAGACAAAAAAGAATTCTCTGAACAAATGCGCAGCAATCTTAAAGCAGAAGAAAGCAGGATAAGACATAGGCTTGATAAAATTACTAATGAGTATTATGACGATTTAGTAGACGCTAAGTTTTATAATGAAAAACGTGCCCAATGGAATAAAGATTTAGATGAAATCATGATAAAACTTGAAGCTCTGCATAATGCAGAGAAAAAATATTATGAAGAAGGAGTTAGAATTATAGAAACGCTGAAAAACGCTTATATCCTGTATAAACAGCAAACTCCTACCGAGCAGAGAAAATTATTAAATTACTTACTATCGAACTGCAAGTTAGAAGGCAGAAAGGTAAGCTATGACTATAACTTACCTTTCTCTTATTTCATAAATTTTGACTCTTGTCGCAAAAAATACCCTCTAGCTTGCAAGATTAGAACTTGGGCTATTATGAAAGATGTTGCATAAAATTTATATTTCTTTATAAATTAGAATTGTTTTGTATAACTATAGTATAATTTAGCAAAGGAGTTTATATGTCCATTGATGATGCTAAGAAAAATTTCGACACAATTTTTAATGATAAAGAATTGTTGCAAACCATTATAACTGAAGCCGATACCAGATTAAAATTAATTGATGATATTATAGTAAAAGTTTTAGATTGGAATAAAAAGCAAATTTTTACTGAAGAATATACTGAAGACGGTGGTTATATCGATTATTTGATGAAAATAAACTCTAGAAACTGCTTTATTATTGAAGCTAAGAAAACCTCTAATGAATTATGGGATTTGTGCGATAAATCTCTTAATTCTTATAATATTTCCGGTCCGGCACTTAAAAAAGCATTGAAAGCAATTGAACAGGCAAGAAACTATGCTATCAATAAAAGTGTTGGTAATACGGTTGTCACAAATGGTACTACTTGGATAGGATTTTTGGGAATAAGGACTGATGGAGTAGAATGGCCGGAGGGTAAAGCTATTGTTTTTCCGAACCTTGAGTCAATAGAAAATAATTTTGAAAAATTTTATGAATTATTCTCTAAAAATGGGATATTATCAGAGAACCTGAAAATAAAAATACAATCCGCAGAAGCCGGTAAAGGCGGAATACCTCCAAAAGTTTTAAAGCTGCCTTATTCCAAAAAGTCTATTCTTGTGCCTAGGTCGCCTTTGGCTCATGACATTGAGAGTGTTTTTAACAAATTTTTCGACAAGATTACTGATGAAGATGATAGCGAAATGCTAGAAAAATGTTTTGTCGAATCGAAGGAAAGTCAATCTGCTGATGCCACTTTAAGATCAATTTCTGAAAATTTAATAGCCGATATTGATAAAATAGATACAAAAACAAATCAACTTTCTAAAGAAATTGAAGAGACAATTGAAACAAAAAGCGGCAGAACGGTATTAATTATCGGTAATAAAGGTTCTGGAAAGACAACTTATATAAAAAGATTTTTTAATATAGTTTTAGAACCTGCGCTTAAGAAAAAATGCCTAATTTTAAATGTTGATATTGGTGTCAGTCCGGGAAATTTAAATTTTCCAGAATGGATTACGTCAAGATTAATTGAACAAATACATAAACAATTATTTCGTAAAAATCGTGGAGAACCGGATTTTAACGATTTAAAAGGAATTTATAACAGTGATTATTATAGATTTAAAACAGCAACCTTTAAGTGTTTATATGAAAATGACAGATATGCTTTTGATATAAGATTTGGTGAATTTCTAGAAAAAGAAAGAGAAAATACATTTGAATATTTGATTAAAATTCTTCAACATGTTGTATCATCAAGAAAACGAGTTCCCTGTATAGTTTTTGATAACCTAGATCATCATGAAAAATCTGTTCAGGATGAAGTTTTTCAATATGCTCAAGCAATACGTGATAAAGTTTTAAGCTTTACACTTTGTCCGATAACTGATAAAACTATTTGGGTTCATTCAAAGTCTGGTCCTATGCAAAGCTTTGTGACAACTGTTTTATATCTTCCGGCTCCTCCAACAAAGGAAATTATTCAAAGCCGTTTAGAATATATGAAAAATAAAATAAAAGAGATAGAACACGAAGAAAAAAGGAATTGCGATCAAAGCAAATATTTTTTTAAATCAGGTATAAAGCTTAATATTAAAAAACTAAACAAATTTGTAAGTCATATTCAAGAAACATTTATAAATACTGAGTTTACAGCAAAAATTATTGGTAAGCTGACGAATTATTCAGTCCGAAAATGCTTATTATTGTCACGTTCAATAATGACATCACCGGTAATAACTCCGGAAAATTTGTTTAGCAGTACATTTTCTGAAAAATCAGTTATAAGCCTAAGGAATATTGAGAAGGCTATAATTATGGATAAGTGTAACATTTTTGATCAAGGAACTAACAATTATATTCTAAATTTATTTACATCAAATCCAGAAAATTATGCAACACCACTACTAAAACTAAGGATACTGTCCTTTTTAAAATATAAAAATTCCCTTTTAAAAAATACTTCGAATGAAGTTTTCATAAGTATTGATGATGTTTATAACTTTTTTTATAGTTTGGGGCTTAATGAAACGTGTATAAAACAGTGTCTTCAAGAGTTTTTAGAATATGGTCTTATAGGATGTCTTGATGCGAGTGTATCTGATATTAACTGTGCAGATAGAATTTGTTTGAATCCGTGCGGAACTGAACATTTTAACTTTGCTACACATTCAAATGTATATTTGTTTAATATGGCATTGCGCACTCCAATATTAGTAAATGATTATTTTTATCAAATTCAAGAATTAACTAGTGATAATTATATATCTTTTCCAAAAGAAGTTATATCAGCATTTGTTGAATATTGTATTGCCGAAGATCAAAAATACATTCAAATTAATACAAATGACGAATACAAACATCAGCTTGAACTTTGTTCATTGCTACAAGAATTCGTTTTAAAATAATTTAATTGCTTTGATTGAGTGTCATTTTCTGCAGGAGCTTTAATAAGTTTAAGTTGACTTTTAATGACTCTTGGAGCTTTGTTTGAATTTATATCCGTATAGTATTTTTCCATGTTTTTGCCTATAAAAGCGGGATTTTTTTTGAATGGTCTTATGAAAGATGTAAGTATACACATGGTAGGAACGCTTTATTTATAGTGTTTTCAAAGAAAATAAAGCTATAAAAATCTATCACATGCCTGTCGGATACTCGTTATCTAAAAAGTTAATCAAGAATTTTCATAATTCGAGAACCATTGTTATCAAAGTAATCTTTGCCGATTTTTGTATAGTTTTGTCCATCTGATCCATAATAATTATCACCTACTTTTGTATAGGTAACGTCAGAACCGTATATATTACCGGCATGATCTCGAGTATAAAAAGAGCCGTCAGAACCGCTAATATTATATCCATGATCATAATATGTTGTTCCAGAATTTATGTCGGTGTATGTAGAAGCAGAAGCGCTTGTTGCAATAAATAATGATAAAAAGACAATTGTTAACAATATTTTCATATGTTCTCCTAATATCTGTAATATGGGCGATTATTTAGTAAGTTATTCATAGTATTCATTTGATAATTGAAAGTGTTTGTCATGCTTGCTGCATTTGCATATTCTTGTTGTTTAATTCTCACTTCAGCCAGATGTGTTGAGGTTGCATTTCCTTCAACAAGTCTAAGGTTATCATAGCATGCTCCGCGCTTATCATCCGGCAAAACATTGCAGTAGCGTAATTTTCTATTGAAATCTTTTTTGCGTTGCTGCCAATATTTCTTTTCTGCAAGAATATAATCTTTTTCTAAATCAAGATCTGCATATTGGCTTGGACAAAACTCGTTCCATTGAGGTTCAAAAAATGTATTTGCAAATGCCGGTGAAATGCATGTGAGTAGTAAAAATAAGACAATATACTTTTTCATACAAAAACTCCTTATGCTTTTAGTATTTCTAAAATTTTTAATCGGTCAAGCCTGAAAGTTCTTTCTGCTTGACGGAGTTCACAAAATGCTTTGATATATATTTTATCTTTGCCATATTCAGAATTTTTAATCAGGTCATTATCTAATATGTCTCTGCCGTACTTCATTTCAAGAGGTTGTATTATTCTTTCGGTAATTTCATTTTCTCTGAAAAGCGGGGATGTTTCATATAGAATTTTTATCCTATAACTCTTTGCTATTGCTATATTGAATATTTCTTCTAAAGTATATGATTCGTTTTTATAGTTAGCTTCTTGTTTTTTAGTATTTGCTTTTTCTTACCTAATAAAAATGGTATTAGAGCAAGGGAAATCAGATAAAATATAAAATATTCCATAAATAGACGTTCCTTTAACTTAAGATAATTTCTTCAGCCATTGCGTGTAATCTTGTAGCAAGAGTAATAATTCGTCTATCAACTTCATATCCATTGAATTTGAAACAAGGTTTATACCATGAACCCTTCTGATTTGTCACAAGTGTTGTGCTAAAATCAAATTCCGGAATACCACCATTTTGATATACTGCTATAATTGTGTTCAATTCTTTACCAACTATAAAACTGGTTTTTGAAAACGTGAATTTTTCCGGAAATATCCTTCCATTTCCATTTTTTACAACAAGGACAGCGCCGTAGTTTTCTTGCAAATCATTTCCGGCAGGTGTTTTCAATTTTATATTTGTGTCTTTGCTATTACCGGCATGTGCAGTTTTGATTGCATTTTGGACTATTTCAGAGTTTTCTAAGTACTTGTTTACTAAATGCCCTCTGACCTCAGGAGTCCATTCTGCATAGTATTTCAGCATTCCACATACAATAGCTTTAGCATTTGTAAATATAGTTTTAGTAACAGAATCGTAAATATCTCCGGCTTTTACATCAGGATTATATTTTGGATTATTTGGGGTTAGCTCATTAGAAAGGCTTTGTATAATTTTTAAATTTGGGATAATTAAGTCTGATTTACTGGTCTCTATCTTAAATTGTTCTGGTAAATTTTGATTTTGCGGCATTAAAGCATTAGATTCATTAGTTTCATTAAACATAAAAACTCCTTTCAAGCATTGCGGCATTAGTGCATTAATTTATTTCGTGGGGTAAAAATTTAAAAATGTATATTTAAATTTGTTTGCGACTAGTAACATGTTCATTATAACAAATTTATATATTTTCTCAATACCTTTGTTAACACATGTTACAGCCCTATTTTTATATGTGACTATTTGTCGGTAGATGACAATTAGTAACGGTTACATAATTGTTTTATGAAAACAAAAATCAGATTGAAGAAAAGAATTTTAAAAAATTTAGGATGTCGTGTAAGAATGTTTCGTACTGAAAAAGGACTTTCACAGGAAGCACTTGCATTTCAAATAGGTGTTGATCGCACTTATATTGGAGCTATTGAGCAGGGTGCAAGGAGTCCATCTATATATTGTTTATTTATACTTGCAAAGGCTCTTGATACTTCTCTTTCTAATCTTTTGGATATTACTATTGACTAGTAAGCCATTTAACTGCTTCCTTGGCAAAGGTAGAGGCTTTAAATATATAATTAGTGTCATTCTTAAGTTCTTTGATCCAACTTTGAATATAGGCTGTCGAGTTCTGCATGTCAGCTTTTAGTCCAAATTCCGCAAGTAAATATGCCGCCCCTATTTCTGCTGTTAACTCCTCTAACGCTCTGCCGTTCTGCGGATTATCTTTTAAAAGGTTTCGGCTGCACCTGTCGGCTTTCATTGTTGAATGGACAAGTTCATGCGCTAAGGTCTGATAGTATGCCGTCTGTGTCTTAAACTTGCTTCGGAACGGCATATTAATAAAATCCTCTTTTAGAGAATAATATGCTCTTTCCCCCTGATGTCTTATTTTCATGCCTGTTCGCGCTATTAGCGTTTCAAATTCTTTAAGAGGTCTATATTGTATTGATGATTCAGTTTTAAAAGTAATACCTTCAACTTGAGAGTAAAGATTAAATACATAATCGGTTTTATAGTAACACCGGATTTTTTCATCCTCTTCTATATTTTCATTCTTGTTTTCAAATTTAGCAGGACAACAAATTGTTATAGGAGTTCCTTTTTCACCTTTCTTAATTTTTCCTCCAAGTTGGTTTGCTTGCCGGAATCCTATCCAGTAATTGCCGGTGTAGCCTGCTTGCATCGCGGTTACCCACAAGGATATGAGGTTAAGTCCGTTGTAAGTTTTTTTGGTTAAGTAATTCATAGGTATAATTTGTTTTTCAAAAGGTGAGATCCAAGGGATTTGACCTTGTTCAAGTGCTTTAATAATTTGATTAGTAATTTTTTCTTTGTAATCTTTTTTCATAAGAAATCCTTTCTGTTTAGAACCTTTGTATGGGCATTTAAGACAGGTAAAATATAATTCAATAGATTTAGATTGTTGTGAAATTTAGTCTGTCTTAAAATTGAATTTGGCGTTAAGATGAAAGTATACTCAACTTATTAGTCTTTTTAAGTATTGTATATAGTAGGGGTAGAGAAGATTTTGTTCATTAAACCTATAGCTTATGCACCTTTGTTTTGAACTTATGCGCTCAATTTTTAAAGCTGAAATATATTGCCTGTTATTGAGCCAAGTTAAAATTTTATACCAAGATTCAGCTTTCCAAGTTTCAGTGATAATTGTTCCGATTGTTTTGTTATTTGCGTTTAAAAATAGTTCCCCGTATACAAAACGTAATAAATTAAAATTATTATTTTCAGGCATATTAAAAACCTCCTTCAATTTCTGTAACTCATGTATTTACCCAAAGCAGATAAGTGAAAATTTTCAAGGCGGAACCTCCGGCAGGCTTTATGCGTGCCTTTAAAATTGGAACTGATCTGCTAGTATAATTCATGAGTTGTCAGGAATAAGGAGGTTTTTAGTGCCTGTAATAAAGCTAATTAATATAATTTAAGAATAGGGTTGTTTTTAAAGCGTAAAACAGTATAAATGAATACGATTTATTATGTTTTGAAAAATAAACTGGTACTATTTATATATTACAGGACTTTTTATCGGAGTAATAAAAATTAAAAATATATTGATAAAGTTAAACTTTGAATCTTTATAACTTTTCCCTAAGGATTGATTTAAAAAAAATATTTATCGTTACCCCCGCTTCGCCTTTAGGGGTGGTGGGGTGGGTTTGGGTTAGGGAACAAAAACACACAGTATCGCTTTTTTAAGATAAAAAAATGTAAGTATACACGTTGGTTAAGTTGGTTAAGATAAATATACATAAATTAAAATAGTAAAAAATATATTAAAAATATTTTTTAAAACTACCTAACTATTTTAATTTTATTAAAGGAAGCCTTAAGAAAAAAGGCTCCCGTAATTTAAAGAGTTAAAATGGACAATCATTACAGCCTATAACTTTTATATAACCTGCAATAGCGTTAATTTCTTCAAACCTTTCTCCTTTTGAAAAGCTATACAAAGTTTGGTTTGCACGTCCTTTTTTAGTTTCGATTTTTATAAATTCTTGAATATCATCTTTAATATTATTGAGACGTTTTGCAAATGCTAAGACCGTTTCATAACTTTTTTCGAAGTCACTTTTTATATAAATTTTTTCTAGATGTGGTCTGGCATGTTCAATAATGATATTATAAATGTCATATGCGCTATAAAATTTATGTTCAGCTATATTTGTAAATCTAGCTAGATGAATTATTATTAAGTCATTATCTATAGAAACTTCTCGTTGATGTTTTGTCATTATTTTTAAATGAGATTCAGCGACCTTATAATCATCTAATAAACATGTAAAAAATTTTGCAAAGTCGGCCATTCTAAATGCGCTGCGGTAGTTTTTATATTTATGACTGTTAATAATTCGCATTATTTTTTGAATTTCATTAATTGCTTGTGTCAAAATATTATTTCGATATTGTAATAGCGGTTTCATTAGTTCATTTTCATCAATAAACCCTCCAGTTATCGGACTTAATTCAAGCAGTATAAGTCTTTGTAAAATATCATCCCGTTTAAAACATAGTGCTCTTGTACTAATCCCGATATAAGCATTAAGATCAGCTTCATATACTTCTGAATCGGTGTAAAGCTTTCTTTTTTTTATTAGTCCGCCGGTTGCGTAAACTGCAAGTTTATCATTTAAGCCTTCTTTGTGTGTATCAAGATTATCTATACCTAAAAAATGGGAATTTGCTACCAGTATATCTAAATCGTCAGGTTTGTTGGGCATTAATGCAACATTATGCTTTTCGCCGTACAGAACTTTAGTGAATGCTTTAAGTAAAGTTGTTTTTGCACTTCCTTTTGTCCCTACAATTGTTAATATCGGTTTTGTATTCATAAATTCTGGCATGAATAAGGCTATAAAATATGCTTTAGCAAGAATTTTTTGTGTTGCGGAATCTAATGCAACTTCATTAAAATTACATAATGAAATCATTAGGTTGTTAATATAATCATTGTTATCAAGATTCTCAATATATTCAAATTCTTCAACATCTATCAAGTCTGAAAACAGCACGCCGTCAATTCCATTATCGCATTTAGTTACGGAATTTAAATCAATTTTCAATATTTGGTTTTTTCCGCATTTTATATACAAAATATTTTTATATTTATCATAATGTGCATACTTATACACAGATGTTTTTGTGCCGTTTTCATAACAATGTACAGTTATTGCATGATATATAAAATCATATGCGGGCATTTTGAAATTAATTTTATATCTCATCATCAATTTTTTATAATTGTTTTTTTCTTTTTTAAGAGAAAGAAGCTCCTTTTGTGAATTATCAAAATAATAGAATTCATCTAAGTCCGTTTTAATAAAGATCCCTTTTTGCTCTAAATCCTTTATGATTAATGAGGCTATTTGGGTATTGCGTTCATTTGAATTCCCTTTATTGGAGAAAAGAAGTCTAGTAATTTTATTTATTGGTTTATTTTTATGGAGTGCGGGATTACGTTCAAAGTTTTTATATTTATGAATACTTTGTGCAATAGAGCGCACTTCAAATTCTTGAAGTGCGGGCTTGCAGGAGGTATTATTTATATTAATTAAAGCTTTGGTAAGAGATTCCAAACTTAGCCCTTGCCGCGATAAAGCTCCGCATATGCTTACTAATCTACTATGACGCTCTCCTTCGCAAATTTCTTCTATATCTTTGTTTGAATTATGCGCAGCTTGTGATACTTTTTCTGATACATTTTTAGTAATAATTTGGAGCATTTTTGGATCAATATCTGCAATTTTCATTTTATTCTCCTTCCTCAATAATTGTGTAATATTCACCGGACTTATGTTTACTTGTTGGAGCTACAACAAATCCCCCATCCCCTCTAATATCAATCCCTTTTAACATGTTAGTGCGGTTGCTTATATGTTGGTCGGTCTTATAATAGAAATGGTAGCCCCCTCCCCCTGTTTTAATTGTTAAGGTTAAAGGTAGTAGTGCTTTTATACTTTTAAGTGTTTCCAGTCCGCCTGATTTTGCATCAACATCTATTACTACAAGTCCGCTTCCTGTAATGATTCCAAAGTTTGCATGTGGTTTTTTATCAATTAAATCTTCTAACTCTTTTTCTGTTCTTATGTAAGAATTTTTCCATTCTTTATGAACAGGATGTTTACCTGCTGAACTGCATTTTGTACCTCTATAACAGGTACAGTATCCTTGATTGTTAATTCCATATAATTCTATAATTTTCAATCCTTGCCGAAGCATATCTTTTAAAACATTCTTCTTATTTTCTTTCATTTTTAGTCCTTTTTTTTAAGTTTAATTCCATTTGAATTTTTAAAAGAGCTTTTGCAAAATTAAGCAAGTTTTGGTCAATTTCGAAAAGATCATTTTTCGAAAGCTCTTCATTAGCATATTTTTGCCAAAAGATTTTTTCTTTTAAAAAATTCTTCATATTTTTATTCTATGGTTCACTTTAATTACAGAAAAGCTTTTGCCAAAAACTCGAGAATATTTTATTTGTAAATTTAGTTATTTATTCGATTTGCAGAAATAAAAAATCTTCACATTTGTGAAGATTTTTTTTGTGAATATTTTAAGATTCAGGATTTGTTAATTTATAAGTTTTATTTTTTTGATCATTTATAAAAAAGAGTCTATTTTTATTTATTACTATCGTTTTTAATTTTTTTCTTGCTTTTGAAATTCTTTTAGGAATATCTTTTTCATTTAGTGATAGAAATTTTGCAATATCTGCATATGAAAAATTAATATACGGACTTCTAAAAAAGTGTTTAAATATTTCAACTTCAATATTGTCACAGTGAAAGAATTTATTATCTTGCGCGGTATCTACAATACTATTTTCAAATAAGTGTAATGTTTCAAAATTTACAATTTCTCTGTTTTGAGGGACATCTTTTTTTAAGGCTTTTTTACGGCTGTCGTTTCTGAAGTGGTCAAAAATGATGAGCGGATAACCGTTTTGGAATCCTAATTCTGAAATCTGAATATTTTTTGATTGTTCAAGTTGGTATAAAAAATGAAAAAAGGCATATTTACTTTTGTTAGGTTCTGTTATGTAAGTTAAAAACCTATCAAAGCCAATTTTATAAGGTGCGGACATGCCTGCCATTGCCCATTCTTTTATTTTTTTTAAAATTTTTATATGTTTTTCTTTGTTATAAAAATATAATTTCCGGCTTTCTAGAGATTTTTCAATATAATTATTAATGACTTTCTTTAAGTTTTGAGATTCGTTGTGGCTAAATTCACAATTTATAACGTCAGGTAATAATTTTTGAGTGATTAGAGAAATGTTATATAAATTTTTGTTTTCGATAAAATCAATTATTTCGGTTTTGTATTTCTCAATCATTTCTAATTTTTTAAAATCTAAGTCCGGCCTTGGAGTATATTTTATTTTTATATTAATATCAAAGGTACTTAAAAATTTTAATTCTCTATCAATTTCAATGAAAGAGAGATTGTTATAAAGCATAGAAATTATAGGGATTTCTATGCAAGGATTTTTAGTCAAAGCGTACAAGATAAAAAATGTTCTGTCATCAATTTTTTCTATAACGTCTGGCATGGTAAAATCCTTTACTTAACTTCATGAAGTTCCTGAAATAATTTATTTATAAGACTAAAAAATTCATGTAGAATTATAATACAAACAAAAAGGAGTATAGAATTTTGAAAAAAGCTGTTTTATACGCAAGAGTATCTTCAGATGAACAAGAAAGACAAGGGTTTTCTATACCTGCGCAAGTAAAGCTGTTACAAGAATATGCGCGGAATAATAATATTCAAATTGTGAAAGAGTTTACAGAGTCGGAAACTGCCAAAAAATCAGGGCGGAAAGAATTCAATGCAATGGTTAAATTTCTCAAACAATCTAAGGATGTAAAGACTATTCTTGTTGAAAAAACGGACAGGCTTTATAGAAATCCGTCAGATTATGGTTTGATTGATGAAGGCAATTTTGAACTTCATTTTGTAAAAGAACATGAAATTATTAATGATGAAGCTTCTTCTCATCAAAAATTTGTTCATGGTTTGAAGGTTTTAATGGCAAAGAATTTCATAGATAATCTTAGAGAAGAAACCCGAAAAGGTCTTAAAGAAAAAGCAGAGGAAGGTATTTTCCCAAACCGTGCACCTTACGGTTATAAAAATGTTAGAAACGAAAAAGGAAAAAGTATTATAGAAATTAATCCGGCTACGGCATCTTTCATCAAGAGAGCTTTTGAAATATATTCAAGCGGTGAAATTTCTATAAAAGATACCGCTGCGCAACTTTTAAATGAGGGATATGTTTACCGTCCTTATTCTCCTAAAATTACCTGCGGGGCTTTGGAGGATATGTTAAAAAACCCTTTTTACATAGGCCTTTTTCGCTTTAGAGGGCAGTTAATGAATGGAATTCATGAGCCTATTATTTCGAATGAATTATTTTCAAAAGTACAGACGGCTTTTAAAAAAGATAACAAACCGCTTTATCGCAAGCATAAATTTTTATTAGGAAATTTTATTACATGTGGCGATTGTGGTTGTTCTATTGTCGGAGAAATAAAGAAAGAAAAATATATTTATTACAGGTGTACTTGGGCACACGGCAAAGAAAAGTGTAGCAATCATAAATATTATAATGAAAAGCAGTTGTTGGAACAGCTTGGAGAAGCGGTAAAAGCTGTTCAGTTGGATGAGGATTTGTGTAATCGAATTTTAGAAGTTATAAAGGAGTTGAATAAACAAGAGGAGGGGTTTCAAAATGAAAGTCTGGCAAGATTAACTTTTGAAGCTGAAAAGCTCCGGCATGAAATTCATGCAATCTACCAAGATAAACTGGACGGAATTATTACAACAGACCAATGGCGAGAAGAAAATGAACTTCGTCAAAAACGTTTAATCTTTGTAAAAACAAAAATTGAAGCATTAGATAACACTAAACAAAAATTCATGGATGAAGTGATTTCTACTTTAGAACTCTTAAAAGACACTTATAACAAATATTTGCAGGTGTCAGATGAAAATAAAGTCAATTTATTAAAATCACTACTTTCGAACTGTATATTAAAAGACGGAAAACTAAGCTGGACATATAAAAAGCCCTTCTGCTACATAGCTGAAAAGGCTGATTCTGAAAAAATTTACCCTGGATGCGATTCGAACGCATGACCTACCGCTTAGAAGGCGGTTGCTCTATCCAGCTGAGCTACCAGGGC
>CALUTL010000019.1 GCA_944323655.1 Candidatus Gastranaerophilales bacterium | reverse complement strand
CTGGTCGTTTAATTACACCGACACCACACAAAATAAAAACGGGTCTAACAAAAGTTAGCCCGTTTTTATTAGGAGGAGGTGGGATTCGAACCCACGGTACGCTCGTCACGTACGACGGTTTTCAAGACCGCTCCGATAAACCGCTCTGGCACTCCTCCATTTGCTTTATCAGATGTATCTCAATTCTACCCGCTCAAACTTTTTTGTCAATATTGCTTAATAAAATCTCGGTAATTTTTATTTTTTCGATGTTCTATTTGAATTTTCGCATCATTTTTAACGCTTTGTTCATTGCGTGTTTGCCTAATTTTGGGTTTAATCCCGGCATGTTCGGCATTCCTTTCATTGATGACGGATCCGGTGAACCCATTTTGCCGAACATTCCCTTCATATCATGCAAACCTTTCATCATTGTCCGCATTTGCTCAAATTGTTTTACGTAATTATTGATTTCCGACAATTCCATTCCGCAGCCTTTTGCTATTCTTTTCTTACGGCTTGTGTCCAATAAATCAGGTTTATTTCGCTCTTCAGGTGTCATACTCTGGATAAATACTTCAATCCTTTTGAATTGTTTCTCTCCTTCGTGCGAAATCTTGTCACGGTCGTCTTTACTGATGTTTAACCCCGGTATCATCCCGAGAAGATTTCCCATTGAACCGAACATTTGCATCTGTTTTTGCATCTTTAGAAAATCATTGAAAGAAAATTCGGCTTTTGCCATTTTTTCTTCCAATTCTTTTGCCTGTTTTTCGTCAAAAACTTCCTGCGCACGCTCAACAAGTGATACTATATCTCCCATTCCGAGAATTCTTGTTGCCATTCTTTCAGGATAAAAATCCTCTAAGGCGTGAAGTTTTTCGCCCGTTCCGGTCAACTTAATCGGTTTTCCCGTGCAGTAAGCCACACTTAATGCCGAGCCGCCTCTGCTGTCACCGTCAAGCTTTGTCAGAACCAAACCCGTTAAACCTAGCTGTGCATCAAAGTTTTCTGCAACATTAACTGCTTCCTGTCCTGTCATCGCGTCTATTACAAGAAGCTTTTCGTCAGGCTTGAAAATTCTGTCTATAAGCAGAAGTTCTGCCATCATATCCGTATCTATCTGCAACCTGCCGGCAGTGTCTAAAATTAAAACATTATAGTTATTGTTTTTTGCATGTTCAATCGCTTTTTCAACTATATTTTGAACATCCTTTGAATCAGGAATTGTAAAAACTTCAACTTCTATTTCTTTTCCTAATGTCTGAAGCTGTGTAATTGCCGCGGGACGATAAACGTCACAGGCAACAAGTAAAGGATTTTTGCCCTCTTTTTTCAATTTAACCGCAAGTTTTGCGCTTGAAGTTGTTTTACCTGAACCCTGAAGCCCGAGCATCATAATTAATGACGGATTCCCGTTTAGTTCAAGCGGTTTTTTCTCTTTTCCTAAAAGTTCTATAAGCTCATCATGAACAATTTTTACAAGCTGCTGAGAAGCATCAACACCCTGCACAATATTTTCACCTTCAGCTTTGTCACGAATATTTGAAATGAAGGATTTTACTACTCTCAGGTTTACGTCAGCATCCAAAAGCGCACGGCGGATTTCACGCAAGGCTTCGTGCATATTCTCCTGCGTAAGCTCTTTATCTTGTGTACTGCGTATGATATTTTGTAATTTCTCGCTCAAGCTGTCAAACATAGTTTATCCCTTTTATAATTTTTCATTAATAAAATTATATCATGAAAACATTTATTTGACGGCAAAAACAGCTTAAAAACGATTAAAAATCATCTTCGAACGGATCAAAAACATACGGGAACGGATCTTCTTTCGGTAATCTGTTGCTTGTGTCAACGCCTTCAAGGTCGGTTCCTTTATAAAATTCTTCACGTGCTTTTTTGCATTCTTCCGGCGAATATAAAAGCGGTTTTGGCGGCGGATCGCTACAGTAAGCTTCTTTGAAAGCATCAACCGTCATTTCTTTAAGAGCAATCCCGATATTTTTCCATCTTTCGGATTCGCTGCAATTTTCAAGTTCTGTTTCATCTACACAACCCCAATCGTCGGCTCCGTATCCTGAGGTAAATTTTGGAGCGGAAACAGGTTTTGTCTGGTTGTTTATTCTGTTTTGATATGCGTATGGTTTATATGTATTAAATGATATTCGCATAATGCCTCACACTTATTTTTATTCATGTTTAAACACAAAAAGGATTATTTATGCTACCTGTTTAGTAAAAATTTACATTATTTTACATAGTTTGTCAACGAAACATCGTAAAAATGAATGATTTAATTTTTAAGGTCACCTGCTATATTAAAACCATACTCCTTAGAGACTAAGATACACATATCCCTAATCAACAGCTATGCACCTCAAGTACATAGCTTTTTTTTATGCTTATATTTTTTTATAAATTCATTTATTTGTAGGATTAAAAACATTTTTTGATTGTTTAAAATAAAGTTGCGGGGGTTAGTAACATTTTGGGGGAAGTAATTATGAAAAAAAATTATTTATCCGACAGCAAAGCTTTTCAACCCCAAACAAATGGGGAAATTTCCGAATCCATTACAAAAACTTGGACACAACAGGCTTTAGAATGTTATTCAATCGGTTGTGACTGTTCAAAGTGTTCTTTGTCTAAAGGCAATTATTCTTTTATTTGTCAGATGCCGAAAGTTATTGAAATTTTAATTGAATTTGCAGGCAAACCCGTTTTGAGTGCTTTTTGAATAATCCTTCTTGAATTTTGTAAAGATAGCAGGGGAAACCCTGCTTTTTTATTTTTGTAAAAATTTTTTTATGTTAATATAATTTTCGGGAAATACATATGAGAGTAATTTTAATTTTATTATGTTTATATATATTTACCTTGCCCGTGAACGCTGATGTTGTGAAGATTTCGCTTGATGAGGCGATTGATATTGCATTAGAAAACAATCTTGATTTACAGGCAAAACGTAAAGAACTTAAGATTGCTGATACTGAGATTAAAATTGCAAACAGGCTTCAAAACCCTCAGGTGCAGACAAATGTTCTCCTCGGCAAAGTTACGACCGGCAACTCTTCTCAAGCGGGGGTTATGTTTCCGATAGAAACATTTAAGCGCGGTGTCAGAAAAAAAGCTGCCATTGCTCAGAAAAAAGCGGTTGAAAACCAGATAAAACAAGCGGAACACGAATTAAAAATAAGAGTGATGAAGGCTTATTTTGAAGTTCTTTATTATAAGTCTGTTGAAGATATTATGATTAAGCGGAAAAAACTGTTTGAAGAAATGAAAAAAATTGCTTCCGAAAAATCACGAACAGGCGAAAATTATAAAATAGACTCGCTTCAGGCTGATATAAAGTATAAAAAACAGCTAATAGAATTAAACAGATCAAAAGCAGAGTTGATGAATGCTCAGTTTGAATTTAATAAAACAATAAATGCTCCGGAAGATGAAAATATGTACGATACTCAAGAATCGTCATTATTTGATGATGATTTGACAATTCTTGATATACAGCTTCCGCCTTATAAAACGATTGAAGCGACCGCACTTAAATACAGTTATTCCATAAGGATTACGGATAACAGCATTGAAAAATACGGGCAGGAATACATTTTAGCAAAACGTCAGCGAATACCGGATTTAATAATAGGCGGAGGTTTTGCTTGGCAGACAAAATATAACGGTGATGGTGACAATTGGCAAGGTGCTTTTGTCGGCGGCGGGTTTAATCTTCCGATACTTTACTCATACAAACCTGATATAGATAAAGCTGCAACTATTCTTGAAAAAACACAGATGGACAAAGCTTCGTTTGAAAATAAACTTAAAATTACGCTAAAACAAAATTACAACAATTTTAAATATGCCCGCCAGAATATGGATTATTACAAGGATATTCTTAAAGAATCCGATGAAATTCTTAAGACTTCGACAGATATGTACAAAACGGGAGATATTTCGTTGATAAACCTTATCTGGACAGAAAATAACCATCAGACAATTCTGAATGAATACTTAACGGCAATGGATTTTTATTACGGCGGTTATCTGAATATGATGCACAATATCGGTCATGATCTTCTTTTAGAAGAAGTTATTTTTGATGATAATAATTAACTTTTAAAGACATACAAAGACCTCTCTTTTGTTACAAAGAGAGGTCTGCCATATATTCGGCTACAATTTATAAATTCTTCTTATCTTAACGGAAGGCCTTCTTGGTGAAATTTCATTAATTTCGCCAGATGCCACTGTCTTGCTTTAATGTCGTCAATTGAATTTTTAATATCTTCCAGCTCTGCAAGAAGTGTCGGTAAATCTTTTCTTTGCGGAATGAAGACTTCTTTTTCTTCGACTTCGTTCCAGCTTGGCGAAAAGCAGCCGTTTTCAAAAATTTCTTTCATATCCATAATCTTGTCCTCAAATAATTGTTTTTTAAGTGTAATTATTAGTTTTCTTTTGAGATAAATGAATAGAACAAATCTGCAAGATCGAATTTGCCGTATTTAAAAGGAATTGCCTGTTTTGCATAATCGGTTCCAGTAATATTTTGCAAATCCTGCATTTCTTTAAAACTGAGAGAATTAAAGTCAAAACTTGTCATCTCACCATAATCAATCATCAAATCTTCAATATCAAGAATTTTTTTGTCGTCCATAAAACACACTCCTTATAAACTGTTAGCTGGTTCACATTATTGATGTCGGATTAAAAGAGGGTTTTCTTTAGGAAAAAATAGCGATTTGTAACATATTTTTACAAATACATTATTCATGGGGTTGACGAAACCGAAAAAATCATTAAAATTGTTATGACGGATTTACAGCACAAAAGTAACGACGTAATCGAATGAGATTTGGTATTAAGTAATAATGTAAAAGCTTATAAATCCGAAAAAATAGCAAAGGTAGTAATTAGAGGGCTTAAATTATGGCAAATTACGGATCATTATCAGGAATATATGCCGGATTGACAAATGCCTATTCGGTTATAGCATCACAATATGATGACGGGGTTACTCTGGATAACATTCTGGATGCCAGAGGAAATACCTCAAACGCAACAATTTTAAACAGTTCATTTGCATCATATTTGCAAAATAATTTTTCATCAATAGATAAAAACAGTGACGGAACTATTTCGTCAGATGAAATGACGACTTTAACAAATAATCTTTCAACTCAAGGATTAACGAGAGAACAGTTTGCACAGCTTGCACTTTCAGGAACAAGCGGACTTTCAACATCTACTATAAACAATATCCTTACACATTTTGATGAAATGGATACAAACGGTGACGGAAGAATTACGGATGCCGAAATTTCCGCATTTACTGTTAACAGTGCAAAGCAGGAGAAAATGGACGAATTCAGACATCAATTTGCAACTGATATGTCAACATTCTACGGAGATGACAGTTCTTCAAGTTCTTCAGGCTCTTACAGTATGTTGAGTTACAGATATAAACAATCATCAGACAGTTAGTAACATATTCTTACGATTTGGAAAGGAATTAACCGCAATTTGTGTACTTATTGCGGTATTTCTTTTTTTAGGGCGATTAAATTTCAGAAAAATCCAATTTCTTTTCAATTTGTGAAATTATATAGTCAAATCTTTCCTTGTTGTTTTTAAACCAGAAGCCGATTAGGGCTTCGAATGCGGTCGCTTGGCGGTATTCACTCTGGCATGAGCGTCTTGCAACAGGTATCGGAAGGTTTCTTGCACGTCTGACAAGCTCTTTTTCTTCTTCAGTTAAAATGTTTTCGATTTCTTCCAAAAGTTCCGCCTGAAAATGCCCTTTAACTTTATCGGTCGTAATTTTGTGCAACTTTTTAGCGTTGTTTGTTAGGAGAATTGTTTTTTCTCTAATCAGCAATTCCCAAACTGCATCGCCTAAATATGCGTAATTTCTAAGGTTAATTTCATTCATAAATTCAGTTTACAACAAAATGAAATATATTGAAAATTCCTCTTATCCATGCAAAAATTCAATAAGAGAGGGAATTTTATATGTGTAAAAAATTAATTTTGGCGATATTTATTTGTGTTTTAGCCTCAGGTGTGAGTTATTCGGAAACGATATTATCTCCCCAGAGCATTGAAGACGAAGTAATTCAAGTCGAAAAGCCCGCCGAAGCTTATACATTAATGAACAGGATAAGAAAAGACAGGAATACAATTTATAATGTCTTAAATCTTACGCCCTCGCAGATTTGCAAAACCAGAGAAATAGAACAGCAAAGGTTTGAAGAGATAACCCCGCTTGTGGATGAACTTTTGTTTGTCAGAAAACAAATCAGAGAAGGTACATCATCAGGCGCTTCGAAAAAAGAAATTAACGCACTATGCAGACAGTCAGACAAAATAGAAAAACAAATCAGAAAAATTTGCAATAAATACGACAAATGCTTTGAAAGGCTTTTAAACAGCGAGCAAAAAAGCAAATATAAAATGGTTCAGAAATTAAGATTTGACGATTTAGAAAAGATGAAAAAGATTGACAAATACGGCAGAAAACCATCTGATTTAAGACCGTTTGGCTACGGAATCAGCCAGCCGGCGTATTTGGAAGACTTAAACGAACAGCGCTCTTTTAAAAATAAGATTAAAAAAGTATTCAAAAAAGACTGCAAAGACACCGATGACAATTAAACGGAAGCTGATTTTTCAAGGTTAAGGAGTTTTTGTTTAATTTCAAGCCCGCCCGCATAACCTGTCAAATCGCCATTTGCGCCGATTACTCTGTGGCAAGGTAGAATTATAGGCAGTTTGTTTTTATTATTTGCCATTCCGACTGCTCTTGAGGCTTTTTCGTTGCCTATAATTTTTGCAATATCTTTGTACGTTGCGGTTTTGCCGTAAGGAATTGTCAAAAGCGCCTTCCAGACCTGTTTTTGGAAGTCTGTTCCTTCAAGTTTTAAAGGAAGGTCAAAGGTTTTGCGCTTTTTTATAAAATATTCCTCAAGTTGTGTAATTGTTTCCTTAATTATAGGCGTTTCAAGCCTTTTTCCCGAAAGCTTGCGGAATGAAATTTGGGTTAAAAAATCGCCGTCTGCTTCGATGAAAATTTTTCCTATAATTGTTTTGTAATCGTAAAAAGTTTTCATAAATGTTTTTCAATTTTTTTATTCAAAAAGCTTGGAGTAATTACTTTTAAGCTGGCACATAGGTTTTGCAAGATATTTAACATCATATTTTTCGGCGATTGCTTTAATATTTGGTGCTGCCGAAATTATTATAATTCTTGTATTTTCATATTGCGGAAAGGTCTTAATCTGGCGGATAAACCATTCTCCTGCATAAAGCGGCAAAAAATCGCTTTCCATCTGCATATCGGTGAAAATTACGTCGTAAGGCGAATCAATATTAAGCGTAATTTTATCTAAACCTTCTTTTGCGCTTTTTGCGGTATCAATTTCTGTATCGGAAGGCAGAATTTGAGCGAGTGCTTTTGTGTGGTATTCAATCCATCCTGTCGAATCGTCTGTTACAAGAATTTTCATAGGATTTATTTTAACACAAAAAACCGGACTTTCATCCGGTTTTAACAATCTTATTTTACGCTGATCAGGTTTTTATAAAAAATTAATCTTCAAGAGGAACAACAATTATATATTTATTTCCGTCTCTAAATCTGCTCATTTCGCCTATAAGCGCATTATCAGGGAAAATAAAGCTTTGCGTGAAACGGATTATTGCGCTTTTGTTGTGCTTTTTTGTTTCACCTGCCGCAGTAATCGTCATTTTATTTCCTTCGGTTGTTACTTCAACATTTTTTTCGTCATTGTCGAAGGGCTTGAGGTTGATAATAATTTTGTAAGCATCTTCGGTTTTGTCAATATTGATTATATGGCTTGCTTGATTTTCAAGTAAGTCAGCTTTAATAGCGTCTTTGCGTGCAATTCTTTCTGCCATGCGAGCTTCTTTCATAATTGCTCTGTCCATTTTGCGCATCTGAACCATAGGATCAAACATTCTTTTAAAATGCCAGTCGGTTACAACATAAAAAGCCGCAAAAGCACCTAAAAATGTTAATATACCGATAAAAATATGCTTCATTGCAGGATGTTTGCACATGAAACAGTCATCAGCCCGATGTTCATGCTTGTTTTCGTAGTTGTTTTCTTCCATTTGAAAAACTCCTTTCTTATTTTACAAGGTAATAATATTGCAAATGATTTTAATAAGTCCATAGCACAGTCAGGTTAATACTTTTTTCTAATCTTGTAAAAGTAAAAAAAATATGTTACAATTATAGCATGGAGGGTTAGTGAAAATGGCAAAAATTTTAGTTACAATGCCTGATGAATTTTTAAATCGTGTAGATGGTCTTGCAAATAATGAACAAAGGACAAGAAGCGAGCTTATTCGTGAAGCGTTGAGAAGTTATATGAGAAGATATTCGCCTCAGCAGATTCAAAAAGCGGAGGATAATGCGCAAATTTTAGATCATTTGCTTGATTAGTTGGAATTTTTAAGTTTTGATAGTTGATTATTTTTTAATACCGAAATTTCAAGGTATTGTTTTGTTGTCGCCGAATTTTGCCGATAATTTTCAAAAAATATTTTTATGTTAATATAAACCTATGTTTACAGGGATTGTGGAAGAAACAGGTAAAGTTAAAAGTTTTGACGGTAGAAAATTAGTCATTGAGTGCCGAAAAGTTCTTGAAGATACAAAACTTGGTGACAGTATTGCAATAGACGGATGCTGTCAGACGGTTGTGGATATTACATCAAACAGTTTTTCGGCTGATGTAAGTTCTGAAACGCTTTCTGTAACGACGTTTAAAAATTTTAAAACAGGTCAAGAGGTTAACCTTGAAAGAGCCCTGACACCATCTACCAGAATTGGCGGGCATTTTGTGCAGGGGCATGTTGACGGAGTCGGAAAATATCTTGGCAATATGACTTTTGAGATTCCGTCTTTGCTTGATAAGTACGTTGTTTACAAGGGTTCAATTACCGTAAACGGTGTCAGCTTAACTGTTTCGGCAAATTCAAATAACACTTTTTCCGTTGCAATAATTCCGCATACTCTTGAAAACACCAATTTAAAATACCTTAAATCAGGCGATTTGGTAAATATAGAGACGGATATTCTCGGAAGGTATGTTGAAAAATTTTTATATTCGCAAAATAATAATATTACTGAAGATTTTTTGAAAGAAAACGGGTTTATGTGATGGAAGAAAACAGATTTAATACGGTAGAAGAAGCCATAGAAGATTTTAAAAACGGCAAAATGATAATAGTTGCAGACGATGAAGACCGCGAAAATGAAGGTGATTTAATCTGTTCAGGACAAATGGTAACGCCTGAGATAATAAAGTTTATGGCAGAAAACGCAAAAGGTCTGATATGTCTTGCGATTTCGCAGGAATTGGCGGAAAAACTGGATCTTCCTCAAATGGTTGAACAAAATACCGAGGGGATGAAAACAGCATTTACCGTAAGTATAGATGCAGCCGAAAAATACGGCGTAACAACAGGTATTTCGGCCTTTGACAGGGCAAAAACAATAGAAGTTGCGCTTGCCCCAGATGCTATTCCGTCAGATTTAAGACGCCCCGGACATCTTTTCCCTTGTGTTGCAAGAAAAGGCGGAGTTTTACAAAGAACGGGACACACAGAAGCTGTCGTTGATTTGGCAAAACTTGCAGGTCATATTCCGGCAGGCCCGATGTGCGAAATTATGGGTGCTGACGGGCATATGGCGAAAAGAGATGAACTTTTTAAGTTTGCAAAAGAACACGGTATAAAATTTATAACGGTTGCTGAACTTATCGCATACAGATTAAGAAACGAAAAAATTGTAACCCGTGAGGCGGAAGCTCATTTGCCGACAGTTTTTGGTGAATTTGAAATTTACGGATATGTAAATCATATTACAGGTCAGGAAAGCGTTGCGCTTGTAAAAGATGACGGAAGCGACAAAATTCCGCTTGTCAGAGTTCACAGTGAATGTTTGACGGGAGATATTTTCCACAGTCTTAAGTGCGATTGCAACTATCAGCTTCACAGTGCTTTAAAAAAGATTAACGACTACGGCAAAGGTGCTTTAATTTATATGAAAGGTCACGAGGGCCGAGGAATCGGAATTGTTAATAAAATTAAAGCCTACAAACTTCAGGAATGCGGTCAGGATACAGTTGAAGCTAATTTATCACTTGGTTTTAAAGCTGATTTAAGAGACTACGGAATGGGGGCGCAAATTATTTCCGATCTCGGGTTTAATAATTTTAACCTGATTACTAATAATCCAAAGAAAATAATAGCCCTAAAGGGCTATGGATTAACCATAAACGATGTAGTAAAATTAACTCCTGAAATCAATGATTATAACAGAAAATATATGAATACTAAAAAAGAAAAAATGCATCATATGTTTTAAAAAATAAAAATGCGGGGTTAAAAAATAAGGAAAATTTATGACAAACAATATGGTTTATGAAGCCAGACTACTTGAAGAACAGGATTACAAAGCTTTTGAAGTTGTTTATAACGATTTTAGAAACAGAGCAATAATTGAATACAAATTTGAATTGGAACCTTTAGATTATGAAGGTTTTATAGAGGCGATAGAAAAAGAGCTTATAAATTGCATTGTTTTGTTTGAAGAAGATATTCCGAAAGCTTTTCTTGTTTATACAACGGCAATTTCTGAGGCGATAGAATTAAACATTATTCATTCTCTGAATATGGAGAGCATGCTTCCGAGATGTAAAGCTTTGATTGAGGAGTTTTTGCGGGAAACAAAAGAACAAAGGCGTGAAAAAATAGTTTGTTATCCGATGCTGGGTTCACAAAAAACTTTAATCGGTGAGATTGCAAGGTTCGGGTTTAAGTTTGTCGGAATTGCGGTTTTAAGATTTATGATGAGCGGAACAAATTCCAGAGATATTTTAAAGCTTACCGAACTTACGGACTTAAACAGCTGCTATAAAATAGTTAAATGGTCGGATGAGTATTTTAATTATGCGGTGGAAATCGTTCATGATGCTTTTACAACAAGTGCAGATGCTTTATTTGATCCGAGGTTTACAACTCTTGAAGGCACAAGAGATATAATTGACAAGATTGTTAATAATGTTTATGCAGAATTTCTTCCGGAGGCAACAAGCGTTCTTCTTTGCAGCGGAACACCTGTCGGATTTTGCTTTATGAACTTAACCGGCGGACAAATCGCTAATATTCCGATAGTTGCGATTAAGAAAGAACATCAGGGAAGGGGCTTGTCTAAACATATGCTTAAAGCTTCTGTTGAACAATTAATAAACTGGGCGGATATCGGAGCTAAAAATATTACTGAAGTTAACACCTGCACCGAAACAAACAATTTTCAGGCGCTTAAAATGTACAGACATCTTGGTTTTAAAGAGGATTACAATTATCCGCAGTCTTATCTTCCGATTAAAAAATAGCGATATTTTTTAGTAAAGCCGAAGTTTCGTAAAAAATTTATCTGTGGCTGAAAGGAAGAATTTTCAGGGCAGACTTTGCTTTTTCGTGAACTTTATCCGGAAGTTCATAACATTTGATACATCTTGCTTCGTAAGTTTCATCCCCGCCAATCATAATAAGCGGTGAACTTTTATCAGCAGGTTTGCCGTCAATAAGTCTTTGAGTTCGTGTTGCGTGTTCACATCCGCACTTCATACAAACAGCGTGAAGCTTATCAACCGTTGTTGCAATACACATTAACTGGGGCATCTGACCGAACGGTTCTGCCTTAAAATCAAGCTCTAAGCCCGTTCCGATTACTTTTTTGCCGTCTTCCATAAGTTTTGAGATTACTTTTGTTATGTTGCTGTCAAAAAATTGTAATTCGTCAATCGCAACAACTTCATCTTCAGGTTTTACAAGGCTCAAAATCTGGATGGAATGCTTAACTTTTATCGCATCAAGCCATAAGCCGTTTCTTGATTCGATATAATCGCCCTTAGAACGTGTATCAACATCAGGAGATATAACTTTTACCTTCTTTTTGGCAATTATACATCTTCTGACTCGTCTTAAAAGTTCTTCGGTTTTCCCGCAGCTCATAGGGCCTGTGATTAACTCAAAACTGTAACCTTCCATTATTTAGATTTCCCCTGTTCCCAAAATTGTTTATTTCCCAAGATACCTATAATTATAATCCTACAACATTTATTTTTAAAGTAAAAATTTGTTAATTTTTATTTATAAACAATAATATTGAAAACATTGATTTTGACAAAATATTGCCCGACTGTGTAATTGTTTTAAAGGTATTTATAAATATTATTGGTATGAAATGCAAGAATTACTTAATAATATTGAAAATGAAAAATTCATATTCGTAGAAAACTTAAAGGATTTAGAAAATATTGCAGGGTTAAGCAAAAAGAAACTTTGTATTGCAAAGACGGACTTTAAAGATCTGTATCTGATAAGAAGATTAAACAAGAAATTTCCGAATCTTGAAATATGGCTTACGTCAAGTGAAATTTCACGGAAAAACATTCTTCTTGCAAATGCAAGCGGGGTTAAAAATGTAATTTCTTATCCTGTGGACATAAAACTTGTGCAAAAATATTTCGGAAGCCATAAGGAAAGTACCGGAGTTTTACCTGAAGTTACAAATTACGGTTCCTTAAAAGGGTTAAAAGTTATGATTGTTGACGACAATCAGATGAATGTAGACTTGCTTGCCGAAACTTTGGGAACATTAGACCTTGATATAACAACATTTCTTAAACCAATTGAGGCTTCCAAAATTGTCGGAAAAGAAAAATTCGATTTATTTTTGCTGGATATAATGATGCCTGAAATGTCGGGGTTTGAGTTGGCTAAAATTATTAAGCATTCAAAATTAAATTCAGACACTCCGATTGTATTTATTTCAGCACTTTCGGATTCTGAGAACAAGATTATGGGGTATAATATCGGCTCGTGCGCTTATATTGAAAAGCCTTTTGATGTTTCAGTCGTAAGATCGCAAATTTATAATATGCTTAAAACAAAACGTCTTCAGGATGCGCTTAACGACAAGAAAGAAACGTTTTTGGCAATGATTACGCACGATTTGAAAACCCCGATTTATGCTGAAATTTGTGCGCTTGAACTTTTGAAAAAAAACAACGAAAAAATGAACGGCATACAAAGAGAAATTATTACGGATATTCTTAGTGCCGCCAAATATATGAAAAACCTTGTTGAAAATATTGCGCAAAAGTATAAAGTCGAAAATGAAAATCTTGTTTTGCAAAAAACAAAGTCTTCTTTGAAAAATATTGTTATTGCTTGCATTGAGGATACAAAATATCTTTTTGAAGAAAAAAATATAAAGTATGTTTTAAATTGCAGTGCAAAAGAACCCTTTGCCGTATTTGACGAGTTGGAAATCAAGCGAGTTGTCCATAATTTGATTATAAACACAATAGAACACGGAGTTGCAAAATCAAAGGTAATTATGGATATAAAAGAAACAAGTAAAAGCCTGATATTTTCAATAACAAATTTTGGCATCGGCTTGGAAATTCAAAATTCTGATGATATTTTTTTAAAATATGTAAGTTATGCAAAGAAAAATAAAAAAATAAATTCAGGTTTGGGACTTTATATTGCAAAAAGGATTATTGATGCGCATAATGGTATGATTAAAGTCGAAAGCGAAGTTAATAAGTATGTAAAGTTTACATTTACGCTTCCAAAGTTTTAAATGGGTTTTATTAAAATTTAAACGATGATTGAATAAGTAAGGCGCAGCCTTTTAGGCTGCGCCTTATAATAATTTTTATTTAAGATAATTATTTATTGCAATACCCTACCCAATAGTCTTTACCGTAGTACGTGTAACCTGTTTGAGCGCAAAGGCTTCCTTGCAATTTTCTTCCGTTAAGCTCCATTTTTATAGGAGGACATTGAGGGGTTTTTTTGGCTCTGATTTGAGGTACAAACACGCTTGAGGCACCTTTTGCCAGCATTTCTTTATAATATGTTGTCATTTCTTTTCGATTACGTTTTTCTGCTGCTTTTAGCATAGACATTGCTAAGTTATCAAGTTCGGTTTTGGTTGCAGAACTATAACCGGAGTTGGCTTTTAAAGGCATTTGCGAAGATATTGCCTGATTTGCGGTACCTATCGCAAAAAACATTCCTATTAAAAGACTTGCAAATATTATCTTTTTCATATAGAGCTCCTTTCCTAATTTCTGTATTATAGCAGATTGTTAATTTTTGTAAAGAGCAATAAAACAGTTTATTTTAGTGAATACGATATTCTGAATCATGGCTTAAAACTTTGTCTTTCAAGCGTTTAAGGCCTTTACCGTAGAAGTATTTAAGTTGTTCTGGGAATTGACCTTCTATATCAATTAAATACATGTCGTGGACTATAAATTCTTTTATCAGAAAAACGACATCTTTATTATTAGTCCAAATAGAAGAAACGGGTTCATTTTTTTTGGATTCTGTTTTGCCAAACAGCCCTTCAGAGTTGTCAGCAGTAATAAAAATCATTCTTCCGCCCAGGGAATGTTCAATTTCACGAGCGGAAGCGTGTTTAAAGACTGTTCCGAACATGCATTCAAAGTTGTCATAGCCGACAATTTTAATGTCAAGTCCCCTGTTGTAGCCGTCAAGAAGCTCATTTTCTATATATTTAAAATCTTGTGACCAAATTTCAAGGTAGATTTCCCGGCGGGCGTTTTTGATTATTTCAACAACTTTTTCTCTGATTTCTTTGCTTCCGCTGACTGTTAAAATCGGTTCTGTGTAATCATCTTTGACATTCGGAAGCTTTTTTTCAAGAAAATCAAGGGTAGAAGTGATTTTTCTTTTATAGCGTTTAGTAAGCTCTTTAGGTCTAATCGGGGTATAGGTTACGGGTTTGGTGTTTGAACTCATAACGATTTGAGAGTTTTCAAGAGCTTTCAGGGTGTCGTAGGCTCTTGATTGCGGAATATCAGCCAGTTTGCTTATTTCATAACCCGTTGCGGGGTATTTTTTGAGAAGCGCAAGGTAAACCTTTGCTTCGTAACTGTTCAATCCGATTTCTTTAAGCCTGTCGATAATTTCGTTCATAAAGGGATTGTATCAAATTTTTGCCCTTCTTACAAGTGTAAGCGGAATAAAGCTTTCTTTTAGAAATGAATTATCTGTAAAAATCGTTCTCTTGCAGTTCGGGATTTTCTCAATATAATAAAGTTATGAAATATAGAGATAATGTCCGAAATTTTTGTATAATAGCGCATATTGACCACGGGAAATCAACACTTGCCGACAGACTTCTTGAATTTACCGGAACTGTTTCACAGCGTGATATGCAGGATCAGATTCTTGACAGTATGGATATTGAGCGTGAAAGAGGGATTACGATAAAGCTTAACGCTGCAAGAATGAATTACAAAGCAAAAGACGGCAAGAATTATATTTTGAATTTGATTGATACTCCCGGGCATGTTGACTTTTCTTATGAAGTTTCACGTTCTCTAGCGGCTTGTGAGGGTGCTTTGCTGATTGTTGACGCAACTCAAGGGGTTGAGGCGCAAACTTTAGCGAATGTTTACCTTGCAATTGAACAAAATCTTGAAATAATTCCCGTAATTAATAAAATTGACCTTCCGTCAGCCGATGTCGAAAGAGTAAAGGAAGAAATTGAAGAAGTTCTCGGAATTGATGCTTCTTACGCAATTCCTGTAAGCGCAAAAGCAGGTATCGGGATAGAAGATGTTTTAGAGGCAGTTGTTGATTTAATTCCGCCTCCGGCTGATACAACTGATAAACCTTTAAGAGCATTGGTTTTTGATAGTGCTTACGACCAGTATTTGGGAACTTTGTGCTTTTTCAAAATTATCGACGGCAAAATGCGTATGGGCGATAAAGTTAAGTTTATGGCATCTGGTAAGGAGTATGAAATTGTTGAATTAGGCTATCTTACACCGTCAAGAGTGCAGGTTGATGAGCTTGTTTGCGGGGATGTAGGGTATTTTGCAGGATCAATTAAAGAATTGACAAGGTTTGTTGGAGATACAGTTACAACAGTGGAAAATCCTGCTTCAGAACCGCTTCCTGGATACAAAGAAGCCCTTCCGATGGTGTTTTCAGGGATGTATCCGGTAGATAATGACGATTATCACGATTTGAAAGAAGCCTTGGAAAAACTTAAACTCAATGACAGCAGTATTACATTTGAGCCTGAAACCTCAAGTGCGTTGGGATTTGGCTTTAGATGCGGATTTTTAGGGATGCTTCACATGGAAATCGCTCAGGAGCGTTTGGAAAGAGAATACAATCTTTCTCTTGTAACAACAGCACCTTCGGTAGTTTATCATGTTTATAAAACAAACGGTGAGATGATTGAAATTGACAACCCTGCAAATCTTCCGCCTGCGCAATATAGAGATTATATTGAAGAACCCTACGTAAGAGTTCAGATAATTACCCCGAACGATTACGTCGGAACTTTAATGGAGCTTTCTCAGGCAAAACGCGGAATTTTTATAAATATGCACTATATTGATAAAGTTCGTGCAAGCCTTGAATATCAAATACCTTTGAGCGAAGTTATAACAGACTTTTACGACCAATTAAAATCCCGTTCGAAAGGTTATGCAAGCATGGATTACGAATTTTGTGACTACAAACGTTCAAAACTTGTAAAACTTGATATAATGCTTGCGGGTGAAATCGTGGACGCATTATCCGTAATTTGCCACGAAGACAGTGCTTATTATATCGGACAGAAATTAACGGCAAAATTAAAAGACATAATCCCCCGCCAGCTTTTTGAAGTTCCGATACAAGCAGCAATAGGCGGCAGAGTAATCGCCAGAACAAATATCAAAGCAATGCGCAAAAACGTTCTTGATAAATGCTACGGCGGCGACATTTCAAGAAAACGCAAGCTTTTGGAAAAACAGAAAAAAGGTAAAAAGCGCATGAAATCCGTCGGACGTGTAGAAGTTCCGCAAGAAGCGTTTATGGCAGTTCTTAGTCTTGATGAAGATTAATATATAAACATAAAAATTTATATAATCTATATATATAATACAGCATTAGATTTTTATTAAATATCAAACCCTCTTTTCATCGCCTCACGTGTTACGTCAATTCTGCTTTCAACGTGGAATTTGTCGATGATAGCGCTGACGTGAGCTTTTACAGTTGATAATGAGATAGATAACTTTTTTGCAATTACAGGGTTGCTGTCCCCGCCGATAACACATTTTAATACTTCTTTTTGCCTATTTGTTAAGTGAATATCTTCCATATCCTCATTTTCCTGCACAGCTAATTTTTTCTCCTTACTTAAATCGTTAAATTTATACTACCAAAACATAGTCAAATTCATATTAGCCACAAGTCTAATTTTTCTTGTAACTGCTTGATATAGTGCGCTTGAGAGGCAAAAATAAAAAACCAATTGTAAACAAATGTTACAAATATTTCAAAATTATATACCATTAACGCAATTTGTATATCACAAAATACTTTATATATACAAGAGATGATTAAGAGTATTTAATAGGAACGAGTATAAAAATCTATGATTGTAAACAATTGTAAAAAGACTTGAAAAAACATTAAAGATTATTAATACATGAACCGATTAGATGTATGTGAGTAATTAAGAAAAAGAAAAAGAAAAGGAGAATTGCGATGACAACTTACGGACATTATGGAGATTACGGATTTAAAAACAACAGCATTTATCAACCGAATAAGGTGCAAAGCGGTGAAGTAAAAAAAGCAGATAACACACCGGCTGAAACAATTGATTTTTCAAATAACGACAACAAAGAAGTCGGATTTGATTTATTGACACAAAATGCAGGGTCAGCTTACGGAAAAGCTTTGACATTGTCAGCAAATGCTCAAATCAATAAAGATTTTCAAGGATTAAATGACAAAGAGCTTGCATTTTTACAGAAAGAATTAAATAAACCAAGTGCAGCTACAATTAGAACTTTGAGTGCTGCAAGGTATAGTTTATTAGAAGAAACAGGTGAATTTGCATAAAAAGTTTATCCATTAAAAATAACAAATTTTTGTTTGGTATATAGATAATCGCATTTCAAATTTTCATTTTAAAACTTATAAATCTACATTTACTCACACAAATTTTTTAGGCGCTTTAAAAAGGCGCCTTTTGATTTTATTAAGAGAAATTTTTGCTAATAAATTTATTAATGTTAAAATGTAATTACGGTGATTTATGGCAGAAACTTTTCAGGAATTAATAGCTCAGATTAAAGACAGACTTGACATTGTAGAAGTAGTGTCAAAGGAAGTTATATTAAAAAAACAGGGAAATCATTATTGGGGTTTATGTCCGTTTCACAAAGAAAAGACTCCGTCATTTTCAGTGAATCCGAAATTAGGGATTTACAAATGTTTTAGCTGCGGTGCAGGCGGAGATGCGCTTTCTTTTATTCAAAAGACGAGGAATTTAGAGTTTTACCCGATGATATTGGAGCTGGCAGAACAGCTTGGAATTGAAGTTCCAAAGCAGTTTGACAAGTCAGAGTCTAAAGATTTGAAAAAAAACATGCTGAAAGCGACAAAAGAAGCGGCAGAATTTTATAATGACCTTCTTTTAAACCACAAGAATCCTGAAATAAATGCAGCATTTGAATATTTACAAGGGCGCGGGATTACAAGGGATGTTATAAAAAAATACAGTCTTGGAGTTGCGCCGAAGGCATTTTCAACGCTTTATGACCTTTTAAAGAAAGATTATTCAAATGAAGTTCTGGAAAAAGCGGGAATTATAATGGAAAGCCGCGAGGCAGGAAAATATATTGATCGTTTTCGCAATCGTATAATAATCCCTATTCAAAACGAAATTGGTGATTACGTAGCATTCGGCGCAAGAACAATGGAAAAAGACGGTCAGCCAAAGTATTTGAATTCATCGGATTCCATTATTTACAACAAAAGCAAGGTTTTATACGGGCTTTACACAGCACGTGATGCTATAAAAGAAGAAGACGGCGTAATTTTGATGGAAGGATATTTTGACGTAATATCAGCGCAGGCGCATGGAGTAGAAAATGCAGTTGCAGCTTGCGGAACGGCATTGACCTCAGAGCATGTAAAGTTATTATCTAGATATACAAAATCAAGAAGGATTTACCTGTCATTCGATACGGACAGTGCAGGGCAAAAAGCTACCGGAAGAGGTGCCGAAATTATAAAAGAAGCGTTTTCTGGGTTAGGTAACGTAAAGCAGTTTGATGAAAGCTATATTTCAACCTCTGATGATAAGTATGCCTGTGAAATTCGGGTGGTTTGTCCGCCTGAAGGTAAGGACCCCGATGAATTTATCAGGACAATAGGTGCGGACAGCTTTAAGCAGATAGTAGCAAATGCGCCTTTGTTAATAGATTTTCAGCTAAACAGCATTTTGAAGCACAAAAAAGAAATAAATTCTCCGCTTGAAAAAACAAGATTTGTAAAAGAAATAATACCGATATTGCAGGAAATAAATAATGACATAGTTCGAACGGAATACATAAAAATGGTTGCAACGGCTTTGAATATAGACGAAAAGGCTTTGGCTCTTGAGGTTCGGCGCCATAAAACGGCAGTTCTTTCCCGCAATGACATAGAAAATAAAAATATTACTAAAATTGTAACAAAAAATGTAACAGTTTTAGAAAAAGCGCAAAAAAATTTATTGAGTGTTTTTTTAGTACCTGACAATCACTTTTCATTTGCTCAAATAAACGAAATGATAGGTGATACTGCGTTTTCGGATGAAACGTTAATAAATGTAAAATCTACAATTGACAAATTAATATGTACCGTAAATAATGTAAAGGAATTGATTGAAAATTTATATACGGAATACCGCGAAAATCCGGATATACAGGCAGTTTTAGCGGATTTAGCAGCGATTTCGGAGACTTTCACCAATTTAGATCCCAAAGACTTTCAGACAATAATTGAGGAAAATAAAAATAAAATAAACGAGTGTCAGAGGGAAAAAGAAAAAGAAAATTTACGGAAATTATATATAAATGCTGTTGATGATGATACACAAGCCCTTAAAATCCAAATGCAGCTTAGAGATAAGATAAATAAAAGGTTAAATTCGGAGAAAATTAATGACTAAAAAAAGACAACCCAACTCTTCAATTGTCAGTATTTTAGATGATGATAATCTTAACATTCCTGACATTGATGAGGATTCATCATTGGATAATGAGAACGATGATGTAAATTACATGAACATGGATATAAGTACGGATAATATTGAAGATATCGTAACAGCCAAAATAGATAATAAAATGAATTTAGACGATATCTATACAATGAATTCAACAGAAGAAGAAAATCCAAATGATTTTGAATTACCAAAAGGCATAGCGGTAGACGATCCTGTAAGATTATATTTAAGAGAAATCGGAAGAATCAAACTATTATCAGCAAACGAAGAAATTGAATTAGCAAGAAAGATTTTAGAAGGCGGCACCCCGGGAGCGATAGCAAAAAGAAAGCTTGTACAGGCAAACTTGCGTTTGGTTGTAAGTATCGCAAAAAAATATGTAGGTCGCGGCATGTTGTTCTTGGATTTAATTCAAGAAGGGAATTTAGGTTTAATAAGAGCGGCAGAAAAGTTTGACCATGAAAGAGGGTTCAAATTTTCGACATATGCAACTTGGTGGATAAGACAGGCTATCACAAGAGCGATAGCAGATCAGGCAAGAACTATTCGTATACCTGTTCACATGGTAGAAACCATCAACAAATTAAAGAAAGTAACACGTCGTTTGGCACAGGAACTTTCAAGAAAGCCGACCGAAGACGAATTGGCAATCGAGATGAATGTATCAATTCCGAAGTTGCGTGAGATTATTAAAATAGCGCAGGAGCCGTTATCTTTAGAAACACCGATAGGCAAAGAAGAAGACAGCCGATTGGGAGATTTCATAGAAGATAAAGAAGCGGATGCGCCGATAAAGACAGTAGCTTCTGAACTTTTAAGGGAAGATTTAGCAGAAGTTTTATGCACGTTATCCCCGAGAGAACGTGATGTATTAAGATTACGATTTGGTATGGACGACGGCCGCCAAAGAACTTTAGAAGAAGTCGGTCAGTTGTTTGGCGTTACCAGAGAACGAATCAGACAGATTGAAGCTAAAGCGTTAAGAAAGCTTCGTCATCCGAACAGAAGCAAACGCTTAAGAGAATATGTAGAATCATAGTCATAGTGTATAGCCTCTTTAAAAGAGGCTTTTCTTTTGTAATTTTGTTGACTTTTTAAGTTAAGTCTATTATTATTTTTATTATAAGAAGAAGGATCGCTTATGTATAAAAAGATAGTCTGTACCTTTTTGCTAATGACCTTAATCCTTTGCGGTTGCGGAAAAAAGAAGTATGAAAGTACTTTACAGGCAGCTTTGGACAGGAAGAAACTTATCATAGGAGTAAGAGTTGATGCAAAGCCGTTTGGTTTTTTAGGGAAAGACGGATATAATTACGGTCTGGATGTTGATTTAGGATCATATATAGCAAGAGCATTGTTGAATAAGTACGATAATGCGGTGGAATATGTACCTGTAACAGCTCAGAATAGAATTTCGGTATTAAATTCAGGCAAAGTAGATATGCTGATTGCTGCGATGTCAATAACTGACAATCGCAAAAAGATAATGGATTTTTCAGTGCCGTATTACGAAGCGGGACAAGCTGTAATGGTTCAGCATTGGAGTAAGATACAATCCTTAAAAGAATTAGATGGAAAAAGAGTAATAATAGTATACGGATCAACTGGTGAAGGCAGTGTAAGACGCGCATTACCGTCAGCAACGGTTATCGGGTATAAAAATTATGATAAAGCAGTAGCCGCCTTAAAAGCAGGCGAAGCGGAAGCGATAATAGCAGATGATTCAGTGTTGTTGCCGTATGTATATGATGACAAAACTTTGAAGCTATTGCCCGGAAGATATTCGGTTGAACCATATGCGATAGCTTTCAGAAAAGGAAAAGAGTCACAGAAGTTACGGGAATTTGTAGACTTTTTCCTTATGGATTATGCACAATCAGGTAAGTTAATAAAATTACAACAAAAATGGGGAGTAAGATAATGACAAAGAAAAAAGTATTAATTACATTAGGTGTTGCATTTGCATTAATAATTATAGGACTTGGAACATTTGCAGTAATTCAGAACAAAAAAATTATTTCAAGTATTTCATGTAATGGAGAAGATGCAGCTTGTGCTTATGTTTTAAAAACAGGATTAGGCGTTGTTATTAATGGAAGCAACTTTACAAAGGATGATATTATTCAGTGCAGTGTTGAAAATTCAAAAAATCCGGAAGTATATGAATTACATTTGCATTTGAAAACCATGAACAACGCAATAGTATTAAAATCAAAGAATAAAGAAAAAATTTCTGCGGTATGTTCAAATATAAGAGAAAATAAACCGTTCATATATGAATTCAGACATAAAATCAGAAAGCATAAATAATTATTCTGCTTCTTTGAGAATAACAATAACGGATTCGATTTCATTTTTCAAATATTCAAGCTGCCGGTCAATGTTTTCAGAATTGTAAATTTTGCCGGCACCTGAGTATGCAAGATATGGTTTATATTTTTCGGCTTCAGTTCTCAAGTTGGAAACGGTATTAGCTCGAAGGCTCAATTCTAAAAGTTTTTGATAACTTATATAGAAGCTTTCGGGTTTGTTAGAATATTTATCTCTAAAATAGTCAGCGTGTTTTTTAAAGAAGTAAACTTTAGCGGCAAATTTTTGGACATCTTCCCGATTTTCAATAGAGTCGTAAATTTTTTCTAACATAAGAATAAATTCATTAAGATCATTAATATACGGGCTTGTTTTATCGGGTTTAAGAATAATATTAACGAAAGAGGCGTCATCTCTTGGGATAGGCCGTAATTCATTTTGGCTGTGGAATTGCTGGGTTTTATCAAATATCGGAGCGCCTTCAGAGGGTTCCGGCGGCTCGTGTTCTTTTGTCAGATTCGGAAGTGTGCCAAGATATCCCTTGCCTTCGGTGTCATCGGCGGTATCATTTTGCCAGAAAAACGCAAAAGACGGGTTTATTGAAAATATTATGGCTGCCAGCAAAATTAAAGACTTTTTCATACCATGATTATAATGTTTTGTGAGAAAAAATCATCATTTGTTTAAACCAATTTAAAGGTGCAAGTTAGTTTACGGATTATTCGGGATTTCTATCCAGTTCTATGGTGTTTCGGATTATTGAGTGTGCCGCAAGCAGAAGATAGGGGCTGATTTCGGTGGTGTGTGACATATTTATTTTTGCGTTTGTAACTTCCGGTGAGGGGGTATTTTCAGGTGATTTTTTAGTGTCAAAAGAAATTACAGATTGCATTGAATAGTTTTTCTGTTCGCTTTGAAGCCGAAGCATAAGCTCATCTTTCGGAAATTTTTCGTCGCATTCGATATTTATTTGAACTGAATTTGAGGTTTCAAGGAATACAACAGCTTTCACGATCCCATAATTAACGGTAGTAATAGTAATTATTAATAAACTTTCATCATCTGAACCGCTTTCACTAGAGGTTTCGACGTCAAGATCAAAACCTACACCTTCATGCAGCGGAAGCCACGGAAGATAAAGGAGCATAAGAGTTTTCAGGGTTTGTGCGGGGTTGTCGGTTGAAGCAAGGGCAATACTTGCGTTTATGAGTTTTGCGGTATCTTTAAGCTGAGTTAAGTCGCTTACGCCGTTTTTTGAAGCCGCTGTCATTGCAAGGATAAGCTTTGTAATGGCGTCTTTTCCGTTAATTTGAATAAGGTTTGAAATATCTGCGATATTAATAAGCATATTAGGTGCGATTTGCAGATTTTTCAAAGAATTAGCAAGTTGTCCGTTCATTTGAGATTTCAACATTGCATTAATTTCTGTCGTCGAAAGTCCCTGAAGTTGGGCTAAAATTTGAGCTTGAGTTTGAGTGAGAAGATTTCTTCTTGCAGCCATTTGCTGTTCAAAAAGTCTGTTGAATTGGATTTGGTTAAGATTTTTCTGAAGCATAAACATAAGTTCGTTTAAATTTTTAGGCAATTTCATCAAATCTTTAATATAAACAGAGCGATCGGCACTGGAAAGACTTCCCATTTGAATATTAGCGGAAGAAGCCGAAGTAAAATTTGTTTGATTTGCGGAACTTGCGGAGGCAGAGGTATTTGCGGAAATATTCTGCGGGCTTTTATTATTGACAGATGTCGGTGTTATGGGTTTGTAGTTAATATATTTTGCAATGAAATTGCTGAGATTTAAATTTTCCATAAATGTTATTATACTTATTTTTAGAACTTTGTCCACTTTAAAAAGTCAAAAATCAGAATTATCGGTGATAAATGGGATTAATGCAAAGAAAAATTTTTTATGATAAAATATGTAAAAAATGAACTTTTTTGTTCTGTAAATCGTTATAATTTTGCAGGAAAAAGGAGAAAATAATGAAAAAATTTTTATCAATAGTATTTTTATTCGGGGTATTTTTAACAACTGGCTTAAGCGCACTGGCAGATGATGCGGCGGATGCAAAAGCGTTTTTTGAAAATTATGTAAATGCGGCAAACAATTACAGTCCGACAATAGAGAGCATGTATTCACCGAAAGCAAAGATTATAAGACAGGTTGTAAAGCCTGACGGAGGTTTAGTTGATGTAACAACAGATACTGCAACTTATATGAAACAAATGAAGTTAGGTCAAGCGGGTGCAAAACTTAGAAAATACAAAAACAATTATTCGGATATAACAGTTACGAAATCAGGTGACGGATATAAGGTAAGTTCTCTTCGTCAGCCGTCCGGCGAAACTTATAAGCTCAAAACTTACATGATAGTGAAGAAACAGCCGGATGGAAAATGGCTTATCACAGAAGAAATGATGCAGACAAAACAGCAGATATTTCTTAAATATGCAGATCAAAAATAGATTTATTTAAGGATTAAAGGTTAAGCAGAAGGATAGAGTTATGTATGAAAAATTCAGATATTTAACAAGCGGCGAAAGTCACGGGAAATGCTTAACCGCAATAATAGAAGGATTACCGTCAGGGTTTGAGATAAGCCCTGACTTTATAAATGCTGAACTTCGCCGTCGTCAAGAGGGTTACGGCCGAGGCGGGCGCATGAAGATTGAATCTGACACTGTTGAAATAACTTCCGGTGTAAGATTTGGGAAAACGACCGGAGCGCCTTTAACTTTGGTGATTTATAACAAGGATTATGAAAATTGGTCTAGGGTTATGAGTGTTAATCCTGAAGATGAAATTGATGAAAAATCTTTTACGGCATATCGTCCGGGGCATGCGGATTATGCGGGGTCTGTCAAATATAACCAAAAAGATTTAAGAAATATTTTAGAGCGCTCAAGTGCCAGAAAAACTGCAATAGAAACGGCAGTTGGGGCGGTTGCGAAACAGATTCTTGAAAAATTTAATATAAGAGGGTATTCAAGAATTTTGCAAATAGGCACAGAGAAGAATCCTGAGAATTTCCATTCTGAAATAGATAAAGCACGAGAAGCGGGTGATTCTTTAGGCGGAAGGTTTGTCGTAATTTACGAGAATATGCCTGTCGGGTTAGGTTCATTTGTTCATTGGGACAGGATGCTTGACGGTCGTGTAGCGCAGGCGGTTATGAGTATTCCTGCCGTAAAAACGGTAACTGTCGGGAATCATCATTGTTTCGAACTTTGCGGAAGCGAGTTTCATGATGAAATGTTTTTGGAGAACGGCAAAATCACAAGAGAAACGAATAACTCAGGCGGGATTGAGGGCGGAATGACAAACGGCGAAAACTTGCAGATTTTTGCATCAATGAAGCCGATTCCGACAATGAGAAAGCCTTTGAGAACGGTGGATTCTTTAAAAATGGAGGAAACCGAAGCACATTTTGAGCGTTCAGACACTTGTGCTGTGGAAGCTTGTGCTGTTATTGCGGAAGCTAGAATTGCCTGTGTTTTGTTGAATGAAATTTTCCTCAAATACGGCGGAGATAATTTTGAGGAAGTTATGGCGAATTTTCAAAACAGCAGAAAGTTTGAAAAGTAAAAGTTTTTAATTTTTTAAACGCTTAATTTTGCGATTTTTGCGCCAAAAAGATTTTCAAGATTTACGCCTGAGAGAACATACGAGATTAAGTCGTTCGGATTTAAATTAGCAAGGCTTTTAATTTGCGGAAAAGCTCCGACGACACGGGTGTTTGTATATTTTTCGATAAGTTTTGGAAGGTTTTTAATATTTTCGTCATCCGTTCTCATCGGGCAGTCAAAGAGTACAACTCCGCTGATTTTAACGTTTTTGACAGAGGCGTGATTAATCATTACGAGAATATCGTTTAAATTTGTATTCATCGGAGAAATTACAAAAAGAAGCGGCAGATTTAAAAGTCTTACAAGGTCTATTTCCTGCAAGTTTGCGCAAATAGGTGTTGCAATTCCGTCGGTGCCTGTCACAAAAAAGCAGTCGAATTTTTCTCTCACACTTGTGTAATCGCCGAAAATTCTGTCAAAACTTATTGTTTGCCCTTCTTTAGCTGCGGCATTAAGCGGGATATCTTTGTTTTTAAAAAGGTAACTATAGTAGGTTTTAATATTGTTGTCAACGTGTTTTACATACAGCAAATCGGGGACGGAAGGTCTGCCGTTTCTTACAAAATATCCGGCATGAATAGGTTTATAGACGCCGGTGGAATATCCCAAACTTTGCATAGTCGCTGCAATTCCCGCCGTAACAAGCGCTTTGCCGTAGCTGTTTTCGGAACCTGTTACAAAGATGTCTAGCATAGCTAAATCCTAGCATGGTCAACCGTTGATTGCAAAGTATACTTCTTTAAGACGTTTTTTACTAATGTGTGTGTAAAGCTGGGTTGTTGCAACGTCACTGTGTCCCAGAAGCTCCTGCACAACCCTTAAATCCGCTCCGTTCTCAAGCAGATGAGTCGCAAAGGTGTGGCGAAGTGTGTGCGGAGAAATTGATTTATGGATTTTTTCTCCAAGTTTGTGGATAAATGTATAAACCTCCTGGCGTGTTATATTTTTTCCGTCTTCTGTGAGAAGAAGATTTTTAGAAGTCAGCCTGTTTTTTTGCAAAATAAAATCCCGCTCTTTTTCATAATCCTTTATGGCCTTCAAAGCTTTTGAACCTATCGGAACAATTCTTTCTTTAGAGCCTTTGCCTGTGCATTGAAGATATTTTGCAGACAAATCCATATCGTTAATCTTTAAATTTACAAGCTCTGAAACTCTCAATCCGCACCCGTAAAGAAGTTCCAGAATAACCTTTTCACATTTGTTCAAATTTTGGGATAAAAGCGTGTTGATTTCTTCAACAGTCATAACTTTCGGTAATTTTTTCGGAACTTTTGGCTGTTCAAGCGTCAGGGCAGGGTTTGTCGTACAGATTTCGTTTGCGCAAAGCCATTTGAAAAATCCTCTTAAAGATGCGGTTTTTCGCATTACGCTTGTGGCGGTTAAGCTTTTGTCGTGAAGCATCATTATGTATCCGTTAATGTGGCTTCGTGTGATGTTGTGAACTTCTTCCGCTCCCTTTTCATTACAAAAATCCAAAAATTCCGCAAGATCACGCCGGTATGCCTCAATCGTGTTTGCGGCAAGTCCCTTTTCTATTTCCAAATAATCAAGATATTGTGATAAATTTTGAAGATTCATTATCTTAAAATTTACTCTTTTTTTCGTGATTTTTCAATATTTTTAACAAAATTTTTAATGCAGGTTAAAGAAAAATAATTTTCTTAAATTTACAATTTATAACAAGCCCAAAATCCTTTTTTAAGGTAAAATAATTTTATGAAAAATAATATCACGTTGATAGGAATGATGGGGTGTGGCAAAACTACAACGGCGCAAATACTTTCAAAAGTTTTGCCGGGGTTTACGCTTGTCGATATTGATGAGGAAATTGAAAAAAGTACAGGCAAAAAAATCTCCGAAATTTTTCTAAAATACGGCGAACCTCATTTTAGAGAATTGGAAATAAATAAAATTAAACAGTTTACTCAAGGAGATAACCAGATAATTTCTGCCGGCGGAGGAGCTTTTGAAGATCCCGACAACAGAAGAAGGCTTCTTGAAAATTCTAAAGTTTTTTTTCTTAAAGCTTCTCCTGCGACAATTTATGAGAGGATTAAGGCTGAAAATCATCGTCCGCTTTTGAGGAAAAATTTTTCTGTTGAAAAAATCGCTCACATTCTTTCCTTAAGAGAAAACAATTATAAAAAAGCAAATTATATTATTGATACCGATAAAAAAAGTCCTGCTTTAGTCGCCGGAGAAATTATGGGAGTTATAAATGCAAAGTCTTAACGTTAAAATAAATTCGACCGAGAAAAATTGCCCGATAATTATTAACGATAACGATATTTCAGCATTAAGCGAAGAGGTTTTTAATGTAATCGGTAAAAATAATGGTCTTGCTGTTGTTAGTGAAAAAGTTTTTAAGATTTACGGAAATTTTTTAAAACTTCCGAAAGAAAGAATTTTTATTCTGAAAGACGGTGAAAAAGAAAAAACTTTTAAAACCTGTCAAAAAATTCTTGATAAAGCTTTGAAATTAAAGCTTACCCGAAAAGATTATATAATTGCCGTAGGCGGCGGAGTTTGCGGGGATATTGCAGGCTTTGCGGCATCAATTTATATGAGAGGAATTCATCTTATACAAATTCCGACAACTTTACTTGCATGTGTAGACAGTTCTGTCGGCGGTAAAACAGGTGTCGATACAAGATTCGGCAAAAATTTAATCGGAAGCTTTTATCAGCCGGATTGCGTTTTTATTAATACTAATTTTTTGAAAACTCTTGATGAAAGACAATTTAAAACAGGGTTGGGTGAAGTTGTTAAGTACGCTTTTATTGAGAAAAGTTGCGGGTGTGACGAAGAATTTAATTTGATTAATTATTTAAGTTTAAATTCCGATAAAATTCTTGCACGCAGTAACAAAATTCTTGAAGAACTTATTCGTATTTGTGTTTCTCTTAAAATTTCAGTTGTTGAAAAAGACGAGCACGAAAGCGGATTAAGAAAAATCCTTAACTTCGGACACACATACGCCCATGCTGTTGAAAAGCTTACGAATTACAAAAAATATACCCACGGCGAAGCCGTTGTTAAAGGAATTGAATTTGCGTTTGAATTTGCTCACAAGCGGGGTGAAATTCTTGAAAGTTACAAGTTTGTCGCTGAAGATTTGATTAAAAAATATAACTTTAAAAAAATTCCCGATTTAGATATAAGAAAAGTTCTTTTGACCATGAAGCTTGACAAAAAAGCTGAATCTGACGGGATTGTATTTATTCTTCCGTCTGATTGTGCTTTGGTTAAGGAGTTAAAAACCGTTGATAACGAAATTTTAAAATATTTCGGCTGAAACTGGTTTTTAGCGGGAATTATGATATAATAATTATGTACTCTGAAAGGTTATTATACTGTTGGTTTATAAAATCCTGCAACAAATTTAAAGAAAAAACATCTTAAGTAATACAGGTTGTGCAACAGGTAATGAAATTAGGGGTAATTTGGAGGAAAAAATAAAAGAATGAGAAACATTATGAGAAAAAGTTTTATATTTATGGGTCTTTTTGTAATCCTGTTCGGCTGGATTATAAGAGATAACGTTTTTGCCTATACTCCTGTGGAATTATATGACAATGTTTGGCGGTTGATTAATACCAAGTACGTTGACCAGACAAATAATGCTCAGAATTGGAACAAATGGCGCCATAAGTATGACAAATATATTAGAACAAATGAAGATGCTTACGTTGCAATAAACACAATGGTCGCAAGCCTTAATGATCCTTATACGAAATTTCTTGATCCGAAAGAATTTGCTGAAGAAACAAGTTCAATTAAGGGTTCTTTAAAGGGTATAGGTATTCAAATCGGAGTTAAAGACGGCAAATTAATGGTAATTGCGCCGATTGAAGATACTCCGGCTGAAAGAGCAGGGTTGAAGGCTGATGATGAAATTCTTGAAATTGACGGGGTTTCGACAAAGGGAATTACAGTCGACAAGGCGGCTGACAAAATTAGAGGTAAAGAAGGTACTCAGGTAACTTTGCTTATCAAACGCAAAGATATGGAGCCTAAATCTTACACGATTACACGTGCTGAAATTGAAGTTAAATCGATTTCGCAAAAAACTCCTTTAGAAATGAAGGTTCCTGATGATATTTCTTATATCAGATTAAGTTCATTTATAAGCCGTAATGCGGCAGCGGAATTTAAGGCAATCTTAGATCAGAGCCAGAATAAAAAAGGGTTTATAGTTGATCTTCGCTCTAATCCGGGCGGACTTTTATCAAATGCAATTTATATTTCCGATATGTTTCTTGACGGCGGAACGATAGTTTCAACGGTTGACCGTGACGGATACAAGGAAACTTCAAGAGCAACGGCGGGTGTGCTTACGACAAAGCCTGTGGTAGTCTTGATTAACAAAGGTTCGGCATCTGCAAGCGAAATTTTCTCAGGTGCTATGAAAGATAATCGCAGAGCTGTTATTATCGGAGAACAATCGTTCGGTAAAGGTTTGGTTCAGGAAATTAATAAACTTCCGTATGAGGCCGGAATTAATATCACAATCCAGAAATACCTGACGCCTAACGGGACTGATATTAACAAAAAGGGTATAACTCCTGATATTGTTGTCGAATTAACCGAAGATGATATTAAAAATAAAAATGATGTTCAGCTTAAAAAAGCTATCGAAGTTCTAAACCAAATGACAATGAACAGAGGTTTGGCTATTCAATAAGATTTAATTCAATAAAAAAGGCTCTCCTTAAAAATTTGAAGGAGAGCTTTTTTGTTAGTTATTTTTGAATTATTTTAGAAGTTCTATAAGATTTTGGTTTTTAGTATAATATTCAGTTGCCCATTTTGCAAAACATTCTTGAGTAACTGTGTCACTTTGTGACATCATTTCATCAATTGTATACTTTGAAACACAAGGCCAAGTCGAATTTTCAAGCTGTTGGCGATTTACTTTCTTTTTCATTGCGTTGACATAATTTTTTATCTTTTGGTCAGGAATGTTTTGTTGTGAAAGGCTTTGTTCCATTCCCCAGAACAATCCCTTTAGAAAATTGTCATAAAAAGCTTTCTTGTCCTGTGCTGTATACTCTGATGAGAGTGCCGGAAGTCCTAAAATTACTAAGCTGATAACTAAAATAAAAATCTTTTTCATCATTAACCTCTTATACTTTCTTTAATAAAACAATAGCGTGTGCTTCAATTGCAAGTTTTTGTCCGACAGCGTCCATTTTTTCGTTTGTTTTTGCCTTGATGCTTATATTTTCCTGTCCGATTTTTAGAACTTTATCCAAAGTTTCGCGCATTTTAGGAATATACGGCATCATTTTGGGTTCCTGCGCAATAATGTTGCTGTCAAGGTTTACGATTTTGTAATTCTTCTCAAGAATTTTTTCGTAAACGTGTTTTAAAAGAACGGTGCTATCGGCATTTTTGTATTTGTTGTCCGTGTCGGGAAACAAAGTGCCGATATCGCTCATAGCTAAAGCTCCAAGCAGGGCATCAATTATTGCGTGAACAAGGACATCCGCATCTGAATGCCCCATAAGTCCTTTTTCATGCGTAATCTTTACACCGCCGATGATTAAATCTCTGCCTTCCTTTAAGGTATGAATATCATAGCCAAGACCCGTTCTGTACATTTCTTTCTCCGTTTGTTTAGGTCATATTAGCATGGTTTTATTTTAAAGTCATCCTCTTTATTTTGTAGATATGAGATTTTACAGTATGGTGGCTGATTTCCATAATTTTTGCTATTTCTTTCGTTGTGTGATTTTTTCTTATTAATTCCAGAATTAAATTTTCCTGCGCACTCAGGGTAATTTCTGTCTTTAAGCTCTCCATTATAATTTTCCATTATAAATTAATATCTTTAATATGAAAATATTCTATAAAAAAGATATTTTAAATGATATTACCCGATAGGCTACCGAAATTTTATTTTACAAGAGTTTTATTTAATTCTTTAACAAGCATAAGGTCTTCTTTGGGAGATTTTCCAGTTGTAGTCAGGTAATTTCCGGTCAAAATCCCTTCGACACACGATTGGAGTGCTTTTATTTGATTTTCTTCACTTAACCTCATTCTGCCGCCGCAAAATCGCAAGATTGAATCGGGGTTTGCTATTTTGAATATTGCAAGTGTTCTTAAAATATTTTCCTCATCAATTTTGTCAAAGTAGTTTTCAAACGGTGTGTTTTTAATCGGCATCAAAATGTTAATCGGAATTGACTCGGGGTGAATTTCTCTCAATTCCAATGCCATTTCAACTCTTTGTTCAACAGTTTCGCCCATCCCGAGAATTACTCCGCAGCATAATTCCATTCCGTATTTTTTTACAAGTTTGCAGGTGTTT
>CALUTL010000018.1 GCA_944323655.1 Candidatus Gastranaerophilales bacterium | reverse complement strand
AAGTAATAAATCCGTTTACAGGAAAACCGACCAGAGCAACTTTGGTCGGTTTTTTAGACTGGAAATCAACAGCATTTTAGACTTGTATTCAAGAATGATTGCTATATGCGGGCAATTTCAAGCAATGGCCATTTTTTGTGGACTGTTATTAAGAGGTGGAATTACTGTCGGGAATCTATATTTAGATGAAACCTTTGTTTATGGTGATGGTTTACTTACTGCTTTTGATATGGAACATTCACAAGCAAAAGACCCAAGAATTATTTTAAATGAAGATTTTGTTGATAATTTTTCAACAAATAAAAAAAGTTATTGTAAAGATAGTGATAAATTTTTATTTATCAATTATTATAGCCAACTTGGTTTAACAAATTATATTACAGAAGATATGGCAAGATATGTAAAAGATACATTGATTAAATTAAAAAATGAAGCACCAGATGAAAAAGCTATAGAAAAAGTAAATTGGGCAATTGATTATCATAATAAATACTTTAGAGAACATTCGAAAGAAGAGGAATATTTAATTAAATATTTGATATAATAGTTGCCATTATAAACTTTTGGCAAAAAGATAATATAAATTAAATTGACAACAAGTTTACGAAAAAGTAACTGACGATTTTGAGAAAAAATCAGCTCATATTTTTAAATTTTTAAAACTAAATTGCCGAAAAAAATCAAACCATGTGGAACAAGAAATCAAACCATGTGTTTCTTTACATTGTCCTTTAGAATTCTACAAAATTGTATAAATTCGGGTCGATGGTTTCTTTTCTTTCGTAATTTACTGTCTTTGTTTCCCCGTTTGAAGTTACATTCACTCCTGTTGGAGCCAGATTTTCTGAATCGTCGTAATTGTATTTTACTGTTGTTCCTGCCCCGTCATTATATTCTAAAACCCTACAGAAATTACCGTTTGCTACAGGTACCGTTGTTTTGTCCATTCTTGCCCGTTGCCAAAGTTATTAATATTGTCTACCATAAAGCTCTCCTTTTTTAATATTACTAACCTATGGCTGAATTAAACGGTTAGCTTTATTGAATTCTTTAATAAATTTTGTAATTGTAAGATTATAAATAAAAAAGTTTTGAAAATATTTAAATTTATGATAAAATTATAGTGTATTTAAGCGGATGTAATTCAGTGGTAGAATGCAACCTTCCCAAGGTTGACGTCGCGAGTTCGAGTCTCGTCGTCCGCTTATAATTTAGAAAATTATTCATGTTTTGTAAATTAAATCGGATTTAAGATTATCTTTATAAGTCTTTATAAGTAATATTGATATAATATTAATTTTTTGCACTATTATTAATTTATGATAGTAATTTTTATTTATGTTAAAATTACCACGAGATAAGAAATAGCTTATTGAAAATTATAAATATGTAATATAAAAAGATATTAAGAAAGAGACAAAAAGGGGTCATCTTAGTAATGGTTATAAAAAAAATAATAATTCAGGCGGGTGGAAAAGGGACGAGATTAGAAGGTTTAACGAGAAATAAACCTAAATGCATGGTGCCTGTGAATAATTTACCGATTATATTTTATGCATTTCAGAATTTTAAAGATGCAGAATTCACAATAATAGCAGATTATAAAACAGATGTGCTAGAGAAGTATTTGAAAGCTTTTGGTTCACAGTACAAGTATAAAATAGTAAAAGCTTCTAAAAAAGGTACAATTTCGGGTATAAAAGAAGCCATATCCGAATATTCGGACACAGAACCGTTTATGATAATGTGGTGTGATTTAATTTTGTCGGACAATTTTCAAATACCGGAAACAAAGGGTAATTATATAGGAATTTCAAAGGATTTCGAATGTCGTTGGTCGTATATAAATAATCAGTTTATAAAAGAGCCTTCGAAAGAAAACGGTATTGCTGGGTTATTTATATTTGAGAACAAAAGTTTGTTAAAAAATATAGCAGAAGAAGGTGCTCTTGTCGGCTGGCTTCAAAATCAAGATATTAAATTTAACCGTTTGGATTTATATGGTTCAAAAGAAATAGGCACTCTTCTTTCATATTCAGACAATAACGATTCAACTCCGCGTTGCAGGCCGTTTAATTCTATGGAATTTAACGGGGATATAATAGTAAAGCGCGGCATAAATGAGCAGGGAAAGAAAATCGCTGCTGATGAGATTGCTTGGTATAAGCATGTAAAAGAATTAGGATACAAAAATATCCCTGAAATATACGATTATGAACCCCTAACAATGAAGCGTGTTCAAGGTAAAAATATATTTGAATATGATTGTCTGACAAAGACTCAAAAACGGGAGATTTTAAGAAAACTAATTGAGGCATTAAAGGAGCTTCATAATTTAGAGCCGGCGCAGCCGGTAAATATTCAAGATGTTGAGGCTAACTTCTTAAACAAAACTTTTGACAGGCTTTCAAAAGTTGAAAATCTTGTTCCGTTTGCAGATAAAGAGTTTATAAAAATAAACGGAAATTATTATAAGAATGTATTTTTTAACAAAGAAGAATTGGCTGAAACTATAAAAACGATTTATCCAACAGAATTCAAACTAATACATGGTGATTGTACGTTTTCAAATTTAATGTTTGACACATACAATATGAAGGCAATTTTAATAGATCCTCGAGGATATTTTGGAAAGACGAAGTTTTACGGAGATGTAGATTATGATTGGGCAAAGCTTTATTACTCATTAAAAGGTGAGTATGATCAGTTTAATCGTAAAAAATTCACGTTAGATATACGTGAAAAAGACGTAGAAATGGCAATAAAATCAAATAACTGGGCTGATATGGAAGAATTTTTCTTTGACTGTCTTCCTAATGTAAGCAAATATAAGATAAAACTGTTAAATGCGATAATATGGTTGAGCCTGACGACTTATGCGTGGGAAGATTACGACAGTATATGCGGAGCATTCTACAATGGAATAATAAAGTTAAGCGAGGTGTTGTAGAAAATGTTGGAATTTTCAACTTTAAGTAAAACGTGGATACTGGATGTAGACGGGACTTTGGTTAAGCATAACGGCTATAAGATAGATGGTTATGACACACTTTTGGATGGAGTAAAAGAATTTTTTGAAAAGTTACCCCAAGAGGATAAGGTTGTATTGTTAACCGCTCGCAGGGAAGAATATCTCGAAGATTTGAAAAAATTCTTGAAAGAAAACGGAATTCGATACGATTATCTATTAACGGACATGCCAATGGGAGAGAGAATTTTGGTAAATGACAGAAAGCCAAGCGGTTTAGACATGGCATTTGCTGTAAATAAAGATAGAGATGAATTTTTCGATGTTGAATATAAAATTAATGAGGTGTTGTAATGCTAGTAACGACAGAAAATACGATATCAGTACAAGAAAATTCAGATTATAAATATTTTTGATGTAGAAGATAAAACTCCTATTGGGGTAATGCAAATTCATGATTTTTTAAATAGTGAGGTAGCGTAGTGAAAGTATTTAAATATACCAAGCATGGCAAAGAAGAAAGTTTTAGAATACTGAATTTTACGATTTATGAACAGACATCGGATTATATAACAGCAGAAATCAATCAGAAATTTTTAAATGGTGTTATTTCAACGGTCAAAAATAATAATAAGGATTCGGATGGCTCAAATAAAGAAATAAAACTTTTTGGAAAGACAATTTTAAAACGAATAGAGAAGGATAATTTCCGAAAATATTATTTAGGAAATTTAAAAATTCATCAAGTTTCGCTATTCAAAATATTTAAGAAAAGATATTTCAAATATATAAACGGGGATTATGATGATGTCTACATTCTAAGAGCAAATAGCGGGGAAATATATCTTATATTGACGTATTTGCTAGACAGTTTGTTTAAGAAAAATGGTAGCAAGCATCCTTTATTAGTTGCCACGAAAAAATATCATGTAGAAATGATAAGAATGATATGTCCGGAAATTCCTTATGTATATATGGGGAAATTAAGGTTAAAGCTTTTCGAAAAACCATTTAGTATAGACGGAAAAAGATTCTTTTTGCTGTTTAATAATTTTTATTTCAGACAAGTAGAACAGAATATAAAAAATAGCGAGCTTGGTCAATATCATTATTTTCAAGCGATAATGAACCGTTTAGGACTGGCGGAAGAAAATATATCAATGCGTCAGATTAAGGTAAGACCTGAAGATGAAAAGACAATGATGGAAAAGGTAAAATCAACAGGCCTGAATTTAGAAAAATTTGTATTTCTATCTCCGGAAGCTCAATCTTGTGAAATGTTAGATAAAGATTTTTGGTTGGAATTAATAAGCAAATTTCAATCAAAAGGTTATGATGTATTTATGAATTTAACAGGAAAAGAATTTGAATTAGAAAATACATTAAGTTATAAAACTTGTAATTTAACATTTTCTGAGGCATTTGCACTTGCAAGACTATCAAAAAAGATAATTTCACTAAGAAGCGGATTGACGGAATTTTTGATACAGACAGGTGTTTCAATGGATGTTTTGTATACGAAATTTAAACAGCGTCCAATTTTTGCGGAAATGGATACAAAATATATAATGTCGGGATTTGGAATAAAACAAATTCCAATGACGGATAAGTATAACATTCGTGAATTTAATATGGATGAGATTTCGCAAGATTTGTGCATTGAAAAAATATTAAAACAGTCAGAAGAAAATGATTAAAATCTTAAAAGAAATATTATGTAAAACAAAGTCAGATAATAAAAGTGTAAAAAAATATTATTTGTTAGGGCTTTTATATTGTAAAGAAATTATTGCAACTTTAGAAAAAGAGATTCGTTTGTTTGGTTTTTCAATATATCGTAAAAAACTACCGGAGATTGCTAGATATAAAGTTTTAGCGGATTATTTACAGCAAATAAAAGTAAATAAAAGATATGTATATAATCTTTCAGGTTGTCCAAGTGGAGAATTATATATAATTTTAAATTTATTTAGAGAAATTATAAAGGATAAAAATGAAGAAGATATTTTATTAGTTGTAGATAAAGAGTTTAAATATAATTTATGTAAGTTATACGAGCCAAATATAGGATGTTTAGTTTTAAATAATATAAATTTATATTTTTATTCAGCGGATTATTATTCAGATGATAGATGTGAGATTAGGTCGTATTTTACAGTTGAACATTATTTAAATCAAGATATTTTAATAAACACGAGTGGAGAACATTACTATTCCTATATATTAAAGGATTTAGGATTGTGTGGTGTTTATAGTTTTAGGTTACCAGGCACCTCACAATCAATAAAGTTAAAAATAAAAGATTACATAAAAAGAAATAATTTAGGAAAATTCATAATAATAGCGCCAGAAGTTAATACTTCAGCTCCATTATCACGGGATTTTTGGGAAAATATTATAAAGGAGCTAAAGAGTAAAGGATATAAAATATTTTTAAATATAACAAAATTAGAGAATTATATTGAAGGTTGTGTAACAGACAAATTTAGTTATGAAGAGATAATAGAACTAGCAAAACATTCAAGAGGAATTATAGGTTTAAGATCTGGTTTAATTGAGATTTTGTCAATAATAGGTGTTCCAAAATTTATAATATACCAAAGATTTCTGAAGCGTGGTTGTTTTAAATCTATGGAAAGTGAAAACGTATTGTCTGGTTTTACATTAACTAAACTGCCAAATGCAGACGTTCGTAATTTGTTTGAGTATGATATAAATAAAATAAGTGAAAGAGATTTATTATTGGATTTTGAAATGTTGGAGAGTAAGAAGATGATTTAATGGTAAAAATATACTCCGAAAAATTTTTAACTGGTGCAAATTTAGATGGCTTTAGCAATATTGTAACTGAAAATTATGTATCAAATGATTTAATTAACAATGCAAAAGTTAGCGAATTTGACGAACGAAATGAAATAATGTCAAAGGAATTAGATAAAATAAGAAAAAATAAATATTAATTATATAACCAAAAGTGTTTACATACAAAAAGAAATACAAAGTAAATCATGATGAACTTATGGCAATAGGTGACGTGGGCTATTAAAGCTTTATATGAAATACAGTTTAAAAAGCAGCAGGTTGCTTTATAACGTCAAGATTTCAGAGATCATTGAACTGTACAGAAAATAAAATGCTAAAGATTTGTAAATATTTACCCAAAAATCCTAAAGTTTAAAAAGAGAATATCCGTAATAACATCCGTATCTTATTAGGAAGAGAGTATTTTGAAAAGAAAGGACGTACGGGTATGACAACATCTATTTCGGCAGTAAATGCAGGTTCATCTGCAGCCAGTGAAGCATTGTCAAAAAAAACAAATCTTAGTCAGGAAACAAGATCAAAACTGGAAGCTTTAGGTATTGCAGTTACTGATGGGATGACAGAATCACAGGCACAGGCAAAAATTGCTGTAAAAGAAGCCGAACAAAAATCAGACAACAAACAGGATAATCCTTCTGAAAACGAAATTTTATCTGATGCAAGAGCTTTGGCATCGGAAGTTGGTGTTTCTGTTGCAAGCGATGATGACATTGATGATATTTTAGATAATATTGGCAGTGAACTGGAAGCTATGTTGGAGGATGCAGAAGGTAATCCGGCAGTATTAGCGCAATTGTCAACATATTTAAACAGACTTAACAATTTGGAAGACAGATATGATAATATTCAAACTTCTCAAAACAATATGTATTCTGCAATGAACATGATTTCTACTAACAATAAAATAGCTTTGGGATTGTAATCCAAATAAAAATAAATTAATTAAAGGAAGCGTTATTTTTAATGCTTCCTTTTTTATTTAGTTATTTTGTCGAAGGCTGAAAGTTTAATTTCAGGGAAAATTCTTTTTAACACGTTAATAGGCTGATCCTTGTGAATATAGTTGTCCAGATATTTGCTTGCAATAATCCATTCGTCAGTTTGACTTTTGTATAAAACATCCACAGGTTCATAAACTTCTCCTCCTCGGACTGTTGTTGTCGGAACTTTTTTGGATTTAAGAAATTTAATAAAATTGTCAAAAAGTTTAAAACTTCTGTTATCATCCGGATAATATTTTGCGCCAAGCACAACTGCGTTCAGGTTTTTAGATTTAAAATTGATTTTTTTACTTAAATAATCTTTAATTTTTGAAAAATCTGTGTTAGTATCCATAGTCGGACAAATATGCATCATCAGAACCTTTTCCCCATCAGTAATTCCGCACATTGTGCAGTCTATAATGTCGAAAGTGAAAGCGTCCGCAGCTTTTACACTTTCTCTTATTGTCCAAGGGTAGCAGACATGATTTTGATAAGAGATTTTCTCTATTGTTTTTTGAAATTCTGCTGAACTTACCGGTCTTATGGCTGAGGTGAATGATATATTTTTCATACATATTATAAAACGTGTGAAAATTTTTTTTGCTATTAATTACATAAGTCCGAGTTGAAGTCTGTTTAACATAGCTAATTGATCAGTACCTTCGCCTTTGTCAACAATTTGAGGTTCATTGTTTTTTTCAACTTCTTGAGGCTTTTCTTTGTTGTCAGAATTTGAAAATTTAGTATTTTTACTGTCTTTAGCTTCTTCAATTTTATTGAGTTTAGCTTTGTCAGTATAGTAATCTCCGCTCGGGGTAACCCCGTATGCTCTCAATTTTCGTATAATCTCCTGATAATCGTTGTTGTTAACAGACATTCCGCAGCTAAAGGATGCTGATGCCGCAAGCGCATTAATAGACATAAAACTTCTCTCCAATTAGTATATACTTTATATATACCCATATATATAAAAATATTTCGTATTTAGTTAAAATTATTAAGTAATATTAATTGCCGACAGGTCTAATGTTATAATTAAGTTGTTATTTTATACTGAAATTATGTTTTACAGTTACGATGACAATTTTTTTGATACCATAATAAAACCCTCTATAACGCCGCCAAAATTTGTTTTTAAATATGTTTGGAGTGTGCTGTTTTTGTTAATGTTCATTTCATTTATACTTGTTGTTTTAGCCCCGCAAGTATTTATAAAATATTTAGCAATTTTGGTGTTTTTTGTTCAATTATCAGTGAATTTATACTGGACGAAGGTATTTTTTATAGATCACGATATCAAGAAAGCTTTTTTAATTGCAATTTTACTGTTTATCTTAGTTGCATTGATGATAATTTTATTTTTAAGATTGTCGATAATTGCGGGAATTTTGCAGATTCCGTATTTGTTGTGGCTAGGATTTGCCTGTGTTTTAAATAAGCTTATTCTGGAACTTAACACATAAAAAAGACCGGATGTACCGGTCTTAATTTATTTCCATTCCTATCCTTAATTTGCCTTTCCTGTCCTTAATTTCCAACGGGCTGCATATTTGCATAACCCACGGCATTTATTTTTATGCCGCTATGCTATAAAATTGGTTCCGTATCGGCTTGCACCGTGAAAGAATGATTGCCTCATCATTTCAACAAGTGTTTTGCGGATAACTTGTCTTGTTTCAAATTTTACTTCTTTCAAAGCGTCGGAAGTTTCTTTATATTTTTCTGTGACATTAGTGAATAGCAAGGTTCTAGCCATCTTTAAAGCCTCTCTTTTTCTTTATTTATCTCTCGTACTTATATAAAAAATTCAGGTAAAAAAATATTGACTTTTTATATTCACTTTATATAAATTTTGTTACATAACTTTACAAATAAACCTTATTTGAAGTTTTGTTAAATCTGTAAAACTCTTGATTAACAATGATTTTGAGAGTTTTAGGCATAATTTAGTTAAAGTTTAATAATCCATATTCCGATAATAGAAAAGTGTTTTTATGCAAAAAAGAATAAGGAGAAAACCATGGTAGATGCAATTAGCGGTAACTACGGAACAAAACCTCAGGATTTAAGTATTAATTGGAATGATTTAACAGCAAATGAGGTTTTGGAATATCAAGATGAAGGTCAGGAGGTGCCGGATGAGGTTTTAGCTTGGGCACGACAGATGGCAGGTACTGAAAATGCGGATGAGATAACATATGAAATGGCATCTTCAGAAGATGAAGGTACAACTGGAAATGCTGCAACTGATTTACGACAACAGCTTTCAGATGGCGGAATGAGTCTTAAAAATCAGGGCAAGGTCTTTATAGAAGAAAGCAAAACAAAAGAAGATTTAACCTTGCAGTCAATTACAGAGATGGCACCTTTGCTTGCTTCGGCTGAAGCAATAGGAGATGAAGCGACGGCGATAGGAGATAATGTAAAGACTCAGTTGGATTCATTAAAATCACAAATAGAATCTTTGATAGCAGAAAATAAAAAACCACGGATATTGCAAAATCCGGCAGAACGAGGTGAAATACAAGGCTTGCAAGCGGTTGCAGCGGCGCTTGGGCAAAATGCTCAAAATCAAATAGAAGGTCTGGACGCTGAATTGGATGAAATAGATGCGATAGTTAATGGCGGAGCCGTATCTTCACAGGAATCAATAGATTTTGGTTCTGAAACCGTATCCATCGGAAATGAGCTTTTAGGTGATAAAAGCTCAAGAAATATAGGTATAGTAGCCGGCATGGTTGCAGGTGCATTTACCGGAGTTGGTATGATATTGGGTGGATTGTTCGGCGGAATCTTTGGCGGGCTGTTTGGCGGCGGGAAAAAAGTAGGCCGTGAAGCTGTTGAACAAGGTACTGAAACAATGACAGTCGGTCAGCAGGGTATGCAGATTGCCGAAGAAACAGCAGATGCATACGGTGTTTCAATTAAGGATGTTGCAGAATCTGAAAATGATGTCAAGACTGCATCCGACGGTACTCAAACCGGAGATGATACAACCGGTGGAGAGCCGACCGATAATTTAACGGCAAATTCAAATGAATCAGTTCAGGAAGGTTCAGCACAAACTGACATTGATCCGACATTAGCAGACACTTCAATTACGACAGATCCTGATGAAATCCTCAGACGTAAGGAAAGACGAGGACTAGCGTAAAGAATAAATTGCATCAGAAATATTTTCTGAATTAAATATATAACTTCCGGCTACTAAAGAGTTTGCGCCTAATTTGGTGCAGACTCTTGCCGTTTCTCGGTTAATTCCGCCATCGACCTGAAGAATAAGGTCGCCTTCTGCAAATTCTCTTATAAAAGGCAATTTTTGTGCGCATTTACTGATAAATTCCTGCCCGCCGAATCCCGGCTCTACGGTCATTACTAAAATCATATCGAAATAGCTTATATATTCTAATATTTCTTCTGGATTTGTATTTGGTTTTATTGCTAAACCTGCTTTTATATCAAAATCTTTTATATATTGCGCAATTTCTATTACTTCATTTCGTTCAACGGCTTCGTAATGGAATGTTAATATATCGGCGCCGGCTTGGGCAAACGGTTTTATATATTTCTTAGGGTTATCAATCATCAAATGCACATCCAAAGGCAATTTAGTTACTTTTTTAATTGATTTTACGACAGGTACTCCGATTGTTATGTTCGGCACAAAATGCCCGTCCATTACATCTATATGAACCCAATCTGCCTCTGCTTTTTCTATTTCTTTTATTTCTTTTTCAAGGTTTGCAAAGTCGCTTGATAATATTGAAGGAGAAATGATTATTTTTGGCATTCTAACACTCCCAGTTTTTGGCAGGCTATATAGGCGCATTTTTGTTCGGCTTCTTTTTTAGAGTTACCCTCCGCTTGCGCTATAACCTCACCGTTATATGATACTTCTACCGTAAATTTTCTTTTATGAGCCGGACCGCTGTTTTCTACAAGTCGATACTTCGGAGTTTCTTTTGTTAAACTTTGGGTATATTCCTGCAAAAGCGCTTTAGCGTTATATTTATCCATATTTGCATTTATTTCTTTTATGTATGACGCAAAAATTTCTTCAAGCTTCTTTTCAAGCTGTTGCATTTTCCCATCCAAAAAGTATGCCCCTAAAACCGCTTCAAACGCACAGGCTGTAACAGAAGTCAGCTTTTTTATCCCTTGTTTTGCGTCGTGTTCTGACGTTCTTATAATATCTGCAAGCCCGATTTCTTTGGAAATTTCAGACAAAACGTTGTCTGAAACTGCAATTGAGCGGATTTTCGACATCTCACCTTCGTGATAATTCGGAAATTCTCTATATAATATATTGGATACTACAAGTTTTAATACGGCATCACCCAAAAATTCCAATCTCTCATAGCATTTAGTATAATCAAGCCCATTCTCTTGAGTGAAGGACGGATGCGTTATTGCATATTCAAAATTCGCTTTGTTATCAGCTTTAATCCCAAAGATATCTTCAATGGTTTGCATCTTAAAACAGTCCCTTTATAAGGTTTGTAAAATCGTTTATTATTTGATTTGAAAAGATAAAATATTTGCACACGTAATAAACTACGGGAATTGTAAAAATAAAACTGTCCGTTCTGTCTAAAAATCCGCCGTGTCCCGGTAAAGAATCACCGCTGTCTTTCACTCCCGCATCTCTTTTTATTAAAGATTCGCACAAATCGCCAATCTGTGCAAATACGGTACAAATAAGCCCGAAAATTATTGCATAATACCATTCAAACCCGATAAAGAAAGATATAATTACTGCCCCTATAATTGCAGAAATGATTCCGCCGATTGAGCCTTCTATTGTTTTATTCGGGCTTATAACAGGGGCAAGTTTGTGTTTGCCAAGATGTCTTCCAGCGTAATAACATCCGATATCAGTTAAAAGAATTGAAGTGAACATCATAACCACAAACCCAAGTCCGCTGCTGAATTCCGATGATGAAAGCTCTCTTAAATACATAAGGTGCAGCGGAAACCATCCGCAATATATTATTCCTAAAACGGTTGTTGCAGCATTCGCAATATAAGGCTGGCGACCTCTGAATAATACCCACATAAAAGATATTATTGAGAAAAATGAGATTACAAGTGCTGTCAGGTCAAATCTTTGAACATAAGCAATATATCCTAAAACCAATTCTGCAAGCCATATAACCTTCAGATTCGGATAAAATCCCTTATGTTCAAGTATCTTGACGTACTCTCTTGATGCAAAAAATACAAAGACATATAACAATATCAAAAGCGGGATTCCGCTTAATATTATACAAGTCATTGCTATTGTGCCAAGAATAAAGCCTGTCAGCATTCTTGTGGCATTTTTGTTTAATCCGCCTATAACGTCCATTATACGGTCATAACCTCTTTTTCTTTTTCTGTAACTGCGCTGTCTACAATGCCTGTATATTTGTCTGTTAATTTTTGGATTTTATCCTGATTGTCTTTTACGGAATCTTCCGGAAGATTTTCGGATTTTTCAAGTTTTTTCAAGTCATCAGTCATATCACGGCGAACGTTTCTTATTGCAACTTTTGCTTCTTCGCCTAATTTTTTAACATCTTTAACGATTTCTTTACGTCTTTCCTCGGTTAACGGCGGGAAAGTCAATCTTATGCAGATGCCGTCGCTGTTCGGAGTAATGCCGATTTCAGCTTTAATAATTGCTTTTTCGATTTCTTTAAGTGTTGATTTGTCGTAAGGCGAGATTACAAGAGTAGTTCCGTCCTGAACCGTAACTTGTGACATCTGTCTTAGGGGTGTCGGAACTCCATAATAATCAACAAGAACTTTATCAAGCATCATCGGATTTGCACGTCCTGTGCGGATTGAGCCGAATTCACGCTTCATTGAAGAAATTGCTTTCTCCATTTTTTCTTCTCCGAATAAAAATAATTCATCTAAACTTTCTGACATCTCTTACCTCTTTCAATTATTAATCTTATTAATCTATAAACCTATATATGTCCCGACTTTTTCGCCGTTCAGAATTTTTACTATTCCGTCTTTTAACAGAAAATCAAACACGACAATCGGTATGCTGTTTTGCTTGCAAAGTGCGCAAGCCGATGTATCCATAACTTTAAGACCGTCTTTTATAATATCATCATAAGTTATTATATCTAACTTTTTAGCTTCAGGGTTGATGTTCGGATCATCCGTGTAAACTCCGTCAACGCCGTTTTTAGCCATAAGCATAGCTTCTGCATTGATTTCGGAAGCTCTTAAAGCTGCGGCTGTATCTGTTGTAAAGAACGGATTGCCTGTCCCTGCCGCAAAAATAACAACTCTGCCTTTTTCAAGGTGGCGGATTGCTCTGTGTCTTATGTAGGGTTCTGCAACCTGATTAATCGCAATTGCGCTCTGAACTCGGCATGGAACTTCAATTTGATTAAGCGCACACTGTAGCGCTATTGCGTTCATTACTGTTGCAAGCATTCCGACATAATCTCCGGAAGCCTGATCCATTCCAAGCTTTGCACTGTTTTTCATCCCTCGGAATATATTTCCGCCTCCGACAACTACCGCAACTTCTGCTCCTGCATCCTTTGCTTTTTTTATTTCTTCTGCAATCATTTTGACCGGCTTTTGGTCAATCCCAAACTGTTGATCTCCTAAAAGCGCTTCTCCGCTTATTTTCAACAGAATTCTTTTATATTTTAGCTTTTCCATTTTTCCCCTTTTTCGTATTATACTAACTTAAACCAAGCAGGTTGTAAAGACATAGAAAAACTTTAATTAAGTATAATATTAAGTTTTGTAAAGTTGAATATATCCCTGAAAACCCTTATGGTACTTGAGTTTTTAAAAATGCCATATATTTTATATATAAAAAATAGCAATTTTTTATATCAAAAATTGTTTATAATAGTATAAGAGATAAGTTCCAAAGAAGCAAAGGAGAATATATGGCGAGAGTATTAATTTCAATGCCTGAGGATTTCTTAAACAAAATTGATCAGGTCGCAGACGTAGAAAACAGATCACGAAGCGAATTAATCCGGGAAGCACTCAGAACTTATATTTACAAACAGAAAGTTCGAGAGTCAACGACAGCCGCAAGGAACGCAGATATTCTTGATTCACTGCTGGAATAGAAAACAGATTATTCTGTAACAGAAATTATTTAGGATTTAGCATAAGGTTAAATTCAGGGGCTTTGCCTCAGACGGTTTGAGAAATTCAAACTTTCAGGATGCTAAGGCATTCAGGTTCAGAAATTGAATCATAAAAAAGATTTAAATTCGCGGCAGGATAGAACGGTTACAAGATTTGGGATATGACGGACACTTTTTAGAAAGTGTCCGTTTGTGTGTTTTAATATTACAAAGTATCAGTCGAATTAAAAAGCCCCGCTTTTAAAACGGAGCTTTTTTTAATTAAATTTCAAATATTATTATTCTTCAACGGCAGCAGGTTTTTGCTGGTTAAGCAGATTTTGAAGCTTATCTCTGATTTCGTCCCCTTTTCTTTGCATATCAGAAACGACATCGTCTGCTTTAGATTGAATTTCTTTTACGGTTGCATCTGCTCTGTTCATAACGTCTTTAGTTGTATCTGCAATAAGCTTGCGGGTTTCTTCGCCTGATTTCGGAGCAAGAAGAATTCCTGCAATTGCGCCGATTGCGCCGCCTACTATAAATCCTGCTAAAAATTTTGTTGCTGACATAATTTGGTCACTCCTTTTCTTTTTTTGTTTTATATTCCGGTTTAATTTGTTTTTATTGTCCTGTGGAAACGATTTTGTCGTAACATCTTTTCGTAATTGATTTTATCTTTATCGTGAGGAAAAATAATTCCCGAAAACGGTAATCTTTTACTTCTTAGCGAATAGCCCCATTACGGTAACAAAACCTTTGATTATTCCGCTGACAATAGATTCGGAAATCATTTTTGTTTTTCCGAAAGTTTTTTCCACTGCGCTTTTGAAGCTGTCTACATTCTTGTCTGTGCTTTTTACAAGCGAATTTACCGCATGAAGTGTTTCGTTTATTTCTTTTAATGTAGGCTTCAATTCAGTGTTTACAAGTATTGACGTCTCGTTTAGGTTTTTTGAAAGTGCTGACAGGTCAATCAGAAGTTTTATCAAAAAACCTCCGACTGCAAGGATTACGATACCCGTAACCCAGGCTAAAAATGTCAGTCCTTGATTTAGTGCGATTTGAGAAAATTCCATTATGTTTATTCCTTATGATTAGTAGTCAAATTCGGTTGCGTCAGAACCTTCTTCAAGTTCTTTTGCTTTTTGCAGTTTCTTAGATTTTAACATGTTGTTAAATTTTCTGAATTGTCTTTCTAACTTATATTTCATCAAATCGACATTTTCCATTGCTTGTCTTTTTGCTTCATTGATAGCCGGGGAATGTTTTTCGTACAATTCGCAAGCGGCTTCTTTAATCTCTCTTCTTGATTCCTCGCCGGATTTTGGGGCAAACAGAACTCCTGCGACTATTCCGCCGACAACACCTGCTAATAGGCCCATTCCGAACATAAAGGATTTATTCTTTGACATATTTACCTCGTCTTTCATTTGTATGTATTTATTATAACATTTTTTTGAGAATTTACAAGCTGTTTAGCCCGGAATGCTGTCCCAGACGTCTTTTGCAAGAAGCAGTCCTTGGCAAATCTTTGCCGCTTTTTTGCATTTGCCTCTGAATAAAAACAGCAAGAAGTATATAAGAACAGTTTGAATTGTTTTAAAAATCCACTGGTCACGTTTTTTGCGCAAATACTCATATAACAGATCTTTTTTGTCGCTAATTTCAATAACGGTTTCTTTTATTCCATTAAGTACATTTTTAATTTGAGGTTTGTATTCCGTAACCTGTTTGTTTAATTCAATAACGGCTTTATCTGCCTTGATTATGTAGAAAACCAAAGTCGAAAATATGATTAATTCTGCTATAAAAATTGTTGCGATAAATAAAAACATTTTAATTATTTCTAATTTGTATTATATTTGAATTATAGGATACAAAAGAGAGATTGGAAATACGTCTAAAGGACTATTTATGTTAGGAAAATTTAAATTTTATACTTCCTTAATACTTGCAAGAGCGGCGTATATGGGGATTAAGCTGTTTTCAAAATCAGGCGGAACGTCTTTTGCAGGGATGGCGGTTTTAAAGTATTACCCGAAATTCTTATCGCATTGCGGCGATTACGTTAAGGAGAAAATTATAACCGTAACCGGTACAAACGGCAAAACTACGACTTCCGGAATTATTTCACATATTCTGGAAACTGCGCATCAGAAAGTTATTCATAACCTAAAGGGTGCAAATATGCTGACAGGGGTTGCAAATATGTTTGCGCTCGGAATTGTGCCGTTTAGAAAGTTTGATTATGCTGTAATTGAGTCGGATGAAGCTTATCTTACCAAGCTTTATGACTATATAAAAGCTGACTATCTTGTTGTAACAAACCTTTTTCGAGATCAATTGGACAGATATGGTGAGCTTGCGACGACCGCAGGGTTTATAAAGAATGCGATTGCTAAAAATCCTGATTTAAAACTTGTCCTTAATGCTGATGATCCGCTTGTCGCAGGCATGGGGGGGGGAAATTCTTCCATTTATTACGGTTTTGAGGATGTTCAATATGATTGCAATTATAAGCAAACTTCAAATGCGCCATCAGAAGCTTTCAATTGCGTTTGTGGAGAACATTTGGAATATTCAAAACAATTTTTTGCTCAGCAGGGGCATTATTTCTGTAAAAATTGCGGATTTAGACGTCCTGAATGTGATTATTCCGCAACAGCATTTGTTTTTAATGACAAGTCTGAATTAAAAGTTAAGCATAATGAAATTGAATATGAATTTAGAATAAACTTGGTTGGTTTATATAATGCATATAATGCGCTGGCAGCAATTGCTTTAGGGTTTGAACTCGGGCTTAATCAGGCGGAAATACAAAAGGCGCTTGATAGTTACAAGTCGATTTTTGGGAGAACTGAAGTTCGAAAAATTAACGGACATTCAGCTTTAATTCAGCTTATAAAAAATCCGACAGGTGCTAGTGAAGTGCTTAAGACTGTAGATTTGGAGTCAAATATTTTAATTGCAATAAACGACAATTACGCGGACGGTCGTGATATAAGCTGGTTATGGGACAGTGATTTTGAACAGCTTAAAGGGGCGAGAAAGCTTGTTGTGACATCCGGTACAAGAGCGGAGGATATGGCATTAAGGCTTAAGTATGCGGGAGTTCCTCAGGATAAAATCGTGATAGAAAAATCAATTGAAAAAGCAATTGCACTTGTTTCGGGTTCAGAAAATAGTGATGAAAAAATTACGATACTTCCTTCATACACTGCGCTTTTGAAAATTAATAAGATGAAGCTTAAAAAGTGATTTAATTCATTGCAATTTAAGGTTATCGTAAGCCTTTTTGTCAATTACAAGTCCGCATTTTGTGCAGGCAAAAGTCTGTCCTGTGCTGTCCAGTGGCAGAAACAGGTGTTCGCAATGTTCGCTTTCGTCGTTAATTTCAAACTTTTCGTCAAGCGGGTCAATTGCTCGTTCTGTTTCAAGTTTATCCAGGATGTTTTCAATTTTATCTTTTTTAAAGTATTTAACAAGAAGTTCAATAAAATACATTATTAGAGTTTGAATCTTTCGGGCAGAATTTCATTAAGGTTGCGGATTTTTAATCCTTCAGAAGTGAGGGTTATAACATCAATACCTTCAGGTCCGCAGAATTCGGAGATTACCTGCCGGCATGCGCCGCAAGGACTGCAATCTTCGCTGTTTGGAGAGTATATAGCAATAGCTTGAATGTTTTTTTCGCCGTTAGCAATTGCTGTACCGATTGCGTTTCTTTCTGCGCAAATTGTAAGTCCAAAACTTGAATTTTCGAAATTACAACCTGTGTATAAATTCCCGCTTCCACCTACAACACATGCGCCTACGGCAAAGTGTGAATACGGCGCATAAGCGTTTTTTGAAACATCTATTGCTTTGTCCATTAAAACTTGATAGTCCATAAGCTATTCTCCTGTTGATTGTTGTTTTATATTTAATTCTAAAATATTAGATATAAAAAATAATCGGTTAGTTGTATGAGAAATTCTGTGGTAAAATAAAATTATGAAAGTTTTCATAAAAATAATATTATTAATTTGCCTGATATTTCCGTTAAATGCAGAAGCAGTCAGTTTTGGGGTTTTGGTACTTCCTGCAGATATACTGGATGTTTGCAGCAACTATTACTGTATGGATAATGTATCAAATATAGTAGCAGAGGATGTAATATCAAATTTTGCGAAAACAAATCAAGTTATTGCGCCTGATTTAAATGTAGTAAGAGCAAAGCTTGCCTCAAATCCTCAGCTAATGGCTTTAACAGAGGAAGTTTTAAGGAAGTATAACAGAGCGAATAATATTGATATGCCGACAATAAAGCAGATTTCAAATATCTTTGGTGTAAGGTCTGTATTATTAATATCAAGTTCCGGCATGACTAAAAAAAGTAACTTAAGACGCAGAGTGTGGGAAATTTTAGATTTATCAAATAATTTTGATATAGTTTATCCTTTTGAGATGGAAACAAATGCCGTATTGATAGACAGTGTAAACGGTCTTGTAATGTGGAGCGGAAGCTACAAGAGAAAACTCGGAAATAATAATGATCAATTTGTTGCCAAAAGTCCATCTCAAGCAGCAGCGCGATTTGAACAAGTTTTGATGTACAGCGAAGCTATTGCAGGAAGAAGTATTGCGCAAAATGTAATATTAAGGTTTTTCCCAAAAACAACAGAGCCGGTTGTGTCACCAAAGGCAACAGAGGGTGTTTCTCCAGGGGCTTTGTTAAAAATAAATAATACAATGCCGGATTTTAACCGTAATAGAGATATAAAATCCGAAAATGAAGAAGATTACGGCGAAATTCTTTATGGGCTTTGATTTGGTTTGAAAGGCTTAAAATCGTCTTTTTTTTGCTGCGGAATGTTTTGAACTTTAGGATTGTTGTTTTGATTTTGCGGCGGATTGAAGTTTTTGGGGCTGTCGATTTTATTTAAAACTCCTTTGCCTTCGGAATTTGGAACTTTTCGCTGCATTTCTACCTGTGATGGTGTGGTAGCTGCAACACTTTCAAGTTCATCAATTCTTGTTTTAGCATCCCAAAATGCCAGAAAGCCAACGGTTAGAATTGAAAATAAAATAAAAAAGTTTTTCATTTTTTTTATCCTTTCGTTCCGTAATATTATATAATCTTCCAAAAGTTAAAAAATTGCCTGTATGTCGGGTTTTTGGGCAGACGTAAAGATATATTTATAACTTGCATAAACAGTTTCAAGATGATAATATGTAGATGTTCAGTTGATAAAAGAGGGAAAATTATGGCAAGATTAATCAGACCTACATGGGCAATAAGATGTGTACAATCCGGATGTAAAACATTGTTTGAAGTCGCACAATTAGAAGACGGAAAACAACAGGAAGTTGTATGTCCGAATTGCGGTGAACATTATGTATACCCGATTAAAGGCGAAGAAGACGAAAAATAATCGTTTTTGCGAGCGTTAAGTTTTTTAAAAATCATTTTGTCTGAGTTGTGTTTATAAAGGATGCAAGGCGGCGGAATGATTTTTGTTGTATAATAAATTTTATGTTTAACGGTACCGACAAGCGATATAACCAATTTAGCGCGCATTTAAAAAATAAATTCGGGGCAAAAGTTTACAAGATAACCCTTGATGCGGGGTTTTCCTGCCCGAATCGTGACGGGACAATTTCAAAGGGCGGGTGTATATTTTGTGACGACGGCGGAAGCTTTTCTCAGGCGCATTCAAATCTTTTGTCCATAGAAGATCAGGTTAAAGTCGGGATAAAAAATTTAAGTGAAAGATTCAAGGCAGAAAAATTTATGTCTTATTTTCAGGCCTTTTCAAATACCTACAAACCAGTTGGTGAATTAGAGAAAATATATAATTCATCTTTATGTGATGAGAGGATAATTGGGCTTTCTATAGGAACAAGGCCTGATTGTGTGGATGATGAAAAGTTAAAACTGATTTCGGGGTATAAAGACGATTATTATACGTGGATAGAATACGGGCTTCAGTCGATTCATGATAAGACTTTGGAAAAAATAAACAGAGGTCATGATTTTGACTGTTTTTTAAGGGCTTATGAAAAGACAAAAGAATACGGGATTAATGTTTGTGTTCACGTAATTTTTGGGCTGTGGGAAAGCCACGATGAAATTATGCGGACGGCGCAGAAGCTAGCGGAATTAAAAGTTGACGGGGTGAAAATTCACCAGTTGTGTGCTTTGGAAAATACAAAGTTAGCAGATATGTACAGAGCAGGCGAAGTTGATTTTATGAGTGAGGAAGAATATATAAAAACTGTTTGCGATTTTTTGGAATATCTTCCGCCTGAAACAACAATTCATAGGCTTGCGGGTAACGGTTTTTCAAAAACTCTAATTGAACCTAAGTGGCTCGGAAAAAAAATGGATTGTCTGAATAAAATAGATAGAGAATTCATATCCCGCAAAACTTATCAAGGGGTGAAATATCCAAATGCAGCAAAACTTTCCGATTAATTACGAAAATTAATATAAGAGTTTACAAAATCGGTTTAATATGCGATAATGATTTTGCGTATAGGGTTTGTAAATTTTTATTAACGAATTTTAAATAAAACAGCAAAAAAAAGTTTTCAGGTTTATTAGACTAATGACGATAGTCTTATAAAGAAACGGAGAAAATATGTTAACAATTCATCCTGTAATTAACCGAAATTATCAAGTTATGACATCATTTGGCGAAAGCAAAAAAGCTGAAGATTCAGAACAGGAAAAAGAGCAGATTCTGATTGAAGAATATACAGAATATGCAGAAGAACGTGCAAAATGGAACAGCCGACGTTCAGATATGCAGGGAATGGTAGATGATAAAGATGCTCCTGTTGTGAAGCCTATGAAGAAGGCTTTGCAATATGGGATAGTCGGTTCAGCAGCAGCATTAGGCGCATTGGGAACAGGATACAGTGCAAAATACATAATTGAGCGCGGAGAAGATGTTGTTAAATCAAAACCGTTTAGAAAACTTGTTGCGGGATTTAAGAAAAAAGTTTCGACTCCGCTATCAGAAGGTTATGACAAAGTAAAAGAATTTATCGGAAAACAATTTACTAAAATAAAACAATCGGAAACTTATAAAAATAATAAAACTAAATTAAACAACCAGAAAGAAAAATTTAAAAAGACAGCATTTGCAGAGTTTTTTGCAAATACTGCTAAAAAGATATCAAACAACAAATATGTACAAAAAGTTGTAGGATTTGTAGACGGAATATTTAGCGGAATAGGCGAAGGTGTAGTAAAACTTTATAATAAGCTGACAAAAGCAAATTATAAAAATACTGTATCAAATACCTTAGGTGCCGCAGGCGGTATTTCAACGGGTGCAGCCACGATGATGGAGCAAAAAGAGGCCGCAGAAAAAGAAAAGGCTGAAAAAGCTGCAAAATTAAACGGCGAAGAAGCTTTTGCAGAGGAGGAATAATGCCGGTCGATAAATTGGCGACAAGTTTATATAGCGCAAGAAACGGCAACTTAAACTCTGAAGAAACAAAAAAAAGAGTAGGTGAAGCCGCAGTTGGAACGAGTGCGGCAGCAGCAGCCGGAAGGAAAGCCGGATTTAGTATGTTTAAGACTTCATCAAAAGTCGGAAATTTATCAGGTGAAGTCGTTGACAGTATTAGAATCGCAAATAAACCGGTAAAAGAAACAAAGGTTTTGTTTGGCAGCTTTGGTAAAGTAATGAGAAAGTATGCTGAAGCTTTTTCGGATTGGGTTCAGAAAGCGCCGGTACTTGGCAAGCTTGTTAAGACTTCAGTTTTTAGAGGAACCGCAAAATGCTTTGGTTTTGGCTTGGCAGTGTTGACTCTTGTGACAGGGCTTACAAATATAGCAACTACTACAACCAATGCTTATGAGAACCATGTTAAAAAATCAAAATTTATTCAGTCGTTAAACGAAGAAGAAAATACGGACGAAAGTAAAGAAAAATAAGAGTTTTCTGAATATTTAGCATATTTATCGGATGGTTTTTTTCTGGTAAAATTCTTGTATGAAGAATTTTATAATAAAAGAAATTTGCACAAATGATATGACGCAGGAGCTTGAGCGAGTCGGGTTTGACAAGACTTATACGGCTAATGGTGCTTTAAAGTTTGAATATAAAAATATCAAGATTTATTCATTGACAACCCCTCAGGCAAATATTTTGAAGCAGACGGCCCTTTCCGTTGGGGCGGATTGTGCGACGCATCGAGAGGTTATAACCGCAAAAGTTGACAAAAGTGATTGTATTCTGGGCGGAAGTATTTCTCAGTTGAAGAAAATCGCATTGAAACTTGCATTTCAGCCTTTCGGGTTAAAGGCATTGGGCGGAGAAATTGAGGAATTTATATCCTGTAAAAAGTCAGGTAAAACAAAGATAGTCGGTATTTTAAATCTTACCCCCGATTCGTTTTCAGATGGCGGGGAATTTTTGGACTATGAAAAAGCAAAAGAGCATTTTCAATATATGGTTGCAAGCGGTGCCGATATAATAGATATCGGTGCGGAATCTACAAGACCTTATTCAACGCCTGTGTCAGGTAAAGCTCAGATAGAGCGGTTAATTCCGATATTAAAATTCGCAAAAGAAAATGGGATTTTAATACCTTTAAGCGTCGATACAAGAAGTGCAGAAGTTGCAGAAAAATGTATTTTGGAAGGCGCTCAAATTATAAATGATGTTTCGGGCTTGGATTACGATAAAAATATGGCGGACGTAATTGCAAAATACGGGGTAAAGGTTATCATTCAGCATTCTCTGGGGGATCCTCAGACTATGCAGAACAACCCGCATTATGAAAGTTTGACGGATGAAATTTACTTGAAATTGAAAGAAAAAGTGGATTTTGCGTTTTCAAAAGGAATTGCCAAAGAAAATATAATTGTGGATCCCGGAATTGGATTTGGCAAGACAAGAGAGGATAATTTTGAGATTTTAAGACGTATAGAAGAATTTTACGGGCTTGGATGTGAGGTTATGCTTGGGGTTTCTAGAAAAAGTCTTCTCGGGATGAGTGAAGAAACTAATGAAATTAAAGACATATTTACGGTTGCACTAAATACCCTTGCCGTAGAAAAGAGGGTTGATTACATAAGAGTTCACAATGTTTCTTTGCATAAAAAACTTTTGGAATGTTTGGGATAAATTTTGTTGAATTTGCAAAGGAGCAGCGATTGCTGTTTTTATACCAAATGTAACATTTTTGAATGTTTTTAATATTCTTATTATAATATCTAATGTGGATATTTGTTTATGAAAATAATTTTAAAAATCATAATACTAATTTTTCTGTTTATTTGTACATTTTCCCAGAGTGTGTTTGCGGAAGATGTTTATAAAGTTACGTCGTTTAACTACGACACTTCAAATACGTTTATACTATTAACGGTTCCTGATACGATCCCTGAGCCGGTTTTAAAGAGTGTAAAGTTTGTAAAAATGGAAAATCCGACAAGGGCTTATTTTGATATAACCCCGTCGGTTTTAACAGTTCCGAAGCAGGATTGGACATTTACTTCAAACGGGTTGAAACAGGTGATAGTAAGCCAAAATTCCACAAATCCTGATGTCGTTAGAACCGTAATGTATTTTGATCCTGATTATGATATTTCAAAAATCCATTTTTACAGGATTAAGAATAATATAATAATTCAACTGAAAGATACAACAATTCAGAACGATTATTTTCAAAATACTTACAGGGATGACCACGCATCATCAAGTGATTTTTATGAATATTTAACAATGACGACACCTGAGGTATTGCAGGCTGATATTGCGACAGAAATTCAGGAGGCTTTCAATGCTCAAAAAACGTCACGGAAAGAAACTAAGTTAAACACAAAATATTACATAGACAAAATTACAGCGAAACAAAATGCCATCTTATTAAACGGTTTTGGCTCAATAACGATAGAAAAGCCGATGATATTGACCAATCCTTCGAGAATAGTTTATGATATTCCGAACGCTCTTGTACGGGGCGATATTAGAAATACCGAATACACAATCGGGACAAATGAAACAGTTAAAATCGGGCAGTTTTCGGTGAATAAAGCCAGAATTGTAATTACAACGGATGATGTTAAAAAGTACATTCCTGTATTTTCAAGCGATAACCAATCTCTTTTAATAGCAAACAGTGACAAGATAAAGAATTACAGTTTGTTTTCAAACGTGTCGAATATGATATCTTATTCCAGTGAAAAGATTGACGAACAGACAAATTCAATGACTCTGGCATTTACGGCGCCTGTTGTGCACGGGATTAATCGAGAGAATGATCTTTTGACGGTTTATCTGTATAATGTGGAAAATTATAATGAAGATGATTTTCTGGCAGCATATAAAGATACCCCTTTTGCGGAAGCGAAAATAAGTCTGATTCCGAAAATAGGGTTAAAACTGACAATACCTTTGGAGCAGAACAGCTTGGTAAATACATTTTTAGGTGCAGACGGTCAGGCATTTAAAATAATAATCAAATCACCTAAAAAACAGCAACCTGCGATTATTGTTCCGGCAATAACTCCGACCGTAACCACACCAAAGCCGACCGGTAAAGGTGTAAGAAAAGTTGTGATAGACGCAGGTCACGGCGGAACTGATTACGGTGCAATAAGAGATAACATCAATGAAAAAGACATAACTCTTGATGTAGCAAAACAGGTAAGAGATAAGCTTGTTAAGAAGGGTTATGTAGTACAGATGACTCGTGATGGCGATGATTATGTATCATTGCAGGACAGAGTTGCAATAAGCGAAAACTTTATGCCTGATATTTTTATAAGTATTCACGTAAATTCAAGTACGGGAACCGAAGCAAGCGGTATTGAAACCCATTATTATCATCAGGAAAGTATTTTGCTTGCCCAGACCTTGCACGCATCACTTGCAAGTGCTATAAATACTAAAAACAGAGGTTTGTTTAAGTCCAAGTTCTATGTAATAAATCACACGACAGTTCCGGCGATATTAATGGAAATAGGATTTATATCAAACAGTGCTGAAAGAGCAGAACTTAGCGGATCAGCAAGAAGGAAAGCGACTGCAAAAGCAATAGTGGAAGGAGTTGAAAACTACTTTGACCAGCTTAAATAATAGTCCAATAGGATTTTTTGACTCCGGAGTAGGCGGTGTAACTGTTTTTGAACAGGTTAAGAAACTTTTACCAAATGAGAATTATGTTTATTTTGGCGATACAAAAAATATGCCGTACGGCGAAAAGACGCCTGAACAACTGTTGAAATTCGGGCTAGAGATTTTTAATTTTTTGCAAAAGAAAAGTGTAAAAGCCGTAATAATGGCTTGCAACACGACGTCAGCGGTAGTTTACGACAAAATAAAAAACGATTACCCGTTTGAAATTTATCCGATAATTCAGCCTGTGGCAAGGCATATTGCAAAATTTCCGCTAAAAAAAGTCGGGGTTTTTGCCACTCACGCAACGGTGAATTCTCATTGCTATAGAACAGAATTAAAGAAAAATAATTCTAATCTTGAAGTTAAAGAGATAGCTTGTCCCGGATGGGTTAAGATTGTGGAAAACGGGGAAGAAAATACTGAGTTTGCACTTTCTTCTGTTAAAGAAAAAATGGCTGAGATGATGGCATTTTCTCCCGATAAAATAATTCTCGGTTGCACGCATTATCCTTATTTGTTAAATGTCTTGTCGACTTTGGCGCCTCGGGAATTATTTATAAATCCGTCAATAGAATTTGCGCATATAATTAAAGCTGATTTGACTGCTAAAAACTTATTGAGCAGTCAGGATTTTGAAGGCAGCGAAGAATTTTACGTAAGCGCAAATCCTGAAAAATTCCAAAAATCAGCATCTCTTTTTTATGAGATTAAAGAACTGCCAAAGCTTGCCCTAAATTAAATTCAAACATTCTTCGTAAGTTTCAATTTCAATGATTTTGTTAGATTTAAAGAAATTATAATTTGAAACCTCAAGTGCAGTTTTGTTTTCTTTAACCGCAAAGATTTTAATGTTACGTTTTAAAGCTTCAAACACAGGAGTTGACCCTAATGAATTATACGGCATAACCAAATAATCAAGATTTTCAATCCTAATACCTTCTTCTTTAACGATTTTAGGTGCATTGTTAAGTCCTAAAAGCACGCAGGGAAGAAAAGTCGGCGTAATATATTCAGAAGCGGCTTTTGGATTAACGATATTAGTGCTGATTGAAAAATCTTCAAAAGCAGGAGAATGAGCGCAAGGGACAAGGAATTTTTCAGAAACTGCGTGAGAAATTATTCCCTCAACTCCGCCGACAGGATCGACACCTGAGCCGTTGGAGTAATCTTCATTATCATCTTCAGGATCTTCAAAAAGGCAGACGATAGCAAGTGCTTCCGCGCCACGCTCAAGAAGTTTTTCTGCGGCCTCAAAAATTGTTTCGATATTTTTTACTCCGCCTGTTGAAATTCCGTTTTCGTTAACCCAAAAATCTACCCCGACAGGCTCTTTTGTGATTTCGTAATCCTCTGCGTCAATTCCATAAACGGTTTTGACAGCTCCGATTGTATTTAGGTGAATGTTTAAAACTTCTTGAGGAATTGCTTTGTCAAAAATAACTCCGATTTTATTGCAAGAAGAAGGCTCAAGACCGAGATTTCCCTTAAAAAATTCATCAATAATAAAGCCTTCCGTATAAAGCATATTATCGTTAATTCCTGAGAAAACTCCTGCATTTACGACGTTTGGGTTAACGATAAGCTTTGATTTTTTAGAGAAATCTCTAGCCTTACAGCTTGCGTCGCCTGCGTAGCCTCCGATACTTGCGGCAACTCCTGTCGGCACTATGAATGCTCCCAATTTTTCACCTGTTTTCAGCATATTTGAATTTTATAACAAATAAGCGGACTTTAAAAGCCCGCTTATCATAAAATTTATTACTTGCTTGTTCCGCCGTATGTAAAGTCGTTCTTGACGTTTGTTTGAAGTAATTTTGTCCAAGAACTTTCAAACGCTGTAATTTCGTTTAATCTTGTTTCGTAGTTGTTTTTGTCAAGTTCTAACTGTTCTTCCCACGAGTTCAAGTTTTGTAATTCATATTCGTGGTCGTTTTCCAAAACAGCCATTACTGTATCATAATAATCCGGATCGGATTCATAGTAAGTATAATAGTAATATTGTTGTTGAGAATTATACTTTTCTTGTAACTCTGCACTTTCTCTGGACGCATTCATTAAGTTAAACATAACGTTTGACAATTTTTCGTTCAGCATTGATTTTTGTTTTGTGTACATCAATAACGTTTCTTGAATATTCGATATTGCCATCTCTCTCGTCCTCTTATTTTAGTTCTCTTGTATATATAAAAACATTAAAAACGGCGTGATTTCAGAGTTTATTTATTTTGTTACATTTGTTAATAATTATATTTCATCCATAAGATTGTTGCGGCAGGTTTTTTGTAATATAATAATTATATTAAATATAGGAGAGAAAAATGGATAAAGATACATATCTGAGAATAATGGGTTATGTCCCGACAGTAATAGAGGCATCCTCAAGAGGTGAAAGGTCATTTGACATATTTTCAAGACTTTTAAGAGAGCGTATTATATTTTTGGGTACAGAAATAGATGACGAAGTTGCAAATTCTGTAGTAGCCCAGCTTCTTCTTTTAGACAGTGAAAATAACGAAAAAGACATAATGTTATATATAAACAGCCCCGGCGGTGTAATTACAGCCGGTATGGCAATTTATGATACAATGAACCTTATAAAATCGGATGTTTGCACTATATGCTTGGGAGATGCGGCATCAATGGGTGCTTTCCTGTTGAGTTCCGGTGCAAAAGGTAAGAGAATGGCGCTGCCGAATTCAAGAATTATGATTCACCAGCCTTTGGGCGGTGCAAAAGGTCAGGCTACCGATATTGAGATTGAAGCTAAAGAAATCTTGAGAATGAAAGATATGTTGATAAGCATTATGGCAGAAAATTCAGGTCAGCCTTATGACAAGGTTAAAGAGGATTGTGAGCGTGACCACTTCCTTTCAGCAAAAGAAGCACTTGAATACGGACTTATTGATAAGGTAGTTGAAAGAAACTCATTGTAACAAAAGTTTACAAAAATATTAAAAACATGCAATTCGGAAGGGTTGCATGTTTTTATATACATGTAAAGGTAAAGGTTACAAGGTTAGTTACAAATTCAGGTAGGAGTTTAGTATGCTGTTAGCTTTAGAAGCTCGAAAATATCAGTTGTTGCGGCAGATAAGCGAAAAAGAATACCGTTTAATGTCGCTCACAAGAAAGCTGAGTGAATTACAGCAATATTCATCCAACATAGGAGATGGAAACATATCTATGTTTGATATGATGAATGTTCCTGCCTCAATGCTTCCAAGGTCAATGGCGTTTATGATGTATTCACATAACGGGGCATTACGTGGAGCACAATATAATATGCAGGCAATGGGGCCTCAGATTCAGATGCAAATCCAGCAGATGCAGCAAATGTCACAGAATCAGGATCCAAATGCCATAGCAGCATATCAAAGATGGATATTTGAAAATTTATATAAACAAGAACTGCAAAAATATCAGCAGCATGAAGGAAAACTTCTTCATCAGCAGGAGCAGGAAATTGAACAAGAAAAATCACGTGTAGAAACAGAGCTGAGAATGGCACGTGCAGAACTTGAAAGCACAACTCAGGCAACAAAAGAAGCGGTTAATTTCTGGAAGCCTGAATATGTATAAGATTTTAACTCCCCTTAATTTTCTCTATTAATCTCCCCTTATTAACTGACTCATTTTACTAATTAAGAGTCCGCTTCCCTTGCGGGCTCTTTTTTTATTCCGTAATTACTAAATCTATCGGGACATCTTGTTTTTCAGTTGGAAGTTTATCTATAAGAAGATTAGATGGAACAGGGGTTAGAGAATAAATTTTATTCCTGGCAAGAAACCTGTCGTAAAATCCTCCGCCGTAACCTAGTCTGAAATTGTTTTTGTCAGTGGCAAGAGCCGGAACAATTACTAAATCAAGAATTTCAGGTGAAACGCTTTCTGTACGGGGTTCTTTTGTTCCAAAATCTGATAGAGTTAGTTTGTCATTTTCTTTATATGGGCAGACAAGAAGATTTCCTCCCTCAACTTTTGGCAGGAAAAAATTTTTATTGCTGTTCATAAGCGAAAGCAGGTTAATTTCATATTTTAAAGGATAAAAAAGCATTATATTTTGAGCATGCCGATATTGCGGCAAGTTAGAAATTTTCCCTGCAATTACCTCACTTATTTGCTTAATATCAAGAGATTTTCTGATACTTTTAGCCCATATCCTTAAGTCTGTTTTATTTTCCATGATTTTAATATATAATAAATTAAAAGAAAATGACAGATTATTGCGAGAACAACTTAATAAACCCGAATTGGGCAAAACACGGCTACATTCAAGTTTATACCGGAAACGGCAAGGGGAAAACAACCGCATCTTTAGGACTTGCAATGCGTGCTCTTGGGCGCTGCTGGCGTGTTTTGATAATTATGTTTACAAAAGGCGGCGATGATTATGGTGAACTTAATTCTTTCAGAAACCTTTCTCCTGAAATATCCAAAAATCTTACTATTGTTCAGGCGGGGCTTGATAGAATTGTCTATGAAAATAACAAAAACGCCGATGACGCTGCTGAAATTAAAAAAGGCTGGGAATTAGCCAAAAAAGTTATAAAAAACGACGAATACAACCTTGTGATTTTGGATGAAGCAAATATAGCTATAGACTTAGGCTTAATTGACATAAATGAGGTTGTAGAAGTCCTTAAAAATAAACCCGATGAAATGGAAATTGTTCTAACAGGCAGAAACGCAGATCCTAAAATTATTGAACTTGCACACCTTGTATCTGAAATTAAGCCGATTAAACATTACTGGGACACAGGAATTGCCGCAAGAAAAGGTATTGAATATTAATAACTTCTTCTCATTAAATCAGAAAGTTTAACTTCTTTTTTTACTTCTGCAACTTTTTTGCTTGTTGCTTTTTCGATAGGTGTTGTGCTCTTAAATTGTGCTAATCCGACTTTTATACTGTCTTCGCTTTTTAACATAAAAAGCTCTTTGAAAAATTTGATAATATCGTTCATAAAAACTTCTCCTAACCGCTTTGGGGTCCTTAACTATATAATACATTAAAACCTTTCACCTTGCAAATTTCATTATACTTTATGTTATATTATACATACAAAGTAGTTTTTAGTCTTATTTGAATTATAATTCGGATGAAAAATATGGAAAATTCAGGATATTGTGAAACTTTGGATGAAAATTTCCAACTGGCATACGAGCTTGTCGGGCAGAATCAAAGCCATGATGAGCTTATAAGAATGCTTGAAAATGGCAATATTGTTGAAAAACAGCTTGCGGTATTAAAACTTGATACCGTAAATAATTCCAAAGAAGCTCAAATTCTTCTTGATAATTTGACCGGCCAAGACGGCAAAATCAGAGAAGCTGTTTCTGCTAAAATTGCTGACTTTGCCTCAATTCCCGATGTTTTCGCCAAATTTAGGGTTTCTGAAAATTACCTTAAATTTTTGGATGCTATTATTGATATTAACGGTAATATCTGCCGAAATATAATTTCCGCACTCAAAAAGCTGACTTCTGATGAAAAGTTTTGCTCGTTGTTTGTTCCGGAACTTGTAAAAAGATGCCTTTGCGTAGCACTTAATGTTCAGGATTTTGACCTTCAGGAAGGAAAATATAAGATAAATAAAGAAGTTTTTAAATTGTATTGGTATTTGGAAACGATTTATGTTTTTTCTGAATTGATAGAAATTTCTGATTTAAAAAATATTATAAATGTAACAAAATCTATAAATGAGTATACAATTAGAGAAAAAACTGCTAAAATCTTGTCAAAGGGGTTTCCTGATAAGGAGTTAGAAAAAATTCGTCAACTGTTAAAAAATGATACAAATTATTATGTAAGGCGGTTTTAGGGTTATAATATAAAAAACGCACATTGTATTAAGATATATTACGATTTTCTTATATTTGATATCTTAAAAAGGCAATTTTTTAAAAAGAATATCCTTTATATATATAAGAGTTGCAAAACAGTTATCAGATGGGAAAATTAAAGGAGAAATTTATGGCCAGAGTACTTATTTCAATGCCGGAAAGATTTTTGGACGAGATAGACAATCTTGCACTTAATGAAAACCGCACAAGATCAGAGTTAATAAGGGAAGCACTCAGAACATATATGTATCGTAATCAAGTGCGAAATTCCAAAAGAGCGGAAACAAATGCTGAATTGCTTGACAATCTGCTAAGTTAAATATCTAACAATTGAGGATAATTAAATTAAAATAAAAAGTTCAGGGGGAATTTATGGAAAACGGAGAAAAAGGCTATATTATGTCATCATTGGATGAATACTTCAAGCTTTTAGAAAAAGAAAACGCAAAAAGATCTGAAATGATCGCAAAATCATTAACTAAATATTTGAGAAATTCACAAACTTACGGCAAATTTGACGAAATTCAATCTGCTCAAGCAAATTAATCAAATATTTAAAAGGATTGAAACAGCCTGTTTTTATATTAAAACAGGCTGTTGTGTTATTTTATCATTCCAAGTAATTGTTCGCCTTTTTTTACAAGTTCTTTTGTAAAGAGTTTGAAAGTTTCCATATTAAAAGGTAATTCGCCATCAGCAAGCTTAATTCTTGCTTTTATATTATTTGATGATTGGGCATTTGAAAACTCTGCAAAGGTTTCTTTTGGCATAATAACAACACCGTTAGACAATCTTTGCGGTTCATTTTGTATTGTAATAATATCAAATTTAGTAAATTTATTGCCGGCTTTAAACTTTTTTACTTGTTTGTAATCTGCCGGAGCCAAGTTTTGCTGAAATTTGGCAAGAGTTTTTGCGGAAAATTTTCCTGTGAATGATGGTTGAGTATTAATTTGCATATAAAATCTCCTATATTTTATATTCATCTAAAACCTGTAAAAATATTTTTTAACAGTTAAAAATAAAAAGAGCTTGCTTTAAATAAAGCAAACTCTTTTAAGGATTTTAATATTGTTTTCAAAATTATTCAATAATTTTGTCAACAACACCTGCACCAACTGTACGTCCGCCTTCACGGATAGCGAATCTCATACCTTCTTCGATAGCTACCGGAGCGATAAGTTCAACTGTCATAACAACGTTATCACCAGGCATTACCATTTGACCGTCAAATTGGATAGAACCTGTAACGTCAGTTGTTCTGATGTAGAACTGAGGTCTGTAACCAGGGAAGAATGGAGTGTGACGTCCGCCTTCTTCTTTAGTTAAAACGTAAACGTTAGCTGTGAATTTAGTGTGCGGATGAATTGTTCCCGGTTTAGCAAGAACTTGACCGCGTTGGATATCAGTTTTATCAACACCACGGAGCAAAGCACCGATGTTGTCACCTGCTTGACCTTGGTCAAGAGATTTTCTGAACATTTCAACGCCTGTTACAGTTGTTTTCTTAGTTTCGCCTAAACCAACGATTTCAACTTCATCACCAACTTTAACAACACCACGTTCTACACGGCCTGTAGCAACAGTACCACGACCTGTGATAGAGAATACGTCTTCAACAGGCATCAAGAACGGTTTGTC
>CALUTL010000017.1 GCA_944323655.1 Candidatus Gastranaerophilales bacterium | reverse complement strand
GCTTCAGACGGAATACGACAGCATCAAGAGCGTAATTGAAAAGAACGTTGAGAGAAGCTTCAAAATCTTCTCATAAGTTATATTAATCTTTAAATAAGTCATAAAAATGGTAGAATTGCAGAGGGCTTTTTATGGTTATATTTTCCATAAATTTCACGTAAGATTTTTCCAACTCATCAAGAGTTGAGAAATTATGTTTTTGCAGATGAATTGTGTAAGTATCATTTGTGGTTTTAAGCGCAATTACAAAATAAATCGGAACATCCATCAATTCTGCCAGCTTAAAGCTTCCGACCGGTAAATCAATTTTATGTCCGAAGATTTCTGCTTCAAATACTGCGGCATTTGCGTTTTCGGCAAGCCTGTCCCCTGCAATAAATGCGACACTTCCTTGGTCTAAACTTTCTTTAAGTCTTATTGATGTTGAAACCCCGATGTCTTCTACGTAAAAGTAATTCAGCGGAATTTTTTTTGCAATTTTACTTATAAAATTATTAAAAACCTGACTTTGTGTGCGGCTCAAAAATACATTTACTCTAAATTCCGGCCAGAAATCATTGTTTATGAAGAAACTTCGCATAACGTCAGTATTTCCTACGTGTGAACATAAGCAGAAAACACCTTTCTTTTTATAAAAATCGTTGTAAAAAAGTTCTTTTTCACCTTCTGAGGCAAAAAGAATTTTATTCTTATCAAAATTATTCGAGAAAATTTCTATTTTATCCGCAAGTACGAAGCTGTAAGAAAGAAAATGTCTGAAAGAATTCCATAAAGAAGGTTTTAATCCTGTCAGCGGCGAAATTACCGTAAGATATTTTTTAGAATATTTTCTTATATCTTTAGCAAATAAAAACGTAAAAAAGGTTACGCAAAACGCAATAAAATAAAGGGCTTTTTTGCCGAAAATTTTATACACATACCACGAAAGCCAAAGTCGTTTTTCTCCGGCGGCCTGTTCTTTTATTTGGTACCATTTTTTCATTTCAGATAATCTTTGCTTCTTTTTTTATTAATATGGTATTATTTTAGCATGGAAATATTTTATTTAGATATTAATAATTTCCCGCAGGCGGCAATTGACAGGATTATTGAATCTTATCCGTCCGGTTCAAGCTTAAAAAAAAGACAGGTTGAATTTGCTCTCGGAAGATTTTTGGTTTTTCTTGCCGGTAAAAATTTTTATAATATTTCGAATCCTGAAATCGTTATTAAAAATAAGAAACCGCATTTTTCATCAGGAGAAATTAATTTTAGTCTTTCGCACAGCAAAAATATTGTTCTTGCTGCTTTTGACAAGAAGCCTTTAGGAGCGGATATTGAATTTATGCACAGTAGAAATTTTGTAAAACTGTTTGAATATTACAACCTTTTTCCGCAAAAAAAGGATGCCGATACTTTTTACAGGTTTTGGACAGAATATGAAGCCGAAATTAAGCTTCAGCAAAAGCCGAAATCCTATCTTTCGGTCAAACCTTTTAAAGATTTTATGCTGTCACTTGCAAGCTCTGAGTCTTTTGATATTAAAAGTATGCTCAAAATATACGAACTTAAAAGCCCGAGTGCCAGAACAAATCCGAGTGAACTTATGAGCTTAAAGCTTGTGAGTGCCAATAATGAAAACGAAATTACCGTCGTAAGACATGAAATAAATACTGCGTCATTGGAATTTTTTGAGCCGTTAAATCTGAAAACCGAATAATCAAGTCCGAAGCCTGTAATCAAAAATATCGCAAGAATGTGAAATAAATTTATATCTCCAAATATGCTTACGGCACTTATGGAAAATACGCTTGCAATAATTGACGGAATTATGATTTTGTGTGCGTTTTTAAATGAAAAAATACAACCTAAGATTATATACAAAAGAATAAATATCGGAGCCAATATCCATAAACAAATAATTCTTATTTCTTTTATTCTTTTTGAAATATCAAGCGGAAGATTTATACATCTTATGTTTGAAATTTCCTTTAAAACCTCCGGAGATTGAAAATCGTAGACAATTATAATTGAGTGTGTTTTGTCAATTAAAAATTCCGAGGCTGATGAAATATTTGCTGTCCCTTCTTCTGCTGTAAAAATGGGTGTAGGGGTTTCCAGTTTTTTAATTTCCGTTGGTGTTAAATAATTTGCAAGTTTGGAAAATCTTTTTTCATAGAGTTTTTTAATTAAACTTTGGTTTTCCATTTGTTTGGCTCGGGATGGAATAAATTTGCTTAAGGCAAAATATGAAATATTGTTTCCGGTTAACCTTTTTGCAATTTCTTCTTCTTTTTCAAGAATTTGTTCCAAATTTTCGCCCTCAACAACTATAAAAGAAGTGTTTAAGTTTTTGTTTGTAACTTCACTGTACAGGGCTTCTGCTTCTTTCATCTCTTTTGAAGGTCTGTACATATCTCTTATGTCATCGCTGAAATTAATCTTATATAATCCTGCAATGATAACGATAAAAATTCCGATAAGAATTATTTTGCTGAATTTGAAGTTGAATTTATGTCTTGATTTTTGCGGCGGAAGAAGTTCATAAAAAAGCACCACAATTGAATATACAGTAATTAATCCTGCTGCCGTAAATACAGCCATTTGTTTTAAAATTTCAATTCCTGAAATTGACAGCATAAAAAGTGCGCAAATCGTCGAAAACATACTGACGGTAAGACTTTTTAATATTTTATTGATATCGGATTCCATAAGATAATGAAGCGAATAATCAACACAAATTCCGATTAAGGTAGTTGAAAAAACAAAGGTCAAAATGTGAATAGAACCGAATAAAAGCGAAGTGACGCAATATCCGACACCCATTCCTAAAGCCAGACTTATCAATACCGGAAAGAGAATTTTTAAAGAGCGAAAATACCAAAATACCAGTATCCCGACAAAAAGTGTTGAAATTATGCAAATTATATTAATCTCATTCATCGACCTTTCGCTTGCATAATAAGCGTGTATCGGTGCTCCTGTTAAATAGACGCTTAATTCACGATTTGTGTAATATTTTTGAAGGTCGACAAGTTTTTTAACCTCTTTATTCATTAATGAGGGCGAAAGCGCAAGATTGTCATCTGCTTTTAAATTTATAATTTCATAATACTTTCCGTTTATGGAATTTTGTCCACCCATCTCGGTTCCAATGCTTGTCAGAAAATTCGTTAAAAGCAAATACGGATCTTCTTCAATTGGTAAAATCGAAAATCCGAACGGGTCATATAAGTAATTTATGGCATTTTGGCTGAGTTTTTCATAATTTTCAGACTTTAAATTTTTATAATCTGCTTCTGAAAGCAAACTGTTTTTGTGTTTTTTATAAAATTCAAGAGTTTTTTGATAATTTTTGCGCTCAATTGTGAAATTTTCGGGCGCAATATTCTGCTCAAAATTCTCTCTGGTTTTTTCTAAAAGTTCAAGGTTTTCGCTCTCAAGCAGGACGTTAATATTTGATGAATATTTTCCGCTTAAATCAACCAGAATTTCATCTTGAATTCCGTTTGAAAAAAATGCTTTTAAAAGGTTAGTTTCTATTTTTTTCGGATTTAAAAATGCAAAAGTCGTTATCAAACCCAAAATTAATACAAATATTATTCTAAATAAATTTATCTTTTTCATAATTCGCAATAAAAGTTTATTTCTGTGGTTACTCCGTTTGTTGTTTCGATAATCATTTTGTTAATACTTTTTGTGCCGTTGATTGTAATACTTTCAAGCTGTCCGAAAGCCGGAGATTTTTCTTTCGGCTTTAGCGCAAGTGTCCAATTTGCGGCAGATGAAATGTAAAATAAATTGAAGTTTTTATTGATATAAGAATAATTTTTGTTGGCAATTCCTGTGATTATACCGCTGATTTGTTTGTTGCCTTCAGAGGTGTAGGTGGAGGTTGATTTTACTGGATAAAGTGTCTCAAAAATTACCCCTTTATCTTTTATAAATTCAAAATTTCCGCCTGATTTTACGGTTTTATTTTTGAAGGTTTTTTCTTGGGTAAATTTACAAGTAATATTGTTTAGCGGAGGAAGTTTTTCCGCTACCTCCCACGGGCTCGTCGGATTGTCGAAAACTCCGTTCGCCATCGCCTGCGGAATGGTGAAAATCATCGCAAATAAAATTAAATATTTTTTAAACATTCAATTCCTCTTTTGAATTTTTCAGGCGCCTGATATAAGCTTTTGCCCGATTTTACGTCTACACAGATTTGCATTGTTTTGGCTTTGAATAAAACTTCATTTGTGGCGGAATCTTTTATGATGTATTTTATATTTAATCCCGGTTCCAATTCTTCTAAAATAGCTTTGACTGTTAATTTCTGAGCGAAGGTTGCGGATTTAATAAATTTCATTTCGGTTTTTGCAATCGGATACATAATCCCGTCAAGCTTCATATCGTCATAGTTGTATTTGATTTTTTTTAATAATTCGCACCTTGCAATTTCCATGTATTTGAAATAATTGCCGTGCCAGACCACATTCATAGGATCTAAATCGTAAAATTGAACTTCTATAGTTGTTTCTGCTTCAGCTATACTCATACAATGCCCTCTTTGAAAAAATTATACATCAAAATGTTATTTGATAAAAGTGCCTGATGAAAAAGGCTTTTCATTGTCGGTAAAGGTGAAATCTATGGAAAGTTCATTGTTTTTAAGTTTCAGGATAACTTTTTTGTCCGGTTTTATTACTCGTGAAAATTTTATTTTTTTGATTTTATTTTGCGAAAGTTCTATTCCAAAAACATCTTCTGCCAGCTTGTGAGCATAAAGTAATTGCACAACCCCCGGCAGAATCGGAACATCCGGAAAGTGTCCGTTGAAAAAGTTGCTGTTTCTTAAAAATGCAAGCGTAATTTCTGCTGTCCCATTTGTAATTTTTTTATCAAAAATTAGAGGGTATGAAAGATTTAGATTGTAGATTTTTAAAATTTTTGCTTTGTCAATTTTTCCTGCTGAAGTTTTGGGAATTTCAGGTAAAAATCGCCACCTTTGAGGAATTATTTCACAGAATTGTTTAAGATGCGATTTTAAATCCTTAATCATTTCAACACTTCCGTTTTTCATGAGTTTTTCTTTGCCTTCAGAAGTTAAAACTATTGCGGCACCTGCTTTTTCACCGATTTTAAAACAGTAGGCATCTTCTACAAATTCTTCTTTTCTTAAGTGTGTTTCAATTTCTTCTGCCGAAATTCTTTTTTCTTGAATTTTCAGGATTCTGTCATTGCGCCCGAGAATTTTAAATTTTTTGCCTGACAGTTCAATGTTGTCATTTAAGATAAGTTCATCTTCCGGAAAATATGGTGATTTTATTATTGTGCCTTTATTATTGTCGGAAATAAGTTCGACATCACCGAAAATTGTTAAAAATCCTTCGTCAAATGAAGTCCTGTATCCGATTGTGCCGGTTTCGGTACTTCCGTAGCTGTCAAAAATTTTAGAAGTTTTAGAAAAATATTCGAAAATTCTTTCCGGCATTTTGTCGCCCGCAGCATATATCATCTCAGGCGGATTCGGGTTATCGTCGTATTTTGCCATCATATCCAAAAATGAAGGAGAAGATACAAATACGTGTTTTTCTTTTCTTATTTGCTCCGGAAATTTGATTATGTCTGTATCAACCACGTGACCATATAAAAACGGGTATAAAAATGCATATACAAATCCGAACATGTGTGACATTTTTACGGTTGATACAAACGGCAAATCTTTTTCGACAGGATGTAACCCGTCCATAACAACGGTTTCTAAATACATGTTTTCTAAACTTTTCCTTACGCATTTGGGGACGCCGGTTGAGCCTGAAGTGTAAAAATTGATTATTACCTCGTTAAAGTCCGGAACTTTTAATTCGAAAACTTCGCACGGCTTGGATTCAACATTTTTTATATATTCGTCGCCGAAATGATTAATCTTTGTGCTGTCAGAAAGAAAATATAATTCCTTTTCTGAAAAGATTCCGGCTAAAAAATTTATCACGAATTCAAAATTACTGTCGCAGGTTATTACAAATTTTGTTCTTCTGTCGGATTTAAGCGCAGTAATAATCGGGCAGATTATTTTTTTTAAATCTTGCCAAGTAATATATTTGCCGTTATTTCTTATAACAACTTTGTCATCACCAAAATTAAACATTATATTTTCTCTTGAATCGGAGTCGTATCAGATATTCAATCGCAAATAAAAGCCCTGTTAAAAGATACGAAATACATCCGTTATAAATCGTCCATACTTTTGAACTCATAAATATTGTAGCAAAAGAAACCGTAAAATTAAACATTAAAAATACGCACCAGACATAAGTAAGTTTTCTTGTGTAATCCTTAACAATGTCCGGAAGTTCTTTACCTTCCATGATTTTGGCAAATTTTTGAATAACTGTTTCTTCCGTAAAAGTTGATGAGAAAAAAATCGTAAATATTGCAAGATTAATCGCCGCAGGATAATATTTTAAAGCAATTAAACCTGTAAAATGAAACAGACCTATAATTATGAATGTGAATATTATCGGGAAAATCATTCTCATAATAATTCTTCAATAGCGTTTACGACATCATTTATGGTTTTAATTTGTTTAAAGTTTTCCGGCGGAATTTTCTTCTGGGTAAACTGCTGCACTCTTACGGCTAAATCTACCGCATCAATACTGTCTAAGTCTAAATCTTCAAAAAGGCTTGCGTTTGGAGTTATAAGATCTTTGTCCACCTCAAAATCCTCAACCAGTATTGAGGTAAGTTTATTCAGTATTTCGTCTTTTGTTAATTTTCCGCTCATTCCTAATCCTGTGTATTCTGTTTTTCAATAAAATCTGCAAGAGTTTTTACCGAATAAAAATATTCCTTATTTTCCTCATTGTCGGAACCGATTGAAATATTGTATTTTTTCTTCAATGCCATTCCGAGTTCCAATGCATCAATAGAATCCAACCCTAATCCGTCAATAAACAAAGGTGCATTTTCATCAATGTCATCGGGCGTAATGTCTTCCAAATCAAGAGTATCTATGATTAGTTGCTTAATTTCATCCGTAATCATCTTCTCACCTTCCATAAATTCATGATAATCTAACCATCCATTAAAGTCAAATTATCTTGTTTTGTGCGATTATTTTTAATCCGAAAACAATGTTTTAAAAATGCTGCTGTTTTTATCGTTTATTCCCAGAAAATGATTGAGTGCCAAATCTATGGGATTATGGTTTGTTGTAGATATTATTTTACTTGTTTTAATCTTTTTATGCGGGGTTATCATAAAAATGCTTGAATAAGATTTAATACAGTCATTAGTTTTTATTTTACCTGTTGTCACAAGCACGTCACCTTTAAGAGGAGATAATTCCAAAAGATTAACAGCATTATTAAAATCTTGTTGTTTACCTTCTTTTTGTGCAAGTTTTGCGATTGTTTTCAATTCTTTTGTTTTGTGTAATGTAATTCCAAATGATGTATTGTTTGATAATCTGTTGTTTATCCCGATAATCACAATAAATTTCTCCTTATGTTAATATATAACCTTTAAAACATGACAAGACCGAAAACTATTTTTTCCGGTCTTGTTATACTTGAAACTCTGGGGCGGAAGGATTCGAACCTCCGAATGCCTGAACCAAAATCAGGTGCCTTACCACTTGGCGACGCCCCAATATGGGTACCTTTTTATTGTATTATGTAAATCTCTGTTGTCAATATTTTTGATTTTTAAATTGTTTTAAACGGGCTTTCTTCTTTTGCAAAAATAATTTCGGCTTTATTTTGCAGAAGGTTTTCAAATACTTTTAAAATAGGGATTTCACTTTCAAAGTGTCCGATATCAAAAATTACAATCGGGCTTTCAAGGGCTGTGTGGAATTTTAAATCACCTGTGACAAATGCATCAGCCCCATCATTTTTGGCTGTTTCTATAAATTCCGAGCCGCTTCCTGCACAAAAAGCTATTTTTTGTATTTTATCTGTCCGCTGATTATTTACGTATCTGAGGTTTGGTGAAAGTTCTTTTAATTTTTGCGCAAATTCTTTGACAAGAACGGGAGATGGCAGATTTACATATCTTACAAATCCGTTTTCTCCAGATTTTTCAAGCCCAAGAGCTTCTATAAGTGTATCTGTTGTGCCGCCTTGGGCAAGGTCAAGATTTGTGTGTGCGCAGAAAATATTCATCTCTTTATATTTTATCGGAACGTAAAAAAGCGGATGATGGCTTATTATCATATCGCAACCCTGCGCTATCGCTTGATTAAAAACGTCATCCGTTACGGTCAAACAAAGCAAAATTTTTTTTATTTCTTCATTTTTGTTTTCCGCTAAAATTCCGACGCAATCCCAGTCTTCTGCTGTTTCGGGCGGCGCAAATTTATTTATGAGTGCATAAATCTCTGCTCTTTTCATAAACCTCTTTTATTATTTCTTCCGCAATTTTTGCTTTTGATTGTTTTTCAAATTTCTTAACTTCAAGATTTTTGTTAATTAGATAAACTTCATTTTCATCCGACGAAAACCCGATATCTTTTCGGCTTACGTCATTTGCGACAATAAAATCACAGCCTTTTTTTTGAATTTTGTTTTTGGCATTTTCAATTAAGTTTTCGGTTTCTGCGCAAAATCCGATAATTACAGGCGTATCGTAATTTTTTTTATTACATAAATTTTGCAGGATATCCGGATTTTTTACAAGCTCAAGCGTAATTGTATCTTCATTTGTTTTTTTTGTTTTTTGCGGGTTAAATTCTTTTACCCTAAAATCCGCAACGGCTGCCGACATGAAAATATAATCTGCGCTGTCAAATTCTTCGGTTAATGCTGTTTGCATTTCAAGGGCTGATTTAACTTTTACGGTTTTGTAATTCTTTTGAACATCTTTTGTCGTAATCAAAACTGTTTCAGCGCCTAGTTTGTCGGCAAAGTCAGCCAGTGCTGTCCCCATTTTGCCTGAGGAATAATTGGAAATAAACCTTACAGGATCAATATCTTCAACTGTTCCGCCTGCTGTTACTACAATTTTTTTGCCTGATAGAATTTTTTTATTGTTATTTAGAACTTCGACAGTCTTGTCGTAAATTTTGCTTAATTCTGCAAGTCTTCCTTCTCCTGTCGTTCCGCAGGCAAGAAAACCGGATTCGGGCGGGACAATTATGTAGGAATGTGATTCAAGTTTTTTTAGATTTTCCTGCAAAAAAGGGTTGTTCCACATATTACAGTTCATTGCAGGCGCTATAACAATCGGCTTCTTAAAAGCTAAAGCGATTGAGGTTAAAAGGTTATCCGCAATCCCGTTTGCAATTTTTGAAATAGTGTTTGCCGTTGCAGGTGCAATTACAAAAATATCCGCTTCATCAGCGTAGGATATGTGTTCAGGTTTAAAATCCGTAATCTCAAATTGCTCTATCGCAACATTATTTTGACTTAAAGTTTGAAGCGTAAGTTTTGTTACAAAATTCAGTGCATTTAGAGTTACTACAACTTTTACGTTTGCGCCGGATTTTTTATACATTCTGATAAGTTCGCAAATTTTATATGCTGCTATTCCGCCTGTTATCCCAAGGAGAATGTTTTTACCGTTAAGCATTTTCAATTTCTCCTTTTACTATTTCTTCAAGCCGTAAAATTGCATCTTCTAATCTGTCATTTACTATTCGGTAATCAAAATTTTCGGAGCGTTTAATTTCCGCTCTAACCTGTTCAAGGCGTTTTTGAATTGTTGCTTCGTCTTCCGTGTGACGTCCTCTAAGTCGTGCTTCCAAAGCTTCAAGCGAAGGCGGAGCAATAAAAATTAAAACTGCTTCAGGCATTTGTTTTTTTACCTGCAAAGCCCCTTGTGTATCAATTTCAAGAATTACGTTTTTGCCTTCTTCAAGACATTGTTTTATGTATTTTTTCTTCGTGCCGTAAAAATTCCCTGCAAATTCCGCCCATTCTAAGAACTTGTTGTTTTCGATGCAGTTTTTAAATTCTTCTTGCGTCATAAAAAAATAATTTACGCCGTCAATCTCACCTTGGCGGGGTTTTCTTGTTGTGCAGGAGATTGAAAGCATAAAATCGGGGTTTCTTTCAAGAAATCCTTTTAATACTGTGCCTTTTCCGACTCCGGATGAACCGGACAATACAAATAATTTTTTGTTCATATTACAATTATACAATGAATATTTTATTAGAAAAAAATATTTGTAAATTTTTAAAGAAAATAAACACGATTTCTACATCAAAAGAGCTTGCAAAGTTTACGGCTTTTGAATTTTTGGAGCTTACAAGTGCAGAAGCTTCCTGTTTTTGTCTTTTGAGCAGTGTTACAAATACGATTGAAATAAAAACTTACGCTTATGCTCAAGGAAAAAAGAAAAGCAGCAGGTTAGTCCATGCAATAGAACAGATTTCAAAAGTCGGTGTCGATATGCTTACTAACAATTTTGAAAATGAAGACATAATTGAATACCTTAATTCAATTTCCAAAGATCAGGTTATAATCGAGCCTATTTATTACAAGAATACGGTTTTAGGCTTTGTTGCATTAGTAAACAAAAATCGTAATTTTAAAAAGCATAACGCATTAGTTGTTGAATCTCTTATGGAGGCTGTAAATTCCAGAATAGAAATAATTTCATTGAACGATGAATTAAAGCGAACAAATCAGGAAAAAGTGCAATTTTTGGCAAGTATTTCTCACGAATACAAAACCCCGCTTAATTCTATTATCGGGTTTTCAGATATGCTTAAAAGTGAACTTGAAGGAACAAAAAGTTATAAATATATAGATAATATTTCTAAAAGTTCAAAATTTTTATTGAGTTTAATTCAGGACATACTTGATATGGCAAGATCGGAGTATAAACAACTTGAGTTAAAATATGAAACTTTCCGCCCGAAGGATGTCATTAAAGATATTATTTACAGCTTTGATGAGGTTATAAAGGAAAAAAATATAAATTTCAGCTATACATTAATGGATGTAGAAATAACAGCGGATTTAAAACGGTTTAAGCAGTTGATATTTAACCTGATTTCAAATGCCTTGAAATTTAACAAAATCGGCGGGAAAATTGTTGTTGTGACTTATGTTGACGAAAATAAAAATTACATATTTGAGATTAAGGATTCCGGAGATGGGATAAGAAAGAAGGATTACGACAAAATTTTTAATTTCTTTTCTCAAGTTAATCGCAACAAGCTAAAACGCCAGCAGGGTTCAGGTGTCGGGCTTGCCTTGTGTAAAGTTATTACGGATGCTCATAAAGGGAATATCGGGTTCAAATCCCGCTTGAATAACGGAAGTACATTTTGGTTCAGCCTGCCGCAGCAGGGGTGCGCTGATACGTCTTATATTGAATTTTAGAGGGGAATTATGTCAATAGAAAAAGTAAGAAAATATTTTGAAAAATTCGGGTTAGAAAATGAAATTTTGGAATTTTCTGCCTCAAGTGCGACGGTAGAATTAGCGGCAAAGGCGCTTAATACGCAGGAGCCAAGAATTTGTAAAACACTTTCTTTTAAAACGGAAGACGGCTGTATTTTAGTTTGTGCCGCAGGGGATGCAAGAATTGATAACAAAAAATTCAAAAACAAATTCGGATTAAAAGCCAAAATGCTTAACGCTGAACAGGTCGAAGAATATACAGGCCATAAAATCGGCGGAGTTTGCCCGTTTGCCGTTGAAAAAGAAAACGTTAAAGTTTTTTGTGATGTTTCTATGAGGCGATTTAAAACGGTTTTTCCGGCATGCGGAAGCTCAAATTCCGCAATAGAACTTACACCCGAAAAATTGTTTGAATACTCAAACAGCCTTGATTGGGTTGATGTTTGCAATTTGCCTGATTAATCCTTACAATTTCTTTTCTTTTTTTCTTCGTAAATCAGCAGAATTGTGCAGATTATAATGCAGATCAATGTTGATACCAGCCAAAATCCTATAGCGCCGTTCCAGCCAAATCTATCAACTAAAAATCCTGTTCCGCCGGAAGAAAGTACTGCGCCTACGTAACCGAAGGTTCCTGTAAAGCCTGTTGCGGCGGAAGCTACTTTTTTAGAGCTTGATTCTACCGCGCAAAGACCGCCTATCATCATTTGCGGCCCATAGGTGAATGCCCCTAAAAGCCCGATTAAAACAAAATCTAAATTGCTTATTGTATTAAATTTTAATAAAACAAGGCTTAACACAACCCCTAAAAGATAAATTAAATTAACAGGAGCTCTTTGGCCTTTAAAAATTTTGTCTGAAATAACTCCTGCGCATATTGTTCCAGCAATTCCGAGAAGGGGAAACGAACCTAACTTCATCGCTGCAAGATCAAGTGAATCCCCTTTAACTTCGTTTAAGTATTTGATAATCCAATCTTCAGCACCAAATCTTATTATGTATACAAATATGTATGCAATCGCTAGAAGCCATATTGTTTTATTAAAAAGAATGTTTTGTTTAAAAATTTCAACATAAGTTCTAGTGTCATCATCTGAAGTCGATTTTTGGGCAGAAGGTTCATTGTTGTAAGTTTCTATATCAGGTAATCCAAGTGATTGCGGGCGATCACGCAGCCTGTCGAATAACCAGATCGCAGCGATTATGGCAAGTGTTCCGGGTACGAAGAATGCCATTTTCCATCCAAAACTAGTTGCCAAAAATCCTGACACAACTACACTTAAAAAAGTTCCAACTTGATGTGAGCAAGACCATAAAGACCACTTTGTTCCTCTTTCAGAATTGGAATACCAGTAAGTAAGACTTTTGGCTACTGCCGGAAATCCTGCTGATTGAAACCATCCGCTTGCACCCCAGAAAAATACAAACATCCATAATAAAATGGTGCTTGATGGAAGTCCAAAAAATGTCGCTTCTCCAGGTGTAATGAATACCGCTGATAAACCAAAACATATGTTTGCAAGTGCGGTCATGATTAGTGCCGTTGGTAAAAATTTCCTAACGTCTGCTCTGTCAGCTATTACTCCGTTTACAAATTTCCCTATACCGTATGTCAGGTATAAAGAACTTCCTAATAATCCGAGTTCTGTGTTCGTATACCCGTACTCCGCACTTAATCCCGGAAGTGCTACGGCTATATTCTTTTTGCAAAGATAAAATACTGTGTATCCAATAAAACAAGCATAAAAAATACGCCATCTCCATTCTTCATACATCGTTTTTACTGTTTCAGTATCCTGAATAACCTCTTTTGTGGGAGGTTCATTAAAAAATCCAGCCAGTTTCTTAATCATAATTTTCTATTTTCCTGCTTTTATAATTTGAATGTTACGGGTTTCTGTAAGCTCCTGACGGGCTTCTTTTAGAATTTCCCGTTTTTCTTCATCCAGACTGCACCCGCCGACAAGCCTGTCAACAAATCCTGTGTTTAGTTTTACGGCCTTATCAAATGCGCCAACCTCTTCCAAAACCTCTTTTATCTGATGAATATCGTATCCGAAAGATTGCTTTGAGTTGTAAACCAAAGTTTCTCCGGTTTGCGAGCGTATAGGCACTCCGCCCTGCTCAAAATAAAGCTTGAATACCGATTTTAAATCCTGAAGTTCGGATTGCAGTGTGTTTATGGTGTTTTGAATTCTTAAAAATCTTTCAAAAAGATATTCCACATTATCAAGCTGCTTAACTTCCCAATCATATTTTTGAAGATAAAGTTTTTTTAATTTCGGATAAGCAAGCGCTAATCCCATTGTATCAGCCATGGCCCTGTGGTGGTTTGTAAGATCAACATTGAATTTTTTCGTTAAAGCCTCCAGACCGTGAGAATCAAGATCCGGATAAACTTCTTTAAACATCTGCTGGCTATCTATACGGGCGTTTTTAAGCTCTTCTCCCGTAGTTCTCAAGCTTGCTTCATTCAAAAATGTGTAGTCAAAAATAGCATTGTGTGCAACAATCGGATAATCCCCGATAAATTCCAAAATTTTTGGCATTATTTCTGCTTCTGTCGGGGCATCAACCACCATATCCGGTGTAATTCCGTGAATTGCTATACTTGACTTTCTGATGTGCTGCTGCGGGTTAATTAGAGTTTGAAATTCGTCTTTTATTTTGCCGTTTTCAAGTCTTACAGCCGCAAATTCGACCATTCTCTCTTTTGTATAATCAAGCCCTGTTGTTTCTGTATCAAGAACGATTTCTATTGTTTTTTTTCTAACCATTTTTTCATCCTGTGGAATTCTATTAAGATAATAGCATAAAAAAAAATTCTGTGATAGAATGTGTTTTGTAAAAGTATAAATAACTTAAAGGAGATATGTATGTCTAATGCAGTTGATATTAATGATTCGGTGTTTGAATCAGAAGTTTTGAATTCAGAAACACCTGTAGTTGTAGATTTTTGGGCACCATGGTGCGGGCCTTGCAGAAAATTAGGGCCTGTTTTGGATGAAATTGCATCTGAATTTGAAGGTAAGGTAAAATTTGTAAAAATGAACACTGATGACAATCTTGAAACGGCTACAACCTATTCAATCAGCGGGTTGCCGAGCCTTTTGGTATTTAAAAACGGCAAAGCTGTTGAAAGATTGGTTGGTTTGATGCCGAAATCTTCAATTATATCAAATATTGAAAAACATTTATAAGATTTTTATAATTGTAAAATTTTATAAAGCCGGATTTGTAAAGCTTAAAACCTTTGTAAATTCGGCTTTTTCGGTTGTTTAGAGTATAAAAAGCAAAAATTTCACTTAAAGATTTTTTGAGGTTGTGCCGTCAATTAAACAAAGTATAAAAATAAGAAAGGCGCGCATTTATGTCAAGTATTGATGCACTAAAAAAAAGGCTAATGGAAGCTTCATATTACAAAACAATAAACAGTGGGAACTCTTATACTGTTGAAGATAGAGTTGAAGACTTAAAGCAAAACCCAGATTTTGCGGGTTGGTCAGATGAAGATTTGTATAATTATGCAAAGTCATTATTTGACCAGCGAAATGAGCGCGTTTATCGTCAATTTATAGAAGGAATTAATAAGAATCTGGGCATCCACGGAGATGGAGAATGGAGTCAGTTTACTTACGAAGAAATTCTTCAGATGGATGATAACGGTGTTCAGATTCCGGATGAAGTATTAAAGTGGGCGCATTCAATGCAGGCTTCAAACGTAGTTGACTATGAAATTGAAAGCGGGGATGCAAACGATGTAAATGATACCGACAGTACGAAAAGTGATGTTGGGGAAGCCGGTAATACGGGGCTTACGAACATTGCAAAAGTTTTTACTAAGAAAGTTATTTTGCAGGAAGCTGTTTTACAAGAAGCAGAAAAGAATTTTGAGCAATATTCTACCCAGCTTAATACAGCTTCGGATGATGCTTTAGCTGTTCAAAATAACGCACTTAAAGAAGTTCAGAATATGATGAACCAATGGCAAGCTATTGATAATAAAGTTAAAGCGGGAGAAACTTTATCCGCAGATGAACAGGCAAAATACGGTGAACTTGGGCTTTTAATGAGTAATATTGTTAATAATTCGACTGTTCAGATTGCAAATTACATGTCAGATTTTGATGAGATTTCAAAACTAATGCAAGCGACATCAAAAGAAGCAAAAATTGCGCAGGATTATGCAAATGATACATCTTTTACGGGTTCGTTAATAGCAGAGTATGAGTCTTCGCCAAAAAGCAGTGCCAGTACGAATTACTCTCACGTATACACTGGAGCTGTCGGAATTGTTGATTTAATTAAATCAAATGCAATAGGTAAAAACCTTTCAGTTGCGGCAATTCAGCAGTCAGGGCACTTGCAAAATACGGCATATAGTGCAGATAAGTCCATAAAAGAAGTTTCAAAAATAATGAACAATATGACAGATGATGTTGAGTCAGGCAGTAGAAATATTTCGCTTGTTGTTTCTGAAAATGCAAGTGAGGCTGTAAGTCAAGAGCCTAAAAACGAGGAAACTTCTCCTCCCGCAGATGTTACTCCGGAAGGAGAAGAAATACCGGCTCCTCCGGAAAACTCGGAAGATAATGAAAATAAAAATGTTTTTGCACAAGAAGAAGATTTCAATAATATAGATTCAATTATCAAGCGTCAGCAAAAACAAGCACCAAATCCGGAGTCGCAAGATATAATTGTTGATAATTAAAATCCCGTAAATTTAAGCTTGGCGTTGGAAAAAAGAGGCAATTTGCTTGTGCGGAAGAATTTTTGAAATCGGTCGTCCGTGCGGGCAAGTATATGGCATTTCCGTTGTTCGCCAGCGTTTGATAATTTCCTGCATCTGCCACAGTGAAAGCTTTTGACCTGCTTTAACAGAGGCTTTGCACGAGGTTGTGATAAGAATTTTTTCTTCCAATCCGTCAATATTTCCTTCAATGTTTTCCAAAATGTCCGATAAAATCTCTTTAGGATTTGCTTTTGCTATTAACTGCGGAAGTTTGCGGAATATAAGTTCGTTGTTTTTTAAGAACTCTATCTCATATCCGAACTTTTCAAATTTGTCAATATTTTCTTTTAAAATTTCGGTTTCTTCTGCCGTTACAGTGAGAACATCAGACACGAAAAGTAATTGAGATACAATATTTTTTTCGGATCTTAACTTTTCGTAAATGTATCTTTCTTCTGCAATATGCTGGTCGACAATTTCAAGCCCTTCTTCTCTTTCAATCAAAATATAAGTATTTTTATATTGGCCGATAATATTTTCTTCCGGTTCCGCAATTGTTTGCGGCGGGGGCGAAATTAGTTTTGATTGCGTAATTTCGGGGGTTCTGTTAAATCCCAAATCTCTTGAAATTTCCTCTGCCATTTTATTTGAAATATACATGTCGTCATTTTGTTTATCAAAATAAATATCTTCATTTCTTTCTAATTTAGCTTGGTTAAAGCTTATGACTGGGGAGTTTTCGAAATTAGTGTTTTTTGAAGAAACGTTTTGAGGCTGAGTGGCTTTTTCTGTGTAATTGGCAAGCCCGCCTTGTATTGCAGTGCAAACAAAATTGAATACCATATTAGTGTTTTTGTATCGGACTTCTTTTTTAGTCGGATGAACATTTACATCAACGTCTGTCGCCGGAATTTCAAGATTTAAAACTATGAATGGGAATTTTCCGCTTGCGATAAGGTTTTTGTAAGCTGTGTCTATTGATTTCTGAAATATCGGGCATTTTACTGCTCGTCCGTTTATGAACATAAAATAATTCTTCTTGCTGGAGCGTGTAAAATCAGGTGTGCTCACAAATCCTGAAATTCTCATTCCTGAAAGTTTGTCTGTTTTAAGAACTTCTTTAAGATTCTGTGCGACTTCTCCGTTAAATAAATCTTTTATTGTTCTTTTTAAATCCCCGAGTCCGTCGGTTTTAAGAATTTGTTTTCCGTCACGCTTAAGCTCAAACGATACTTCCGGATGCGCAAGTGCGAGTGATTGTACAAGGTCTTGTATGTACGAAAATTCAGTTGATGAGCTTTTTAGAAATTTTAATCTTGCCGGAATATTGTAGAATAAGTCTTTTATTTCCATAATTGTTCCGACGGCGCAGCCTGTTTCGGTTTGGGAAACTTCGGAGTTTTCGCATTTTACCTTTGTTCCGGTTTCAAAATCCGCTGTTCTTGTTGTGCAGGTTAGTTTTGAGATTGAAATTATACTTGCTAAAGCTTCCCCTCTAAATCCCAGAGTGTGAATGTTGTATAAATCTTCATCGTTTTGAATTTTGCTTGTAGCGTGTTTTGTAAATGCAAGCAAAATGTCATCAGGATGAATTCCGCAGCCGTTGTCTGCAATTCTAATGTTTCGGCATTCGTTTGTGATTTCGATACTTATTTTTTTTGCTCCTGCATCTATTGAGTTTTCAGTAAGCTCCTTTACAACTGATGAAGGGCGCTCAATTACTTCTCCCGCTGCAATCTGGTTTATTAAATTCTTTGATAACTGTTTTATTCTTGCCAAAATTTGCCCCTCTTTAAAATTCTATATCTTACATAAAATGCGAGGTAAAGAAACTTTTTATAACATCGAATTTTATAAGTAAAAATACGGTTATAATCGAAACAACAAGCCCGATTGCGGCCTTTGACAAATCTTTAAGAATATGTTTATACATTTTTTTAGGGCTTTCAAAACGCAATCTGTGGTAAAGTGCGATTTCTCTTCCTGCCAAAAGCCCGATAAATACCCAGGTTGTTGACATCGGAACATTGTTTAATTGAATGAAATATAAAAGCAAAAATGCGTAAATTAAGTCAATAATGGTAGCGGATCTGGGGTCTTGAACATTAGTTTTCATTTTAACTATTTTTTGAACTTCGCCGCCACGCTTATAAGCAACAACCCACATAAATGCAGAAAATGCGACGATAACAAGCACAAGTTGTGTAAAGGAAGCTTTTCTCGGAAGATAAACGAACAGATTTGCCGCATCCTGCATAAGCCATTGTGACCAAAGAAAAGCTGTTGATAACCATTTAGCTGCAATCCACCATTTAGATATTTTTTTGTTTGCAGTGTAGTAAAAATACCTTTCAACTGGACGCGCAATAATTGTGTAAATTAATATAGATACAATTGCCGCCAGAACGTATCCGATTAAAGATTTTGATAATATCATTCCGATAACGCTCATATCGTTAGCGGAAAAAATACTAAGAATTAAAAATGTAGTTGATACAGGGATACCGTATCTTGTTAGGAACAGAAGTATAATCGGCGGAAGTACATGGATTAACGTAAAGGTTTCGGGATAAGGGATTCTCTCTAACCTGCCAAAGGCCATATCTCCGTGATTAACCAGCCAGCCCATAGAAATAGTAATTACAAGCACTGCGCTTGTGAAAGCCCAGATAATCCAGGTCGGCATTTTTTTGCTGGAAGTCAAATAAGTTCCGAGAGTTTGGATTACGTCATTAGACACGCATGAATACATAGATATTAAAAATCCAATAATCATGTAGATATTACTTAGTGTAAGACATTCCGGAAACATAATTCCTCCATACATTTTCAATCTACATCAAAAATAAATTCATCTAAACAATTGATTACAATTTTGAAACAATTCTATATGATTGAAGCTGAAATAAAAAGATTTCGTGATTTTAAGAGACGTTAGGGAGAGGACATTGGCAAGAGTTAAGACAAACACAAAATTAAAACCTTTAAAAAAGGCTGATTTGCAGGTTGTAAAACCTGTTAAGACAACAAAATACAGTGATATAGACTTAAATAACTGGAAAGCCTATGATCATGTAAAGACGGATACATTGTGGGAATTTTCCTCACGTCTTAAAGAGGGCGGGCATTCAAACGAATATCACGGGAATTACATTCCGCAAATTGCCCAGCAGCTTTATGAAAGATTTACAAAGAAGAATGACGTTGTTCTTGATTTGTTTTTCGGCTCCGGAACGTCCGGTATTGAGGCGATAAATATGAACCGCCGCTGTATCGGGGTTGAGCTTAAAGAAGATTTGGCGGAGAAGGTTTCTGAAAAGTTTACACCGAAACAGCTTGTCACAGACGTTAGAATAATATGCGGGGATTCAGCTTCCGACATTGTGAAGGATAAGATTCAGGCAGGACTTGAAATTTTAGGTGAAGAAAAAGCACAGTTTCTAATTCTTCATCCGCCATATGACGACATAATCAAGTTTTCCGACAAAAAAGAAGATCTTTCAAATTGTGCGTCAACCGAAGAATTTTACAATTTGTTCTCAAAAGTTGCAAAAAATGGTTACGATATGCTTGAAAAGGGCAGATTTGCGGCATTGATTATCGGTGACAGTTACAAAAATTCCGAAGTTCAGCCGCTTGGGTTTGAGTGTATGGCCAGAATGATGAATTTGGGCTTCCGTTTGAAAGGCATCGTTGTTAAAGATATACAGGGAAACGAAAGGGCTAAAGGTAAAACAGCTAATTTGTGGAGATATCGAGCTTTAGCGGGCGGATTTTTTATTTTTAAACACGAATATGTAATGATTTTCCAAAAAGTGTAAAAAATTTAATTAAAATTTCAATCATTTATAGGATAAAATTTGCCTTAAAATAGTTTATTCTAAGACTTGGAATATTGTACAGTGAAAGTTTTGTAATTTACGGGCATGCCCAAAGTCATGGGAAAATTTCTTATTATTACAAATTGTAACCAACATTTAAGAAATATTAAAATGGCTGAAATCATGTCAACATCATGGTTTTAGAGAAATCTAAATAATGATTGAGTTACAAAAAACAAAATAGTTGTCCGCTATAAAGGTATAGAGTACAATTATTTGTATATTCAAATGGTTGTTCGTCATAACCGACAGCAATCGTGATTTCTTGTAAGAGGAAGATGGTATGCAGTTTAAGGTAAAAGAGAATCTTTCAAAAATACAAGAAGAAATTGCACCTTATAGACCAAATATTATTGCAGTTACAAAGTATTTTGACGGAGAAGCGATAGTCCAAGCGTTTGCGGCAGGAATACGAAATTTTGGGGAATCAAGAACGATTGAGGCTATTGAGAAAATCGAAAAACTGCCTTCGGATGTGAAAAATAATTCAACTTTTCATTTTATAGGGCATCTTCAGTCGAATAAAGTTAAAAAAACTGTCGAACATTTTGATTATATCCATTCCGTTGATTCTTTGAGGCTTGCTGAGCATATTTCCGAAACCGCCAAAAGTTTTGGAAAAGTTCAAAAAATTCTTCTTCAACTGAATAACGCAGGAGAAATTCAAAAATCAGGGTTTTCAAAAGATGAATTGACCGAAGTGTTTCCAGAAATTCAAAAGCTTGACGGAATCAGTATTGAAGGGTTGATGAATATGGCGCCGTTAGGAGCTGATGACAAAATTTTGTTTGAACTTTTCAAAGATGTTGCGGAAACGAAAAGGTTTTTGGAAGAAAAATATAACTGCAAAATGAAAGAACTGTCTATGGGAATGAGTCAGGATTACAAGATTGCGGCTCAATGCGGAGCGACAATGCTTAGAATCGGCAGAAGGTTGTTTAGTTAAGTAAGATAAATTAAAATAAACGGAGGAAAAACGGTGGCGATTGTAACAGACAAAATTAAATCAGTAGTTGATTTTCTTGTAAAAGGGTTTGAACCCAGAGAAACAATTTTTGATGATATGGCAGAAGATGATATGGAAGGCGGATATGAGGTTCAAGATAACCTTGCAATTGATCCTGCTTATTCATACCAGTCTAAACAGGAAAAAAATCAGGATTTGAAGGTTGTAGCTCATCCGAATTACAGAGGTTATGAAGTTAGAATTATGGAACCTCGTTCATTTGATGACGCAGCACAAATCGTTCAGCATTTGAAAGACAGACAAACAATCGTCCTTAACTTGCATTTACTCGACAAAGAACAATCTCAAAGAACAATTGATTTTGTTTGCGGCGCAGCACACGCCCTTAATGGCAAACCGCAAAAAGTCGGCGATTTGGTATTTGTTTTCACTCCGAGCAACGTAACTTTGTCTGTTGATATCAACGCTGTTCAAAATAAATTTAACGACTCTCTTTGGAGAGCACCTTTACAGTAAGGTCTGTTCGTTAACTTGTTATGAGAAGAAGAGGATAGTTTAAAGGCGGTTTTTCATAAAGCCGCCTTTTGATTTACTCCGAAACCTTCTTGATTAGCGGCATAAGTTAAGATATAATTTTGTCGGGAGAAATTTATGAAACAGACATCAATAATAGATATAATCTCGCCGGTAATGGTCGGGCCTTCAAGCTCTCATACCGCAGGCGCAATAAGATTAGGACTTTTGGCAAGAAATATTTACCATGAAGTTCCTGATAAAGTTACTTTTAAGCTTTATAATTCATTTGCAAGAACCGGCAAAGGACACGGAACTGATAAAGGGCTTTTGGCGGGTGTTTTAGGTTTAAGTGTTGACGATACAAGGATTAAAGATATTTTTCATTCGGATATAGCAAAGTCTATTGAGTATGAATTTCAATATCTGGACGATTTTAACCGTCATCCTAATGCTGTTGATTTTATATTTGAAGGCCGAAGAAATATGAAAATTTCAGGTAATTCAGTCGGGGCAGGCGAAATTGAGATTACCAAAATTGATGATTTTTCGGTTAGTTTGACAGGCAAATACAACACGCTTGTTTTATTTTACAAAGATGTTCCGCATATGATTGCAAGAGTTACAAATTCAATTCACGTAAACATCGCATCTTTTCACTGTGACAGGTCTGCGAAAGGTCAGGAAGCTTCAATGTGTATTTGTTTGGATGGCGAAGTGAGCCAAAAAGTTATTGATTTTTTGTATATGCTGGATGATGTTTATATGATAAGGTACATTGAGAAGTTGGAAAGTTAATTATGGAAAAAAGTATAAGTACATTTGAAGAATTACGTGAAGCTTGTGCGGTAAGCGGAAAGCAAATTTGGGAGATAGTTCAGGCGCAGGAGGCAGAGTTTGCGGAAGTTTCGGTTGATGAAATTCGAAGGCTTGTGAAAAGAAGTCTTGATGCAATGAAAGAGTCTATTAAATCAGGCTTAAAAAGCAAAGAGATGTCTATCAGCGGAATGTGCGGGGATGATTGCGACAGGCTTCAAAGACGATTTGAGAAGGAGAATTCGCTTTTTGGCAAGACTTTTGAAAAAATAACCACTTATGCACTTGCAGTTATAGAAGAAAATTTAAGAATGGGAAAAATAGCAGCATGCCCGACAGCGGGCTCTTGCGCAATCGTTCCGTCTGTTCTTATTGGTGTAAGTGAAGATTTAGGCATAAGTGAAGAAGAACAGATTAATGCGCTTATAACAGCCGGGGTTGTCGGGCGAATTGTTTCAAATAAGGTGGCGCTGGCAGGCGCTGTTGCAGGATGTCAGGCAGAATGCGGGGTAGCGTCAGCGATGAGTGCGGCGGCTTTAACGCAGATGAGAGGCGGGAATATTGACCAAATTCTTAATGCGGTTGCGCTTGCTCTTAAAAATCTTTTGGGGCTTACGTGTGATCCGGTTTGCGGATTAGTGGAAATCCCTTGTGTTAAGAGAAATCCATTTCTTGCAATTCATGCAGTAACCGCTTCAGAGCTTGCATTAGCGGATATAAAATCCAAAATTCCGCTGGATGAAGTTGTTGATGCGCTTGAACAGACAGGAAATTTGATGTCGCCTATGCTTAAAGAAAGCTCTCAGGCGGGGCTTGCTACTACTAAAACCGCACTTAACTTAAAAGAAAAATTGTTTAATTAATTTTTTATTATTGATTAATCATCTTATCTTGTGGTAGTGTTAGGTTTATAGGATAAATTAGAATAAAAAATTTTCTAGGGTTCCGCGGTAATACCGGCTGGTCCGAGAGAAAATTCACGAAAGTGTACACGGAAGGATAAAAGCCTGGGAGGATATTTCTCTCAGGCATATTTGTTGCTAACAGGAAAGGAAATTAAAATGCATTGGATATTTTTACTTATAGCAGGATTGTTTGAAATTAGCTGGGCTGTGGGGTTAAAGTATTCTCACGGGTTTACCAGAATAATGCCGTCTTTTATAACTGTTATTTGCATGATTGCAAGTTTTTATTTTTTAGCTTTATCTCTCAAAAATTTACCTTTGGGAACTGCTTATGCTGTCTGGACAGGTATTGGTACTGTCGGAACCGTTGTTTTAGGGGTAATTTTATTTAAAGAGCCTGTGACTGTTATGAGAATTTTGTGTATATTGCTTATAATAAGCGGTATTACAGGCTTGAAACTTATAACGCACTCTTAAAAAATCTGTTTTTGTAAATTTTTCTTATTAATATATGTAAAGATTTGATAAAGATTTGACAATATTTTGAATTTTCGTGGTTTTATATATACAAAGTGGTAGTATGTGTATTTAATTCAATTCTCAAATTATAAAGTGTGACAAAGGAGTGTTAATGTTTAGCCCTGAATTTATGCGTTATTTGATTAACTATCAAAAATCAGATTTTGCCCCCGAAAAAACAAAGAAAGAAATACCCCTCAAAATCAACAAGCGCGGCAAGCTTGCCTGGGTTGATATTTTGGTGACAAAATAACTGTTTGAAATTTATTGTAATATTATAAATATTCCGGGTAAAAGCTCTTGTGGATTGCTCGGAATATTTTGGTACGATTATAATTTGAAAAATTAAATGTCAACACCCAATTTTCGGGCAATATTGGAGATTATATTTGTCTCCATTGTTTCCAAGTTACCGAATGTTGTTTTTATAAGCTGCTGCATTTCTTCAAATTCAGCCGTTGGCAAACCGTCTGAATTCATTTTCTTGCTTAATTCTGCAAGCCTTTTATTTTTAAGCTCCAGTTCTTTATAATACAGATCATTAAATGTTTTAGATTTATCTCCGCCTAATTTTTCTATGGCTTCTTCCAAGGGCTTAAAATTGCTATCGTATCTGCCTAAGGCTGTTGACGGTTTCTCCCCGTATGTAGCGGAATATTTTGTCGTTTGAAGAAGCCCTTTGTTTTCTAATTTATATAAAATATTTTTTTCGACAAGTCTTGCGTGTTCTTCGATTTCAGAAAATTGATACTTTTCAGCATTTTTAATCCAAGCAAATTTCCCTGAAAAATTTGCTTTTGCCATGTTTATTTCATTTTTTAACTCTTTTACCATTGTATTTGCATTGAATGCCAGATGATTAATTTTTTTAATTATTTTGCCGTCGTTACCCGTTACAATCGTTTCTGCAAGCCCTTCACGAAACTTCCAATTGTCAGCATCCACAAATTTTGACATTTCTTCATACCATTTGTGGTTTAAAGGAGAGGTGTTTTCTTTAACAAACACAGCAGGGCGAACGAGTTGTTCAAATTTTTCCGGCCCTATTTTTTTATACAATTTTACAAAATCTTCCATATGCGTCAATTCATGAGCCATACAAACAGCTATATCCTGATAGGTTGCATCTTTTAAAAAGTCAGGATTAATGCTTATTTCGCCTGTAAATTGATTAAATGCCATAGCGCCATCTTTCCCAAATTTTAAATTAATTTTAGTCGGAGCATATCCCATTTTTTTAGTCAAAATGTTTTTTACTTCAGATACACCGTCGAATGTTGGTTTTTCTGTTCGTTGAGCAATTTTTATTACATCATCAATGCAGTCATTAATTGAATATATTCTGTTGCCTTTTGTTTCAAAGAGTTGTTTTAATTTTAACTGCCATTGATTAATTTTTTTTGCGGTCAATGATTGATGAGAGTTGATTTGTTTTGTTGCTCTCTTAGAATAACCGAGCTTTGAGGCTGTATTTTTGTCAAAGCTGGTATCTATAAGCAAAGCAGGTTTATTTGTTTCATCCAGATATTTGGAAGATAAGAGCTGACCGCCTTTTGATTTAGACGTTAAAATACTCATTGTATGGTTATCAAGTTTAATATTCGGGTTATAGATTGTATTGAAAGTTAATGCTTTGCTATCGGTGGTGCCGTGAACTCCTCTTACCTGAATTATCGGTAATTCCCCTTTTGTACTGTCAACTCCTATCACAAGTCTTGAGGTGGTTTTATTCCCGTCTTTAACCGTAATTCCTAAAATCCCCTGACCTTTTTGGGATGATTTTGCGCATATAATAACTTTGGGCTTTTTCGCACCTTGGATAAACTGCTTAAACAAATCAGGCAGTTCATCTAAATATTTACCTTCATAAACAATAGGCGATGGCTTTCCGCTGCCGTCTGTAATTGTTTTATATAGTTTGTTTAGAAGTTTGTCTTTGTCTTTAAAACTTGATTTTTCAAGTTTTACAAGCTGTTTTACTACAGTGCCGATTTTTGTAATAGCTGTCATATTAATTTTTCCCTAAATTTTCCCCGTATATTTCTATAAAGTATTTTTTGTGTTGAAAATTGCCTTTTGTTAAAATATATTTTTAACTAAAAATTTTTCATTTAATTTTGCACAAAAAAAGAGCCCTTTTTTAGGGGGCTCCGGAATAAACATTGATTCATTCCTCAAATAGTGTGAAGTGTAGTGTGTGCTTAAAATCTGTCTGATTTCTCAATTTTAAGCGTTCCTCGTGTTCATCTATATAAAAAATTTTTGTTATATAAAATTGCTATATTAAAGTTATTATTTTTATATTTCGTTACAAAAGTTAATATTAGCCGCTTCTGAATTATCGGGTTAGGCAAGCTAAAATCTTTGATATTAAAGTGTTTTGGATATTAATAGCAGACGTATTTAAATTTTATAAAATAGTTAAATATCGGCTTTTGAATGATTGAATAATATGGTAAAATTAAATAAACAGGTTTTAACGAGGTAAGGAAATGAAAATATTAATATCAAATGATGACGGGATTGCGGCAAACGGTATAAGAATGCTTACAAAAGAGCTTTCTAAGGATCATGATGTATATGTGATTGCGCCTGACAGGGAAAGAAGTGCGGCGGGGCATTCTCTAACGCTTCACACACCTTTGAGGGTTGAAGAACTTGACCCGATAAACGGAGCAAAACGCTCTTGGGTAACGACAGGAACTCCGGGTGATTGTGTAAAAATCGGGATTAATGCGATATTATCTGCGGAAGAACAGCCCGATATCGTAATTTCTGGGATTAATCACGGGCCGAATTTGGGTTCTGATATTTTGTACTCAGGAACGGTAAGCTGTGCTATGGAGGGCGCAATGATGGGAATTCCCAGTATTGCAGTGTCTTTAGCAAGTATGCATTCTGATTATGACGATTTTGAATTTACCGCAAAATTTGTTCGTGGGATGTTAAGACGATTGAAAGATTTTAATTTTCCGCAAAAAACACTTTTAAATGTTAATGTTCCGCTTTTAGATGCCGATGATATTGCAGGTATTGCGATTACGGAACTTGGATCTAAGATGTTTACAAATACTTACGAAAAGCGGGTTGACCCAAGAGGGAAAGTTTATTACTGGATGGCGGGTGAACTTACAACCGAGCCGACTGACGCTAATACTGATATTGCGGCAGTTAGAAATAACAAAATTTCCATAACTCCGGTTACTTATGAGATGACAAAAGAAGAAGTTATGACCGATTTGGAAAAAACGCTTTGCAATCACGATGTTTGCGAGTGGATGTAGAATTGAAGTTATAATTTCGAAAAACATTTATGGTGTAGAAAAACTCCAGATGCTAGAATCCTCTAGTAATAATATATCACAACCAAGTTCTTTGAATATTTTTTTCTGAGCTTATTTCTCTGATGAAACAATCCACACAAGAATATTATAATATGTCAATTCTTCTTGATTTGCTTAGATAAAATTTAGTTTAATTCCATCATGGGGTGGAAGTTTTGCATACACTAGGATTGTTATAATATTCATACCATGCACTTGTAGTATTATTTTTCATATCCGATACAAGTTTGTTAATGTGAGTCTGATTAAAGTTACATCTTATTGTGTTTTTTGCATCGACAGGACCAACTACTTCGACATAAGAACATAATCCATTTTGTATGCCTACAATTTGTTTCTTTGTTGTTACTTGCATCCCCATCATATCAACAGGTCCAATTGTTAATGTATAAGGTTTGCAAGCTTTAAAAGCATCTATAAAAGCAGATGGATAAGGATTATTTTGTGCAAAAACAAAGTTTCCTACGATAACTAAACAAAATATACCTAAAACACTAAAAATAAATTTTTTCATATCAATCACCCTGTTTTCAAATTATTGTTGCATATTTATAAATAACGAGGATATCTTCTTTTTTGTTTTTATGGTGTCGTAGGCGGGACTTGAACCCGCACGGATCTCTCCACACGCCCCTCAAACGTGCGCGTATACCATTCCGCCACTACGACATAACGATTAAATATAAAATTTTCACTGTACCCTTATGAACTGCCCGTGGCGGAAGTACACGCTTCGCTTAGTACCCTCTCGAAAAACAACACTCAGTTGTTTTTCTCGGCAGAGTGCCACTACGACATAACGATTAAATATAAAATTTTCACTGTACCTTTATGAACTGCCCGTGGCGGAAGTACACGCTTCGCTTAGTACCCTCTCGAGTTTCTTTCGCTAGAGTGCAACCTCAACTCAACGTAATTGTTGCTTTTCTCTACCAGTCCACAATTCTCAATATATCATAAAATATTTTAAAATCAATCCCTAACAATTACTCTAAAAAGTCCTCTTGGTAGTGCTGCGGCTCTTTTATATTTTATTATTTCTTATGTCCTATTATTTTAGATATTACTCTTATTTATGTAATCGGTTATTTCTTTCATTGTAGGATTTTGAAATGTTTTTGTATGTTTATATATTTTTTCTGATGGTGCCCAAGATTTGTGTGGAGGAGGTTCCAAGAAAATACAAATTGTTTTTGCTCCGACTGCATATCCTAAATGCATTGTGCCTGTATCTACGCTGATTAAAATTCCTATACTTTTTAATATCTGTCCTAATTCTACTATGGTTGTACCATTTACCAAATTAATAAAATCACAATTATTTTGTTTAAGGGTATTTGCATATTCTTTTGATTTGTTTCCTGCTCCTGTAAATATAACATTGTATCCTTGTGAATTTAAATTATTTATAAGCTCCACAGCCATGTTAATAGGCAGATCTCTTGTTGGGCTTGTTGATACAGGACAGAAAATAATGTTTTTCTTTGAAGTATCAATTATATTCGAAAATTTTTCAGGAATTTTATTCTCTACTTCAAATTCGACAGGATAATTTATAATTTCTTTATCTGTAATTTGTTTTAAAACACTGGAACGGTACTCTTGCATTGATAAATTACTGTCTTTTTTCCTGATATATAAAGTCTTTTTGGCTATAAACTTAGAAAGAACCCAGCTTCGCTCATTAACATAGGTCATAATTGCGTAATTTGCATTTCTGTAAGGAAAGGAACGAATAAACTTTATCATTCCAAATAAACCTTTATGAATCCCTTTTTTGTCGTATACAAAAACTTCATCTACACCTTTTTGATACCTTGCTATATCTTGATAGGTTTTATTAGCTATGAAAACAACTTTAGAATCCGGATATATGTTTTTTATATTTTGTACCAAACTATTGCATATCATAACATCACCAAGTGCCGAGGTGCCGATGACAACAAATATTTTCCCCAATTGCTCAGGCTGAAATGTTTTTTCCATACTCATCTTACTTCCTTCATGATTTTATGTTATTATAAACATTTTATTTTGAAAGTCTGTATTTTAATTTTGCTATAAATTGTTTTATTTTTAACCTCCAATAACCGTCGCTAATCGTCGGATTATAATATTTCCACCAACCATTGCAACTGTTTTGGATGTGGGTTAATAATTCTAAATATTCACTGTAATATTCGGGTTTTAAGTCTTTGTCAAATCGCCCGAGCCATGAGGTTGCTTTGCTGAAATATCGGTCAATTGCTAATTCAAGGTATTCGGACGTTTTGTCGAGCTTTTTTAAAAGTTCTTCTATAGCTCTTGTAACGTATACGGGAGAATAATTTTTTTTGTGCTTTACGGCTGTAACACTCCCCTTACGCTCTTTCCTGTAACAATATAAGTATTCGTTTAAAACCTTTATTCTTTTTGCCAAAATCATCGAATGAAAAAATATCAGTTGATCTTGTCCAACTTTTATTTGCTGAAATTTTATATCATTTCCGGTTAAAAATTCCCGTCTGTAAAGCTTTGTCCAGGCGGTTGACGGGAATTTGAAAATATCTTTCTTTATGTCTTTTGCACCGAAAACATTCTTAAAATATTTTCTGTTTAAGGATTCAAGCTTATATTTCCCTTTCCATTTGATTAATTTACCGCATTTTGTATAGCAGGAATATCCCCCGAAGATTAAAATGTCCAGAACATCTTTTTCTGCGGCGTTGTATATTTTTTCAAGTACGGTGTTATCTTCAAGCCAGTCATCGGAGTCTACAAAATAGACATATTCACCTGTCGCAATAGAAAGCCCTAAATTACGAGCTATTCCTGAACCTTCGTTTTGCTTATCAATAATTTTTATTCGGTTATCTTTATTTTTGTATTCTTGCAAAACTCTTAACGATTCATCTGTAGAACCGTCATTAATGCAGATTATTTCAAAGTCGCTAAAAGTCTGTGAAATAATACTATCCAAGCATCCTGACAAATATTTTTCCACATTATAAACAGGAATTATTATTGATATTTTTATCATAAATCACCTATGCGATTATATTATCACAAAGATAAAAATATCAGCACAAAATCATTATAGTTTTTATCTTCCGATTTCAGTAGCTTTTTGCGCCATTGTTTTTGTAATATTTACAAGTGCAAGGTTTGCTTCATAAGCTCTTTGTGCAAGAATTGCATCAGCCATTTCAACCATCGGGTTTACGTTAGACGCTCTTATGTAACCGTTTTCATCAGCGTCAGGATGTCCTGGTTTGTATATTTTTTCTCCTAATGTCGGATCTTCTACGCAGCCGTTAAAAACGACTCCGCCTTGAAGTAAAGGCAGTGTTCCGATTCCAAAAACATCCTCTTTCATTTCGTTTAAAAGTCCGTGAAATGAAATTTCTTCCGTCGCATTTAAAACAGGAATACGTCTTATGTAATTAGGCGTATCAACGTTAGCCATGTTGCGTGAGTGAACATCAAGCCTTAATCCGTGCGTGCGGAGGGCTCTTTCGCCTATGTCCATTGATCCTAGTAAACTCATAATTTACGCTCCTGTTCCTTTTTGTCCTTTTAATTCAGGACGATTAAAAATTACTTACCTACGTTAATTACCGTTTTCATTTCGGTAATAATATTAGACATACGTCTTGTTGCCATTGTGTAAAGGATGGCATTGTTTTGAAGTTCCATCAATTCTTTGTCGGGGCGGATTTCTTCGTAAGTTCTTTGTGAAATTACGGCGGATGCCCCAAGTTTTTCCGAAAGTTTCGTTTCAAGCGGGCTGTTCATTGAGCCTAGATATTCAGAAAAGTCAATGTCGCGTCTTACATAACCCGGAGTATCCATGTTGGCAAGGTTTGAACCGATTGCGACTTGTCTTTGCGTAATCAGGTCAAGCATTAATCCTACTCGTCCCATGTGATCTAATGATGTAAACATTTTTATCCTTTCTTCTTTTTTGCGGTATGTTTTTACCGCAGATAAATTTTATTATTCTCTGATATTTATTGACTTGTTGTACATATCATCGACAACTTTCATCAATCTTGTACTTGCAAGCATTGAGGCGTTAAGTCTAAGCATTGTACCTACATTGTCAAAAATATCTACGTTTGAATTTTCAAGATTATTTTGAGCAAAATATTCGTGGTCTTTAACGAGTTTTGCATCGCCTGAATCCGCTGTTGCAACGAGTTTGTTAAGTCCTCCTTGTTCAAGTCCTTCAGGGTTGTCGAATTGTACAAGCGGGATGTTGCCTGCTTTACGTCCCGGAGAATCAACTGCATCATATACGTAAACATCTCCGTTTGGTTTAATCAAAAATTTGTAGCAATTTGTCGGAATTTTAATACCTTCTCCGACAAGCCAGTCGTCATTTGTTACAAGATAACCGTCTTTTCCTTGTTTAAATGAGCCGTCACGGGTATATTGAACTTCTCCGCTCGGTGAAATTACAGGGATAAACCCCGGGCCTGTTATTGCAACATCATAAGGATTGCTGGTTACTCTAAAAGAGCCGTTGCTGTGATCGGTTCTTATTGCACCGGTTAAATAGCCGTCTTCATTAAGCATCTGCTCAAACCGTACTGTCTTATACCCATGGGTATTATAGTTTGCAAGGGCATTAGCCACATAACCCAACCTGTCCCATTGGTTCGTAACGTTATTTACACCTTTTCTGATTATTGCCTGTAAATTGTGCATAATTCTTATTCCTTATCCTTATGAAACGCTTCCGAGTTGTGAAATTACTTTTTGCAAGTTTTGGTTTTGAATCATAAATAACTGCCTGTTTGCATCAAAGTTTCTGATAATCGGCATCATTGTCATAAATTCATTTTGAAGTGCGACGTTTGAATATTCGTTATAACCTTGTTTAACCTGAGGCTCCATAACAATCATTCCGTTAGCATCGACGACCCCGATGTGACCAGCAAGAAGAAGTTCACCTGTATTTTTGTCCAGTACCTTTACAAGCCCGCTTTCATCAACTTTTACATCTTCTACTTTTTCAGGAATAGTCGGCAGGACGATTGGCATACCGGCATTTGAAAGAACTCGTCTGTCGTCAAGTGTCAGCAGATTCCCGTCTTTATCAAGCTTAAACCTGCCATCTCTGGTAAGTTTTATTCCGTCCGGTCCCTCTGTTTGAAAATAGCCTTCAGTTGCTATTGCAAAGTCTAAAGGGTTATCAGACATTGCAATACGACCAATTTTGGTGTCGGTTGTTTTGGAAATTCCGTTTACACCTATAAATTCTGAAAACGAAGAAACTACGGCTTCTTGGCGTTGGTAGCCTACTTTATCGAATCCGATTATATTTTCATTTGCGATTGACATCAATTCAGTTTGAACCTGCATAGCCCTTATAGAAAGGTCTATACCTCTTTCAAAATACCGAATTCCGCCATTAATTTTCATAACTTCTACCTCTGAACAACTTTTTTATAAATATACGGCCATACTTACAGTTTGACGTAATTTTATAAAAAAAAATCATCTGTTTGGATGGGTTTTTCCATGTAAATAATGATAATTGAACAAAAGTCAATAATAGTTGCAGAAATTACGTGAATTTGTTTTTATCTAATATTAGCGGGAGAAGTACCCCAGCTTAATTTGTTTCTGAGAAGTGAATAGAAGTCGGAATTTTCAAGCAATGCAAGCTTAGCTTTGAATTCTGATTTTTTAATATCAATATCAGCCTTGCACTCAAAAAAATTCTGCCCGTCAGTAGACACAACAAACCCGTTGTCGCATTCGCTCATTGAAACAGTAATAATTTCGGTATCAGGGATTACCAAAGGTCTTGCAGTCAAAGTGTGAGGGCAAATAGGTACAATCACAAAAGCTGCTAAGTTAGGAACAAGCACCGGCCCGCCTGCTGAAAGCCCGTAAGCTGTGGAGCCTGTGGGGGTTGAAATTATCAGACCGTCAGCAAGATAGTCGCAAACTGCTTTTCCGTTGATTTTAAGTGTAAGTCTTGAGGTTCGTCCGTGAGAATTTCCCTTAACTACAAAATCATTAAGAGCAATATTTTCACCGCTTTGCAACATAATTCTTTCGTCGATATAATATTTTCCGGCAAGAATTTCATCAACGGCTTCGTAGAGCTTTTCTTGAGAAGCTTGCGATAAAAAGCCGAGTCTTCCGAGATTAATTCCGAATACAGGGGTTTGGTATTTTGCAAAAAATCGTGCAGATTTAAGAATAGTCCCGTCCCCGCCTATAACAAATGCAAAATCGCAGCCTGCTTTCAAATCATCAATATCAAAAGTTTCAAAGCCTACTTTTTTTTGCGTAAGAATTTCGCCAAGAGAAATTTTCACATTAACGGAATTTTGAACGTTGTTATTACAGCAAATTGCAAACTTTTTAGTTCTCATAACGAGTAAAATATATCATATAAATTGCAAATAAGCAATAAATGTCAAATTTTAATAATTTTTAATTATAGATAATTTTATAAAAACAAAAATACCCACTTGCGAACTATATAGAAATAGGTTATAATAATATATATTGTAAAAAAAACACGAGCAAAGGAGCAAAGAGGTATGAAACACAGACAGAATAGGTATTTCAGGGGGGGGGGGCACCCGTATAATAAGCTCCTGAGCGGGATTGAGTGGTCTCAGATAGTTGAAAAATGGGGAAGCGTAATAAAAAGACACTTACCCTTGTTGTCAGGTATAAGTTTAGGCGAGATCCTGATATCGATGGCAGTAATAGGAGTGTTGGTAATAATACTGATGCCGATATTACGAAGTGTAAAGCCTGATGAGAACGA
>CALUTL010000016.1 GCA_944323655.1 Candidatus Gastranaerophilales bacterium | reverse complement strand
GAGCGGGAGACGAGGCTCGAACTCGCGACATCCTCCTTGGCAAGGAGGCATTCTACCACTGAATTACCCCCGCTTATCGGTACTTTTCTATAATACATGCTGATTTTTTTTTTGCAAGCTTTTTTTTATCTTTTTTTGAAAATTCCTAGAATTTTTTGTTTTAAACTCTTGGTTTCAACGGCTTCAACTTTCTTTGTCGGATAATTTGGCATTTGTCCAATTTCTGATTTCCATAGGGTTACTTTTTTTATGTGGTTGTTTATTATTTGTAATATGTTTTCTTCGTTTGTTGAATTGTGTACTTCGGATAATACATGCACCGTTGTATCATCCAGTTTCCTTTCATGCTCTAAGCTCGTTGTTATGACAAAAAAATCCTTGTCATATTGTATGCAATGTGTAAGATTTTTGTTCCCGCAATGATACTTTAATTGCTTGATTGAGGCTCTGTGTCCGATGAAATTTTTGTATGATTCTTTATTTACAAATAATATTCTTCCGGTAAATGTTGTTTTATCCATAATTAAGCGGCTTCTGTCTTTTCTTCTTGTGAATCCAGTGAGCGGATGTTTATATCTATTCTTTCTTTAAATTTGCTCCTTAAAAGATCTACAAGTGTGTTCGTCGAATTTACCCAAAACATTGAGGCGGTTAAAATCTTTACTTCACCGACTTCATCTTTCATTTTTATCATTAAAGGATCCGATCCTGAATGTTCACATAAAAGATTTTTTAAATATACAAGTTCTTCAAATTTGAATTCGTCGTTTAATTGAAGTGTGAAAATGTTTGAATTATCAACCGGCTTTACCGTATCAATTAATAGAACCGGCGGCTCCTCCTCGCTTCTTCGGCTTACTTTGCCTGAAATTATTACTCGCTGCTCGGATTCAAGATAGCTTCCGTATTCTTGAATTTGTTTATTGAAGGCTATAACTTCCACTTTTCCGGTTAAATCCTCTACCGTTACAAACCTTATGAACTTTGCAGGATCTTTTTTGGTCGGAATTTGTTTGGTCGCAGTGATAAGCCCGCAAATTGTCACAACTTTATCATTCTTTTGGTCAGGAATTTCTGAAATCTTATGGGTCATTAAGAATGGCAATTTATCCCTTATTGTGGACAGCGGGTGGCTTGTGACGTAAAATCCTAAAAATTCTTTCTCAAATATTTGAAGCTGTCTTTGGTCATATTCTTCATCCGAGCCTGCAAGTTTAAATTTGGCCTCTTCCACTTCTGCTGTGTCGCCTAATAAATCAAAAAGACTTCCTTGACCGCTTTCTTTTGCTTTTGCTTCTTTTGAGGCGGTTGCTGTTATGTAATCAATATTATCCATTAATTGTTTGCGGCTTTTTTCTATGTTTGCAAATGCGCCGGATTTTATTAAGCCTTCTAGTGTCTTTTTATTGCAGCATTTTGCATCCAAACGCTTGCAATAATCGTAAATTGATTTATATTCTCCGTTCTTCTCGCGTTCCTCTATAATCGCTTCAACAACCGCTTCTCCGACTTGTTTTATTGATGCAAGCCCGAATCTGATATCGTTTCCGTCCGGGGTAAATTCTGCGTATGATTTGTTGATATCAGGAGGCATGACTTTTATTCCTTTTTTCAAGGCTTCTTCTATATATAATTGCGTTTTGTCCTGATCGCCTGATACTGAGGTTAAAAGTGATGCAAGATATTCAACAGGATAATGGCATTTTAAGTACGCCGTCTGGTAGGCTACAAATGCGTAAGCTGCTGAGTGTGATCTGTTAAAGCAGTATGATGCAAATTTTTCAATCTGTTCAAAAAGTGCTGCTGCGTCTTTTGAGTCCATACCGTGACGGGCTGCTCCTTCTATGAATTTGCCTTTTTGCTGAGCCATTTCATCAAGCTTTTTCTTACCCATCATTCTTCGAACCATGTCAGCTTGACCGAGGGTATAATCTGCAAGCACTTGGAATACCTGCATAATCTGTTCCTGATATACAATCGTTCCGTAGGTGTCTTTTAATACAGGTTCCAACAGCGGATGTGCGTATTTAATTTCCTGTCGTCCGTGTTTTCTTTCGACAAAGTCCTGTACCATGCCTGATTCTAACGGGCCGGGGCGGAATAGTGCAACTAATGCGCCTAAATCTTCAAATACGTCAGGTCTTAAATCTTTCACCAATTTCTTCATACCGGAAGATTCAAGCTGAAATACGCCGTCAGTATCACCTGCAATCAGCATATCGTATGTCGGTTTGTCATCAAGAGGGATTCTGTCTATATCAAATTCAATTCCCTGACGCTTTTTAATAAGTTTCATTGTTTTATGAATCATTGTGAGGTTTCTTAACCCCAAAAAGTCCATTTTTAAAAGCCCGAGTTTTTCCAAATCCGCCATCGGGTATTCGGTTACGATAATTCCGTCTTTTGAAGGCTGAACCGGTACGATTTCGTTAAGCGGTTTGTGCGCTATAATTACACCCGCTGCGTGGGTTCCTGTGTTGTTCTTTATCCCCTCAATAGCTTTTGACATGTCAACAAGCTTTTTAACTTCAGGATCTTCGTCGTAAAGTTTTTTCAGTTCCATGCCGGGCTGTAAGGCGTCATCAATATGAGTTTTGGGTTCGCTCGGAATTAGTGAGGCAAGCTGGTTACTTTTTGCATAAGGTATGTCAAGAACTCTTGCAACTCCTTTCATTGCGGCTTTTGCTGCGTAAGTTCCGAATGTGATAATCTGGCAGACTTTGTCTTCTCCGTATTTGTTTGAAACATAGTCGATAACTTCTCCTCGACGTTCAATGCAGAAGTCAATATCGACATCAGGCATGGAGTATCGTTCAGGGTTTAAGAATCTTTCAAACAATAAGTGGTGTCTTATCGGGTCAAGTTCGGTAATCTTTAACGCATAGGCAACAACTGAACCTGCGGCTGAGCCTCTTCCGGGGCCGACAGGAATCCCGTGCGTTTTTGCAAAATGCACAAAATCCCAAGTGATTAAAAAGTATGCCGAAAATCCCATCTGTTCTATAATGCCAAGTTCATATCTGACACGTTCTTCGATTTCTTTCGGGATATCTCCGTAGCGTTCTTTTAATCCTTGATGAACTATATAATCAAGGTAGCTTTCAACGGTGTAGCCTGACGGAACTTCGTAATGAGGAAGCGGACTTTTTCCCATTTCTAATATGAGATGGCATTTTTCCGCTATGTCTACCGTGTTTTTTATACATTCATCAAATGTTTCTCTGTCCATCCACTTGAAAGCATCCCGTAATTCTTCCGCTGTTTTTACATAAAATTCATTGTTCGGGAAATGAAAACGGTTTTCTTCGTGCTTTAGTGAATTGGTCTGTAAACAAAGAAGCGTGTCATGCCAGTCGGCGTCTTCTTTTTTAAGATAATGAGAGTCATTTGTGATAATCATCTTTATATCAAGCTCTCGGGCAATTTTGATTAAATCCGGATTTGTTTTCTTCTGTTCGTCAAGGCCATGATCTTGAAGCTCAATATAATAATCTTCACCAAATAAATCTTTGTATTTTTTTGCACACTCTTTTGCGCCGTCGTAATTCTTTTGAAGCAGATTTTGCAAGACTTCTCCGCCAAGACAGGCTGAGGAGCATATTAATCCTTTTGAATATTTTTGAAGAAGTTCAAAGTTAATTCTGGGTTTATAATACATGCCTTCGCAATGCGCAATAGAAACTAGCTTTACAAGGTTCATATACCCGTCTTTGTCTTTTGCCAAAAGTACAAGGTGGTAAAGAGGGTTGTGCGACGGATTTTTGTCATGAATGTCGCCATCATGAACGTAAAATTCGCAGCCGATTATGGATTTTACTCCCATTTCCTTCGCTGTGCGGTAAAATTCTATCGCAGAATACATTACTCCATGGTCTGTTATTGCAACGGCCGGCATGTTGTTTTCTTTTGCAAATTCACAGAGCTTTTTTACTCTTATTGCCCCGTCCAGTAATGAATATTCGCTGTGTAAATGCAGCGGTACGTATGCTTGTTGTGTGCTCATATCTCAAGCTTACAACATCCAAAATTTAATTAGAATGCTTTGTTAAATTTTATTATTCATAGTTCTTTAGGGTATTATCAATCGCCGTAATCATGCTTTCTCTGAAATTCTTGGGTGATAGTACCACACAATTGCTTCCGTATCTCAAAAGCCTTTTTAGTAATTCATCAAAATCTTCATTGTGGTTGATAATCGTAAGCCAGCCGTTTTCGTCAGGTTTTCCGTCACAGGTTTCACATTCTTTCAGACAATAGGATTTTGCAAGTGCATTGCCTATTTTATATACGACTGTCACTGAAACTTCATTACCTTTTGATATTACAGGCATTTGTTTCATTGAGGTTATTAAGTCAACCGGTACCTCGAATATCTGGCGGCTTAAATGATTAAATACCGATAAATATGCCTTGCCGTTTTTAAAGGTTATTTCTCTCGGACTGCACATAACTTTGTAGGCTTTGTTCTCTTGTGTAAAACATAGTTCAAGCTTCTGGTTTTCATAACAGCATATTTCGCATTTCAAAATAATATCTCTGTATTTGTTAAGGTATTCTTCGCTGTTTATGTTTGATAACTGTTTGCTCTCGGTTTCTACCAACTCTTTAGATTCTTTGGTTAGACGCATTTCTATGCTTCTTAAAAATTTGTCGAAAAATTCCTGCTGCTTCTGGCTCGTCAGATAATCCTTTGAGGATTTTAATAAGCTAAAGGCTTTTGCATCTTTTTCATCTAAATTTATTGAGAAAAATGAGTTCTGAAGATAATATATGTTCTTCGTTTTGCTAATATTTATTCCGAATATTTTTAATGTGTTCAGATATTTGTTTAAAATAACATTTGCCGCTGCGGTTTCATTGTTGTCGTAATTTGTAAAAAGCTCAATTATATCTCTGTATTTTGCCGTACCGTTTGAAAGCAGTTTCAGCATATCAAAGACTTTTATACATGCTTCATTATATTTATCACTTATTTTCTTCATGACTGATATCCTGCCCTCATCTGCTTTAATGTCTCGATAATTTCTTCCCTTAAGTCGGATGGCTCTATAACTTTACAAGCACTTCCGAAGGAGAGTATCCTCTGTTTTAGAGCAAATTTGTTTGAGGATATTGCCTCGATTAATGTTTGATTGTTGTTGATTGAAACAATTCTTTCATTGTCTTTTAGCTGCAATTCTTGGGAATTTGCATTTACGGTGTATAAGGCTCTTATTTCGTGAATGTTGATCTCATTTTTAATGAGTTTAATATCAAGTATTTTTATTATCCTTCCGACTTGTAAGTATGTGGATTGCTCATATTCAATGCTCGTTCCGTAAAGATAGAGTTTGCTGCTTTCAAAATCCATTTTGTCGCATATAATCTCCATTGCCTTAATACCTGAATGAGGAGAATTGTATTCGATTGTAATTTGATTCTTCTTGCGGCAGCATGCAAGTAAATCCTCAAGCAGTTTGATGTTAAATCCCGTTAGCGGAGATATTTTATCCAATATCTGTTTAAATTCAGGATTTTTTATGTTTTTACATAATTTGCGTAAAAACTTTTCAAGCATGATTAATTCTTCGATGCTGATGTTCTTGGAAACTGTTTTATATATTTTTGCAAAAACTTTTATTTGCTCAGGCGGTATTTCTAACTCAAACGGATGCGAGATAAGTACAAATTTTGAACCTTCTGCACGATTGGTTTTCTCTATTACGCAGCCTGCCATGCGAAGTGAATTTATGTATACTCTTGCTGTGTCTATTGATATCTTTTCATTTATATAATCGTGATTCGCAAAGTATTCAATAATATCATTGTATGAGCGTGGGGCTTCTAATAACAATGAGAAGATTAAAAGAGCTTTGAATGCCGTAAAAGACATTAAGTTGTAAGTTATTTTGTTGCTTTTAATAAACTCTTTCATATTTTATCCCGATAAAATCTCTAAACTCTTAAGGATTATTTTACAATAATAAAAACAGTATTTTTTTCAAACTATTTTCCAACACCATGATTATACTATAAAAAAGAAAATTAATCTCTATAATTTTATTTTGTCAATCAAAAATAAGTGTAAAATTTACGTAATTTCATTAAATTTTCTTCATTAAGATTTAAGAACTTGAATTTTTTCTTACGGCATCAAGGGGCATGGTCAATTGTAAAATTTAATTAATTATTTTTTACTTGTCAAGCTTTTAACTTAAAGTTACATTTAAAGAGTCGAGAGAAATACGACATACAAAATAAATTAAAACTTAATAGTTCGACTACCGGAACGATAACGGAGGAAGCTTTAAAAAAGCATCGGGAGAAGATAGTAAGGACAGTGAAAGAAAAAGAGGTGATGGCAAAAGTCCTGTAAGGTTTGAGGTGTAGATACTGGGTAAAGATTAGGGATATTTTTTAATGGGGCTGATTTGTTAAATTTAAGAGAGTTAGAAAAAGGTTTATTAAAAGAGATTTGGGGAGTGTTTGTTACTATTATGTAACAGTATTAAAAAAAGTTGCCTGCGAATATCATGTTTAATACAATAAGTAGAGTAATGCAGGAATTGGAAAGTAAAAAGATTATAGCATTAATGTCCGGAACGTCTTGCGACAGTATAGACGCCGGGCTTTGTATTGTTTCGCCTGATTTAAGCTGCAAACTTATTCATGGAATTAATTATAAATATCCGGAGCATATCAGAGCAAAGTTGTTTAATCTGTTTAACGGTAATGCCTCCGTAAAAGATGTTTGCCAGATGAATTTTGCTGTCGGAAAATGTTTTGCGGAAGCTTGTAACATTATAATCTCTGAGCATGGAAAACCAGATTTTATCTCAAGTCATGGTCAGACTATTTATCATTTTCCTTTTGATGAAAAATTGGACGGAATTTCTTTAAAAAGCACTTTGCAAATAGGCGAAAGCTCTGTTATTGCAAAGGAAACCGGATGCATGACAATTTCTAATTTCAGAGAAGCTGATATTGCTAATGGCGGTGAAGGTGCACCTTTGGTTTGTTTTGCCGATGAAAAATGGTTTAAGCCTTATAAGAGAAATTTTTGTATTCAAAATATCGGCGGGATTTCGAATGTTACGGTTGTATCAAGAGAAAATGCAACTTTCGGCTTTGACACAGGGCCTGGCAATATGATGATTGATTACTGTATGCAGAAGTTTTATAACAGGCCGTATGATGAAAACGGAGATATTGCCAATTCCGGCACGATTTCTGAGAGCTGGCTTGAGTGTTTGCTTCAGGATGAATATTACTTTAGAAATCCGCCTAAAACTACCGGCAGAGAATATTTTTCAAAGGATTATGCGGAAAATGCTCTAAGGTTTGCGCCTCATGAACCAAAGGATGTTATTGCAACACTTACGGCACTTACTGCAAAGTCAATTACGCAGGCTTATGAAAGATTTGTTTATCCGTCTGTTGATATTAACGAAGTTGTTGTCGGCGGAGGCGGGGCTTACAATCCGACTCTTATGAAATATCTGCGTCATTATTTGCCAAAGCATATTGATTTGAAAACTCATGAAAATTACGGGATTTCGAATAATTTTAAAGAAGTTATGGCTTTTGCACTTTTAGGGTATTGTGCTTATTATAATATTCCGAGTAATCTTCCCGAATGCACCGGCGCACGCCGTAGAACAGTATTAGGTAAGTTGACTAATTGCTAGATTATCTTTTTATGTTAGATTAATATTTGTAAACTAAAAATTTTTAGGGTAGCAAAAAAAATTTTTTTGGGTTATTAATAAGGTAACCGAAAAAGAAAAATGTATTGTTACCCCAACAAATTTAAAATTCAAAGGAGAAAAAGATGATTTCAAGAATTCAAAATGTATCATTTACTGGTGCAAAACAAAGAGTTGCTAACAAGGTAGTAAAGAATATGCAAGAAGCATACGTTTCAGCTTCTTCAAATCTTGAAGGAACTATTAATAGTAAATTAGCAGAAAGACAGTTAAGAGATGCAAAATTCGCAGAAGATAAAGATACTTTTGCCGGAAGAATTGCATCTTTATTAGTTGCAAAAAGAAATATTGAAGCACCGAAAGTTGAAGTTGCAAAAGAAGCAGTTCCAATGCCGACTCCTGCTGAAATAGCAGAAGCTTATGGAATTAGCTGCAAAAACGGCGACGGCGCTTTCAATTTCTTTGGCTAATTTAAAAGCTTTTTAAAAGCATAAGAAATATACCTGATCTGGTCATCTGCAAGTACAGAATACTCGGTCAGGTTATTTTTTGCGTATTCACCTGCAAGACTGTGAATATAAACACCTGTTTTAGCGGCATTAAATTCGTCCAATCCTTGCGCCGAAAGCCCTGCAATAATTCCTGCTAAAACATCTCCGCTTCCTGCTTTAGCAAGTGCACTGTTTTGTTTTTTGTGTCTGTATATGGTCAAATCTTTTCCGCAAACTACTGTTTCACTTGATTTTAAAACTGTTGTACAGGAAAATTTTTCTGTTAATTCTTTTGCAAAAAATTCCATATCTGCTGAAATTTTTTCAGAAGCTGTGTGCAAAAGTCTTGAAGCTTCTTTTATGTGCGGAGTCAGTATAAGTTTTTCAGGAAGTTGAATTTCATCGGCTTCCGCTAAAATATTAAGTCCGTCCGCATCTATTATGACTGGAATGTTTTTCACGTTCTTTAATGTGTCAAAAAATATTTGTTTAGCTTTTTTATCAGTTGAGATTCCGCATCCGATTAAAAGCACATCTGCGGTTTCAAGCAAAGAATCAATATCGGAAAGAGGCGCAAAAACTACATTTTGAGTTTGCGCTGCAACGGCACTAATTGCGCGTTCTGTTGTTGCCAAAAAAACATACCCGCATCCGGATGTTAGGGCTGCAACGCTTGATAAATAAGCGGCACCAGGCATATAATCAGAGCCTGCAATATTTAAAACCCTTCCGAAAGTTCCCTTATTTGCATTTTCACTTCTTAAAGGCAGTTCAAATTCCATTTTGTCTGATTACCTCATAAGCGACTATTGCAACGGAATTTGAAAGATTAAGGCTTCTTTGACCTTCTTTCATCGGAATTGTCAGGGCATTTTTATCTTTAACATAAATGTCCGGAAGTCCCCTTGTTTCAGGCCCGAAAACAATAAAATCGCCGTCTTTAAATTGTACATCTGTATATTTACGTTTGGTTTTTGTTGTCAGGTAATAAAACGTAGCATCAGGATTTGCGCTGAACAATTCCTCCATAGAGTCAATTTTATGAAGATCAACGCTGTCCCAATAGTCTAATCCTGCACGCTTAGTGTATTTGCTGGAAAGTGAAAACCCTAATTTTCCGACAAGATACAATGAAGCTCCCGTACATGCGCAAAGTCGTGCAATATTACCTGTATTCTGAGGAATTTCAGGTTCGTATAAAACGACATTAATTTTTGCCATTTTCAAACAGCTTTCCGCTTTCAGCAACGACAGGAATCGCTCTTACAACACAGAAGATAATCGCAATCCAAGCAAGAATTTCTGCGATAAATCTGATTCCGTCAGCGAGATTAAAGTTTATGTCAGGTGTGTATGCTGCGATAATAAGAACAAACGCCGCAACTTTTGCAACCGCATAACTTATTCTCATAAATTTAGAAGCGCAAATAAATTTTCCCCATTCGGTAGACTGCATTGATTTTTCTCCAAATGCAGTCATTCCTTTAGAAAGAGCAACGCTTCTGATGCTGTCTGTTGTGAAAGCTCTTGTAACACAAACTATTGGAAATAAAATAGGAAGCCATCCCATAACCGCAAAAGCTATCCAATATGAAGCTTCAACAATTCTGTCACCCATAATATCAAGCACAGATCCAAGTTCTGAAGCTTGGTTGTATTTTCTTGCGATATAACCGTCAACTCCGTCCATAATAAAAGCAATTATCGTTAAAAGCAGCGATATAAGATAAGCTGTACGTGAATCTAAATATAAAAGTCCGATTGCAATAAATGCAACGAAAACTCTGCTTATTGAAACAATGTTTGCTGTGTTGTTTTTAATATCCATTTTGATGTCCTTCTTATATATACTTAAAAATTATTTTTTCATTCTTGAAAGCGCAAAATTCACTGAATCAAGGTTTTTAACTCTTTCGCCAAGCATAATTTTTTCGGCTTCTTCAAGGATTTGGGTAACCATAAATCCGTTATCACCGTCAGAACGAGCTTTTTTACCGGTTTCGCAGCAGCTGATAAAGTGCTGGCATTCAAGTTTAAGAGGTTCAATCTCAAGAACGTCAGGTGCTGTAATATGTGTTGAACTCTGTTCAAAATTATCATAAACTACCAATTTGTTTTCCGGAACGGTATCATCAAGTATTGCAGTAGCTTTAGAGCCTCTGACCAATAAAGTCACGTGTTTTTTCGGCGTAATCCAACTGTCTGAAATGTGTCCTATAACCCCGTCTTCAAATTGAATTCCGATGTGAGTAATGTCCATAATATCAGTTCTGTCAGAAGAGCAGCCGATGGCAGAAATTACTCTCAAGGGAGTTTTACCTGTAACGTAGCTAATCATTGAAACGTCGTGAGGTGCTAAATCCCACATTACACTTCTGTCGTTTTTGTGGAAGTTTACGTTAAGTCTGTCACTTTGAGCATATACAATTTCACCTAAAACCCCGTCTTCAATCAGCATTTTAAGCCTGTTTACGGCAGGATGATAAAGCAGAAGATGCCCGACCATAAGAACAAGCCCTTTTTGATGAGCAAGCTCCGATAAATCACGTGCTTCCTGTGCAACTGTCGAAATCGGCTTTTCTACATAAACATTTTTACCTGCCTCAAGCATAGCTTTAACAAGTTTGAAATGAGTATGGCTTGGAGTTACGACAGCAACGGCCGTAATACTTTTGTTATTTAAAACTTCGTTAAAATCCTTTGTTGTTTTTACTCCCGGATATTGCTCCGTAACTTTTTTGAGGTTTTCGTCGTCAATATCGCATACGGTATCCAAAACGTTCAAGTTATAAAAATTTCGGACGATGTTTCTGCCCCACATACCGCAGCCGATTACAGCTATTCTTTGTTGTACCATTTCCAATCCTTTTACTAAATGTACTTATCTTTAATTTAATTATATTACAGGCAGATTTTATTTTGCAAATATTTAAAGAAAATAAAAAAGTAAATTTTTGTAAATAAATTTATTAAAGCTTAAAGTTTTACCTTAAAACAACCGATAAGTGAATTAAAGGACTAATAGGAATATGCAGATTAATCAAAAATTACTGACAATTGTTGCAAAATCGCAGGCAGCAGAGTTACAAAAGCAAGTAACGGCAGAGGTTGAAAAAAATGCTTCGGCAGCCGGCGTTTCCGCTAATTCTGTAGATACGACAAGTATTGTTAATGAATTACTTGCGGCAAATAAGGATGCAACGATTTATTCTATTGCTGATGAGCTTGCTTCAGGTTATGCAGCAGGGTTAACAGTTAAAAATAATGGAAAGACAGAAACTGCAAGTCCTAATGCAAGCAGTTTGGCATCATGCGATTGCGGAAAAACTGAAACTGCAAATACAGCGAATGCAACCGATTTAACAACAAGTAATATAAGCGGTGGAAAAATTGAATACGCTGATGATATTGGCGAGAAGATTGCATCAGATTTAAAAGTAGATAGCCAGTATTCGGTTACTTTTACAGATTTAACAGAATCAGAAATTTATAATATAAAGAAAATAATTTATGATTTGCATCATAAGAAAACTGAATCAGGCGGCGAAAGCGGCGAAGGCGGCTCAACAGTAGAGCCTGGTGGTGAAGGCGGCACTGGCGGCGAAGGCGGTGAAACGGTAGAGCCCGGTGGTGAAGGCGGCACTGGCGGCGAAGGCGGTGAAACGGTAGAGCCTGGCGGAGAAGGCGGCACAGAAGGCGAAGGCAGTGAAACAGAAGAACCGGAAGAACCCAAATCTTCATTTATAAGCGAATTTGATGATGTTGAAAGCATGTTTGAGTGGTTGAATAGTCAAGATTCTACAATATCTGCCTCAACCGGACTTACCCGTGCTCAGTTGGTTGAACTCTCTCATAATGATGTTTGGGAAGATGCAAACTATGACTTTTTTGGATCTATAAACAGAGTCTTTGATTCGCTTGATAATGATGATAATGGCGTATTAAGTGTAGCAGAATTGAAAACTCTTATTGGTGAAGAATTAGGAGCTACTTTTGACCCTTATAAACTAAAAGTCGAACTATATGCAAATCAACTTCAAAGTGATTATGCTGCTCTGAGTGATATGCAGAAGTTGGATTATATTATTGAAAGAACTAGAGAATATCTTGAAGCCGCAGGGTTGACAGCGCAGTTAAATGCCCTAAATAGGCTTTTAAGTGAAACAGATACTCAGACTGGTAAAACTATAAAACGAGGACAAATTGGTTTTATGGATGTAAACCCAGGTTTTACAGGATCAGGAGAGTTTACGCTGGGATATTATCAATCAGCAAGTATCCCTGAAGTTTATGATGGTAAATATGATATTACAACTTGGGGAAGTGATTCAGATTCTGCAGGATTTGGTGATTTAGGGCTTACTTTGGATATAAGGTTGTTGAGTGAGGCCTGGTATACAGCGGTTGATACTCTTGTACACGAACTTACTCACGCAACGGCTTATCAGTATAGTCTGTTATATGAAACCGGTGGACAGTATGATTATACTTTACCAAGTCAGGCTATACTTGACCAATTACATGATATAGGTGCATTGTCTGATTCGGATTATAGTTGGTATACATCAAATAGAACGACTTTGGATTTTAATTCGGAAGAATATGAGCGTTTAAAATATCTGTGTAGCGCAGCTGGGGGTGAATATATGGCATATCAAACCGATGCTGATTATATAGACAGTATTGCAGGTGATATATATAAATCCCCCAGCCCTCTTGGATTAGGAATGGCAGGCGCTGTTAATGGTGACCAAGAAAAAGATGCTATTACTGCACATATTAACGCTGCCTATGATACTAACCAAAAGAAATACGATGATGACGGTAATTTAGTTGAAGTTGGCGTTGAAGCTGTTCCAGATTGGAAATGGTGGACTTACGCATAAGATATAGTCAATTGTTGAGTTTGATTTAATTGATGTAATGTTACAATTTCTTAACATAAGAGCTTGTATTGTTAAAGTTTAAATCCGTTTAGGCCGTATATCAGAATAATGGAACTAAACGGAAAGGAAAAAGCCAGTTATGGGAATGGCAGCTTCACAAGCTAGATTCTTAGGTTTGACAGCCAGAAAGACAAATGTTGAGTTCGAAGGCCAGCAAATTAACCAGCAAAGAACTTCATTGTCTAACCAGTCTGCAAACTATTATAATGACTTGCTCGGTATGTCTGTACCGGTGCCTCCTTCTGTTGATAGTTTTACAAAAACTGTTTACACCTTTGACGACGGTGCTTTAACAAATGAAATAACAGCACTTATCGCAAATGGCGGAACTTATACCGTAAGTTATCTTTCAAAATGGCAGGATGATTATGTGCCGGTTGCGGCATCCACAAGTATTATCAACGTACAAAACGGAGCATATTTTGTCGGTGCAACTCAGTTAAGAGAATTAGGCACGGCTGATACAGTACCTGTTATAGGTAATTCAATAAAGATCGACGGTGTTGAATATCCTGTAAGACAAGAAGGGAACGAGTATGTAATTGATAAAGTTACAAAAACTCAAGGTGTTGTTCCTTGTACGGCTGAAGATATTGCTAATTTTGAATATTCTTTAGTCGGAACAAGTTTGGCAGATTCAGAACTTGTTTACAAAAAAGAGGACGGTTCATTCTATACTTTAGATGATGATGGTAATGAAGTTCCAAGAGCTGATATCACTGAAGATATGCTTGTTATCTACCTTTGGGACGAAAATGAAACAGATCCTGAGAAAGCTGTAACTCTTGTTCAAAAAAATGCAGACGGCAATTACGTAAAAGAAGGAATTGTTGAATCTACAAACAGATACGTATTGACTCAGGATGAAATAGATAGTATTACAACATATCCGGGACTTGAAAATGATCCTTATTTCGGAAACCTTACCCCTCAAGAAGTATCGGCTGCCCTCAAGGAAGAAGAAGCTTGGGCTGCGCAGTTAGAGCAAAAATACGGAACTGACGAGTGGTATGTCAGATATGTTGAAAATACCACAACCGGTCAAGCTGTTCCTTATTTTTACAAAAAATCCGATCTTGATAACAACGCCAACAATACCGATGAAAACGGAAATATTTTAAATAATATAAATTGTTACACAATTGGCAGTGATGTTAAAGTTAAAGAAGTTAAAGCTGTCGCAGGATGCCGTGTTGAAAGAGATTCTTCCGGAAGATTCATCTCAATATCTATTCCGAATGATGACGGTACAGGAACTTATTCAACTTATGCTTTGACAACTTCCACGGTAACAGATCAGGATGCTTATAATGATGCAATGAATGAATATGAACACGAAAAATATTTGTATGATCAGTCTATTGACCAGATTAACGCAAAGATAGAAATCATTCAGGCTCAGGATAAAAATTTAGAACTTCGACTTCAACAATTAGACACTGAGCAGAACGCAATCCAAACCGAAATGGATTCGGTAGAAAAAGTTATCGAAAAGAACGTTGAAGGTTCATTTAAAACATTTGGTTAACCGGCAGATTTACAAAAACAAGATGTCGGTTTTTTAATTACCCTCCGTATTGTTGTATTCTTAATTGGTGCATCTGTTCGCAGCGCTCAAAGAATAAATCTCTGTCATCAGGTGAAAAGAAATCTGCAAGTTTATTAAGAAGTTCCGGCGGAAATTCGGAATAAAATACCATTGCTTCTAATGTTTCATCATTCAGAGGTGCAAGCGTACGGTAGTTTTTATGGAAAATAAGTCTTGTTTCATTAATGCATTGTTCATCATTTTGGTATGTTTTCTCGCTTAATTTATAAGTGGTAAAATTAGTTTCGAAAAATATACCCTTGCGCCTTTTCATAAGAAGCCTGATTATTAAATCCATATCGGACATAATTTTAAATTTTTCGTCAAAATATCGTTCTTCTTCAAGCATGGAACGCTTGAAAATCATACCCTGACGAGCACAGGGGATAACTTGAAAGGCATTGTACATCGCAGGCATGAAAAGATAAGTGTACCCTTCAGGGTGTCTGCAGTATGCAGGAGAAAACAGAAAGTCAGCTTTTTCATTTTCCATTGCGTTTACTGCATCTGCAATAGCGGTTATATCGTGGTAGAAATCATCACAACTTAAAAACGCAATATATTTACCCTTAGCTCTCATTATTCCTTTATTTAGTGCGTGATATTTACCGGTATCTTTTTCCGTAAAAAAGTTTATATAACCCTTGTTTTTATAGTCTTTTAAGAGGTCAATGGTTTCGTCCGTAGAAGAACCGTCAATAACAAGATGTTCAATGTTAGGATATGTTTGCATCTCCAAAAGCGTAACCAGCAAATTAAATTCATCTGCGTGCTCTTGTTCTACAATATTAAGCGTGGGTGTAATTATGCTTACTAAAGGGTCCATCGATTACCTCTCCTATTTCAGTATAACACAATCTTTAGAGTTTTCATAATTGTAACAACTTGTAAAAAAAACTTTAAAAAATCCACAAAAAATTAATTTATGAGTAATAATGTATCTGGTAGTTTTAGTGGTTTACATTTGAGGAATATAGGAGTGTCAGTATGGGTTCAAATACGATTTCTGTATCTCCGTGCGGAGTTGGTGCTGTTTCATCAGGTTTAGGGCTTGGTGCCGGGTATATTTTGGCACCCAGAAAGTTTGCACTTGAAAGATTAATAATGCAAGATGACAAAACTTTCGATAAGATTTTTTCGCAAAACGCAATGAGAACGGCTACAAAAGAAGAAAGCAATGCTGTTGAAGCACTTAGAGGTGCAGCGAAATCTTACCGTAATTCCGGAAAGCAGATTACGAAAGAAGAAATTCGTCCAGCAGCTTCGTTATGGCATGAAATGGTTCGTAAAGTCAGTGTAGAAGACAAATTTGTTGCGGATGTGTCAAGAACCAAGGTTCGTTATCAGCAAGCTTTAAAAGATACGAATTATATGGAACTTAAAAATAAACTTGATCTTGCACACAGGAATCTTCTTCAAAATCCAAAAGATACAAACTTGTATCTGGAGATGAAAGCCGCAGCTAAAGATTTTGCAGATGCACAGCTTGCTGTTGACAAACCGCTTAAGGCATATAAAAAAGCGCGCAGTTCCTTTAGAGCAGCCAGAGAAGAGGCTATTCTTAATCTTCCTGATAAAGGTAAAGCCATCAGTGAACAATGGAATAAAGTTATGCGTGCGGTTTCAACGAGAGCAAATATTATGTACGAAAAACTTGCCACATTAAGAGTTCAGGAAAATCTCAAAAAAGATTATTCTACGGTCAAAAAATACATTCCGAAATCCAGAACTTATTCATCCATAATGGGTGGAATACTTGCAGGAATCGGAGGGGTTTTGGTTGGTGTGTATTCGTTAAATAAAGTTAAAGATGCATAATTCCTATTCTGTGTATTCTACATCCGCTCTATCCGTTTAATATTTATTGTAAATTGCCCGGATTATCTGTTCTTCTGTCGCCTTCTTGTCAGAAGAACTTAATTTTGCGTCATTAATCATAATATCAAAAGCCACAAGATTCCCGTTTCGGGTTTTTATATACCCGCAAATTGCACTGATATCAGACAAAGTTCCTGTTTTTGCATAAATAACATCTTTAAAATAAAGCATTCTGTTTGATAAAGTACCTTCGCCTGCTGTCGGAAGCATTGTCATAAAGTCATTAAAGTCAGCACGTTGAGTTTGAAGAACTAAGAAGTTTGTCATAAAATCCGCAGTCATAAGGTTGTTTTTAGAAACTCCGCTCCCGTCAGTAATTTTGATATTCTCATTATTGAGATTATTCTTTTTGCAATATTCGTCAAACATTTTGACGGCACTTTTAATAGATCCGGTATTATTAACAAATTTTCCGCCTGCAACTTTAAACAATGTTTCCGCCATCATATTGTTACTGGATTTGTAAATGCCTTTTAAAACAGAAGTAAGCGGATGTTTTATTTCGCTTATGAGTGTTACATTAGAGGATGGCAGTTTTTTTTGCGGAAAAGCTCCGTAATATTCAAGTTTAGCGGAACTTATCGCTTCTTCAAGTTTTATAATAAAGTATCTTTTAGGTGAATTAACTGGAATTTTATCTTGAGTTCTGGAATTTACTTCTCCGCTGACAGTAATAACATCAGGTGCAATATGGTTGTTGCGTGAGATTTCCAATGAATTTTTATCGGAAGATATTGTAAGGTTCATAAATGTTACGGGGTAAAAAGTAGAAAGTTTTATTGACGCAGGCGCACCTTTTTTCTTTGGATCTACAGTTATGGTTAAAAGGTTACCGTCGAGGTTATAGGGGCTGAATTTCGGCATAAGCGGGTTTAAATCATCATCCCATTGCCAGCCTTCGCCCCATTCGACACCGTCGATTACATAGTCGTCTATATAAAATGCTTTAGGCTCAACAATTTTCTTAGATACGGTTGATTTCATAAGAGTTTCGAGGTCTTCTCTTGTAAGCATCGGGTCTGCACTTAGTTTTAAAAATAAATTATTGTCAGAAGTTTTATATACAGAGGTTTTAAATTCATAATCGTTGCCGAGTGTATCAGCCGCAACTGTTGCGGTAATTGTTTTAAGAGTTGATGCCGGAGGTATTGGGGAGTTTGGTTTATGCTCATACAGAACTTTTCCGTCGGCGGTATTTTTAACTGAAACAGAAATTGCATCTTTATTTACGTGCGAATCAGTGATTGCGGCCTCGATAGTTGCCGGGATTGCATTTGCGGAAAGCCCGGCCAGCAGCAGAATAAAAGTTAAAAGAACTTTTTTCATTTAATTATTACCTCATAATTATTTTTTACATCTTTTAAGATTGTGCATTGGTTTCTGTAATTTTCCATTTCGGGAAAATTGATAGTTGCAGTCATAAAGCCTTCTTTTTGGTCTTTGATTTCGGAAATAGTATTTCCTAAATAGTCGATAATTCTGGAGTGTCCGATGTTTGCATTTTTCAGGTCAATATTTCCGCACTGAGTGAGGGCAACCATATAGGCCTGATTTTCAATGGCTCTTGCTTTTGTGAGAACTTCCCACGGAATAGGCTTTTCACTACCCCAGGCAGCAGCATTTATAAGTAATTGAGCGCCTTGTTTTCTATATTCTCTAAAGATTTCGGGAAATCTGATATCGTAGCATATAGTAATTCCGGTTTTAATCCCTTCAATATCAACGATTAATCCTGATTCACCGGGAGTTATAAAGCTTCCCTCTCTGCATCCGCAATAAGAATAAAGGTGATTTTTGTCATAAACCGCGATAAGTTCTCCTTGCCTGTTAAACACAGGGCAGCTGTTGTAGAGGAGTCCGTTTTCTGCTTTACGGATGAAACTTCCGCCGACAATCCACATGTTGTATTTTTTAGCCAAAGAAGATAAAAGCTGAAATACAGGGCTTTGCGGATCCAGATACTCTGCACTTTTGGTAAATTCTTCGCAAGCCCATCCGACTGTCCAAACCTCAGGCAATATCAAAATATCAGTGTCGGGGGGGATGTTTTGAGCCACCAAAGTATTTACTTTCTCAAGATTAGCCTGTTTGTTGCCTGTTACGGAATTTAGTTGTAGCGCGGATAATTTAAGTCCAGATTTAGTTTCCATGGAATTTCTTTTTTTACCTCCTTGTATATTTGAGGAGCCTTTGCTTCAAGGTTAATTAAAGATTCTTTAATTTTATCCTGATATATTTTTTCAGTTTCGGCATCAAGATCCTTGGGGATATAAATCGGTGTGCCGTAAATGTTAATAAGTCTGGTATACAAAAGCGGCATAGTTAAGCTGTCCCAACTGGGCAGTTTAACAAAATTGAATTGCGGTGAATACCAGTGAACGGGGACGATAGGAACGTTAGCCATATGAGCAATTTTAATAATTCCGCCTTTTACTTTTTTTACGGGGCCTTTGGGGCCGTCAACCATAATAGCTGCGGATTCACCGTTTTTTAGTGCATCCAAAATCTGCATTGTGCCGCCAACCGAACCTCTTCTGGCCGTCGAACCTCTAATCGTTCTAAGTCCGAGATTTCTTGTGCAGTAGGAAATAATATCTCCGTCCATAGAGGTGCTTACAAGAACATTAACCTTGCCTCTGTTTGGAATTCCGTATACACAAAACTGATTGCCGTGCCATATTGCATAAAGACAAGGCCCGACATCAGGATGGCCTACGCTTTTTATTATTGTAAAAATCTCCTGAGTCTTAAGTATCCCGTTAACGATGTGTTTTAAATAAATTAAGTTGTTAGAATTTATCAGTCTAACCATACCGACTAAGCTAACACATAATTTTCTTTTTTGCAAGCACTCTGCTTTCTTTAATATATCGTATTTTCGGTGGACTTGCACAAAAAGTTTTTTCAGATATAATTTTAAAAGATATTAATATTAATCAGTAAAAGGAAAAAGTTATGAAATTTGCAGTAGAAAAAGAAAATGACAATATTTACAAAATAGATATTACGATACCGGCGCAGGATGCGGCAAAGGCTTATGATGAAGCTGTAAGAAGAATAGCACAATATGTAAATGTAGATGGCTTCAGAAAAGGTAAAGCACCTCGTTCAGTTATTGAAAGACAAGTCGGAACAGAAAGAATTAAGCATGAAGCTCTTGACAGACTTATGCCTTCAGCTATTGCACAGGCAGTTAAAGAAAATGAGCTTGATGTTATTACTCAGCCCTATATTACAAAGTTTGATTTCACTGTAGGACAAGATTTGACCGTTGAGGTCAAGGTTGAAACCAGACCTGATGTTGTTCTTGGTGCGTATAAAGATTTAAAGGTTGATGTAGAAAGTACTGAAATTCCTGAGGACGCTTTTGACAAAGCACTTCAAAATGTCTTGAACCAGTATTCAACTTTAGAACTGGTTGTTGATAGAGCTGCTAAGGATACCGATATTGCGGTAATTGATTTTGAAGGTTTTGTAAACGGAGAAAAAATCGAAGGCGGAGATGCTAAAAATTATCCTCTAGACCTTGGTCATTCAAACTTCATTCCCGGATTTGCAGAACAGATTTCTGGCAAAAATATCGGAGATGAATTTGAAATCAAAGTTACATTCCCTGAAAATTATCATGATGACAAATTAAAAGGTCAGCCGGCAATATTCAAAATTAAGCTTAATGAAATCAAAGAAAGAAAAGTTCCTGAATTGAATGACGATTTTGCTCAAAAAGTCGGGCCTTTTAAGACTGTAGATGAATTAAAGGCTGACATTCAGAAATATCTTGATAATCAAAAAGAAACATCTGATAAACAGAAATCAGAAAATGCGATTTTTGAAAAAGTAGTTGAGGCAGCAAGTGTTGAGATCCCTCAAACAATGATAGACCGAGAAGCTGAATCTTTAACTAACGATTATAAACAAAGACTTCAGGCGCAAGGATTAAGCTGGGATGCTGTTGAAAAAACAGAAGGCAGTGAAAAGCTTGCAGATACAATTAAAGAAGATGCAAAAATTAGAATTAAAAATTCTTTAGTAATCGGCAAAATTGCGCAGGAAGAAAATATTAAACTGGAACCGGCTGATATTAATGCAAAATTAGGGCAGCTTAGTGCAGCTTACGGAATGAGCCAAACAGATTTAATGAAACAGCTTGGCAAAAATCCGGAAATTATCACATCACTTTCTCAGCAGGCTCTAAATGATAAAGTCAGAGATTTTCTGTTGGAGAAAAATTCCGTTAATTTTGTAAAACCTAAAAAAGAAAAAGTAGAATCTAAATAGTAAAAATATTATAATGAAATAAGAAAGGAAACTAAATCATGAGCTTTGTACCTGTTGTAATAGAACAATCAAGCAGAGGCGAACGTTCTTTCGACATATTTTCAAGATTGTTAAGAGAGCGCATAATCTTTTTGGGTACTCCGATAGATGATATGGTTGCAAACTTAATAGTAGCACAGCTTCTATTGCTTGACAGTGAAAATCCGGAAAAAGACATTATGTTATACATAAACAGTCCAGGCGGAAGTGTAACAGCAGGGTTAGCGATATATGATACCATGCAGCATATAAGAGCAGATGTTTCTACAATATGCTTAGGTCAAGCAGCTTCAATGGGAGCTTTCCTTTTAGCCGCTGGTACAAAAGGTAAAAGAATGGCTCTTCCGCATTCAAGAGTTCTTATTCACCAACCTTTAGGCGGAGCGCAAGGTCAGGCTACCGATATCGAAATTCAGGCTGCTGAAATCGTAAGAATTAAAAAGACTTTAAATGAAATTCTTGCAAATAATACAGGTCAATCATTAAAGAAAATTGAAAAAGATACCGATAGAGATTATATCATGACTCCGGCAGAAGCGTTAGAGTATGGTATGATTGATAAGGTAGTAACACGTGAAGGTGTTAAAGGCTAATAAAAGGAGATAAAATGCCTAAACATGATGACAGCAGATTAAAATGTTCATTTTGCGGAAAGTCACAAGATCAGGTTAAAAAACTGATTGCGGGACCGGAAGTGTATATTTGTGATGAATGTGTTGAGCTTTGTAACGAAATTCTTGATGAAGAATTTTTCGAAAACAAAGAAAAAGATGGTGTTGAGGAAGAAGTAAAAGAGGAGAAACCGATTCCGAAACCTCATGAAATCAAAGATTATCTTGACCAATACATCATAGGGCAGGATGATGCAAAGAAAGTTCTTGCTGTCGCAGTTTACAACCATTACAAACGCTTGAAGCACAACAAGTCAACAAATTTAAAAGATAATGTAGAAATTCAAAAATCAAATATTCTTTTAGTCGGCCCGACAGGAAGCGGTAAAACCTTGCTTGCTCAAACATTAGCCAAGATGTTGGATGTACCGTTTGCGGTTGCAGATGCAACTACTTTGACAGAAGCAGGTTATGTCGGTGATGATGTTGAAAATATTCTTTTAAGACTTTATCAAAATGCTGATTTTGACAGTGCAAAAGCCGAAAGAGGCATTATTTACATAGATGAAATTGATAAGATTTCGAGAAAGTCTGAAAATACTTCAATTACCCGTGATGTATCAGGTGAAGGTGTTCAGCAGGCTTTATTAAAAATGATTGAAGGAACTGTTGCACATGTACCTCCTCAGGGTGGCAGAAAACATCCGCATCAGGAATTTATTGAGATTGATACAAGTAATATTCTCTTTATTGTCGGCGGTGCTTTTGTAGGCTTGGAAAAGATTATTGAACGCCGTACAAATGACGGTTCTACAATCGGGTTTGGTGCTAAAGCTCCTATGTCACAAGCTGACAAAGAGGCTAATGCTGTTAAGTTATTGAAAAAACTTCAACCGGATGATCTTGTTAAATTTGGTTTAATTCCTGAATTTATCGGTCGTGTTCCGATTTATGCAGTTTTGGATCAGTTGAATGAAAAAGCATTAAAGAACATTTTAACTGAGCCTAAGAATGCTGTTCTTAAGCAGTATAAATGCTTGATGGAAATGGACGGCGTTGAGCTTGAATTTGAACCGGAAGCAGTTGATTTGATTGCTCAGGAAGCATTGAAACGTAATACGGGTGCAAGAGCGTTAAGATCAATTGTTGAAGAAATTATGCTTGATGTAATGTATGATGTTCCGACAAAAGGAAACATTGACAAGTTTGTTATTACCGCAGATATGGTTAAAAACCGTAACAAGGCCGAATTAATCCAGCTTCCGACCAAAAACAACGGTAATGACGATAAAGAAATCATTGCATAGAATTTGCGTTCAAGAAATTCTTTTATGTTGGGGAGAAGTGTATGGGAAATGAAAAGACGCTAATTTTGATTGATGGACATGCGCTTGCGTTCCGACAATACTATGCGCTTGAACGCACCAATATGAAGACGACTGACGGCACTCCAAGCTGGGCGGTTTATGGATTTTTTAAGTCGATATTTGATTTGTTGAAGAATAAAGACTTAAATCCTGATGCTATTGCTGTTGCTTTTGATGTAAGTCATCAGACTTTTCGTGTGGAGAAGTTTCCTGAATATAAGTCAAATCGTCAAGCAATGCCTGATCCGATGAAAATTCAGATGGATTTGATTTATGAAGGATTGAAGGCCTTTAATATTCCGATTTATACAAAAGAAGGATTTGAGGCTGATGATGTTATCGGAACAATATCTAAAAAGGCATGTGAATTAGGACATAGGGTTCTAATTCTGACGGGCGATCAAGATGCTTTTCAGCTTGTGGATGAAAACGGGTGTGTTAAAGTTATCCTTCCTTCCAAGGGTGAACTTGTCGAATATAATTGGGATAAGATTTATGAAAAGCTTGGAGTTTATCCAAATCAAGTTATAGACTATAAAGCCTTAAGAGGTGATACTTCTGATTGTATTCCGGGGATTAAGGGGATTGGCGAAAAGACAGCTTGCAAGCTTTTGGAAAAATTTAAAAATCTTGATAATATACTTTCTCACGCTGATGAAATAGCAGAAAAAGCTGTGAAAGAAAAAATTAAAAACGGAATTGAGATTGCAAAATTAAGTCAGTATCTTGCAACTATTGTAAGAGATTTGGATATTGATTTTGACTTTTCAAAAGCGGATATTGTGCTTCCTGATGTTAAGGCTGTGAGTGAATTTTTAACAAAACTTCAGTTTTACAGTTTTTTAAGAAGTATCAATACGATTTTAACTTCGTTTAATCGTGAGGCAAATGTAGCAGAAACAACGAAAAAACTTGATACGGCGGCTTCGGCTGACGGAATGCAGCTTGGGCTTTTCGGTGATTCGGTAAGAAATGAGATTAATAAATTTGATATTAAATATGAAAAACATGAAGTTTTAAATGCGACAGATTTAAGACAAATGGTTGAAGAACTTTCAAATGTCGGAGTATTTGCAATAAAGACAATCGGAGAGGTTAAAAGTCCAGTTGAGGTAAATCTTCGTGGAATTGCGTTTGCTTATAATGAAAAAATATCTTATGCAAATGGTTTATCATTTAAAGATGGTGAAGAATTTAAAACCCAAAGTTATTTTGTTCCGTTTAATAAGTCTGGTGAGTTGTCTAAGGAAGATATTTGTGCTGAATTAAAGCCGATTTTGGAAAATGAAAGTATAAATAAAATAACTTATGATTTAAAGAGTGAATATAATATTTTAAGATTACTCGATATAGATTTTAAAGGTTATATATTTGATGTAATGCTTGCAAGTTATATTAGAGAACCTGCAAGAAATCATGCATTGGATGTTCAGGCAATAGAGAGAATAAATCATATAATGGCAGAGTTTGCGCCGTTTGAAGCAAATAAAAAGAAGCGGATTGGGATAATGGAGGCTTCTTTTGACGGGGTTTATTCTTATGCGTCGGATGTTTCGGCAACTATAATTGAGCTGGCGGAGTACTGGCATAATCAGTTAGAGGAAAAAGAGTTAAACTTGCTAAGAGAGATTGAAATGCCGCTTTCTTGTGTTCTTGCCGATATGGAATATGTCGGGGTTTCTGTTGATGTTGAATATTTGAAAGAGTTGTCAGAAGTGATGGAAAATTCTTCGCACAAGTTAGAGCGAAAAATTTATGACATAGCAGGCGAAGGGTTTAACCTGAATTCACCTCGTCAGGTCGGGGAAGTTTTGTTTGATAAACTTCAAATTCCAAATCCTAAAAAACGGAAGAATAAAAAATATTCGACGAGTGCGGAAATTTTGGAAGAGCTTGCAGAAAATTATGAAATAGCTGAATTAATTTTGCAGTACAGAAAATATACAAAATTAAAATCAACATATACAGATGCGCTTCCGTTGCTGATAAGCCCGTTTGACGGACGCATTCATACAACATTTAACCAGACGATAACTGCGACCGGCAGGTTGTCATCTTCAAACCCAAATTTACAAAATATCCCCGTCAGAACAGAAGAAGGAAACAAAATCAGAAATGCTTTTGTGCCTAAAGACAGGGAAAATTATTTAATCATGTCAGCTGATTATTCGCAGATAGAATTAAGGTTGTTAGCGCATATTTCGGGGGATAAGCACTTAATTGAAGCTTTCAGATCAGGAGTTGATATACATACTCTTACGGCGTCAAAAGTTTTTGATGTCCCTGTTGAAGAAGTTACAAAAGAAATGCGATATAAGTCAAAAGCCGTAAACTTCGGAATTATATACGGACAGAGCAAATACGGTTTAGCAAAGGCGCTTGACATAAGCTGGGAAGAAGCGGAAGATTTTATAAATAAATATTTTAAGACCTACCCGAGTGTAAAAAAATATATGAGTGAAATTGTAAAACTTGCCGAAAAACAAGGATATGTAGAGTCAATTTACGGCAGAAAAAGACATTTGGAAAGTGAACTTTTCAGCTCAAATATTCAATTAAGAGAGTTTGGCAAGCGTGCTGCGATTAACCATCCTATGCAAGGGACTGCTGCGGATTTGATTAAGATTGCAATGATTGAATTGAATAAAAAGCTTAAAGATAATAATCTTGAGTCAAAAATGATATTGCAGGTTCACGACGAACTTGTTTTAGAGGTTAAAAAATCTGAATTAGAGAAGGTTAAATCTCTTGTATTAGAGTCAATGGAACTTGGTCAGCCGTTTGATGTTCCGCTTCTTGTAGATGTTAGTGCAGGTGAATCATGGAAAGAGTAAGAAAAAATTTTATAATAGCTTTTTGTATTTGTTTAATGTTTGTTTTGCCTTCGGCGGCAGAAGATGTTGTTCAGCCGTCAAGTTCAAGCCCTCAGGCTTCACAGAATCAGTCGATGCCTCAATTTACTACTCCAAGTTTAAGTACGCTTGTTACACCGCAAAATGTTTCTTTTGATATGTGTACAAAAACTTTTGCGATGAATAACGACAGATTGTTTTATTTGACTCTTGCCGCCGTCAACGCTAACAGATTTGAAATCAAGGAAATTCAATCCAAAACCGGCTATATTTTGTTTTCTGCCGTTGGAAAGGAATTTCTTGCAAGTGTTATAACAATAGACAAATATCGCTCTATGCTGAAGATTACTCCGGCTAATAACAACTACTTTTTTGCGCCAGGAATTGTTTTGAATATGTATAAGTATATTGAAGTTAACGCCGGTGAATATCTGCAAAATATTCCAAAGGGCGGTTAATTTAATATCGCAAATGCCGTATCAACAATTTGGGGAATTATTTTTAAATCAAAAGGTGCGGTGTTTTCTGTCGTAATCCAAAGAAGATATTCTATATTTCCTGCCGGCCCTTTGATTGATGAAAAAGTAAGCCCTTTTATTGCGTAAGAAAGCGAAAGTGCTTTTTCAACAACATTTTCTATAACTTGTGCGTGAACCTTTTTATCTCTTACGACTCCGCCTTTTTCAACAAGTTCTTTTCCGGCTTCAAACTGAGGTTTAATAAGTAAAATCATTTCGTGAAATTCCGGTGCAAGTAATTTTTGAAGATTATCCAAAACCTTTGTAAGTGAAATAAATGAAAGATCGCTTACAAGTAAATCTGCAATTGTATCATTTTCTCCGTAAATTTCTGAAAATTCGCAATTTTTGAGATTTGTTCTTTCAATAACTTTAACCCGATTGTCAGACCTGATTTTCCAGTCAAGCTGTCCGTATCCGACGTCTGCTGAGTATACGAATTTTGCGCCCCTCTGCAAAAGACAATCCGTAAATCCGCCGGTGGAAGCTCCTGCATCAAGACAAATTCTATCTTTTATATTGACGTCAAAAGTTTCTAAGGCTTTTTGAAGCTTAAATCCGCCTCTTGAAACGTATGGCATTGATTTTACTTGTATATCGTATTCTTTATTAGGGTTAATCTGAAATCCTGCTTTTGTTACGTAAACGTCGTCGATTTTTACGTGTCCTGCAAGAATTGAGGCTGCCGCTTTGCTTTTAGTTTCAAAATAGCCTAAATCTGTTAAATATTTGTCCAGTCTTTCTTTCATAAATTCAGGCTACCAAAGATAAGGTTTAAAATCAAATTATATCTTTAGAATTTTTTCTGCGTTTTGAGTTGTTTGTTTTGCCAATTCTTCAAATGAAATTTCTTTGATTTTAGCGATTTCTTCTGCCGTAAATTTTACATAGGCAGGCTGATTTTCTTCTCCTCTGTGAGGTACAGGTGTAAGGTAAGGAGCATCTGTTTCAAGAAGAAGTCTATCAAGCGGTACAACTTTTGCGACTTCTTTCATTTTTTTTGCGTTCTTGAAGGTTACAACACCGCCTAAAGCTATATACCACCCCTCTTTAATACACTCAATAGCAAATTCGGGGCTTCCTGAAAAACAGTGCATTATAACTTTTGAATTTTTATTATACTTTTTCAAAATGTCGAAAGTATCTTTATGAGCATCTCTGTCATGAATATTCAGTGGCAGATTTAATTCGTTTGCAAGTTCTATTTGTTTAATGAAAACTTCTTGCTGCAATTCAACAAAGCTTTTGTCCCAGTAGTAATCAAGTCCGATTTCGCCAATGCCTGCAACTTTAGGCGATTTTGCAAATTCTTTTATTTTATCAGATATTTCATCATTCCAGTCTTTTGCTTCCGAGGGGTGAATTCCAAGGTAACAGTAGACATTTTCATACTTTTGCGACAACTCAAAAACCTTATCAATGTCACCGGCAGAAGAGGCGGGAACTACAATCTTTTTGACGTTGTTTTTTGAAGCTTCCTCCAGAATTTTTTCTTCCGAAAGTCCTTCTATCATATTTATATGTGTGTGGGTATCAATTAAATATATTTCATTCATATTACGAATTATACCACGAAACAGGTTTATGCTATAATCGGAATATGAATAGCGAGCTTAAAATATCTGTCGGACACCTTTATCCAAAGCAATTAAACCTGTACGGCGACATGGGGAATATTATTGCTCTTAAAAAGCGCTGTGAATGGAGAGGAATTGATTTTGAATATACGGAAATTAATCCGGGTGATAAAATCCCGTCATGCGATTTGTATTTTATCGGCGGAGGTCAGGATAAAGAACAAACAGAAGTTGCAAAATATTTGTATGAACAAAAGGATTTTTTGTCGGAAAAAAGGGATAATGGCGCTGTATTTTTAGGCATTTGCGGAGGATATCAGCTTTTCGGACATTATTACCAGCCGTTTGAAGGTGACAAACTTTCAGGGATAAGTCTTTTAGATGCTTATACAGTTGCAGGCAAAAAAAGATTTATCGGAAATGTAACTGCCCGCACTGGTTTTTTAAGACCTTCTACACTTGTCGGATTTGAAAATCATTCGGGCCTTACTTATCTTCAAGGGGACACAAAGCCTCTTGCAATACTTACTGTCGGAAACGGCAACAACGGACAGGACAATACTGAAGGAGCACGATTTAAAAATGTTTTTGGAACATATCTTCACGGTTCTTTACTGCCTAAAAATCCTCATTTAGCGGATTATCTTATTACGCTGGCACTTGAAACAAGGTATGAAGACGCAATAGAACTTGCACCGCTTGATGACAAACTGGAATATATCGCACACAGGGCTGTTGTCGGAAAAGATTATTAAGTATGAAAAAGTCAGAATGGTTTTTAGAAAAATGGTTTGAAATCCCCGATAAAATCAGGTTTTTGATTATCGGCGGAATTAATGCAGGAATTTCTTATATTATTTTTATACTTGCTGTTTTGCTTATCGGAGATAAATATTACCAGATTTGTGCGGCTTTGCAGTGGATAATATCTTCTTTCTTTTCTTTTACAAATCAGAAGATATTTGTTTTCTGCACAAAAGGCAACTGGGTAAGAGAATACCTCAAGTGCTGTACAACTTGGCTTATCAGTTATCTTATGAACGCATTGTTACTGGAAGCTCTGGTTAAATACTGCGATTTGAATGTATATATAGCACAGATACTGTCTATATTTTCAGTATCTGTGCTTACTTATGTATTATTCAAATATTTTGCATTCAGAGTTAAAAAAGCAAACTAATTTTTATTTTTCGAGTTTTTCAACGGCTTCTTTAACCAGTTTGACCGCTTCAGCGGGTGTAAGTTTTAAAACTTCATCAGTGGCTCTTATTTTGCATTCAACAAGGCCTTCAGAAAGAGTTTTGCCTGCTGTAATTCTATAAGGAAATCCGATAAGGTCAGCATCTTTGAATTTAACACCAGCACGCTCGTCCCTGTCATCAAGAACAACTTCAACCCCTGCGGATTTAAGTTCTGCGTAAACTTTTTCAGCAACCTCCATCTGCTGTTTATCAAGAATATTAACCGGCACAATAACTGCCTGATAAGGCGCAATTGCAAGCGGCCATTTGATGCCGTGTTCATCATGGTGTGCTTCAACGGCAGCGGCTGCGGTTCTTGAGATTCCTATTCCGTAACATCCCATAATATACGGGTGAGTTTGGCCGTTTTCATCGGTGTAGACGGCATTCATCGGTTTTGAATATTTTGTGCCGAGTTTAAAGATGTTTCCGACTTCTATTCCTTTTGTTACAAAAAGCGGTTTGCCGCATTCGGGGCAAAATTCGCCCGCTTCAACAAGTCTTATATCGGCTTTTATGACTTCATCAGTTAATACATCTTCAAGGTTTGCACCGACTAAATGCTTGTCGGTTTGGTTTATTCCGACTACAAAGTTTTTCATATCATAAACTGTTTCGTCTGCAATAATTTTGATGCCCTTCATTCCGTTCGGGCCGATAAAACCTGCTTCGGCTGTAAAACCTTTTTCCTGCATTAATTCTTCAATTTCGCCAGCGGTTGCTATTCTTATATCAATCCCGCCTGCTGCGTTCATTAATTTGGTTTCTTCAACCGTTTTGTCTGCTCTGATTAAGGCAATTACAGGTTTTTTATCTATTATATAAATTAAGGATTTTAAAATTAATGTTGACGGTATCTTCAAAAATTCGCTCAGTTCTTCGATTGAGTGTGTGTTTGGAGTGTCAAGAATTTTCTTTTCTTTAAAATATTCTTTTCCGTCAACTGTTGCGGGGGGTAATTTCGAGATTGCGTGGTTTGAATTTGCGCTGTAATCGCATTCGTTGCAGTAGAAAACATCATTTTCGCCTGCGTCTGTGTCTGTAATTACCATAAATTCGTGCGAAACGCTCCCGCCTATTGCACCTGAATCTGATTGAACCATTTTTGTCGCAAGTCCGCAGCGTTCAAAGATTTTTTTATAAGCTTGAGCCATATTTTGATATTCTTTATCAAGACCTGCTTCATCAATATCAAAACTGTATGCGTCTTTCATTATGAATTCTCTGCCTCTTAAAAGTCCGTATCTCGGGCGGATTTCATCTCTGAATTTTGATTGGATTTGGTAGAGGTTTACCGGTAATTGTTTGTAGGATTTTAATACGTCACGGGTTACGGCTGTTATGATTTCTTCGTGTGTCGGTCCAAGACACATATCTCTGTCGTGACGGTCTTTTAAACGCATTAGTTCTTTGCCGTAAACTTCCCATCTGCCGGATTCTTCCCAGAGTTCTTTGGGTTGTACAAACGGCATCAGTAATTCCTGTGCGCCTGCTCTGTCCATTTCTTCCCTTACTATGTTTTCAACTTTCTTTAAAACTCTCCACATCAAGGGCATATATGTGTAAACTCCGGGGGCTAGCTTTTTTATAAATCCCGCTCTTCCAAGCATTTTGTGAGATACAACTTCCGCATCAGACGGAAACTCTCTTAAAGTTTGTACAAACAGTTTCGACATTTTCATAATATGTTTTAAATCCTCTTTTTATTTAATCTTTTTCTGCTGTTTTATTTTAGCACGAAAAAAATATTGGTGGGATTTTTATATTATCTTTATAAATTTTATTTTCATTCCGCTTTTAAAAACCAAGTGATTGAATTTCCCTGTTAACAAATTTTATATCGGTATTAAGTGTTGCACTGTTTTCGAGTGCAAGATTAAAATATTTAAGGCTTTCGTCACGGTTTTGAAGGTGCTTTTCAATTTGTGCCATTATGTAGAAAAGGTTACCGTTATTTCCGCAGGTTTCTATTGCCTGCTGAATTTTTGCCTGTGCATTTTCATACTGACCGTAAGCTGAAAGTATTTTGGCATAAATTATGTAAGCTTCCACGTCTTTGGGATTTAATTCTATGGTTTTATCAAGGTAATTAAGCGCATTTTCAGGCTGTCCCGCTTCCCAAAATATTGATGCAATATTATAATATGCCCAGCTATAATCAGGAGAAATTTCTATTACCTTGTTAAATTCCGCAAATGCGTTTTCGATATCTCCGACTTCTTTTAAAATATTCGCTGTGTAAAAATGTGCGTAAATATCCTGATCATTTAAGGCAATCGTGTTTTGAAAATTAGCGTAAGCGTTTTCTAAATCACCCTTTTTAAGATAACAAATTCCTAAATTAAAGTAAGAATTTGAGTCTTGATTGTCTGCGGAGAGAACTTTTTGAAAACATTCAATCGCTTGATCATACTCCTGCATTTCTGTTAATACAAGTCCAAGATTATATGAAGCATCAAGTTCATTGGGTGAAAGCGCAATTGCAGTTTCGTAAGCTTCTTTTGCTTCTGGGTATCTTTTAAGTTTTTCGCAGGCAATTCCAAGATTATAAAAAATTCCGCTGTCTTCCGGAAGCGCTTTTCTTAAGTACAGAAAGTGCATCAACGCTTCATCCGCATATCCGCTGTCAAGTAAAAGCACCGCAAGCTTTCTTCTGACATCAAGATTTGTGCTGTCTTGGCCTAATTGATTTTGTAATTCTTCTATTCTTTCCGCTTTTGACATAAATATATAATAACAATTTGTTCGATTATTTTCAACTTGTTAATAAATACCCAGATATTGATTTTTTATGCTAAAATGTTTAAAATACATTTAATAAAAATAAGGAGAGTTTGAAATGAAATTAAAAATATTATCAGTAATAATGGCTTTAATGGTATTTGCCGGATGTGCCTTTGCAGGCCCATTCAGTGCAAACGCTAAGACTAAAAGAATTCCTGCCGGTACAAAGTTTTCGCTAGAACTTTTAACCCCTGTTACATCTGTTTCAGGCCGTCCGGGAGCGCAATTTTCGGCGATTTTGGTAAACGATCAAAGTGAAGGCAACGAAGTTATTCTTCCGTCGGGTTCGCTTGTAAGAGGGACAGTCAGCAAAATTGTTGAACCTCAAAGATTGTCAAAAGGTGCAATTCTGTATATGGATTTTGATCATGTAGTTACTCCGAACGGACGTCAGCTGCCTTTATCTTTTTCTATTGTCGGTAGAGAAGATTTGACGCTTGATGGCGGAATCCAAAACGGTACAGGGTTTGGTGAAGCTTTTAGAAAAACAATGAAAAAAAGCGGAGATATTACTAGAACTGCCGTTAATTGGGGTAATGAAACATTCGAAGATACCGCAGGCGGATATTTAAGAATTATAACTGTTCCGGTTTGTGCTATCGGCGGTGCTATCGGAAGTACAGGTTATTTTGTTTATGACACGGTTGCAGATTTGATCAGAAAAGGTGAACACGTGGATTTGCATACGGGTGAAGTCTTAAATGTAATTCTTGAAAATCCGGTTGATGTCCCTGTCATTTAATTTGATTCGTAAATTTTATAAATGGCAAAAAAAATCTTGAGGAGTTTTCAGTATAATATTAAAACGCTTAAGCTGGAAATGGAAGGTTTTGTATGAAAATTTTGCCAATAATTACAAGTGTCCCTTTAAAAAATCAGCATCAAAAAAATGTTGATAGGTTAAATGTTTATGGCGGACAGGTGATTTTTGCGGGTTCGGACAGCTTTAAGCGTTCATCGTCTTTATTGGATACTCAGTTAAGCCAATTGAATGAGGATGTGCAAAATATAATAATTCCTTTTAATCAGCAATATAAGGAAAAATTTTTAGAGCTTGGGAAAATCGGTTACGAATCTCAAGAAAAGTTAAAGCTGGTTAGAGAATATGAAACTCAGCTTATGAATAAAAAGTTTGGCGCTATGAGAGGCGAAGATTTTGAGAAGGCGCTTATTAATGCAAAATTATTTGAAAAATATAATTCAAATCTTCAGGAATTTAACAGAACTGTAGCATTTGTTCAAGAGCATCCAACTTATGCAACAGATGAAATTTCAAGATTAATTAAAACAGGCAGAGCTAAAATGCTGCGTGATGATGAGTATTTTAAAACGCTTAAACCCTTTTACGATAAGTATATCCAAGTAGAGGGCGAAATGGAATCTGAATTCGAAAAGTTTACTTCAAAAAATATTCCTGATTTTGCAGAAAAGGTGCAAAAACTTGACGAGCAAAACAGAGAGGCGGTAATGCTGTTTTTAATTTCAGGTTATACGGATGCCGCTGCCATAAAAAAACAGGCGGAAGCTCTTATTAATGAGTGTGAGAATGGAAAAGTTCCGTTTGATGTTTTTAAGCAAATTGAAAATATAAATTATAAAATCCAAAAATTTGAGGAGGCAAGCTTGCAAAATTCTCAGTTTATGGATGAAATAGACAACTTTTTGGAGAAAAATAAGAACTATAAAGCGGAAAATCTTTCCGAAAATGAAATTCATGATGCCTACAAAGGGCTATTATCAGGAATTGACAATGCAATCGGAAAATCTTTGACGGAGCTTAAAGATTACAATAATTCAAACAGCTTTAAGCCAAGTCCGAGAATTATAGATCGTACCTTCAAATCTCAGGCAAGAATGAACAAAATGTTAAACCGTCTAATCGAACAAGAAAAGACAAAATTTTACAGCGGCAGTAATTTGGAATATTAGTTTAAGATTTGTCGCAGAGTTATTCTCCGACTCTGTTTCTGCCGCTGTTTTTGGCTGAGTAAAGCCGTTTGTCAGCTGCTTCGATAATTTCGGAGGATGTTGAACCGTCGTGAGGATAAGTTGCAACTCCAAGACTTATTGTTACCTGACCTTCTTTATCGTTGCTGAGTTTGTATTTGTTGCTGGCAACTCTTTCACAAATTTTTTGCGCAGTGCTTGAGGCTTCATCTTTTGGAGTGTTCGGAAGTATTATGCTCATTTCCTCTCCTCCGTAACGGCATACGATATCAGTCGCACGAACATTCTTCTTCAGGGTGTGTGCAACTTGTCTTAAAACAGCGTCACCTGCCTGATGCCCGAAGGTGTCGTTGAATTTTTTGAAGAAATCAATATCAAGAATTATTAGTGAAAATTCTCTGTTATACCGTTTGGCATTTTCTACCATCATTAACATCTGCTCCTGAAAATACCTGTGGTTATAAAGTTCTGTGAGTCCGTCCGTTGTTGCCAGTTTATACTGCTGCTCAAAATCTCTTGATTTGATAATGTATTTTACGATAAATGCCGAAACGAATGCAAGTATCGCAAGCATTAGAGGATAAATTAATTCAATCCAAATATTAAAATATTTCATCATATAGTATGAAATCAGAATATACAATAAATAAAGCGATAAAGACGCAAATGATGCCGTAAATGCTGATGTAATGCGCATTATACAAAATCCAGTCAAAAGCGCAAGTATAATTCCCGTAAATGCCGTAACAGCTTTGTCGGTTTTAACTATAAAATTGTTGTCTAAAAAGTTGTTAAGGTAAGTTGCCTGAACTTCTACTCCCGGAACGGTTTTGCCGGTCGGAGTTGTTTTAATGTCAAAAAGTGCAGAGGCGGTTGTACCAAAGTAGATTATTTTGTTTTTAAAATCAAATCCTGAATCTTTGGTTTCTCCGTTGATAACTTTTATAAGCTTATACATCGGAACTTGCGTATAAGTGCCGTTAGGACCGTACCAGTTTAGGATTACGCTGCCGTCTTTGTCTGCGTAAATCTTACGTTCCCCGAGAATTAAATTTGAATCTTTGTCTATTATAAAATTCTTTGTATTTATTTTTTCTTCTGTTCTCAGATTGAGTGCTTCCAGTGCGACTTTCAAACCTAATTGAGAATAGAATTTATCTTGATATTTCACAAACAAAGGCATTTTTCTTAAAATTCCGTCGTCAGCTCTGGAAACGTTTATCATGCCGATGTTGTCCGTAACTTTCAAAATCCCTTCAAGAATGCTTCTGCAATTTGAAAAAGTCAGACTGTCAAAATCTATATCTGAGTAATTCGTAACATTAACCGCAAGAGAATCCGGTAATTTGGGCGGAGTCCTTAAATCTTCGGGTTGATTGTCAAGGTTCATTGCCGTAAATACGTTTTTGTATTTTGACATTGCGTTAATTAAAGCTTCATCAGCATTAACAGGGCTTTTCATTGATTTTACAAACATTAGGTCGAATGCAATAATCTGCGGGTTTTGAGTTTCAAGATAATCAATAATTTTTACATAAACATCTCTCGGAAGCGGCCATTCGCCGTAATGATCAAGAATATACTCATAAGTTGCCTCATCAATTGCGACAATTACAATGTCTTGATTTGGCTGCTTGGCGCGGGCGTTAATCATAATATTTTGTCTTAAATCGAACGTCCTGTTCTCAACCATGTCGATAAATGCATTAAAATTTGTGCTTTTAAGACTGAAAAATACTGCTACACAAAAAAGCACCAACCATATTGAATATAAAATTTTCTTTAACATTACACTCTTCCCTGATTAATTGAAAAAATTAATACTATTTCACATTTTCAGTATAATTGATTAGGGATGTTTTGGCAACAAAATTTTTGACAAGAAAACGTTTTTCAAGAATAAAATTATTAAGCTTTAAAATTTCAGTAGAATATGAAAGCTCATCCGGCTTTTGTAGATATCTTAACAGACATTGTTCGTGCAGATTCATATGTTTGATTTACCTGTAATAATGTACCAACCTTTATTTAAGTGTATTTTTATTATTTCAAATTATCGGTAAAATAACATCAACCTTTTATATAATACTTTTGAAATTTCCTAGTATAAATGCATGAATTTACGTGAGTTATCCTAAAAAGAGTAAATAAATATTAAAAAAAGCTTGCTTATTTTTATTTTGCGGTATAATATTCAAGTAGTCGAAATTAACAATTATCAAGTTTGGAATCTTGAAATCAAGGAAAGAGGTTAGAAATGAAAGACGGAATCCACCCGAATTATAAGAAACAAGTTATCAAATGCGTATGCGGTAACGAAATTGAAACCGGTTCAGTAGGAGAAAATATTACGGTTGAAATTTGCAACAACTGCCACCCGTTCTATACCGGTCAGCAGAAAATTTTGGACTCTGAAGGTAGAGTTGAAAGATTTAACAAACGTTACGGCAAAAAGTCATAAGTTTATATTTGTAACGAAAGCTTTAAATAATGCCACGCCTCAAAAGGTGTGGTATTATTTTTTTTAAAGGGGAGGAACTTATGGAAGGAAATAATCAGCCGGTCGTAAATTTAATTTCAAAACCGGAAAATATGCTAAAGACTGTTTATACGGCTTGCAGAACTTGTTACAGTGCAGATATGCCGATTAATATCTACAACAGTACGGATGACGAGGCTAAGATGCTTAAACTTATTGAGCGTGTAATTTCGTCGGGACATTATTCGACGATAGAGCATATTCAGGTAAGTTTTGCAATATCGAATGTTTCAAGAGCCTGCACGCATCAGCTTGTAAGACACAGACACATGTCATTTTCTCAAAAATCCCAAAGATATGTAAAAGAAAAAGGTCAGTTTGATTATATAATTCCGCCGACGATTGATAAAGATCCGGAATTAAAAGAGAAATTTGTTGCGTTTATGGGCAAAATTTCAGAGCAGTATCAGGAATTTGTAGAGGCAGGAATTCCTGCTGAAGATGCAAGATTTGTTCTTCCGAACGCAGCGGCAAGCTCTATGGTTGCAAGTTTAAATTTGAGAGAAATGATTCATCTTGCAAATTTAAGACTTTGCACTCGTGCCCAGTATGAGATTAGAATGCTCGTTAAGAAAATGTGCGAAGCGCTTGTTGAAGAAGAACCCTGGTTAAAGCCTTATCTTGTCCCGAAATGTGAAAGATTAGGGTTCTGTGATGAAGATAAATCCTGCGGCAGAAAACCCACAAAAGAAGCTTTTTTGAATGTTCAGCCTGTATAAGAAGTATTTGGAACTCATAGATAATATTCTTGAGGCAGAATTTGAGAGCCAGAAACCTTTTATTAAATGCAAAAAAGGATGTTCTTTATGTTGTGAAGTCGGAGATTATCCTTTTTCACGGCTTGAGATGGAATATTTGATGGCTGGGATTTTGACGTTGGATGTTCAGGCGCAAAAAAAGATAAAAGCTGAAATTAAACGACTTTTAGAAGATAAAGCTTCTTTTAACGGGCGATTTATGCACAGGTGTCCGTTTTTGTCTGAAGAAAAAACTTGTGTTTTATACAAAAGACGCGGGCTTGTCTGCCGAACATACGGGCTTGCGAGTTTTGAAAATTCTGAAAATGGTGTTTATGTGAAATTGCCTGAGTGCGTAAATGAGGGATTGAATTACTCAGAAGTCTTTGACGGCAAGGATTTAGTAGTAGAAAAATTTAAAAATTTTGGTGTTGACATCCCGATTAATCATTCTTTAAGTTTAAATTATTATGAGCGGAATTTGCCGGATGAATTTAGCGGGTTAGAATTCGGTGAAATTCGACCGATGCTTGATTGGTTTATGCAGAAATAACGCAAAAAAGGCGTTCTCATCGCAGCCGGATGTGTGTTTTTTGTACAAGAGAAATAAAAAATCCGGCCCCGGCGCGATAGT
>CALUTL010000015.1 GCA_944323655.1 Candidatus Gastranaerophilales bacterium | reverse complement strand
AAGTATCGTTTGTGAGAGGTGGTAGACACGCCAAAAGTTTTCGAAACTTTTATGACAATTAAATATGGGCATGTGGTACTCTGCCGAACAAACGATTAAGTATCGTTTGTGAGAGGTGGTAGACACGCCAAAAGTTTTCGAAACTTTTATGACAATTAAATATGGGCATGTGGTGGAATGGTAGACACGCTAGTCTTAGGAACTAGTGCGAAAGCATGGGAGTTCGAGTCTCTTCATGCCCAGATACTAAAAAAGGACCTTATAAAGGTCCTTTTTTATATGTAAATCAGTCAATAAATCTATCAAAATCTCTAGGATTATGAGGATTTATATCACTAACTTTTTTCCCATTATTAAACCCAAAATATTCTTTTATAAGCTCCCATCTCTTTAATGGAACATGCACTTCTTCAGTCGGTCGTCCATTTTGGCAACTTAACACCTGTTTTCGAGCTCCTTTTTTCTTGATTGTTTTTGTCACATCATTACCAAATCTATCTTTATAATTTTTTATTGCCGTTTCAGAATAAAATCCTCTAAACCAATCACCACGCCCAGAATCTTTAGGGTTACCTGTTTTTACTATATCTAAACGTGAAGATTTGTCTGCTCTAGAAACATAAGTTACAACAACTTCGCCTCCATCTTTACAAGGATATCTTTTCTCAATACCACCTGTAAATCTTCTAACTACTGGTTTAGCTTTTGTATCAACGCCATAATACCATTTTCCATAATCTAATTGACTACCTATCGATGGAGCAGTAGATTTTGTCCTTTGTGTGACTCTATTCCCCACTTCTGATTTAACTTCGGATACAACTTCTTGAACAGTTTTTGTATTTTGAACATGATGTTGTAATTCCTTTGTTATTTTCTTAGAGCCAAAACCAAATATTCTACCAAACAAGTTAACCATCTTAACCTCCTAATTAGTTAAACTTCTACAATATTGTATATAAATAAAGTATTATTTTCTCTCAAAATTGCCATTTTAAAAGACGTTTGTATATAATTGTTACAGTCCATTATCAATAATAATTAATTGCAATAAAAACTCAGAAATTATATCAAAATCAGTTCGAGTTCTGTCAACTCTTTCCCAAATAAAAAAGAGCCTTTATATGGCTCTTTTTTAGTGTTTGAATAATTGTTTGTTATTGTTTGAAATTTGGCTGATTAATCTCTAGATGGTTTAACACGTTCAATGTTGCAGTCGTTTGGGCTCGCTTTAAGATATGCCTGAAGAACATCTCTTAGTGGGGCATTAATCGTTCTTATAGTATTGTCGGTTAAATATATTTGGGTCTGTACTTTTCCTATATCGGAAGTTTCTTTCATTGATATAATGTGTTTTGTATTCACTGCAATTTTATCACTTGTGGATACGATAAGTCCTTTGAAAGACGGAGTAGATGTAATTGGTCTGATAGCCATTGTTGTTTCCTTTCTGGTTTGCATAATCTGTAATTTTAAAAGTTTGACTCAATACTACAATATTAGTTTTTTATAATCAATATTTATAATCTTTAGCTTAACCTTTTGAAACAAATTTATTTTATTTTCGTCATTAATGTTGTAGAGATTTAGACTTGGAAGAGAGGAATTGATTTCAATGAGTTTGAATGTTGAGTTAAGGGAAGAAAATTTATTTAAGGATTTTCAGAGTAATTATTTGCAGGAGGATATTATCTCGGCTGATGATGAGGATATTATTAATTTAGAGCCGAAAACTTTTAATTCTGTTGCAAAAGAGGACGATCTTTTGCAGATGTATTTGAAAGATATCGGTAAGGTTAAGCTTCTTTCATCTAAAGAAGAGAAGATGCTCGGCAAACAAATCAGGGAAGGCAAGCCATCTCAAGCGGATATCGCAAAAAGAAAGCTTATTCAGGCAAATTTGCGTCTGGTTGTAAGTATTGCAAAGAGGTATATCGGGCAGGGGGTTTTGTTTATGGATTTAGTTCAGGAGGGTTCTCTTGGGCTTATCAAGGCTGCTGAAAAATTTGATTATTCTAAGAATTTTAAGTTTTCAACCTATGCGACCTGGTGGATTAAGCAGACAATTATAAGGGCTATTTCTAACAATTCCCGCACTATAAGAATTCCTGTGCATATGGCCGATAAAATCAGAAAATATAAAAAGATTTACACGATGCTTTCGTTTGAATTGGGGCGTGAACCGAGCGATCTTGAGGTTGCGGAAAAAATGGGGCTTTCGTCTAAAAAACTTTCCGCTATTAGAAAGTCGATTATTAGGGAGCCGATTAGTCTTGAAACACCTGTGACGGATGATTTGAATGTCGGGGATTATATTCAGGATAAAAAATACAATTCGCCTGATGAACAAACAAAAAACAACACGCTGAAAGGTTCTGTTAATCATCTTCTAAAAACGCTTGACGAAAGAGAAAAGAAGATTATTAATTACCGCTTTGGGATAAACGGGTGTTCTCCTATGACGCTTGAACAGCTCGGTCGTGAGATGGGGTATTCTAAAGAGCGTATCAGACAGCTTGAAGATATTGCTCTTGCTAAAATCAGAGAGAAAAAGGATTTGTGGCATTTTAAAGATTTTATAGAGGATTGATTATTGTTCACAGCCGGCTTTTGCCGGTTTTTATTTGTTTAAAGAAGCGGCGAAGCCGAAGGCTTCGCCGCAATTAAAAACTTCTATGCCTCAATCAGTGATTTTGCAAACTCTATTGAGCGTTCGTTTATGTCGCCTCCTGCAAGTTCTGCCAGAGCTTTAATTCTGTTGTCGCCTGTCAAAACATAAACTTCAACTTTTGTTTCGTCATTTTGTGATTTTCTCACGTAAAAATGTTTGTCTGCTTTTGAAGCAATAATTGCTTGGTGGGTGATTAATATAATTTGATGGAATTTTGAAAGCTCTACTATTTCATCAGCGACGCTTTGCGAGGCTTTACCCGAAATTCCCGTATCAATTTCGTCAAAAATTACTGTATCAATGTCGTCGGTTTGCGCAAAAATTGATTTTATTGCAAGCATTACTCTTGATATTTCACCCCCTGAGGCTACTTTTGCAAGCGGTTTTAAATCTTCCGATACGTTTGTTGAAATTAAAAATTCCACATCATCAATTCCGTCTGAAGAAAGCGTTTTTTCTCTTACGGCAATCTCAAATCTGGCTTTCGGAAGTTCAAGTTTTGTGAGTCTTTCTTGAATATATACCGATAAAACGCTTGCGTAATCTTTTCTGTGTTCGCTTATGTCTTTTGCTTTTTCAAGAAGATTTTTTTCTGCTTGTTCAATTAAATTCTCAAGTTCTTCAATATTTTTTGTCGAAAATTCTATCGAAGAAAGTTCTTCCGCTAATTTTTGGTGGGATTCAATAACAGCTTCAAGAGTACCGCCGTATTTGCGTTTTAATTTGTCAAGCAAAAACAATCGTTCTTGAATCTCGTTTAATCTTTCAGTGTCATTGTCTAAATTCTGGCTGTAATTTCTAAGTTCAGAAGATATGTCATGAAGATTTTCTATACATTCTATTAAGTTCTGTTCAAGGTCGTTTAATTTGCTGTCAAAAGAGGCGGCTTTTGAGACATTCTGCTTAATCTTGCCCAAACCCTCCAATATTGAGCCGTCATCCCCGTTGATTGCCCAGTAGGATGTGCCTGTGAGTTCTTTTAATTTTTCTGCATTTTCTAAAACTTCAAGCTCATTGTTTAATTCTTCGTCTTCTGTCGGGGATTGGATTTCTGCGCTTTCTATTTCATTCACTTGAAATCTTAAAAATTCAATCTGGTTTTCTGTTGCATCTGCTGAATTTTTTGCTTTTTCAAGCTGAGATTTAAGCGAGGTGTATTCTGAATAAAGTCTTTTGTATTCTTCAAGTTTTGCGCCGTAAACATCTTTTGCATAAGTATCAAGAAGTGTTATATGATATTTTGGCTGCAAGAATGAATATGTCTGGTGCTGTGAATGTATATCAAGAAATAACGTTCTAAGATTTTTAATAAAATCCTGATTGACTAAAGTTCCGTTTACTCTTGTTCTGACGGCGTTTGGCGTAATCTCTTTTGAAAGAGTTATTTCTTCACCGAAATCGTCAATTCCGTTTTCTTCAAAAAGTTGTTTTAAATCGTGTTTTGTGTTTTCAATGGTAAGCTCAATAACAGTTTTTTCGCATCCGTTTTTTATTACTTCTTTTGAAACTCTCGGGGCAAAAGCCAGATCAATTGCGCTTATTAAAATACTTTTTCCGGCGCCTGTTTCACCTGTTATGACGTTAAGCCCCTGATGAAAATTCGCCGTTAATTCGTCTATTAATATGTAATCCTTAATTCTCAGTTGTTTAATCATAACAACAGGATAGCCCAAAGTCACTTTTGGCGCAATATTTTAAATATTTTTTACAAAAAAAACTGATTTTAATAAACGGTTTTAGCCCTTTTCAATTCCGAAAACTCTGAATTCTCCGGGTTCAAGTCTTTCAACTTCTATTGTGTTGTCAGTTGTTTTATATTTGCTTTTTACAAAGTCTTCGCCGTCGATTACAAATTCGGATTTGATTTTAAATTCGCCCGGAAGCTGAAGCTTTTTGTTTTCAATCGGATTGCCGTGTTCAATTTCGACGTAAGAATTTCCGTTTTCATCAGTTTTAGAGATTTTTTCTTCCGGATTTTTGTAGTTAGAGATTATAAGAAAAGCTTTTTTAAGCGGTTCTTTTGAAATCATCCAGGCTGCAAAGCCGTCTTCTTCCTGCAAAATAATTTGAGCTTCGCCGTCGGTTATTATGTTGTGATTTTTTACGAACCTGTCGATTGCATCAAATTTTTTGTAAAAATCGTAATTATATGCTCTTGCCATTGAAATTTCTTCGCCGATTACTTTTTCAATTCCTGTTTTTGTGAAGCTTTCGTCGCCGTCAACATATAAAACAGGTCTTTGCGCAAACTTTCCGCCGGGGAGAAATTTATATTTGAACCATTTATATAAAGCCCCCTGCTCTCCCAGTTGTCCTGGATATTGGTCTATGCTTCTGAATTCACCGTCCTGATTGTTGTATGTTTTTAAGATGGCAAGTTTATTTTTGCTTTTTAATTTTACGTTGTAATTTGAAAGATGGTTGTTATCATCTAAAATTTGCTCGGGATTTTTGCTTGCTTGAGATACGATATCATTCCCCCATAAAAGATCAAAATTCATATCTTCATGGTATTCTTTCAAAAAGTCGTCCCAGAGCATATATTCTGCCAAAGTGCCAAAGTATGGAATCTTTGCTTTCATTGCAGAATTAAGCTTGTTCAAAACATACCTCGGCGCACGATAGCTTATCGGTTTACCGTTATTTTCGGAAATTCTGTCTACGATATGGTCTATATGGTCAACTCTGAAGCCGTCAAAATTATAGCATTGCTGAAGATCTTTCATGTATTTTATAAAATAATTAATAACAGGCTCGTTAAAAGTTCCGTTTTCAAGGTAGGCAAAATAATATGGTGTTTGGCAATCCAAGTTTGCAAAGCAGGAAACGTCTTCGCCTTTGTAATTGTAATGCTTAAATACGGGGTAATCTCTGCCTTCGCTCATTTTGTCAAAAATAGGAACTCCCGCTGAACACCAAGCCCCGCCGGGTGCAGGCCACAAGCCTTTTGATATCAAGTTTTGAATAATATCAAGCTGTTTTGTTATGTCATCTTCCGTTAATTTTGTACCTGATTTAACTTCCAAAGTTTCTGCAACAATATCAATTACCCGTTTGTGAATTTTGATTTGATTGTTTTTCTTCAGCATATCTTCGGACAATTTTCTTTTATATTCGTCAAGATTTTTTTCAAAAATGTCATAAATTTTTTGATAATGTTCGCTGAGTTCTCCGGCTCCGCCGTCAAGTCTTTGTTTATAAATGTTTTTTACAACTTCTAAATCTTCTTTGTCACAGTTTGTGATTCCTGATTTTTTAAGTTCTTCAAACAAAACATTTGAAGAATTTTCTACAAGATTATCAGTGTATGAGTGCAAAGTTTCAAGAAGATTGTTTACGTCATACCAGCGGGCGATTGTCGGGTTTGCAAGAACTGCTTTTGAAAATCTTCCTGTCTGTGGAAGTATATCGTAAATCACTGGATGCCCCGCAAGCTGCGCTAAAGTTATAAAAGTTTGCACCTGCCCTTTTGCATCCAAGCCTGTGAGATTAAAAATTTCCTCATCAAAAAGCTTTTCGCTGACTTCGCTGCTCCTTGGAAGATAAGCACACCCGAACTCTCTCGGATGAAACGGTATAAGATATATCGTTGTATTATAAATATCGTTTGCTGAGTTTCCGGTCGGGAGTATTAAAAGCTGTCTGAGCCAATCCATAAATTTGCCGGTATCTTTCGTTTTGTTGCCGTCTTTTAAGCCTGCAAGATTTATAAGCTTAATGTCATGACCTTCTTTTTTTATCCAGTTTGAATTTTTGACGTTGTCCCTTGCAAGAGGGCTTATCTTATCATTGTCAAAACGGAATTTGCCGTCATTAAAAATATGGTTGTCTGTCCATTTGAATTGCAGTGCGTATAAAATTTCCGCAGGAGTAAGTTCTTCCAATGCCTTTATGTATGGATAATTTAAATATCCGTTTTTAATCATTATATTTCTTAGATAATTTTTTCTGTCTAAGGAAAGTTTTTCGACTTCGTAGTGCGTCGAAAGTTTAGAAAAAATTTCATTAATTTGTTTTTCTCTGGGAATTTTGTTTTCTTTTTTTCCGAATAAAAATCCAAACATAAAACTGCTCCGTTCTTATAATATATATCCTGAGTATAGCACAACAAAATTCAAAAACCATGCTTTGATATTAATTGTAAATTTTACAATATTAGCTGACAGGGTAATGGATTAATTCTTGCCGCCATTTTTTAATAGTCATGTAGACATCAGGTAAATTTTAGAATTTAAAAAGAGAGGTGAAAAATGTCAGTGAAAAATCAATCAGAAGGTCAAACAAGTGTTGTAAATACGGTTATTAATATCGTAATTGTTGAAGATTTTAAGCTTACTCGTGTAGGTTTAAGATGTGCGCTTAATGAAAATCCTGATTTAAATGTCGTTGCGGAATCCGAAGATGCAATCGAAGGTCTGAAACTTATTGAAAGATACAGGCCTGATGTTGTTTTAATGGATTTGGGGCTTCCCGGTATGAACGGTATCGAAGCCATGATTAAAGTTAAAGAATTTGCTCCCGAAATTAAAATTATTGCGCTGACTTCCCATGACAGAGAAGAAGAAGTTGTGGCAGCTTTAAGTTCAGGTGCAAGCGCTTACTGTTTGAAAGATATTGATCCTCAAAAACTTGCTGATGTCGTGCGTGATGTGTCTTTAGGTGTGTGCTGGATTGATCCGGTTGTCGCTCAGCTTGCTCTTAATGCTTTCCCGAAGGTTGATAATATCGGATTCCTGCCGAATAAATCTCACGGCGAAGGAAGAGTCCCGCTGACCGAAAGAGAATTTGAAGTTCTAAAACACCTTGTAACCGGTAAAAGTAATACAGAAATCGCTAAAGAACTTATTGTCAGTGTTCATACCGCAAAAGCTCACGTCTGCTCAATTCTGCAAAAGATGTGCGTTAATGACAGAGTGCAGGCTGCGGTTAAGGCTGTTAAAGAGGGTATGGTGTAAGTTTTTAGTCAATTATAGTTGCATAATCAAAAGAGGATTTTTTTTAATCCTCTTTTTTTTCGTTATTGAATTTCTTTAATTATTTTTTCAACATTATTTTTCAGAGCCTCGTAATCTCCGTTGTTATCAATTATAAAATCCCAGTCTTTGATGTTATCAAGGCCTGTTTCTGTTATATCGTTTTCACCGATAAGAGTTCCTCTTTTGCTTCTGGTCTCACGAGTTGCTTCTACCCTTATCGTAATGGCTCCGGCATTTTTGAAAACTTCGTATTCATGCGGAACTCTGACATCTGTTACTATAATATTTCCTTCTTGTTCAAGAATCTTTTTAAGCCAGTAATCAGGATCTTTGGCTCTGCCCCAGTTCCCTAAATTAATCAAATCCTGTCGATAAAGCGGTTTGTTTTTTTCTATTTCCTCGTAAGAAAGATTCTTTTCTTTTCCGTAAGTGATTTTAATAATATCACCCATTGCGCATCTTCTGTAATCCTTCATCGCTTCAAGCATAATTTTTGCTGCTGTGTCTTTGCCTGAATATTGTTTGCCTGAAAATATTATAATTTTGTCCGCCATCTTTTCTCCTTTTTATTTAAAAATATCATAAACCTTTAAAAGAAAAAAGCTCTCAAGTTGAGAATAAGAGTAGATTTGACTTTTAGGGGTGCTTAATATTTTTAAACAATTTTATTGCAATTTGAATTTGTTGGTCGTAGTATTTACTAAGCGCTGTGAAAGAAGATTTTGCAGTTTGAGATAAAATAAGTGTAATTTATACAATAGTGGAAATGATTATATGGCTTTAAATTTTCAGGAACTGGTATTTAATTTATCAAAATTTTGGTCGGATTACGGGTGTATAATACAGCAGCCTTATGATATTGAAAAAGGTGCTTCGACAATGAACCCTGCAACTTTTTTAAGATCATTGGGGCCTGAACCTTGGAATACTGCAATGATTGAACCATGCCGCAGACCGACAGATGCAAGATACGGAGAAAATCCGAACAGACTCGGACATTATTTTCAGTTTCAGGTCATCTTGAAACCTTCTCCGGATAACGCTCAGGAACTTTACCTGAAAAGTTTAGAGGCTATGGGAATTAATTTAAAAGAACATGATGTCAGATTTGTTGAAGACAACTGGGAATCTCCGACATTAGGAGCAGCTGGAGTCGGCTGGGAAGTTTGGCTTGACGGGATGGAAATTACACAGTTTACATATTTCCAACAGGTTGGCGGACTTGAAATTAAGCCTGTTGCGTTAGAATTGACCTACGGACTTGAAAGAATTGCAATGTATTTGCAGAATAAGGCTTCCGTTTATGACATTATGTGGAATGATACCCTTAAATATGGCGACATTTATCTTCAAAATGAAATAGAACAATCAAAATATAACTTTGAAGTTTCTGATGCAAAGAGTCTTTTTGCAATGTTTGATTTATATCAGAAAGAAGTTGATAATTGTGTTAAAGCCGAGCTTGTGCTTCCGGCTTATGATTATGTCTTAAAATGCTCCCATACTTTCAACCTTCTTGACGCAAGAGGTGTAATAAGCAAGGATGAAAGAATAAACTTTATAAACAGAGTAAGAACAATGGCATCGGCCGTTGCGAAGTTGTACGTAGCGCAAAGAGAAAGAATGGGATTTCCTCTTTGCAAATAATCATAAGGAAGATAAATGGCAGAAAAATACAGTCGCGCTACCCTTACCCGTAACTTTTTGAAAACTATTACAAGAATTAAAAAGCCTGATGAGATGTTATCTGAGGCAAAGTCAGTAGGACTCGAAAAAACTCTTGGTGTGTGGGATTTAATCATACTTGGAGTCGGAGCGATTATAGGTTCCGGAATTTTTGCGATAGTCGGAATTGCGGCGGCAGGAAGTGCTGACGGAAGTTCTCCAGGCGCAGGGCCTGCTCTTGTGATTTCAATGATTATTGCGGCTATTGCGTGCGTATTTTCAGCACTTTGTTATTCTGAATTTGCAACGATGATTCCTGTATCAGGCGGGGCATATATTTATACATTCGCAACGTTGGGTGAATTTGCGGCGTGGATGGTCGGTTGGGTTTTGATGCTTGAGTATGCAATAGGCTTTATTGCGGTTGCTTGCGCATGGTCAAATCATTTTGTTCAATTCTTAAACGGGTTTGAACAGTATCTTCCGGCTTGGCTTGCAAATCCTCCTGTTTGGCTTGTTAATGATCCGTTTTCGGCGGCTAAAATTGTTGCTGAAAATCCGAATGCTTTTGTGCCGACAATTTTCGGAATTCCTATTTGTATAAATCTTCCGGCAATAGTTATGGTTTTATTGTCCACGGCGATTCTTGTAAAAGGTACAAAGGATTCGGCTAAAATGACGGCTGTTATGGTTGTTGTTAAATTAGCTGTTATTGCTTTATTTGTAATTGCAGGTGCTTTTTATGTTAAGCCTGAAAATTGGGTTCCGTTTGCGCCTCACGGGGCAGCGGGAATTTTTGCAGGTGCCTTTATAATTTTCTTTGCTTACATCGGTTTTGACGCAATTGCGACGGCGGCAGAAGAATGCAAAAATCCTCAGAAAGATTTGCCAATCGGGATTATCGGTTCTTTAATCGTTACAACTATTGTTTATGTTCTTGTTGCATTGATTTTAACAGGACTTCAGGATACAAGCGTAACTGCTACTTCGGCATTTTTGAAGGCGCCGATGGCTTATTGTCTGAAGCTTATAAATCTAAACTGGGCGGCAGGACTTGTTTCAATCGGTTCACTTGCAGGATTGACTTCTGTTTTGCTTGTTATGGAAATGGCTGCGACAAGAATACTTTATGCAATGAGCAGAGATCATTTTATATCTGCAAGATTCCAAAAATTGCACCCGAAATTTAAGACTCCGCATGTTTTGACTTGGACTGTCGGATTACTTTCGGTTATCGGTATTTTAACTTTGAATCTTGATGTGGCCGCTGAACTTTGTAATTACGGAACATTTACTTCATTCATTGTTGTTTGTATTGCGGTATTGATTTTAAGAAAAACCGATCCGAACAGACCTCGTCCTTTTAAAGTTCCGTTTTCACCGGTTGTTCCGTCATTAGGAATAATCTGCTGCGGAGGGTTGATGATTTATAAGTCAATGCAAGCATCAAGTTCGGCTTTGTTGTTCCCTGTTTGGCTCGGAATCGGTGCTATGATTTATCTGTTATACGGATTTGTTAGAAACAGAATGAATGAAAATAAAGTTCACAATGAAAAAGTTGAACAAAGAAAACTTGAATTAAAAATGTAGATTTACACTAATATAAATAAAATGGAAAGAAGTATGATTAAAAATATAATTCAAAATGCATTAAAGAAAAAAAGCCCTGATGAACTTATTGCGACAAGCAAAAAGTCAGAGTTGAAAAAGACTTTGAACGTATTTGATCTAATAGTAATAGGTATCGGCGCAGTTGTCGGAACAGGTATTTTTACGATAGTCGGAAGCGCTATTCAAGGGGGGCCGGAAGGTGTCGGAGCAGGTCCTGCAATTATTATATCAATGTTGTTTGCGGTAGTCGCTTGTATATTTTCAGCACTTTGTTACAGTGAAATTGCAGCAATGATTCCTGTTGCGGGAAGTGCTTATACTTATACTTACGCAACAATGGGTGAATTTATGGCTTGGATGGTCGGCTGGATATTGATGTTAGAGTATGCTATTGGAAATATTACTGTCGCAAGCGCTTGGACTGGGTATTTTACTCAGCTTTTGAAAGGGTTTAAGGCTTATCTTCCGGATTTTATAGTAAATTTTCCGATATGGCTCAGGATGGATTACAGGGCAATTGCAGCGAACTGTGACAAATTCGGGTTAGATATTCACGACAAAATCCCTTATTTGTTCGGGCATATTCCTGTTGCGATAAACCTTCCCGCAATAGTAATCGTGTTGGTTTTAACCATGCTTCTTATAAAAGGAGTTAAGGAATCTACCAGATTTGCAAGTATTATGGTAGGAGTGAATTTGCTTATAATTACTTCGTTTATCCTTGTCGGGGCTTTCTATGTTAAGCCTGAAAACTGGACACCTTTTGCACCGAACGGGTTCAGCGGAATTTTTATGGGGGCGTTTTTGATATTCTTTGCTTATATCGGTTTTGATGCGATATCAACAACGGCTGAAGAAACCGAAAATCCTCAAAGGGATTTGCCGATTGGAATTTTAGGAACGCTTTTAATCTGTACAATTCTATATATTGGTGTGGCACTTGTTCTTACAGGGGCGGTACCTTTCGGGCAAATTGACACCCAAGCGCCGATTGCTCATGCTATGAGGTTTATCGGACAGGATTGGTTCGCAGGGTTTATTTCTGTTGGGGCGCTTTGCGGTTTGACTTCCGTCCTGTTGATTTATCAGCTCGGGACAACTCGTATTTTGTATGCAATGAGCCGTGATAGATTTTTACCTAAATCTTTAAGACTTATTCACAAAAAATACAGAACACCTCACGTTTTAACCTGGATTTCAGGTATAGTTGTTGTGGTTTGTTCTCTGTTTATGGATTTGAATATCTCGGCTGAACTTTGTAATTTCGGAACATTTACTTCGTTTATAATAATTTGTATTGCGGTATTGATTTTAAGGAAAACAGATCCGGATAGACCTCGTCCTTTTAAAGTTCCGTTTTCACCTGTGTTCCCGATATTGGGGATATTAACTTGCGGCGGATTAATGATATATTCAATGAAGTTCTTGACAACATCTTCATTGTATTTTCCGCTTTGGCTTTTGATAGGTTTTATAATCTACGCTGGCTACGGCTACGAGCAAAAACGTCTTGAAGAAAAACAAAAAGCTCAAAGAATGGTTAAACAGCCAAAAGTTGAGGCATAATTTTTGCAATACCCTAAGCAGGTAATTCCGTTAATAAATATTACATTATCCTTCAAATCGTTGTAATTTAAAGTTCAGCGGATACAATAAGTGTAGGAGAAACGCATTTCCGTGCTGCGTTAAAAATTTACACACTGCCAATTGTTTATAAGTACTAATTTTTATATATTTAAGAGGGTTACAAATGATAAAATTAAACTACAAGAATGCAGATGCGTTGGTTATAGGAGAGGAAAACGGGTTAAATCTTGAAGCGGAGTTTAATGAGTACAAAGACAAAATAGCTTATATAATAGCCGATTTGAACAAAAGAAAAGACAAAAACGGTCAGTGGCTTCAGTGGATGAATCTGGGCTACAATGAAGAAACCCTTTGGTATGTAAAAGAATATGCTGCAATGGTTAAAGATAGATTTGAGAATATTTTGGTGCTTGGAATCGGCGGTTCTGCATTAGGCGGGCTTGCGGTGACTGAAGCTCTTTTGAAACCTTATTGGAATTTACTTTCCGAAGAGCAAAGAGACGGTCTTCCAAGAATTTTCTTTTTAGATAATATTGATCCTGATTCGATTAACGGTCTTTTGGAGGTTTTGGATTTAGAAAAAACTCTTGTAAATGTAATTACCAAATCCGGCTCGACTGCTGAAACCATGTCGCAGTTTATGATTGTGAAGGACAAATTAGAAAAGGCTTTGGGCGACAATTACAGATATAATATCGTCGCAACGACTGACAAAAAAACAGGTGTATTAAGACAAATAGCAGAACAGGAAGGGTATAAAACTTTTGTTGTTCCCGATGATGTCGGCGGAAGATTTTCGGTATTTTCAGCCGTCGGTTTGTTACCGTTTGCTCTTGTTGGACTTGACGTTGATGAAATTACAAACGGTATTAAGGATATGGATTTGGCCTTGAAAAATACCGATATTCACAACAATATTGCGGCACAAAATGCTTTAATTCATTATTTAATGGATGTTAAAAAGGGTAAGAATATATCTGTTATGATGCCTTATTCAAGCCGTTTAAGATATGTTTCTGATTGGTATGCGCAGCTTTGGGCGGAATCGTTAGGCAAAAATAAGGATAAAGAAGGAAATGAAGTTCATATCGGTCAAACTCCCGTTAAGGCTCTTGGCGCAACAGATCAGCACTCTCAAATTCAACTTTATAATGAAGGCCCGAATAATAAGATTATCAATTTTATAAGAGTAGAAAATTTTGATACGACTTTGGAAATTCCGAATATTTTTGAATATACCGGAATAGGATATCTTGGAGGGAAGACTGTAAATCGTTTAATTAATGCCGAAGCCGATGCAACTCGTGTAGCACTTGCGGATTACGGCAGACCGACGGTTACAATCAGTTTGGAGAAAGTTGACGGTTATAATGTTGCGCAATTGCTTTATATGCTGGAAGTTCAGACCGCTATCACCGGCGAACTTTATAACATAGATACTTTTAACCAGCCAGGGGTTGAGCAGGCAAAAAATTATACTTATGCTCTTATGGGCAGAAAAGGTTATGAAGAATCTGCTCAGCTTCTTGAGTCAAAAATGGCTGCGGTTGTGTAGATTTGTAATTAATTTATAATCCGATTTATAAAAGACTTGCTAATTTGCAAGTCTTTTATAGCGGGTAAGTTTATAATACGGAGTTGTTATTTTTTTAATGTTTATTATATTATTAAATAAAGATTGGGGATTTCCGTTTTGATTAAAGTTTTAAAAAAGATAATATCAGCTTTATTTATAATTACAATTATTCTGTTATTAAACGGTGCAGCGGGTTTAAATAATAATATGGCCATAGGCAAAACGTTAAAGGCAGAAATATCTCTTGTAGATAATATTCCTTCAGGATTATTCGGAACTTGGCGCGTTGCTGCGGTTTTGGCTAAAACTGACAGTCCGGAAACATTTAGGCAAAAAAGTGCTGATTTGTGGAACCTCTCAAGAAACGGAAACGTCATGAATTTAAGTAACCCGTTTACCGGAGCTTCAGCTGATTTATCTGTTGAATTGGTTGAAGGAAATGTTGTTAAATTTACAAAAGAGGGAGGGTCTGATGATAAAAAGCTTACGGATTCTGTTGAATTAAGGCTTAACGGGAACAAATTTACCGGAGTAAACAGACTGACATTAAAAACAGTTTCTAACGGCAGGGTTGTAAGTGTACAAAGTGCAGAATATGTACTTGTCGGAGAAAAGATTTCAGGTATGAGTATATTGGAAAAATGAGGAAAAGATATGCAAAATTATGAATTTGATACTGTAATTTTAGGGGGCGGCCCAGCAGGGTTAAGTGCAGGAATTTATGCAAGCAGAGGTGCTGTATCAACTGCAATTATAGATACGTCAATGCTTGGCGGACAGCCGTCAAATTATCTTGAGTTAGAAAATTATCCCGGATTTCCGATTATCGGCGGGTACGATTTGATGGAGAAGTTTGAAGAACATGCTGATAAATTCGGAGTTCAAAAATTTCCGATGCAGGAAATCGTAAGCGTTGATTTAAAATCAAATCCTAAGATTATAAAAACACAGGAAGCAGAATTTAGGACTAAAACAGTGATCATAGCATGCGGTGCACAGCCGATGAAATTAGGGGTTCCCGGAGAAGCCGAGTTTGTAGGCCGCGGGGTTAGTTATTGTGCAGTTTGCGACGGGGCTTTTTATAAAAATAAAGTTGTCGCCGTTGTCGGAGGCGGAAACGCAGCGGTTGAAGAAGCTATGTATTTGACTAAATTTGCGGATAAGGTTTATGTAATTCACAGAAGAAATGAATTAAGAGCTGATAAAATCGTGCAAGAACGAGCTTTTAAAAATGATAAAATAGAATTTATCTGGGACAGCGTAGTAAAAGAAATAAAGGGTGATAATCTTGTACATACCGCAGTTCTTGAAAATGTAAAGACTAAAGAGCTTTCAAATCTTAAAACTGATGGAGTTTTCCCTTATATTGGCATGACTCCGAACATTGAAGGGATTGCCGGTCAAGTTGAGCAGGATGCAAATGGTTTTATAATAGTTGATGAGACAATGAAAACTTCACTTGACGGAGTTTATGCGGTGGGTGATGTTAGAAAAACGCCGTTAAGACAGGTTATAACAGCCGCAGCGGACGGGGCTGTTGGGGCAGTTTATGCGGTTAAGTATTTAGAAAGTATAAAAGAAGCTCCGCAAGTTGTTTAGAATTAAAGAAATAAAAAAAGAGCCGTTTTAAAAGGCTCTTTTTTAATGGCGGCGGTAAGGGGAATTGAACCCCTGTTTGGAGAATGAGAATCTCCCGTCCTAACCACTAGACGATACCGCTATGTGAATTATATTTGTATTTTAATTCGCATATAACAGAATTGCAAGGACTTTTTAATCAGTCATAAATAAAAAAAAGTTGCCTGTAAGTAGGCAACATTAAATAAACACGAGGATATTAAGAGAGAGAGTATAAAAAAAACTTTTTCTTTAATTTCGTCCTGCTATATTAACGATTTTTATTATCTTTTAATTATCCAATCATAACTTTTAAAATCCCTTACATTTATATAAAGTATTTTTATGTTGTTAAATTGCTTGGATTTAAAGTATTGTTACAATCTTGTAATAAATCGTTTAAATAATGGGGGCATTTGATAAAAAGTTGTCATATACTGACAAAAATGATATAATTTTGCAATAAGAATAGAGAGGAAAATATGGCTGAAAGCAGTTTTGATATTGTTGCGTTTTTGGAGCGAGCCGTTGCAATAGGAGCATCGGATATACATTTGTCAGTAAATGAGTACCCGGCAATAAGAAAAGACGGAAAAATTATAAAAATAAACATGCCGGTATTAACTGCTACTGATATAGATGAAGCATATGGAACTTTGCTTCCGGCAAGTATAAACAACACAATGCTTGACAATATTTACGACTTGGATTTCGCTTATGAAATAGCGGGATGTTCAAGATTTCGTGTGAATTTAAGCCGGCAGTTGGGAAGATTTTCTCTTGTAATAAGAACAATTCCATATGAAATTAAAACCGTATCGCAGCTGCATTTGCCATTATCAATAGAGCAATTTTCCACATTAAATAACGGTTTGGTTTTAATTACAGGCCCGACCGGAAGCGGTAAATCTACAACAATTGCATCGTTAATAGATTATATAAACCAGAATTATCCAAAGCATATTATAACTATTGAGGATCCTGTGGAGTTTATTTTTAGTAACAGGAAATCAATAATTTCTCAGCGTCAAATAGGTATTGATACCCCTTCGTTTCCTGATGGTGTAAAGTATGCTTTAAGGCAGGATCCTGATGTAATATTCATCGGTGAAATCAGAGATAGAGAAACAGTAATAAGCGCATTAAAGGCCGCAGAAACAGGTCATTTGGTTTTTGCAACAATTCACACTAATGACGCTGTGCAGACTGTAAACAGAATAGTAAACATGTTTGAGCCTGCAGACAGACTTCACGTCAGAGGTCAGATTGCGCAAATTTTGAGAGGAACGGTTTCTCAAAGACTGCTTCCGCAGCAGGATGGTATGGGAAGACGTCCGGCATGTGAACTTTTGGTAGTGACACCGACGGTTAAAGATTTTATCGAAAAAGACAAGTTAGAAGATATATACGACCTTGTTCGCAAGGGTTCGTTTAATAATATGATAACCATGAATATGTCTTTGTATAATTTATATAATGATGGATTGGTATCAGAAGAAGTAGCACTTGAATATTCTGATGACAAGAACGAATTAAAACAGATGTTCCGTGGTGTATTTCATGGTACAAGTTCAGGGAAAGACAGAGATTTTCAATAAATATGAACAATTTCGTGACGGATGCGATAAATCTGAAAGCTTATAATTTAAGTGAATCAGATAAAATTATAGTAATGTATTCAAGAGATAAGGGGCTGATAAGAGGAGTTGCTAAGGGTGTCAAAAAGCCTAAAAGCAAGCTTGGAGCCAGAATGGATCTTCTTGTTGCCAATAAGCTTATGCTTTATAAGGGCAAAAATCTTGATACAATTTGTCAGGCAGAAGCTTTGAATACATTCCACAAGATTCGTCAGAATATGGATAAAATCTTTTATTCGCTTTATATAAGCGAGGTAGTGACGAATTTTGGAGTAGAGGATGATCCTTGTTCAGGTGAGATTTTCGACTTGTTGTATAAGGCATTGGAAAAAATAGCGGAGGCATCTGATAAGGTTGATGTATTGCTGGCGGTTTTAAAATTCCAAATGAAAATGATGGCTTTATCGGGGTTTGGAGTTGAGCTTAACACGTGTTTAAAATGCGGTTGCGAATTAAGAGAAGATAATATGTATTTTTCATCATCTCTAGGCGGAGTTATTTGCAGGGAATGTAATCAATCTTACGGAATTCCGGTTATTATGCATCATAAACTCAGAGATTTTCTTAAAAGTCTTGAAACAACCGATTTTGATAAAAAAAATGACTATGAAGAAAAAGCTACAGAAAAAATTTGTTTAGTATGTTTTGAACTTTTGAAGGGATATATAAATTTGCATTCCCCTAAAAAGTTTAATTCAACAAATATTTTGCAGGAAATATGCTAAGAGGTGTTGAGTGTTTAAGAATTTATTTGATTTATCAGTAAAAAGAAGCGGGTTAAATGCTTTAGGATTTTATATAGTTTATGTATTAGTTGGCGGCTTACTTGCGGGTCTTTTTTGTGCCGTAATTTCAATTTCTTATTGTAAGTTTAATGAGGTCGCATGTGGAGTAAATGGTATTGCGATAGGTACAAAAATTGGACATATATGGGGACCGATTTTTGGTATGATCTTTTCGGTAAGTGTAGGTTGTGCTGTAATGACTTGCAAAAAATTGTGGAACTCAGTTCTTGCAATTTTGTTATTTATTTTAGCTGTTCCTTTGTCTTATTTAATTGGTTGTATTGGAGCTTTTATATTTATTTCTATAATTTCTACGTTTGAAAATGGTAAGCAAGATGCTATAGAAGAAAGTATTGATCAAAATAACCCTTCAGAATAGCCTGCCGGATAATGAGAAAATTTTTCTCCTGTAATAACTTATAAAAGAAGAGTAACAGGAGAAAAACATGAAGAAACTAGCCTTATTATTGGCATTGATTTTAATTGCCCCTGAAGTTTTTGCAGCCCCAAGAGTGATAAGAACCTCACGCCCGATTCCTTATAACAGAAGTGTAAGTCCTTTTGTAAGACCATATTACAGAAATTACGGGAATTATTATAACCGTTATTACGGAAGTAATTTAATAAGACCGTATTATTACGGGAATTCATTCGGACGAATTTATAACGGGAATTACTATCCTGTTTATCAGGGTGCATCATCTTATAGAGTTTCCGAAGTTCCGGAAGCGCAGGTGAGTGAAGCTTGTTCTTGTGATGATGAAAAGTCTGTTCAAGATAAGATGTTTAAAAATATATTTACAATGCGCAGAAAATTATATATGGATAGTGAAAAAAATGAAAATCCTGATTTAACATACAGAACAAAGAGTTTGTCAGAGGATGAAATTAATTCGATGATTAATGTTTCTGAAGCTCAAAAAGTTGTTAAAGATTCCAGGTTATCGCTTGTTGAGAAAAATGTATACGGTAAATCTTTTGAGCATCAATCAATTAATTTACGTCTTAACAGGCTTGAAAAGGAGATGTTTAACAAGACTTTTCCGACAATGGATGAGTCGGAAAGAATAAATAATATTTTCGTGAATTATAATGCAAACACAATTTCGGATAAAGAACTTTCAAAGATAGAAAAGCGTATTTTTAACCGAACATACAGTGACAGTCCTGTTTCCGACAGAATTTCACGAATAGAAGAAGAACTTTTCGGGACAATACAATCTGGAGATTTGGATAACAGGTTGAGGAAGGTAGAGTCAGCACTAATGGCGAAGCAACAAAAAGCTCAGAGTCCTCAAGTTTCGCAATATGATGCTTGTTATGGCGGATACATTCCACAGACAGGTTGGAGAAACACTTTAGGACGCGCAGGCCGTTTTTTTACGGGTTATCCGACGGGCCTAACCCCTCCGATACCATCAATGCCGCCGTTTGGGATGGGTGGAAGCGGTATTCAGCAGGGCTACACAGACAACTGGGGCGGATATGCTTACAATAATACAACCCGAGGCGGAGGTATGGGGGTGCAAATTCTTGACTAATAAAAAAATATCATTAAACTAATATCATACAAATAGATGTTTGTAACACTTTCAAAATAACGGATAATTACAGTAAGAAAGTGTAGAAAATGCCTTTTAGATACAGACTGCAAAAAGTACTTGATTTCAGAATAAGAAAGAAAGAAGAACAGTTACTTGTTGTTCAAAAAGCCCAGCAGGCGGTATTTATTGCAGAAGAAAACATCCGCAAAAACAACGAAGAAATTCGTGACACACAGATAAATATGCGAAAAGCGGATCCGATGATGTATGATATTTATGATAAATACCTTATACATCTTTGGGAGAAGGCAGAGCAGCTTGAACAGATACGCGCTGAAGCTCAAAGAATATTAGATATAGAAAAAGCAAAACTTGTAAAGCTTGAGCAGGCGGTTAAAGTTCTTGAGAAACACAAAGAGAAGAGTCGAGAGGCATATCTTGAAGAAGAAAAGAAAGCAGAATTAAAAGGATATTCCGAACTCGGAGTTCAGCGATTTTTCAGGCAGTCGCAGGAGCGTCAGGAGGAAGAAGAAGACGCAGAAATTCTAAGACAGCTTGAACAACTGGAGGGCTAAATGAATATAGATACAACCGTTTTATCGGCGGGAAGTGAGAAAAATAATTATATAGCAGCTTATCAGAATTCAAAAACTCAAAGTAATGAGGCATTTAAGTTTCAACTTGATTCAATGACTTCATCAAAAACGGAAACTTCAGTTAAAGATGCAGAAGCTTCAGACAGTGACGCAGCGGAAGTGCAAGCAAAAGAAGATTCATCCTCCGAGGATGATGTTAAAGTTTCGTCTAAAGGTGAAGATAAAGCTCAAAAGACAGAAAACACGAAAGATAATCAGGTTAAAAACGAAACGCAGGATGAAAATTCCCAAAATCCGTCAGGTCAAAATTCTCAAAACGGGCAAAATCAGCAAAACCCTCAGTCTGCGATGTTGTCTGATGAAATTGCAGAGATGTTAAAACTTAATTCAAAGTCAAACGGCGTAAATCAATTAAATAATGCTGCATTTAAGGCAGGTATAAGCGAAGATGTATTCAGCAATTCACCCAAAATTGACTATGCCTCAATTTCGATGTCTGACGGAGATGCTCTGTTTTTTGCAAATCTTGTGACAAAGACAGATATGACAATGTCAAGTATAGCAGGAGAATTTCAAAAATCTTTAAATACCGCAAAAGTTCAGGATGTTCAAAAAACGGCGAAGGTTTCAAGTGTTTTAATGGATGCTTTGGCAGACTCGATGAAAACCGGCAAAGCCTTCAGAATAGATTTTGATAAAGATGTTTCTGTCGTAATGAGAGTTGATAAAGACGGCAACCTTAATGCTAATTTCATACCGGGAGATAAAGCGGTTGAAGCGTATTTAAAGAATAACATTTCATATTTAAGAAGCCGTTTTGACGAAGAAAATCTTCCGTATAATGAGCTTACATACAGCAAATACAAAGAACGTGAACAGGAATCCGAAAAACGTAAAGATAAGGAGAATGATAATGAATGATTCTTACACCACGGCGTTGAACACCCAAAAATCAACCCAAAACTGGATGGACGTAATTGCTCATAACATGACGAACGTCTATACACCGGGGTTCAGGGAAGAGCAGGTAAACTTTAAGACCTTTTTAGGCGGAGCGATAGCCGACGGTTATGACAAGAAAACCGATCAGGGAAAATCAACCCCAGGTACATCAAAGGATAACTTGTTTTTAGAAGGCAAGGGTTTTTTCCTCACCAAAACTCCCGAAGGCAAGAGTGTATACACACGTCTTGGTGAATTTACCTTTGACGGAGAAGGTGTTTATCGTGCTAAAAACGGAAATACTGTTCAAGGTTATATCCTGAATGATAAAGGCGAAATTATGCAGGGTACAAAAGCGGTTTCACAGGACTTGTATGAGCAAACCGCACTAAACGGAGGTGCTCTGGATGTTCCGACAACAAACATCAAACTCTGGATAGACCCTAGTAACGGCAAGTTTTTAGGCAAATACGACGATTATGAAATAAAAGAAGACGGTACAATTTACGGAAAAGCCGACGGCGGAAAAAGAACTATTCCTTTATACAGAATCACCACACGCAATTTCCATAATGCTGCTGCTTTGTATGAGATTAAAGAAGGCTATTTTATAGAAACTGAAGAATCAGGAAAACCTGTTCTTGGAATGGGTGAAATAAGATCAGGCCTGTTAGAAATGTCAAACGCTGATTTCAAAGGTAATATTTCGTATTTCCAAATGGCAAAATTGCAAATGGAAATTTCAAACAAACTTATTTCAACAAACAAGGAGCTTTTAGAAGAAGCTTTGAGGTTAGTCGGCAACTAATATTTAGCTAATGCATTATAACGGTTTAAACTCCATTTTACGAAGGAACTTTTTCGGGAAGTTCCTTTTTGTTTGCGGTTATTTTGTCTAAAATTCTTATAATCTCATCAGAAAGATCCGATTTGTCTTTGATGTTAATTTTCACAAGATTTGCAAATTCAGCTTTCTTAAATTCGTGAAGCCCTCTTGTTTTAAATATTTCTTCTAAAATTTTAACTCTTGGAACATCAGAATCAAGAAGTTTAATATCAAGAAGCGAAATATTCTCAAAAGCGTAACCTAAAGTTCTTTCAACAAGTCCCTGCGGCAGAAGGTCTTCAAATTCTCCGCTTGCAAGAATATAAACTTCATCAATATCTCTGAGTTTATGGTTAACGGCCCGAAGATTTTCTTCAGCATCTTTATCAAGCAAAACAAATATCGGCAGTTTAAGATATTCGGAAAGTTCATAATAAGTTTTTACAACTTGATTTTTGCCTCCGGCAGAAATTATATGAATTCCGTTTTTGTCAAAATTAAACCCGTATACATCCCCAAATGCCGGAAGAAGCGTTTCTTCCGTAATCCCTTCGCATATTATAACTTTTTCTACGGGAAAATGAAGCGAGTTTTTTTCTCTTGCTTTAGTTAGATTGTTTTCTGCCCCCAAAGCTTTAAGCCACCTTAAATTGTTAACTTCATTGTCCGAAATAAGCTCTGCTATGCCTTTGTAGTTAATTTTGTTTTTCAAAAGCTTTTGAGTTTGCGCATTAATTTTAAAAACCGAATTTTCATAGTCAAAAAGTCTTTGATTTATTAAATAATCTTTGTATTCTTCAATTCCAAGTTCAGCAAGAGAAAAATTAATAATCTTTTCTGCTAAATCTTTTACTGTATCATAGTCAAATTCGTCAAGCTGTTGTTTTTTATATTTAGGATAAATAAGATTTCCCGTAATTATATCTTTGAAAACTCTAAGGTATTTAATTTCCGTATGCTTAAATCTTGTAAGGCGTGAAGCTGAAATAAGGATTTGTTCTTTTGTCAGCGGTTTAATTTTAATCTTTTCCAATAGATCCTCTTTACATTTATTAACTTAATTAATTTAATATAGCAATTTTTTTGAGTTATTGTTGTTTATATAGATAATCGGAGTGTATTGTAGTGTATTCAGTAGGTTCATATCCAATATATTATAATTATAACACAACTTCAGGCAAACATGCCGAAAAAGTTGAAGTTTGTGAGAGTGTTCCTCAAGCAAAGACAAATATTTACGCTACAAATCCCATAAGTAATGAGAGGATTCCGTTTAATCCAGCTTTTGCGGCGTCAAAACTAAGAACCCGATTAAACAGTCAAGAGGAGAAAAATAAATATAATACAGTGTTATCACATTTGGACAGTTCCTCAAAGAAAAAGATGAAAACGCTTTTGAAGTCAGGTATTTTACTGAACGCAGAGTCAAACGACAATTCAACGGTTCTTGATAATTTGTATAATATTGCTGTAAATGATCGTGCTCAAGGGCTTTCAAGGGATGATATTTTGAAAAACACAATAGCAACGATAGCTGATCCTCATATTATAACCCAGCAGTTCGGAGATATTCCCGTGAATATAAGAGAGCATATTCTGGAAAATTATATGAAGGAAAACAATTTTGATACCGCGCAGAGAAAAACAGCAGAAAGCGATATAAATGTCGAACATTCCGGCACTTGTGTGGCATCAAGTATTGAATTTAATCTTGCAAAAAAAATGCCCGCCGAATTTGCACGTTTTGCGGAAGGTTTAACCTCTCCTTCAATGTCGGTTAAGAAGAATATTAAAATGAAAAACCTGACAGATAATACGCTTGATTCAATCTGGCTTTTGAACGCATTTGAAATTCCTTTTAAGATGGATGATTATGACAATGCGAACATCACATTTGCGCCTGATAAAAACGCAATAATTAGAGCAAGAATTCAGACAACAAACCGTGATCCGAACGAAAGATCAGCTTTGGATGTATTGATGCAGTCTACCTTTATGCAGGTAGGTTCACAGCAGACTTATGACAGCTTAAGCGACAAACGCAAAGGTAAATTTAATAACAACGACAAAGGTTTAATAGAATTTGAAAAGACCTTTACCGAATCAGTGGTAGAAGATAAAAACAAAATTTCGGTCACCTATCAGACAGTGGATGATGATGCCAGACTAACAGGTTATGAAACAGATTTTGAGACAATGAAAAAGCAGATATCAGATGCGCTTAATCTTGGTGAAAATGTAATCATAGGTTATACGGAAGTTGATAAAAATAATAAAATCATAAACGGTCATGAAATTACAATAACAGGCCAAAAATATGATAAATCAGGCAAATTGATATACATCTGCAATGACACGGATGACGATATTCCACATGCTGTAGAATACAGTGCGGAAGTCCTGCTTCCTAAAATTCATCATGCCGGATTGCCTCAGGAAGTTGTCAAAGATGACGTAAACCTCGTAGAAAACTGGGTAGAAGGTCTTAAATCATATCAGGAAATGAAAAAAAACAGCAAACCGGACTCTGTGCCCCAAAAAATGGCAGCGTAACTATTTGTTACAAATTTTTCCAGAATAGTCAAAAAAAAATTTTAGAAACGTTAGAAATAGTGAAAACAGGTAAAAGTAATGATTAATTTCAATTCATATCCGAATTCAAATATAATAAAGCAAGATATGCAAGGGCATGAAAATACATCAACCCCTCAAAATAAAAAACATCCCACAGCAAAGACAAGCATTTTTTATCTGAATGACGTACACGGTAAAATGACTAATATGGAACGAATTAAGACGGTTTCAGATGTTTTTGACAAATCTCCGAAAGATGAAAACACTGTCCGATTAAAACTTGCGTCCGGAGATATTATCTTAGGTGCTAATTTTATATCAAACATGGTCGCAAGCAAATTCCTAAACTGGATAGGAGTCAGTGCAAACGCACTTGGAAACCATGAACTGGATGTTGTTCCGAGCCGCCTTGCAGAATTGTTGAAAAACGCAAACTTTAAACTTCTGGCAATCAATGCGTCAGTGGCTCCGACAAGTCCGATGGCCGGAAAAATTCAGAAATCTACAATAGAAGAACGTGATGGCCAGAAATTCGGTATAATCGGAGTTGCCCCTTCTGATATGGCAGAACGCGTCAAACTTAACGATTCAATGAAAGATATTAAAATTGATGATTTTGATACAACAATCAGAAAAGTTCAGGAGGAAGTAAACAATCTGCGCTCAAAAGGCATTAATAAGATTATTCTTCTTTCTCACAGCGGGCTTAAGCAGGATAAAAAAATCGCTCAGGAAACGGAAGGAATAGATATAATTATCGGCGGACATTCTCATGAAATGATTAAGGATATCAAACAAGGCGAAAATCTTTTTTATTCAAAATCCGGCGAACCGGTAGTCATTACTCAGGCCGGCAAAGACGGTGAAAATGTCGGTGTTCTGAATGTAGAATGGACTGATGACGGCGTATTGTCAAAAGTCCAAAATAATGTGATTAATACCCAAAAATTCAATAGAACTCTTCCCAGCCGGACTGCTGTAGAAGAAATTATCGGAAAACCAGAGATTTTAGGAACCGTAGCTTATGCAGATCCGGAACCTAAGAACAGATTGATTGCCAACAACCCTCATGGAAACCTTATTGCAGACGCTATGCGGCAGGAATTGGGTACAGAAATCGCAATTCTGAACGCAGGCAACATAAGAGGACATTTTGATGTCGGCAAAGTAGACAGCCGTTTGATTAATGACATTACGCCTTTTGAGGATAAAATGCTTGTCGGAAGCCTTTCAGAAAAAGATATAGTTGATGCTTTGAAAGTCGGCGGCAAGTCGCTTGTGTCGCACAATTCAAAACCTGGAATTCTTCTTGTGTCCGGCATGAAGTATACACTGAATGATAAAGGCGAACTGCTTGATTTGTCATATCAGGATAAAGACGGTAATGAACATAAAATTGATGTAAATAATCCGGATCCTAATCATAAACTTACCTGTGCAATGGATGACTTCTTTGCAACCGGAGGGGATAATTATTTGCCAAGCAATGAAAATCCGGACTTCATAATAAAGAAATACGATGTAGACAAAAATAAATTAGCCTGTGATTATATCAGGAAAATGAAACAGCCTCTTGAAATCAGAGATGACCGGAGAGTTAATATTGTTCAAGCTTAATAGTCATACTGTTCGTGGTTATTTAAATATTCTTTTATAAAGTTTAATGAGGATTGCACAATACGTGTGACACGAGAAGGTGAAAGACCGATTTGAGTTGCGATGTCTTTTACCTGCATATTTCTATAAAATCTGTATTCAACAACGGTTCTTTCCTTTGGAGGAAGTTTGGAAATTGCAGCCCTAATCATTCTGCCTAATTCTGTAATTTCAGCCTGTTCATCAGGTTTTGCGTGTGGATCCTTCAGAAAATCAAACGGCGAATCGTTGTCACTGGCAGCAGCCGCAAGCCCGTCTATAGACAAAACCGTTTCGTAGATGGTTTCACGGATTTTTGCCTTTTGCATGTCCATTCCTTCAACTTCTTCTTCCGGTGTAACCTCATCATCCGAGGTATGTTTTAATGAATACCATTTGTATCTTATACGAAGCTCATTTCTTATAGCCCATCTTACTGCTGTTGCTATATATGCAATGTTGTAGTTTTCCAGTTGTTCGGCTGTTTTATTGGCAATTATACCTTGAATTGCAATAATACCTATGGATAAAAGTTCCTCATATTCAACCATATGAGAAGGTATTCTTCTGTGTTCAACCTTTGCAACTTTTCTAACTATATCAAGGTATTTTTGTAATCTGTTTTGTTCTTGCATAATCATGATTATTTTTTAGTCTTAGGCTCTTTCACTATTGTACTTCTATTAGGATTATTTTTCAAGTTGTAAACAAAAAGTAAAATTTCAGCGATTGCCTTGTAAAGTTCAGGCGGTATCTGGTGGTTAAGGTCTACCATCTTAAATAAAGCTCTTGCAACAGGCGGGTTTTCAATAACAGGCACATTGTGGTCTTTTGCTATTTGTATAATTTTCTTTGCAATAAGCTCTGTTCCTTTGGCAATAAGAGTCGGTGAATCCATTTCTTCTGCTTTATACTTAAGTGCGCATGCTATATGGATTGGGTTTGTGACGACAAAATCCGCATCAGGAACAGAATCCATCATGCCTCTTTGAAGCATTTGCATACGTCTTTGGCGAAGTGCCGCCTTAACGTTAGGATCGCCTTCAGTGTTTTTGTATTCATCTTTAATCTCTTTAAATGACATCTTCTGGTCTTTTAAAAATTTCCATTTTGTAACCCCGTAATCGGCTGCTGCGATTACAAGGAATGCTATGCAGGCTTTAAAGATAAATTCAGTAATAAGTTTTCCGAATTCTATCAAAACAGCAAAGTTGTTGTCTATTGCCGCAAGCATTAAAATATGTTCAATATGTCCCATATAAACTACCCAGCCGATATAACCGAGAAGAATTACTTTTACGATATTTTTGAAAAGTTCAAACAGGGTTTTGATAGACATAATATTTTTGAAATATTTAGTCGGGTTAAGTTTATCGAGTTTTGGCATCAAAGGGGCTGTTGCAACAAGCGGCCCGACCTGTATAAAGTCTGCTAAAATTGCGACAAACCACGCAAGAAAAAGTATCGGCCCGATTATTAATAAAGCTGCTTTTACCGTAATTGTAAAAATATAAGCCATACCGACTTCATCAAGGTGAGCATTTGGAATTTGCTCATACATAAGCGTGAAAAGCTGCGCAATCTGATTCCATACAAAAGGCGCAACTCCGACTATTGCAGAAAACAAAACAAGCAATGAAACTGCGGTTGAAAAATCTTTAGATTTTACAACCTGACCTTCTTTTCTTGCCTGTTCAAGTTTCCTTGGGGTGGCATCAAATTGTTTATCTTCATCACCCATACTACTTCCTTTTCTTAATGAATATTATAGCATGGTCAAAAATAATTTATAAAACACTCAAGTTAGGCATTATTAGCTTTTTCATTTTCTTCTTTTACAAGCTGCTCTGCTTTTTCTGCAATTCGGTTCTGGTCATCAGCCCATTTTTGGAGTTTTAATTGAGTCGGTTCCATTTTCTTATATATTGGCCAAGTTATTAAATAACTTACAATTCCAGCTGCAAGACCTATTAGCAGGTTTCTTTTAGTGTGCTTTTTCGCAAGTTTTGAAAGCTCTTGTGCTGAGAGATTATTCTTGTTCTTTGTTAAAATAAACTTGTCTATGGTCTCGGTTATTCCGTAAGTAACTCCGGCAGCAGCTAAACCTTCTGCTGCTTTGTAAGAATCTTTTAAAACATTATACTTTCTTTCATCTTCGGTTTTAGAATAAGTGTATTTGGATGTGAAATTCGGTTGAATCTGCATAAAATCCTCCTTGCAATATTTTAAAACCTGTAAAAAATATTTTTGCTAGTTCGTTTCGACAATTTTTACGCCGCTGCTTGTTCCAAGTCTTTCGGCCCCTGATTTAAGCATTTTTATGGCTGTTTCTTTATCCCTTATTCCGCCTGATGCTTTCACTTTTAAACCGTAAGGCGAAACTGTTTTATACATCAATTCAACATCTTCAGCCTTTGCGCCGACACCGTTTTTCACAAATCCTGTTGACGTTTTTACAAAATCCGCTTTTGCTTCAATACAAAGTTCGCATGCTTTTTTGATTTCTTCTTTATCAAGCAGATCAGTTTCTAAAATAACTTTCAGCGGTTTATCTTTGCAGGCGGATTTTACGGTTTCGATGTCATATTTTGCAAATTCATAATCCTTGTTTTTTAGTGCCGTAACATTTATAACCATATCAATTTCATCAGCTCCGTCTTCTATAGCTAATTTTGTTTCATAAGCCTTTACTTCCGGTCTGTTTGCGCCAAGCGGAAAGCCTACGACTGTTACGATTTTAACGGAACTGTCTTTAAGGTTTTCTTTTGCAAGCTTTACATACATAGGGTTCACGCAAACCCCAAGAAACTCATACTTTTTTGCTTCCTCAAAAAGTTTTATAAAGTCTTCTTTTTTTGCATCTTGTTTTAGCAGTGTGTGTTCAATGTGTTTGTTTAAGTTTTCCATAAGCTCTCCTATTATAAAATGTTGTCTAAAATTTTTGATGTTGAAAATGCTTTATTAAGTGTAAAAAAGTGAAGTCCTTTTACTTTGTTTTCAATGAGTTCTGCGCATTGTTTCGAGGTAAATTCTATGCCGAGTTTCTTAACATAATCTTTGTCTTGAAAGTGGTTTATTATTTTGTTTTTAAATTCTGCCGGAAGGGTTACTCTTGCAAGCGGCATAATTTTTTCAAGCTGTTTAAAGCTGATAATCGGCATAATCCCTGCGATTACAGGAACTTGTATTTTGGCTTTTTCAAGCCTTTCAAGATAATTAAAAAACTTATCGTTTTCAAAAAACATCTGGGTAAAAATGGCATCGGCGCCTGAGCTAATCTTCTTTTTTAAGTTCTCAATATCATCTTCTATTGTTTTGCTTTCCAAGTGCCCCTCAGGGTAGCCCGCTACCGCTATTGAAAAATCAGTATTGGTTTTAATGTATTCTACAAGGTCATTGGCATAGCAAAAGTAATTGTAAAAATCTTCCGAATCCTCAGGATAATCTCCTCTAAGCGCAAGGACATTTTCCGTTTTAAGCGATTTTAAAAAACTTATATGAGAATCAATTTCTTCTTTTGAGCGGTTAATGCAGGTTATATGGGGCATTATATCAGTGTCGATTGTTTGTTTAAGCTTTTCTAAAACTGTTCGGTATGCTCGGCTTTTTTTACCTGTTGCGCCGCAGGTTAGTGAGAAAAATTGCGGGGTGTACTTGTTTAAAATTGTTATTTCATCTTGTAATTTTTTAAACTTTTCTTCGTCGTCGGGAGGAAAAATCTCAAAGGATATAATCGTTTTTTCGAATTGATAGATCTCTCTTAGTTTCATAAGCTGATTATAGCATGTTTTTAGTAATGTTGCAGAATTTTATTATAAATTCCATATAAAAAAGCACCTTTTTTATATTAAAAAGATGCTTTTTAAATTCAATTTTTTAGATATTAGAAACTGTATTCGGGAATTTCAAACTTTTCGTTATTAGCGTCCTTATCCACGAATGCAAGGTAATAATCCATCGCCTTATCTTTTGCGGAGTTATAGAATTCATCATCAATGTATTTTTTGTGAATTTCAGTTCTAAAACCGCTGTAATTTCCCATATTAGCGGCGTAAAGCTCAAGAACGCTTTTATCAATTCCCGCTCCGTAAGCTTTTGTTTTGGCATCTGTTCCTGACGGGCGAATTTCTATGAATTTGTCGTTGAATTCAAGATATGTCCCGTCGCCTACAAATTTTATAGATAAAAGATTGTCGAAGCAAAGGCTTTTGAAAGAATCGTTCAGAACTTCTTTTACATCATCAAGTGTCATTTTACCTTCTTTAACAGCTATTGCCATTGTAAGATAAAATAAATCGTTTTCGGTTCTTTTCTTTTCGCCTTCGGCTTTTGATTTTTTAAGCTTTTCAATATCAGGCTCGGATTCGTTGTAATAAGCTATATCAATTCTTGTGTCATATCGGCCTTTTATCGAGCATTCGTCGAAGATTCTGACTAAATTTCTTGACAATGATACGTCTTGAAGGCTTGCGATTAAAGCTGATGCAACAATTATAGCCTCCGTTGCACTTTTTTCTCTCATCGCAACAGCAAATCTTCCGGAATTTGATTTTATGAGATCTTCCGTTCCCATAATCATTCCGCCGCTTTCTTCTCCTGCAAAAATCAAGCGAGGATTTACACCGAGGTTTATTGTGTTTGAAAATACGTCGTCTACCAAAACTTCTTTATCAGGATTGTTCTTAAGTTTTAATTCGACTTTTTTCATTATGTTTGCGATTTCTTTAAATCCGACAGGTACGTTTACAACTTTTACTCCCTGATGTTTTGCCCATTCATCCCAGCTTAGGGCAGAGGCGGTTGTTTTTATCATGAATCTTGGGTGATTGTCCCACAATCCTTGTGCCTTAAGCTGCTTTGCCTGAAAATCCATAAGCATTAAGAACGCCTGATTTGCCGTGAAAATTGTCAAAATTGATTTGTCATCTAGTTTTATGTAATCAATTCCGGCTTCTTCAAGTTTAGGGGCTCTTAGAATTGTTTCTTTCTGCGCAATTGTAAGTCTGTCGTGATCCGGATCCGTAATCAGAACCGTTGTCAAATAGGGCATGTCTTTAAGTTTTTCTTCGTAGTGCATTGTCTCAATTACAGGAAAATACTTCTTGCCGTCAGGGCGTTTTGCAAGAACCGTTGCATCTACGGAATAATCGTAGAAAGCTTTTTCTCCCTTCGGAGTGTGGTCGTATTTGCCGATTGAGTGGAAGAAAGGATCTTCTTCCGTGTTGAGCCATACAAATTTATCCGAAATATCAAGCTTCTTTAATACTCTGCTTAATGTTCTGTAAGCCGAACCCCCGACATTTTCTATTACAATTTTGTCCTCAAAATTTTTAATTAAGTTAAGATTATGTTTTTGTGCAACTCCGGATTTTAAATATTCAACATAAAGATTTGTCCCGTCTTCAAGTGATTTCATTATTTTTTCGTCTATAAGCGGGCTGTCGTTTTTGGCAATTTTTATTTCGTAGGTGCCATTCTTTTCTGTTTCTTCAAAAATTTCTCTTATTTTATCGACAAATTCAAGACTTTCTTCCGGAAGATACTGGCTGCCTTGTGAGTTCAAGTCTTTTGTTGCATTTTTTACGGAAATTCCGTGAGAAGAAGTGATGTATTCTCCGCCCAAAAGGTCAAGCTTGAATGCTAAAAATGATGCAAGCCAAATTGGAATTGTTTTTCTGCCTTCGGGAAGAAGTGTTTTAATCCCTTGAGCCGCCTGAATTCTTGCGATAGCTTCCAGATAAAGCTCAGAATTGTAACGGACTTCCCTGCCTGCTATTTTTAGAATTTCTTTCCCTTGATATTTTTCTTTTGCCACAAGTGCTTTGGCTAAGGTTGCAAGAACGATTCCGACAAGGTTAATCGGGAATCTTGTGTCCTGCGGAAAAAGAATGTTTTGAGGGCCTCTTATACCTGCTGTTGAAACTTTCGCTTCTTTTGCGTAATTCGCAAACCACTCTTTTAAGTTTAACCCTTCAGGATTTTTTTCTTTATCGTATGCTTCAAGATGTTCTCTTTTTAAAGTAAAAGTAAATTCGTTTTTGTTGTCAAAATTCATTAAATCAAGCTGTTTTATATACTCGGGTGTTTTTTCGTAAACGCTTTCAAATAGCTCGTTTTCAAGCGTGTTGTTTGATTTTTTGAATGAGGTCATTACTCTCTCCTTTTTAAATACTGCCATATAGCTGAATTATATAAGAAAAATAACTATTGTTCAATATTTATTTTGATATATAATATTTTTAAGGGAGTCAGATAAATAATGTGTAAAGAACCTAAAAATTATTCCAAAAGACCGGTCGAAACTTTTAACAGATGGCGATCACTTTTTCAGATAATAGTGTGTAAATTTTTCTATATGATTAGATTAAAGCTTGTATACAGGCTGAAGGTAGAAGGATTAGAAAATGTTCCGAAAGACAATGCTTATATCGTTTGTCCTAATCATCTTTCAACTTTGGATCCGCCGCTTGTTGCAGCTGTTTTGCCAAGAAGAGTTTCGTTTATGGCAAAAAAAGAATTGTTTGATATAAGGTTTTTAAGATGGTGGATTGATTGGTTGGGTGCTTTTGCCGTTAATAGAGAAAGTCTTAGCCCCTCTACCATTAAAACCGTTATGAATATTAAAAAAAGTAAGTGGGTATTTGGTATTTTCCCGCAAGGCACAAGAGGTGAAGTCGGAGTAATTGAAAATATCTCTAAAGGTTTTGCGGGGCTTGCTAAAATTACAAAATGTGCGGTGCTTCCTGTCGGACTTATCGGGACAAACGAGGTTAAAAGAATTCCGTTTTCGGGACAGATTATCGTCAAAATAGGTAAACCTATTCCTTACAGTGACGATACCGAACAGGTTGTTTCTCAATGGATTGAGCAAATCCAAGAATTGACGGGCTTTAAATATCTTGAAGCTGAAAATAAAATTAGTTAGGAGTTTAGAGTTATGGCTGGAAAACAAAGAAATTATAATAGAAGGTATCCTTCAGAATATGGAATATTCAGAACAATATTCTATATGACTTTTCTTTATGTTGTCGTCGTTTCCTTTATGAAGATTTTTTATAACTATGAGATTAGCGGTCGAGAAAATCTTCCGAAAGAGAAGAAAAACGGTAAATTTATTTATACAGCAAATCACGTATCAATTTTTGATCCTCCTATGGTTTCAATGGCAATCGGAAAGCCTATTGCTTATATGGCTAAAAAAGAATTGTTTGACCCTAAAGAAAAACTAAGCTGGCTTGTTAAAAGATTAGGCGCATTCGCTGTTGACAGATCAAAGCCGGAGATTGCAACATTTAAAACGGTAAGAGATATTCTTTCCACAAGCTGGTCTTTGGGCGTTTTTCCTCAGGGCGGAATCAGACCTTACGGAAAAATTGATGAGATTAAAAAAGGATTCGTGGTTATTGCAAAGAATGCAAAAGCTGATATTATTCCGGTCGGAATAGAAGGTTTTGACGGATATCCGAAGCTTAAGCCTTTTACCAGACGTAATGTTAAGCTTAGAATCGGTAAGCCTATTTCATATAAACTTCCGGAGGACGAAATTATCTGGCAGTGGGGGCAACAAATGTCAGAACTTGCAGGTTATGAAAATCTGCTTACGCGTCCCGTGTTAGAAAGTGAAGTAAAAACTGGGGTTTAATACTTTTTCCTCTAGTGATTTTTTAATGTTTATCTGTTTTTGAATAATTAATTTTATATTAAAAAGTAAACGCTGGTATTTTTTTGGGTTAAAATGTAATTATGGTTAGACAAAAATAAGGAAAATGCTATGTGGGATTATTCGGAAAAAGTAATGGATCACTACAGAAACCCCAGAAATGTCGGCAAAATTGATAATGCTGATGCAATCGGTGAAGCCGGTTCTCTTACCTGCGGTGATTCTTTGAAAATATATCTAAAGATTAAAGACGGAATTGTAACCGATGCAAAATTTCAAACTTTCGGATGCGGAAGTGCGGTTGCAAGTTCAAGTATTTTGACTGAAATGATTATCGGAAAATCTGTCGAAGAAGTTAAAAAGATTACAAATAAAGATATTGCAGATCAGCTCGGAGGACTTCCGCCTGAAAAAATGCACTGCTCTGTCATGGGGTATGAGGCTTTAGAAGATGCGTTGAAAAATTTTGACGATATGACGGATCTTGATGATTTGAGAGAAGAAAAAACGGCGGAAAAAATTGTTTGTACTTGTTTTAATGTTACGGAAAACCTCATTTGGGAGGCAATTAAACAAAACGGACTTAGAACAGTTGAAGAAGTTACAAATTACACAAAAGCCGGCGGTGCTTGCGGAAAGTGCAAGGGGCTTATTCAGGATATAATTGATACTTATTATAAAAAAGAAGAAAGCCGCAAAGACGAAGGTTCACTTTCACCTGCTCAGAAAATTTTAAAGATTAACAAAATTATAGAATCTCAGATTTCTCCGGAGCTTCAAAAGGATGGCGGAGATATTACTCTGGTTGATATTGACGGGAACAAGGTGCTTGTAAAACTCAGAGGGAAATGTTCAGGATGCAAAAATTCGCACTTGACGCTAAAAGCATTTGTAGAAAGCACTTTAAGAGAAACCGTTGACAAAAATATTGTTGTAGTTGAGGTGGCATAATGGATTTGATTTATTTAGATAATAATGCAACGACTAAAGTTGCGCCTGAAGTTTTGGAGGTTATGCTTCCGTATTTCAAGGAAGAATATGCCAATCCTTCAAGTATTTATGAGTTTGCTAAAAACGCAAATCATACCGTAAGGGAGTCAAGAGGTGTTATAAAAGATTTTCTTAATGCCGCAAATGAAAAAGAAATCCTATTTACATCCTGCGGATCAGAAAGCGCAAATACCGCTATCCGCGGCGTTTTGAATATGAACAAAAACAGACGCCACATAATAACCACAAAAGTCGAACATCCTTGTGTTTTGAATTTGTATCAGACTCTTGAAAAAGAAGGGTATAAAGTCGATTATATCGGCGTTAATTCAAACGGAGAACTTGACCTTGCGCAATTAGAAGAAGCTATAAATTATGATACTGCGTTGGTGTCGATTATGTATGCCAACAACGAAACGGGGGTTATTTATCCGATTGAGAAAATTTCCGAAATAATTAAATCTAAAAATAAAGAAACGAAATTTTTTGTAGATGCAGTTCAGGCGGCAGGCAAAATTCCGATAGACGTACAGGCTCTAGGTGTTGATTTGCTTGGAATTTCAGGACACAAGTTTCACGCACCGAAAGGAATTGGAGTTTTGTATGTTAATTCCAAAACTCTTATAACTCCGCTTATTATCGGCGGGCATCAAGAAAGAGGAAAGCGTGCGGGGACTGAAAATGTTCCGTATATCGCAGGAATTGCTAAGGCTGCTGAACTTGCAGCTGACGGCATGAAATATGAATTAACTGAGGTTAAGCGTCTTAGAGATAAGCTTGAGGCTGGAATTATTAAAAATATCTTCAATTCAAGAATAAACACAAGTATTTCAAACAGAGTTCCAAACACAACAAATATTGGATTTGAATATATTGAGGGTGAACTTATTCTTCTTCACCTGAGCGATCTTGGTATCTGCGCAAGTTCAGGAAGTGCTTGTACGTCTGGATCTCTTGAACCAAGCCATGTGTTAAGAGCGATGAATGTACCGTTTACCGCAATTCATGGAAGTATAAGATGGTCGCTTTCAAGATACACTAAAGAAAGCGAAATTGATTATGTATTAAAAGTTCTGCCCGGAATTATCGACAAAATTACGGCTCTTTCGCCTTATCAGGATGAGCTTGCAAATCTTAAAAGACTTAGAGGTTAAAAAGAGTTAATCTTATTTGTAGTCTAAAAGCAGTATGAATTTTTTTCGTACTGCTTTTTGCTTAAGGATTTATAAGCATTTTTAATCTTTTTAAAATTGCAGCTTCGTAGAATAGTTTTCAATCACGCAAAACTTTATTCTGTCTTTAAGGAGTTGCAATATGAAAAAACAAATTCTTACAATCGGTATTATTTTGGGTTTGGCCTTAAGTTCTTCAGCTGCCTATGCGGAAAATAACGCGCAGGTTATTGATAAGCTTGAAAATTCGCTTTACGGTTTTACTTACTCATCTGAAAATGAAACCTCAAGGCTTGATCGTCTTGAAAATACGGTTTACGGTACTGTTTCAGCAAAGCCCGCAGCACAGAGGATTGCAAGGTTGAAGAAGGATATGTCGGCAGATTTAATCGGACAGGAAATAGAGCCGACGACTGATACTTTTGCTGAAGATAATTTTGAAATTGAAGATGCCCCTGTTGCCTCCTCAAATATAACTTATCCTGCGGTTGACGAGCTTGAAGAAATTGTTTTTAATAAAGTCACTCCTAAAGAAGATATTAAAAAAAGGCTTTCAAAATTAGAGATGGAAACTTTCGGGAAAGAATATTCTAATGACGATTTGGCAACACGTACTGACAGGCTGAAGGCAGAAATTAAGCCAAGATCTCTTATGGATAATTACATCGCGCAATCTTCAAATGATTTTTATGATGATTATGTGCCGCCGTTGGCTTCTGATTATCATTTGGATAAATACCAGACTTATGATGATTTCGGTTATGACAGTTTTAATGCTCGCCAAAAAGCTATGCAGGATAGTTTTGATGCTCAAAATTATTCTCGAGTTGCTGACAGCGGTAAAAAGTACAGTCTTACTACGGTCGAAAAAAATATTCTTGATAAAACCTACAAAAATGATTCGACAGAAAACCGCCTTTCTAGATTGGAAAGCGCTATGTTCGGTACTAATTTCGGATCAGACGATAATGAAACCAGAATTAATCGTATTTCAAGCGCTTACAAGGCTCAAAAATCTGCCGATAAGTACGATACAAACAAGTTCTCGCAAAATATTACAACTGCCGTACAAATAGGTACGTTACTCTTAATGGTGCTGGCATGTATTTTGTAAAATTTGCATAAAAAGACCACAGAAATTGCTTAAAAAATCTGCGGTCTTTTTTATAAATTATTGTGCTGTTGTTGATGAAGGTGTTGTTTCTGTCGTCGGCCGGGTTTGTGAAGACGGTTTTTTGAATAAATTCATAATCTCATCAACGCTGTCTTTTACGTTTTGAACCTGATTTTTTATATCCTCTTTTGCCTGTTGTGATTGTTGTTTTATGTCTGAGGCGGTATTTTTCAGGCTTTCTTTAGTTTGAGTTTGGATTTCTTTAACGTTTTCAATATTTGTTTTAATGTTTTGTTTTAAATTTTCGGTGCTTGTTTGAACCTGTTCTTTTAGGCTTGTGGATTCAATTGCTGACATATCAGGATTGTTAAGCCATTTGAAAGATTTAACCGCACTTGTGCTTTCGATTCCGCCGTTAAATTCTACTTTAAAGTCTTTATAAACAGTGTCGCCGCCTGTAAGGGATGGAATATTTTCAGTCTTTTCCGCAGCTGGATTTGTTGTCATTGTTTTTATAATGCTTGAGGTTAGAGAGCCGAATTTTGGAATATAGGATGTAAATTTATCCACAGAAAGCTCTCCTAATGTCCCGAGTACCGCCACAACATCAGAGCTTAGACGACCTAATATAATAAGGTTTGCTGTTCCGTTTAGAATATTGTATTTACCCGTTATATAGTATGCAGTATTTTCGCCTGCTGAGGTAATGGAACTTATGTTTGCCCAGCCGTCGCTAAAGGTCATATTGCCTTTTATGTAATCAAAATTGGCACTTTGTTTAATTACATCAACACTTGATAATGCCGCAACTGCGGCTTTTAAAATGATATTTGACATAATGTTATTTGCTGATAAAAGCATTTCTATACGGCCGATTCCGGCAAACGCTCCTTCTTTTATGTCAAACGAAACTTGACCTTTGAGATTTTTAATTAATTCAACATCCGTAGCACCAGAGGTTGTAACATTTGCTGTAAAACCTAAGGTTCCGGTTAAAGCGTTTTTAATCCCCGCCGCACCGTTGATTGCAGAAGCTGCATCCAATCCTTCACCGGTCAGGTCAACTCCTATTTTCCCGTTCATTATGTTATATGAAACATTACCTTTTATATTGCCTTTAAAGGTTGAGCCGGTAATGTTTGAAAGATATAAAATGCCGTTGTTCAAATTGTAAGTGAAATCAGCTGCAAGATTTTCAGCGACAATTCCGCCTGAGGTTAACTTGCCTAAAGTCCCCTTTCCGTTTGCTACTGAACCTGATAAGTTCATATCAAGATTTTCAAGTTTTACAAGCATATCGGTAAGTTCTATTAAAGGAATCGAAACACTTCCTTTTAAGGTTGGATTTAAAGGCGTTCCGCCGATTATCAGATCGCCTTTTGTTTTTATTAAAGAATTTTGGCCCATCATCGGTATCGGCATTGAAATATATGAGGGGATAGAAAAATCTATTGCCATATTTTGCGTTTTGGATATATTGCTTATGCTTCCTGTCGCAAAAGCTATATCGTTACCATTTACGGCAAGCCCGATTTTATCTATTTTTAAGGTGTCATTTGCAAATTTTAATACTGCATTTAAAGCCGCAGGTTTGTTTTTCATTAAATCAATGTCTAAAATTGACAGGTAATTATCAGGCGTCATATTAAGCGAAGCATTGATTAATTGCTGTTTAAGATTTCCGGTAACTGAAACTTTTAAAGGTAATTTGCCCTTTGCACTCATATCCTTTCTGAAATCTGCCGGAATCATCTTATATAAATCTGATGCAACAAGATTTCCCCTCGCATTAATGTTTATACTGACGTCTTCAGGATCCGCATAATCGTTTATGCTTCCTGTGATATCAATTCTTGAATTGTCTATTATCATATATGCGTTATTGATATTAAGGTCTTTTTCATTAAGAGTTACCTCACTTTGCGGTATTTTAACCGTCGCTAAAGGCGAAATTATATCCGCTGAATTGATATTCAAAAGCCCTTCATAAGTAGCGTCATTTGTTGTTATGTCAAAAACAGCTTTGTTTAATTTAAGCGTGGTGTCTGAGGCTGTGTTTTTGATGTTAACATTATCTGCGCTCAGGCTTACGGAGGGAATTGGTGAGGTTAATTTACCTTCCAAAATTGCTTCGGCGGATAAGGTTCCGGAGTTAAATTTGTTTTCTTTTAATAGTGAAAATTGCCCTGCGGTTGCAACAAGAGCTTTTATAAGTAGTTTATCTGCTGTCAGATGCAAATCCGCTTCGGCTTTATCTGATATCGTGCCGTAAAATTTTAACGGCTGATTAAATACGCTGAAGGATACGTCTTTAAAATTCAGGTTGTTGTTCGAAAGGTCAATGTCTGCTTTTATTTTGTCTATTAAAATGCTGTATAATCCATAAGAAATACTTGCTTCCGGAATTTTTAAGTATCCGGAAGATTTGATTTTTTTCTTGTCGCCTGTCAGCCATAAATCGGCATCAATGTTTCCTGTACCGCTTAAGGTATTTAAATCATTTATGCCAAAGGATTTAGCAATACTGTCAATTAGATTTATAATATTGTTTATTCCGGCATTAGACGCTAAACGTAGGTCAATTTCCGGATTTTTACCTGTTTTTATATTGCCGTTTAGAGATGTAATTTCTTGTAAAGATTTTGAGGTGTAGAAGGTTGAATTGATTGTGATACTTTTTGACTTAAACTCCATATTAAAAGAGCTTTCGGGAAGTGTTTGACCGTCTGTTGCGACTGTTAGTCCGTCAATTGAGGTTTTGCCGAATAAGTTAATATCTTCAAAAGTTCCTTCTGTTTTTATATCTGCCGTTAAGTTTGCGGCAAGTTTGTTTTTGTGAATTCCGTCGAAAATATCAATGATGTTTATTACGGGAGTTGTTTGTGCTGTTTTTGCTGTAACTGTGGATTTGCTCTCTGTCTGCTCAGGCTGGGGGGCAAATACTACATCATTTATGTCTTGCAGAGGCATTATGTAATTCTTGATTTTGACATCGTATGAAAAATGTTTGGAACCGTCAAGATACAGTGAGCCGTTTGAGGTGATTTTTACCTTTTTATTGAAGATAAAATCAGTTAATTTGAATTCCGGCGCATCAAAGTAGTATTTTTTGTTTGTATCCGTTGATATAAATTCAATGTTAAACTTCTTCAAATAAATGTTAGGAAGTTTGTTCGATAATTTAAAACCAAACGGAAGTCCTGGGACAGATGCTGATTCTTCCTGCTCTTGTGCGGATATCGGCATATCTTTTAAATAGTCCTCAAGAAGAAAATGTCCGTCTTTTTTAACTTCTAAAAAGATTCTAATGTTTTCTGCCGAAACCTTGTCGATTTCAACTTTTTTTATCAAAAGAGGTATGAGTGAAAGCTTTACTTCAAAATTGTCAAGAGAGGTAATGTTTTGGCCTTGTGAGGGGGCTAATTCTGCGTGGGATAATTTTATACCTGCCGTAAGCTTTGGGGTTGTCACAAGTTTTAAGTCATTTAATACGACCTTAAATCCGCTTAAACTTTCTATTTGGTCGGTTATTTCAGAATTGTGTGATTTTATATATGAGTTCACAAAAAGCGGAGATATAAGAAATGCTATATAAAATATTGCCAGTATGCCGATTACGGTAAATCCTGCTATTTTTAAAGCTCTGTTTATCATATAATCCCTCTCCTTACTTTTATCCCTATGAATATATTTTATCATAAATTATTTATTTATAAATTTTGTTTATTTTTTTAATTTTACTGGCTCATAATTCCATTTGATTTTTTCATTCTTTCTGAACCAGGTTAGCTGGCGTTTGGCATAATTCCTTGTATTTTGTTTTAATTTTTCCTTCGCCTCGTCAATGCTAATTGCTCCGTCAAGGTAGGCTGTCATCTCCTGATATCCGATTGTGCATATTAGATTTTTAATTCGCCCGTGTTTTTTTAGTAAGTTTTGGGTTTCTTCTATTAGCCCTTTTTCTATCATTAAATCTACACGTTTGTTTATTCTTTCATACAAAATATCTCTCGGACAATTTATTCCAAGCCATTCAACTTCGTATAAAGGCTCTTTTTTGTATTCCGATAAAGGTTTTTCAAGATGTTCAGCCATTTCTATTGCGCGAATTATTTTCTTTTTATCGTTAGGGTCAATTTCTGCTGCTCTTATTCCGTCCATTTTTTGTAATTTACGGTGAAGTTCCTCTGAAGAATATTCTTTTAATTTCTCTCTCAATTCGTAGTCAGGCTCAATTCTCGGAACATCATAATTCTCAAGCAAAAGCCGAAAATATAATCCTGTTCCGCCTGCAATAATCGGAAGCTTGCCTCTGCTTAAAATATCAGATATAGCTTTTTGAGCGTCTTCTGCGTATAACCCTGAGGAATAATCAACTTCGGGCTCCACTATATCAATCATATAATGCGGAATCCCTTTTCTTTCTTCTATCGTCGGCTTTGCTGTTCCTATGTCAAAACCCTTATAAACAAGCCTTGAATCTGCGGATACTATTTCACCGCCTGTTTTTTGCGCAAGATTTATTGCAAAATCAGTCTTGCCTGAGGCTGTCGGCCCGACTATGGCTGTTACTTTAGGCTTTTTGATCTTCATTTGATTCACCTTCGCAAAATTCTTTCTCGTAAAAGCTGAATACAAGCACTACTACATAAACAATAAAATAAAAATAAATTACCATTATCAGTATGTAAAGCAAAGGATGAACAAGTGTAAACGTGCTTAAAAAAGACATTATAATATTTAAAATTGAGATATAAACAAATAATAAAAGAGTTTTCGGAAATTTAATAAACAGTTTTCCTATGGATTTGAAAAGTGCTATCAAGGGGTTCATTGTTTTATAGATAATTTCCGGTATCCATAGCATAAGCAAATAGGACATAAAGGTTGTTGTGCACATTATCAGCAAATTCCATAAAAACAATTTTTCTTTTTGAGTTATGTCCAGTGAATCTATGAAGGCTTTCATATCCTGAGTCGAGGATAATGCCATTGTTATCTGCTCGGAAGTAAATACATTTCCTATGAATTCATTTCCGATTGCAAGTACCAAATAGGCAGTAATTGATACGATTAATATAAATGCCAGAGCCATTAATATGAATGAAATAAAGTATTTTCCTATCCCGTACGGAATGTCTTTAAAAAGATTCATAGTTGCTTTTGCGCGGTCTTCGTCCATTACATATACGACTTTCGAAATTTGTATGGCGTTTTTAACCATATAAAACCAGCCTGATAAAAATGCCCCTACCATAAATAAAACTGTGAAAAATGCAAGTCCTAATTTTGCGGGTGTGTCTACGACTGAGTTTGAAAATGCAAAATAAAACGATAATATGCACATAAAAAGTACAAACGGTATCGCTAAAATTATGCAATCGGTTGCAGTCTTAAACGAATCTTTAAAAAGTTTGAACATATATTTATATTAACCTCTTAATTTTAAAATAAAATAACCGTCGGTTTACTTAAGAATTTCTTCTTGTATTTCTTCTTTAATTTGTTCAGGTTTTAAACCTGCTTCCATTGCCCTTTTGCGTTTTCTTCTTCTCATTAAATCAACGAATGCTTCCAATCGTGTTAAATATCCGGCTTTTCCGGTTTGTTCGTCCATTATTAAAGGCAATATCGGTATGTCACAATTCTCTCTCATTGCAGGAAATATATTCTGTGACATTATTTCAGGCATGCAGGTGAACGGGCTTATGTGAATTATGCCGTCTATTCCTCTTTCATTTGCATAAGCTACATCCGAAACACATTCAAGAGCATCGCCGCCGATATCTCGCATTAAATACGGTTGTGCAAGCCTGTTTGCTCTTTGAAGGTGCGTTTCGCCTTTCCTGAAAATCTTTGGAATTATTGCATCTTTTAAAAATCCGCTTACGGTAAGACTTTTTCTTGTTTCAACGCCCATTTTGCCCAATTCTTTCACTATATCTTGGTTCGAAAATTTGTCGCATACAAGATAAATCTCGCCTGTGATATCAACATTTAAAACTTCCTTTTTAGCGTCATATTCAACTTTGTCCAGCTCGGCAAAGGCAAGTTTTTTAGCTTTATTAAGCTGACGGGTATTCATTGCTTCGTCTACTATTTTTAAGGCTTTATTAAACTGCTTTTCCGCATCTCCGAAATGTAATTCCCTTGCTCTTAAATAGGACAATCTTGCTTGTAAATCATCAAGCAGAAATACTTTTCTTATCGCAAGAATTATTGCTCTGACAAACAATACAGGATCATTTTTCCCTGAAATTTCCTTCAAAAAATTATAAAGCCCCTGGATTCCGTCATAAAGCTGTAATTCTATATAATTTGCGTGATACCCTAAATCGTCAAGGGCATTGTTGATACATTTGCCGTATTCTCCAAGTCTGCAGCAGCCCGGTGAAGATATCATTGCTACATAATCCGCTCCGCCTTCAATTGCTTCTATAAAATTACCCATTATAAGCTTGTATGGAAGACAAATCGCTTCAGGTGAATATTTTGTCCCGAGAGAAAGTGTTCTTTTGCTTGTGTATGGCGGTATAAAAGGTTCAACTCCTACTTTTCTTAACGCCGCTGACCAGGCTATATATATTGTTCCCATATGGGGAAATGCTACTTTTATTTTTTTGTTCTTTTTATCTGCCAATTTATTGTGCCTTTCATTTGTATTTTAATATAAATTTTTGATCTGTATTTAATTTTTGAAACTTAAATCAGGGTGTCTTGCCGCCAAAGTTTCATCCACTCTTTTTACAGGTGTGGAATGCGGTGCTGAAAGAAGTTTTTCAGGATTTGTATTTGCTTCCTCGTATATCTTAATCATTGTCTTAACAAATTCGTCTAATCTTTCTTTTGTTTCGCTTTCTGTAGGCTCTATCATCATTGCCTCGTGAACTATAAGCGGGAAGTATACCGTTGGCGGATGTGTGTTTTCATCCATTAAAGCTTTTGCGGTGTTTAAAGTTGAAACACCTGTTTTGTGTTTTAAATCCTCTCCCGAAAGTACAAATTCGTGTTTGCAAATTGTATCAAACGGAAGCGTGTAGTATTTCTTTAGCTGTTCCTTCAGGTAATTTGCATTTAAAACTGCATTTTCGCTGGCTTCTTTAAGGTTTTTGCCCATCATAAGAATATATGCGTAAGCTCTTACCAAAACTCCGAAGCTGCCGTAAAAGTCCCGAACATTCCCTATTGTGTGTTTTATGTTGTAGTTCCTGAAATATTTTTCTCCGTCAAAGTCAATCACGGGTGATGGTAAAAATTCTTTCAAATTCTCAACTACCCCGACAGGGCCGGCACCTGGACCTCCGCCTCCGTGCGGTGTTGCGAATGTTTTGTGAAGATTCAGGTGAACTACGTCAAAGCCCATAAGCTTCGGATTTGTGTATCCCATTATCGCATTGAAGTTCGCTCCGTCGTAATAAAGCAAAGATCCGTTCTCGTGCATTATTTTTGAAATCTCAAGAACTTGTTCTTCAAAAATTCCTAAAGTATTAGGATTTGTCATCATAATCGCCGCAACTTCAGGGGTTAATACGGATTTCAAATCCTCAACGTCTACCTGCCCTTTTTTGTTTGATTTAACCTGTACTATTTCAAAACCGCAAAGGGCTGCGCTTGCCGGATTTGTGCCGTGAGCGGAGTCAGGGACGATAACTTTTTTTCTTACATCCCCCTTAACTTCGAAATACTTTTTGATTACCATCATGCCGGTTAATTCGCCGTGAGCGCCTGCTGCCGGTTGTAGAGTAAAAGCATCCATGCCTGTTATTTTTTTTAGAGCCTCTTGAAGTTTGTACATCAATTCAAGCGCACCCTGACAATCTTCGTCGGGCTGTGAGGGATGAAGGTTTGAAAACCCTTCAAGGGAAGCTAATAATTCGTTCACTTTAGGATTATATTTCATTGTGCAGGAGCCAAGCGGATAAAAGCCTTTTTCAATACAAAAATTTCTGTCTGAAAGTTCTTTATAATGTCTTAAAACTTCCAGTTCGCCTATATCCGGCAAGCCGCAGTTGTCTGTGCGTAAAAACTTACTTTCTATTATGGATAAATCCGGTTTTTCGTCTGTTAATAATATCCCGTTTGTGTTGTTGTTTTTTTCAAAAATTGTTTCCATAAAAGTTAAATAATTCCCTGTTTTTTTAAATCTTTTTTTATTTTATCAAGCCCTGTCTGGATAATTCTGGATATTCTTGATTGTGATATGTCAAATTCTTCGGATATTTCTCTGAGTTTTTTTTCTTTAAAAAATTTATATTCTATAAGTTCTCTTTCTCTTGCTGGAAGCTTTTTCATTGATTCCAGAATATGTGCTTTAAGTTCTGCAAATTCTATGGATTCTTCGGGAGTTTTGTCTTCTGCCTTAATCTGTGTCGGCATTTCTCCTTCCTGCATTTCGTCAATAGATAAGATTGTTTTATACACCTCTACACGAAGCTCTTGAGATTCCTCAGCCTCTTGCATTTGCTGTTTTTTATTTTTTAGTGTGTACCATTTATATCTGCGTCGAACTTCATTACGTATTGCCCACTTTATTGCAGTGGAAAGGTAGGTGTTGTTGTAGTTCTCCGGAGAATTGTTCTTAAAAAGTACATAAAGAGTGTGATTCCCGATATTAACTAATTCCGGAAGCTCTATTAAATGTGAAACTGAAAATTTTTGATATTCAACCTTAGCAATTGTTTCAATTAAATTTTGGTAATCCCTGAGGTTAACCTTCTGTTCTGCTGTCATAACTACAACACTTTATCCTAGAATCTGATTCCTGCATACATAATAACAAAAAAAAATATAGATTACCAGATAATTTAAATTTCCTTAACATAATTATATATTGATTAACATTACAATGTATATCCAGAAGGAGAAATATATGAAAGTTTTATTTTGTACAGACGGTTCTAAGATTAGTTATAATGCGCTTAGCAATTTTTCAAGGTGGGCAAAAGATGCAATAATTGATGTTATTTGCGTAATTGATTGGAGCTTTTTGCCTGAAAACGTCAGAGTAGAAGCTTCAGGCTTCAGTAATACGTGCGCAAATATTGCTGATGATATTCTTTTGTATGCTAAAAATGAAATCGAAAATCTCGGTATGCTTTGCGGAGAAACGTTTAAATATTGCGGAAGCGCTGTTGAAAGCATTTTAGAACAGAGTGAAAAAGAGGATTATGATGTAATTCTTTTAGGTTCTCACGGAAAAAAGGGTATTCAAAAATGGCTCGGTTCTGTTTCAAGAGAAATCGCTTACGGGGAAAGGCTTACTACTTATATATCAAAGCAGGAAAATTCCGGGGCAAATATACTCTTTGCAACCGACGGAACTGATAGTGCAAATTTAGCGATTACCAAAGTCCTTGAAAATTTAAATCTTGAAAATAAGCAAATATTTTTGTGTACGGTTAATGAAACGGCGGACATGTTGTTTTTGAACGGAAACCTCGATTCTAACTGGATTATGTCAATTGAAGAAAAACAACAGAAATTTTCGTCGGAAGCTTTAAAGGAGTTAAAAGAGAGGTTTAAACATAGAGGTCTTATGACCGCAGAGGAAGTTGTTTTAAGCGGAAACCCCGCACAAAAAATTCTTGACTATGCATCTGCAAAAAATATTGACCTTATTGTGACAGGTAGCCGCGGTAAAAGTAAAATGCAAGACTTTTTGCTTGGTTCCGTCAGTAAAAAAATCCTCGAAAACGCCAAGTGTGACGTCCTGATTGTAAAAGACAGTATTAAGCATAACGATAAAACATAAGCAGTTTAAGAAAAATTCTTATGAGAAGATTTTGAAGCTTCTCTCAACGTTCTTTTCAATTACGCTCTTGATGCTGTCGTATTCCGTCTGAAGC
>CALUTL010000014.1 GCA_944323655.1 Candidatus Gastranaerophilales bacterium | reverse complement strand
GCTTAAATTTCAGGTAGCTTATTTGAATTTTTGTTGGATTTTGAGAGACAAAAAGAGTAGCAAAAGACCAATTTGAGTAATTACAGTCAATTTAAAAAATACCGCTAATATTCAAACATACTGCCTAATTAAGGCTATTATTCTACAACTCAAATGTCTCATTAAACCTTATAGGTGTTGAGGGCATATATTTTTTCGCTTGATGTTATATAAAGAAATGGAAAAAATAAATGTAAATATTTTATTTATAAAGATGATTCTGATATTTTTATACCTAAAATATATTTTTTAATTTTATTATCAATAATTTTCTCTACATAAACAGGTATACCCAATATAAAATATTTTTCTTTATTAAAATTACAATAATGACTATAAATGGGTATAAATAAAAATTTTAAAATGTATTTTGAATTACGCAAAACGATTTTAATAAGATTTTTTTTATTTAATTTCTTTGTAAAATTTTTATAATCATTTTGCAAAACTAAATTACTTATGCAATATTGACAAAAATTAGATTTTTTTAATTTTTACATTAGAACAGAATTATTTAAAAATTCTTTGTTTAAAAGGGCTTTAATATAATTATAGAAATTTTCATATTTAATATCATAGTTGCTACAGTATGTATGCAAATGCCAAGCTAGATTGATAATTATTACCGACTTGAACCCTAGCTCAACTTTAGAAAAATTAGGATAGTTTTTGCACTTGTTATAAGCGTATTCATATGCTTGTATTACGCATTCCAATGAATTACCTTTTGTTAATCGGATATTATTGGGTCTTAAACGCCGATAATAGTAATATGCTTTATTTAATAAAGAAATTTTATCAGCCGCTATTAATGATTCAAAGGCAAAACTGGCATCGTTTGTATTTTGTATAGTTTGAAACCTTATGTTATTCTTTGTTAAAAAACTTTTTTTGTAAATTTTATTATACGGATAAACTAAAAAAAACCAGATATCATCGCCGATATCATCAATAGAAAATATTTTATTATTAAATAAATTATTTATTTTTCGTATTGAAGATGGTGGTGTATATTTAATGCTTTTGGGGAATAATTCATATATTCCGCATATTGTAATATCAGTTTTATCTTTCAAAATTTTATTGTATAAAACCTCACACATATCAGTTTCATAATAATCATCAGGATCTAAAAACATTATGTAATCACTTTGTGAGATATCTAATCCTGCATTTCTTGCACCTCCGGCATAAGAATGTTTATTCATCAGCAGTTTTACTCTTGAATCCCTATCAATAAAGGTTTTAATAATATCTACGGAATCATCGCTTGAGCCGTCATCTACACATATTATTTCAATATCCTTTAATGTTTGATGTATCAGGCCACTCTAAAGATTGTTTTAAATATGCTGATACATTGTATACGGGCAGAACTATTGATAATTTAGGCACTAATTTTACTCCTTATTATTAAAAATTTCTTGATTCTAATCATTATTATAATTTGATATTTTTTCAAATACTGCACGAAATTCTTCTATATATGCTGACTTTTCTTCGGTATCTTTTGTTAGATTTATTGATTTTGTTAGTGATAAATATGCTTCATCATTATTTCCAAGATGATAATAGGATTTATACAAAAAATAATACCAATCAGAAGACTTTTCAGGTTTGAGTTCTATTAATTTTTGGTAATCCTCTATAAGTAATTTTCTATATTCGACAGCATTTTCTTCTTCAATAAATGAGCATATTGTTTCACATAAATCAACTCTTTCTTCATAATTCTCTATGCAATCTGGATTTGCATTGATAGCATTAGTAATTCCCTTAAGCTTTTGTGAATATTCATCAAGGTCTATCTCAAAATCAGAATCTAAATAATATTCTTTAGGGTTTAAGATATCGTCAATAGCCTTTAGGTAAGTTTTATTAACTTGATTATCCGGATCATCAAATTTGTAACGGTTCTTTCTGCCGGATAAAATATGTTCTCTTGCTATTTCAAACACTATATAAGCGACGTTTTGTAAAATAATATCTTTTTTTTCTTTGTCAAAACTGTAAGATAATTCTAAGTCTTTTGCTTTTTCAAAAATGTATTTTGCAACATTTCGGGATATAAAAATAATTTGTTCTTCATCAAGCATTAAATCTGAATCATTCGATAATGCTTCTGCTGAGGTTAAAGTGAAATTGTATACGGAATTTATAATGTATTCTTTATCTTTAATTTCATCAGGCAAAAGGTTTTCGGCGTTTTGTTTAATATCTTCCGCAAATTTTTTATAGTCGAAATTTTGTGTCATTTTTTAATTCCTTTAAAATTTTTATTAATTTTTTAAGATAGCTTTTGCCCATTCAAGGTATAAATCCTCCGGTTTATATTTAGCATTGGCTGGGCTTGTAGAGGGTAATTTATAACAAGCATACTGTTTCAATAATTCCGGAAAATGCTTTTTAAAGGCTGAGTAAGATTTGTTTCCATTCAGGCAAATCCTTTTAATATTATATTTTTTCAATAAAGCTCGGATGTCATTTGGTTTTTCCGATTTAATATTAGAATCAAGACTGCCTGTTCTTTTGCAGGATTTTATGACATCCCAAAGTGCTATTTGGTTGTTAAGTAAAAAATTCAATTTATCCGAATAATTTAATTCTTGTAAATTATCGAAATTGCAGCATTTCCCGATTACTTTCCAAAAACGGTTTTGAGGATGAGCGTAATATTGTTGCTGTTCTAATGATCTTGTTCCGGGCATTGAACCCAAAATTAGTATTTTAGAGTTTTCATCTATATTTGGAGAAAAGCTTTTACAAATTTCCATTACAGGAATTTTAGCATAAAATTATAAATCTTCAATTTTTTATAAATTTCAGGTCTAAGATTTAAAAAAAATTCTGATAAAAATTGGCAGCATATTTATAAAAATATTTTAAGCCGCCATATTTTTTTCTTTAAATTCTTTTATTTGTGTTTTCTCAAGCATAGTTAATCCGGGTTCTACAAATTTATCAATCACAAAATGTTCAACAAATTTGTCGATAGGTTTTACAAGCAGCCCCAGAGCTATAAAGCCTCCAACAGTTTTTAGAAGTTTGTTTTTAAAAATTTGTTTTTCCTGAAACATTTTAATAACGTGTTTAGCAGCGTCTTCCTTGGCGTTTCCGGTGTAGCCTTTTTGGGATTTAAATTCCTGCTCAACTTGTTTAAATTTTCGGAAAAGTTTATCTGAAAATTCTTCAGGTTTTGTGTCGCTCATTAGTTTTTCACGAATTTTAAAAATTTGTTCAATATTGGCTTTTGTAAATTTTTCAATTTTTTTGTAAGTTGAACGGGTAACGGCTTCCGGTTGCTCACGGTCAAATAACCAGTTAACTGCACGTTTGATTATATTTTCAAACTTGCTTTCTTTTTTTGTTTCATCAATATGGTTTGCTAATTTTTCTGCGAATTTGTCATAATATTCGTTTTGTTTATTTGCATACTTGCGTAATTTATTTTGTTTAATGTAATCGATTGTGAAGCGGTGCAATTCTTCCTGGGATTGAAGAGTCAGTCCGTGTTTGCCTTTCAGAGCGAATGCAGAGGCTGCTTTTTGACCTAATTTAACCGCAGCTGTCGGAAGAATTACGCTTGCAAAAAGCTGGAATATTGCTTGTTTTGTTCCTCGTCTTGTGCTTGGGTCATAAGAATTTTTATCATTTTTGTATTTGTCATAAATATCTGCACCGAAATATAGCAATGCAGGAATCCATAATAAAAGACCTGTTTTAGGGGCAACTTCACTTATGGCAGCACCGATTTCATTAGAATAAGCAAGTCCTCTTGCTGGCCATTTTGTTAACGGATCATTATAATCCTTTTTGGGATGTCTGCCTTCAATGGAAACGTTTGCATTCTTAATCTTTTCAATATTTTTTGCGGATAAAAAATAAGGGGTGTTGTTTATCAATGTTTGCTATTCTCCCGAAATAAGTAATATTAAAAATATACATAACTTATTTCAATTATGTCCGTTAGTTTATAATAATCTAAAAATGATAAGTTTTGCGGATTTTGAGTAAAATTTTAAACAATATTTACAAATCATTTATATTTATAGTTTTTTGGATTAGAATAGTAAAGATTACGGGGGTTATGTGATTATTTTCATCCGGGTGAAAAAAGATTGGTAAAATACGCAAAAGATTTTTGTAAAGTTTTGCCTGAAAATTTTGAGGAAAATATAAATTCTCTATTCACAAAATCAGGGAGAGATTTATTGGAAATTATTGATGGTATGGTATTAAAACTTAAAAAGACATTATAGTGGAATTTGAATTATTTTTAGGTTATGATATACTAAAATCCAATATAAAGACAAACATAAAATATTCAAAATAAGAAAGCTTAAGAAGTTGGAGAAGGTTATGAAAAATATTATACTGGCCATTGTTTTAATGTTTATTTTAACTCCTGCTTTTGCTACGGAAGAGACGAAACTGGCTCAGGTACAGAGCATACAAAGCCGGATAGACGATTGCGGGGCAAGGATTTTAAATGCGAATAAAATAGAAGAAAGAGTTATATTTGCATACAACGAGGCTGAAAAAAGCGGGCTTTTGGAGATTGATAAAGATTTGACAAGGCGTCAGGTAGTAGTATATTCAGGTTTATACAAATTTGTAGACAGCGAGGATGAATTAGCTGCGGTATTGTCGAGAGAAATTGCAATATCAACAAGATCCTATGACGGTATTTTAAATGGAAGTTTAAGGGCTTTACAGATAAAAGCAGCGCCGAAAAAGTTTGAAATTGTAGCAGATAAAACGGCTGTTGATTTAATGGTGAAAGCCGGTTACAATCCTCTTGGGCTTATTACTTACATCCAAAAAGTTTACCCGCAAAAGAGATATGATATGGTTTCGACTAAAAACCTGACATCAAAGAGATTAGCGATAATTTATGAGTATATTTATACAAAATACCCGTATTTCCTTGTAAATAATACGTATTTAGAGAATGTTCATTACCAGAACTTTTTATTAACTTCTTTAGAAAATCGGAAGAAGCTTCAGGAAAAGATTGAAAGCGGTTCAACCGGAAGGGTAAAGTATGAATAGACTGGGCCGAGTGTTTTTAATATTAGTTTTATTATTTTTGTCATTCGGCAAATCGTTTGCATTGACTGAAGATGAGCTTGTTAAAACGACTTTATCTAATAAGAATATTGAAAAACCCTACACAAATTTAGATTACAATTATGAAGACACGGATACGGTGGACGTAAAGCTATCGGTTTTAGAGGATATAAAAAATGAGAAATATCTTCACGAAGGTCAAATTATTAAATTTCAAGTGGTTCGGGATGTAAAGTATCAAAATGAGATTGTAATAAAACACGGTACAATAGCGACAGCAAGAGTGGAAACCATAATAGCAAATGGGATGAATGGTATTCCGGCAAGTGTAGTTTTCGGGGATTTTAATATAGAAGGAGTTCCCTGGTCGAAATTAACAAGCAATTATGAAAAATTCGGGCTGGACTTAAGCCTTATGGTGTACCCGATAAAGTGGGCATTAACGATTTTGCCTCCGACCGGAACTTTAACAAACTTTATAAAGGGCGGGCATGTTAAGCTGAAATCAAAAAATATAATTACTATAAAATATCATCCTAATTGGAATTAAAATATTTGTAAAGATAAATAACAAATTTTAGAATACGGGGCAAAAAAAAAAATTAGCATTTTTAGTTTAATTGTAAAAGCTTTGGAGAAAATATGAACTTAAATGTAAATACCCCAACATCAAGCCCAAGTTTTCGCGGATTTGCGAAGTTTAAGTGTGATCGAAGTGAAGCAAAACAACTTAAGCGTGGGGTTAAAGACTGCTTACCGAATTGTTATATTTTATGGGACGGGAAAATAAAAAACAAGAATACTTATTTTATTCTAACGGGCAAACATAAAGATAAATTTTTGAAGCATTTTGGCGAAATGAGTATTATGAAGTTGAAAGAAAATATAGAAAAAATTTTTCGTGAGAAAGCTAAAAAAATCAAGCTTGATGATTTAAAAAAGGGTTTAAGAAAAGGTAATTTATCAATATAAAATTTACACAAAATAAAAGCGGTACTTAAAAAAGTATCGCTTTTATTTAATCAATAATTAATTCAAAAAAGTTATAAAATATTATCTAACCCATAGACGAAATTATTTGCGTGAGCAGTGTGTCTGACAGCAAGAAGAACTCCCGGCATATAGCATTTTCTGTCGGAAGAATCGTGTCTTATTGTGAGAATCTGCCCCAGAGAGCCGAAGATAACCTCTTGAGATGCCATAAATCCCGGCATTCTGACAGAATGAATGTGGATATTAGAGTAAGCCTCTCCGCCTCTTGCACCTTCGATAGTTTCAACTTCGTCGGTATTTTCAAGGGCAAAATCGGATTTTTCTTCAGCCATCATTTGCGCAGTTTTGACTGCAGTTCCGGAGGGTGCATCTTTTTTCTTGTTGTGGTGAAATTCTATAATTTCGGAATTATCGAAATATTTTGCAGCCTGACGGGCAAACATCATCATCAAAACCGCTCCTGTGGAAAAGTTTGGTGCAATAAAACAGCCTGTATTTTTTTGAAGTGAAAGTTTTCTTAATTCTTGAATTTGCTCATCTGTTAGGCCTGTTGTTCCGATAACGATTTTTATGCCATTGTTTAAGCAATACAAGGCGTTTTCGTAAATTGATTTAGGCTGGGTAAAATCTACGAGAAGATCAATATCTTCAACTCTTGCGGCTTCTTCAATAGTTCGGTACATGTTGTCTGCTGCGATGTCAATTTTTGCGACAAGCTCCATATCTTCCGCATTTTCAACTGCTTGGACAACTTCTTGTCCCATTCTTCCCAAAGCTCCGCATACTGCAACTTTTATCATAATTTTCTCTCCTTTTACTTTATGTTTTTTTTCAAAGGATAAAACAAAAATCACTTTTTGTAAAATATGTTATTCTAAAAAACTATCACAGACTCTTGTATTATTTAAACAAAAATTTATTAAACAATTATCTGCATTTCTTTTTTCCGCCCCAATTTAATCCTGTACATTTGAGATATTCCATATTTTCGTTGTATATTACCCAAGCAGTGCAGCTTATACCATTGTTGAAACTATTATACAGAGTTCCCCATCCTTTTGTTTTATCACAATAATCACTAAAAGTTAATCTGGTTTCATATTCTGTTCCAATCGGATAAATACCGTAAGTTGTCATATAAAAAATGAACATATCATTTCCATATAAATTAGGATTTTTTTGTCCGTTTATATCTACCGTTATAGCTCCACAAACATTTTGGAGATATTTATTATTTCCATATTTACCGCTGCAAGTTGCAAACCAGTTTCTAAAACTTAAAGTTGTCCCATCTATTAATCTTACAATTGCACGATATGTAGGATCAGAATAATCAGGATTGGCAATACAATGTTTTTTTGTATATTCCTGATCTTTTCCAACGCAATTGTACATAATATTTAAATACGGAACAAATTGATTAGCCATTATTATATGCGTGTTTGCGTCATTCATATCTCCCATGCCCCAACCACGCGGATCAGCGCCGGTTTCACTTACAATTTGGTTAAAGGCTTGTGATAATATAGAATAAGTTTTTTTTAATTGGGTAGTAGCGGCTTTTTCTTTGTAGCTGCCAATGATAGCTGGTAAAGTCATAGCAATAACTACCCCTAATATTCCAATTGTTATCAAAACTTCCGCTAATGTAAATCCTACATTTTTTACCTTAAAATATTTAGAATCGGGTGCCCCCCCCCCCTCGCTGTAATTCAGTTATAGTCTGCATTTCAAACCTCCAATGATTAATTATTAACTTTTATATTTTAGCACACAAATTAGGTTTTTGTAAACTATTTTTGTGATAGTATTAGTTTGTTATATTAAAATTAGGAGAGCGAAAAATGGCAGATGCAAAAATTTTGGCAACTATCGAAAGAAGTGACACTGAACAGCTTCAAATTTCCGTTAGCGAATACAAAGGAAGAAGCTATTTGAATATGAGAATATTCTACACAACCGACGAAGGTGCAACCTGGCTTCCGACCAAAAAAGGCGTAACTTTCAGCCCTGACCAGCTTGACTTGTTGGAAGAAGCTATTCAGGAAGCTAAAAAAGAATTTATGGAAGTATAATGAAATACGCCCTTGCACTTGTAAACATTACCGGTCTTGGAGTTAAGACATTCAGCTACTTAATTCCCGACGAAATGAAAGACAAAATCCAAATAGGTCAGGCGATTCTTGTGCCGTTTGGAAGACAAGGGCTTATTAATGCTTTTTGCGTGGGGTTTTCTGATTATTTACCTGAAGGCATTAAAGCCAAAAGGGTGAGTAAAATCCTTGATGAAACCCCGCTTTTTTCTATTGATTATTTAAAATTGTTAGAGTGGGTAGCAAACTATTATTGTTGCGATTTGGTGACTGTCTTAAACGCAGCAATCCCGATGAAATTAATTGAAAAAGCCTCTAAAACCGAGTTTTCTGTAGAATTTGTAACTTTTGAGGGAGCTACAAAGCGTCAGGCGGAAGTTTTGGAAATCTTAAAAAATTCAGGCAAAATGCCACTTATTAGTTTTGAAAAGATGGCAAAAACAACAAGAGCAACAGTAAAAAAATTGGAAACTTTGGGGTGTTTAAAACTTGCTGAAGAAAATATTTACAGAAACCCGCTTGATATTTTAAGAATTTCGGAAAAGGAACCTTTGTTTGAATTGTCCGGCGAGCAGGAAAAAGTTTATAAAGGGATTAAGGAAAAAATCGGCGGGTTTAATCTTCCAAAAGACGAGATGCTTCCTCAGACTATTTTATTGCATGGGGTGACAGCATCCGGAAAAACGGAAGTTTATTTTAAACTTATAAAAGATTGTATTGATGCAGGCAAAAATGTTCTTTTTCTAGCACCTGAAATTGCGCTTGCTTCACAATTAACCAAAAGGTTAGCCAAAAAATTTGGGACGGAAGATGTCGCAATCTGGCACAGCAGTATTTCTGACGGCGAGCGGTATGATGTTTGGCAAAAGCTTTATAAAAATGAAATTAAAATTCTTGCAGGCGCAAGATCAGCAGTGTTTGCGCCCTTAAAGGATATCGGGCTTATTATAATTGATGAGGAGCATGAAGGGGCTTATAAACAAACTTCGCCCGCACCGAGGTATGATGCAAGGGTTGTGGCGCAAAAATTAGCGGAATTTCATAAATGCTCGCTTCTTTTAGGCTCTGCTACTCCTGATATTTCCTCTTATTATCGGGCGACAAATTCAGGTAATCTTTTTGAATTGAAAAAGCGTTTTAATGATGCAAAAGTTCCGCCTGTGACCGTAATTAATATGCAGGAATACGGTCGGGCAGCTTATAAAAACGTTATTTCTATTCCTTTGCAAAATGCTATAAAAGAAACGTTAGAAAACAAACAACAGGTAATTCTTTTGATAAATCGCAGAGGATTTTCGACATTTACGCAGTGCAAGTCTTGCGGGCATGTAATTGAATGTCCGAATTGCGCAATTCCGATGATTTGGCACAGCAAAGATCAAATGCTTAAGTGTCATTACTGTAACCACAGCGAATATTTTCCTGATTTTTGTCCTGAATGCGGTTCGGATGCGCTTAAAAACAGCGGAACAGGAACGCAGAAAATTGAACAGTATATTCAAGATCTTTTCCCTGACAAAAATGTTGAAAGAATTGACAGCGATATTCTGGTCAGAAAAGGTGAGCATATAAGACTTTTGGAAAAATTCCAAAAAGGCGACATTGATATTCTTGTCGGGACTCAAATGATAGCAAAAGGGCTTGATAATCCGAACGTCACGCTTGTTGGAGTAATTTCAGCGGATGCAAGTTTTAACCTGCCTGATTTTAGAGCAAGCGAAAGAGGTTTTCAGCTTCTTACCCAAGTTGCAGGGCGTGCCGGTCGAGGGGAATTTTCGGGAAAAGTTTTCTTCCAAACTTACAACCCTGATTATTACGCTTTAGCAAGTGCAAAGGCGCAAAATTATGACGAATTTTATGCAACGGAAATTATTGCAAGAGAAGAATTTGACTACCCTCCGTTCAGCCAGATTGTAAGACTTATCCTAAGCGGACAGAACAACTTTAGAGCAGAAAAATCAGCTCAGGAAATTGCTTTAAGGATGTGTACAATGGTTGAAAAATACGGGATTTCAGAAAGGCTTGAAGTCTTAGGCCCGACACCTTGTGTAATTGAAAGAATTAACGGGATGTACAGGTTTCAGATTATTATAAAAAACAAAATGGGCGAGAAGGGGCATCAATTTGTTTCAAATTTTTTGAACAGAATAACAATGCCAAAAGATGTAAAACTTACTGTAGACGTTGATCCTCTGGATATTTTATAGTTTTGGAAAATTTAGTAAGTCAAAACGTAGTACACCGCTTATTATTTTTGGGTAATTTTTTCAATTAATTCTTTTGTCTGAAGTCTTATTTTTTCATCTACTTCAAAAATTTCATCAATAGTCGGGTTTTGAATTAGTTTATGATTATCAAAAATTTCTTTTGTAATTTCGTAAATTTGATATAAGTTTATTTTCCCGTCAAGAAATGCAAATACTGCTTCTTCGTTTGCTGCGTTAAGACAAGCTGTTGCTGTCCCGCCCATTCTGCCTGCTTTGTAGGCAAGTTTAACGGTCGGGAACTTTTCAAAATCAGGTTTTTCAAAATCAAGCCGTGCAATTTCCGAAAAACTAAAGCTTTTTGATTTAATTCCCTCAAATCTTTCGGGGTATGAAATTGCGTATTGAATCGGAATGTGCATACTTGGAAGTCCAAGCTGTGCAATTACACTCCCGTCTTTGTATTCAATAGCAGAATGCACAATGCTTTGCGGGTGAATTACAACCTCTATATCATCATAATCCATTCCGAAAAGATGATGCGCTTCAATAATTTCTAATCCTTTATTCATCAAAGTTGCGCTATCAACAGTAATCTTTTTCCCCATATTCCATCTTGGATGTGCTAAAGCTTCTTTGACGGTCGCAGATTTCATTTCTTCAATGCTTTTATGTAAAAACGGGCCGCCGCTTGCTGTGATAATCAACTTTTCTACTTGCGAAATGTCTTTAATACACTGATGAATTGCGCAATGCTCACTGTCAACAGGAATTATCTTAACCCCGTTTCCATTTGCTTTTTTCATCACAATATCGCCTGCCATTACAAGGGTTTCTTTGTTTGCAAGTGCTATGTCAATTCCGTTTTCAATTGCTTTTAAGGTCGGTTTTAATCCGATTTTTCCGGAACAGGCAACTAAAATAATATCATTCTCCTGATTTTCGGCAATTTCATCAAGACTTGTTAAACTTTTTATCCCGTCAATTTTTACATCTTTTTGTGCATAAACAAATTTCGGTTTGAACTTTTCTGCCTGTTGTTTTAAAAGTTCGACATTGTTTCCGCCGGCAAGCGCTATAATCTCAAATTTATCACGTAATTTTTCAATTACTTCCAAAGCCTGAGTTCCGATTGAACCGGTTGAACCGATTATGCTTATTTTTCTCTTCTTGTCCATAATCTTATTATATTACAAAAAGAATTTCGGCTTTTAATTTGTATTTTCTAATTTCCCGTATTATAATGAACGCAACAAATTATAGGTAATAATAGGGACAGAAAGGAGTATATATGTTATCAGTAAATCCTATTGGAAATAGTGTAAGTTTTAGAGGATACCACACAGGCACAAGAAAAATTTTAAGCTCTGAATCTCAAAAACTTCTTGATAAAGGTATTCAGGAAATAAATTCTGCATACAATGAAGTTAAAAATATCAGGCATGGTAAAGGTGCATTGTATGTCGGCGACACCGTTACTTTGCGTGCAAAATCTCCGGATGGAAGTATGGTTGAACTTCAGATTAAGGATCAACCCGATATGAAATATCATTTAAGGGCTATGACAACTCAATATACAGAATCTGAACAGGATTGGAGAAATTGGAGTTATGTTGAGTTTGATAAGCCTTCCGCAAGTGAAAAAGTAAACTTCAGAGAAGTTACTCCGCTGGATGTTTATAAAATTCAAGATTACAGAAAAATGGACGAAAATCCGTCAATTTTGGCTACTGCAGAAAAATTTATTAAACAATATATGCCTTTGTTTATACCCGAAAAATAAGTTCGAATTTTATTAAAGAAGCCCGAAATTTTTAATTTCGGGCTTCTTTTAATTATTATGCTTTAGAATTTTCTTTAATTGATTCACTTGCATTAACATAATTGGTCAGCTGTTTTAGTGCAGGTTTATAAGCGTTTACCGTAGCGTTTCCGCCAAGACATCCGCCGGTACAAGCCATTACTTCTATCAAATTCCCAAGCTCGCACATTCCGTTTTTAGCGTATTTTTTCAAATCCCTGATTGATTGTTTATCAAGACCGTTTACTATTACAGGGTGTGCCGGAATTTCTTCAGGTAAAAGTTTTTGAACTGCTCCTGCAACTCCTCCGGTTACTGCATAATTTCTGCCTTCTGCGGAAGCTTCGGTTTTAAATTTGCTTTCTGAACATTCTGCAACTTGGATTCCTGTCGCTACAAACCACGCGCCTACTTCTTCGTAATTTAATACATAATCTACATTCGGATTCTGTAATGCTTCACGGCGTTTTGCTACACAAGGACTGAAAAATACGGTTACGGCTCCCGGATTTTCTTTTTTTACAATCTCTGCTGTGTAATATAGCGGAGTTTTTGTGTCGGATCTGAATTTCTTCATCTCCGGCATGTGCTTGTCTACAAGTTCATTGTATCCTGCACAGCAAGATGTTGTCATAAATTCTTCACCTTTTTCCATTCGTTCTACAAATTCTGCCGCTTCGGTTTTCGTCGTAACATCAGCCCCTTGAGCCACTTCGTATACGTCTGCAAAACCTAATTCTTGAATAGCTTCTTTTAACTGCTGCGGTGTGCAGGGTAACTGACCCATTATTGCAGGTGCTAACATTGCTATTACCTTTTTGCCGGCTTTGATGTTCTTTAATACGTCTATTATCTGACTTTTTTCGTGTACTGCACCAAACGGGCAAGCTGATACACATTTGCCGCAAGATATACATTTCTCAAAGTCGATTTTGGCATGTCCGTCTTCTCCTTTTGTAATCGCCCCGACAGGACAAGCATTCTCACATGGTACTATGATTTTTTGTATTGCCTGATATGGACATACTTGAGCGCACATTCCGCAATTCTTGCATTTTGCAGGATCTATTACCGATTTACCGTTGATTACGCTTATCGCTCCGAATTTACACGTGTTTACGCAAGGTCTTGCAACACATCCTTGGCATAAATCAGTTACGTAAATTCTTGACGGTACGCAGCCTTTGCAAGCTGTTGTTAATACAGTTAAAGGTTTTTCATCAGGTTCAGTTCTTTCAAGTGCTTTCTCTGCCAAATTCGATAGCAATGTGCTGTCATCAGTTTCTTCTATTGAATGTCCTAAGCCTGCTACTGCTCTGTCTCTTAAAATCGCACGCTCTTTATATATGCAGCATCTGTATGGAACTTCATGACCTTTCGGACGCATATCGTACGGGATTAATCTTGCGTTCTCTGCAAAATTGTCACTTAAAAATGCTCTGATTAATCTGACAAGTATTTCTCTTTTTAAGTGAGATGTTTGTTTTGGGGTGTTTATTGCCATATTCCTAATTTCCTTATTTTTTATTCCACTATAAAACTATTATCTCATGAACAAGATTTTTTTCAATTTTCATTAATAAAAATCCCTCATTTCTAAATGGGGGATTTCTATTAATTCCGATATTCTATAACTATTTCATAGCTTCAAGTTTGTCGTCAATTGCTTTTAAAACTTTTTCTACTGTCGCTTCTTTTATTACATCTTCGTCAACTTTTACGTAAGGTGCTTTTGAAAATTCCCAGTCGATTGAGCATAAGCCTAAGCAGGGAACTCCTGTTACTTCAACTTTTTCGCCGTATTTCTTGGGAACCATTTCGATTAATTCCTGCAAGTTCGCAGAACCCATTACAAAACAAGTCGTTCCTAAACATACTTTTACACTAATTTTTTTCTCCATTTTTACCTTCCTAACTTGTGCGGGTGTCCTCACATATATTGTATACTAACCTTCTTGAAATATTTATCCTGCAATATCGCAGCCATTTTTTTGATTATGTTTTTGCGGATCTCTATCTCTATCGGAAGCGCAGGATCATAATGTGCTTGATTTAACTTTGCCCCGACCATGAAATTTATACAATCACTATCTAACAAGAATTTTACCAACTTCCCTGCGGCATTGTCAATATCCGGAGTGTTTGATTCAAGATATTCTAATGTTTTGGTTAATGTCAAAATACCCTCTGTTACCAAATCTACCCCTTCCATATATGAGCAGGACGGAAGTTTGCCGATACTTATCGTCGAATCCATTTCTATCGGACGATTAAGCTCTCTTGAAATTAAATTCGCTGTCGTACCCCCGCAGATCGCTTTTTTACCTTTGAAATTCGCAAATAATTTTGCATACTCAGCATCTTTTTGCTGGTGATACGGAGGGCCTGTAAATATTAATGACTCTCTCGGCTCTCTGAAATACAATACACAAGCTGATATATCATCTTTTGGGTTTCTGTCGGTTTCAATATTACGGGCTTGGTTTACTATGTATTGCGAAAGCTCTGAACTTGATATATCAGGATGTTCCTTTAATTTGTCCTCCAAAAGTACAATTAACCCTTCACGTCTAAGTCCAAGTTTTAATCTTCCGCCCCCCAGGCCTGATTGGGTTACTCCGTCCGAACAAAAAATTAGCCTGTCACCTAATCTTAACTGTAATTTGTATAAACGCATTTTGCGGTTTTTAAAAGTCTTTGATTGAATGGTTTCGTATTCAGGCTGCATTACCTCGTTATTCCGAATCCAAATAAATTCAGGATTGCCTTCTTCTACTATCTTGGCTCTTCCGTAATCATCGCAATCTATTGCCGAAAATGTTGAGTAGCTTATGTGACGAACTTTGCATACGGGAAGAGAATTCATAATAATTTCGGCTGCTTTTCTTATCGGAATTTGACCGTTCTCTATGAATCTTAATAACATTGTGGCTGTCATACAGGATAAAATATTTGCCTTAATCCCGCTTCCTAATCCGTCTGATAATACCGCAATCAAACGTGCTTCATCAGGATATCTTTTGGATACAAAATAATCCCCGTATGCATTTTGATTATATTTTTTCATTTGATTGCAATCTATGTCAATAAACATTTTTTATTCCTGTTTTGTTTTGCGGATTTTGTTTTATTTATTTTCTTCTGACTCATCTTTATCGTCAAAGTCGTTTGCGATACTGCTTAACAGAGTTTCTGTCTCTACCATGTGTTCTCCTAAAAGACACGCAATTTCCTGTACAATTGAAATGTTTTTAGAGATTACCTCGTGCGCTTTTTGAGAAATCTTTTCTCTATTGGCTTCCGTTTGGGTTACGTCGGTTATGACGGCGCCTACAATTTCGTTTTCTTCAATCGTAAATGCGCTGATGTCGTATAGCCTGTTTTTGCTCGGGTAATGCTCTTTGTGAAGATCTTTGCCTGTATCAAGTATGGTTTTAAAAATGTCGGCAAAATCTACTATCCTGTCGATTGCAGCTCCTGTCACTCCGTCAGGTCTTGCTTTAAATACCTCATACATATCGCCGGTAAACATTCTCATAAAGGCGTCATTTGCTTCAAGAATGTTCATATTGCTGTCAACCATAACCGTTGCTGAAGGCATACATCTTAACATCGCTGCTGCCTTTCTCATCGCAATTTTTCTCATATATGAAACGCACATTGATGTCTCTGCATCCCCGTCAAGAAGAGCTTTTGCTAAATCTCGACAAGTTGCATATCCGCACCCGCCGCAGTTGAGTTCATCATCAACGGTGTGTTTGCCTATTTTTTTAAGGGTTTTTAGAATGTCTTCTATCGGATATTCACTTGTCACAACTTTTTTCGGTACTATTGCCATCTCTACTACCGTTTGCGGAACTTTGGGAACTATTTCCCTTGTTTTTACGTTCGATAATACGTCCGATACAATGCTTATTCCGGCTTTTTCTGTCGAAATGCAAGGCCCTGCTACGCATCCGCCTTCACAAGATAATGCTTCCACAAAGATTACTTTATCAAGTTTTTCAGGATTAAGCTGGTTTAAAGCCCTTTCAAATGATAAAAGGCCGCTTATATCCATTAACTGAACTTCCGGTTTTACACCTATTTTGCGGATTGTTTCGTTCATACCGCCGTCTATCGGGTAAAGCGAACCTTCATAAGCACTTCTTGGTACAAATTTATTCTCCGGATTCGCCGGAATTGATGTGATGTCTACGGCTTCATCATTCAGCCAAAGGCGCAGCTCCTCAAAGGTCAGCGCTACATCAAAAAGTTTGAATTCATCTGCTTCTGTCTTTTTCCCTATGCATGGCCCGATAAATACAATCGAAATGTCTTCTCCGTATTGCTCTTTAAGCATTTTGGCATGCGTCATTGCGGGTGAGCCAACCGGCGTTACGCAAGGTGCAAATTCAGGATGATATTTGCGGATGAAATTCACAATTACGGGACACGCACTCGATATGAATAATCCTTTCTCCGCATTATTTAGCATTTCTGCCGTTTTTATCGAAACCTCCTGTGCGCCAAGTGCAGTTTCTGATACCCCCTTAAAGCCAAGTTTCTTTAGTACGGATACCATCTTTTCTGAATCTATCTCAAATACTCCGCTCCAACTCGGTGCCAGCGATACATACACGTCTTTCTGCGCTCGGATTAAGTTCTTTGCTTTATCTATATCGGTTCTTACGCGCTTTGCATTTGAGGGACATGCTTTTACACAATTCCCGCATGCTATACAGCGTTCCCCTATTACTGATGCGTGACCGTTTTCTATCTTTATCGCCTTTACCGGACATTCTCGGATACATTTATAACAGTCGTGACACTCGTTTGAAAGTGTGTAAACCGGATTTGTACTATTCATCTTAACCCCTGTATTTTTTTCTATTGTAAGGATGTTCTTTATAAAATATATTTATTTCATTATTTCACTTTGACAAGTTCATCTAATGCTTGTTTAAGCTTTTCTTCATCAACTTCGGTATATTCAACCCCGTTGATGGTGATATTTGGCCCTGTAATGCATTTCCCTTCGCAACGTGCGCCGGCTAAATCTATCTCTGCGTCCAGTCCGTTTTCTTTAATGTAATTCTCAATAAACTCAAGGTTTGACTCATTCCCGCGTGCAAAACATGAACTTCCCATACATACTGTTATATTTAATTTCGACATGATTACCTCAAACAAGTCTACCTGACTTACATTCCTTTCTATATTCTACTTCAATTAATTTTTTAAAGCAAGCTCTATTCAATTTTAGATATTTTCATTATGAAAAGGACCCTTAATTTTTTAAGGATCCTTTAAGCACTGACCTGCTCTTCACTTCTGTCCAATTTCTACGCGATTTTGAGGAATTACCAAACCTTTATTTTATGGTTTGTCACAAGAAGCTTTACTCAAAATTCTCTTTTGGGTAAGCTTTTGTCGGGTTTTTCTTTTTTTCTCCTAAATCTTTGAAAATTTCTTTTTTCCGTAATTTTCCCTGAACAGAATGCATGTCATTTCTTTTTCTATTAAGCTTTTTGTGTCTTGACTCCCAGTTTTTCAAGAATTTTCTTTACGTCAACCGGAACTTTTCCAACAACTTTCTTGTCATTGTATGTGAATTCAATTTTTTCTAATTCACCTTTATCATTAGTTTGTTTTTTATAGTTTATTTCGCCTGTGTTTTCCGGAAGTGCATTGTTAAACTGCTGAAGCATTATTTTTATGTATTCATCAGGATATTTTTTAATGAATTCTTTTGGATCCATTATTTGCTTGCCGTTTGAATCACGGTAAACTACATTTTCTCCGTTTGCCCAGACTCTTACTGAGTATCCGTCTTTTAATTTCATTTCTGTACCCAATGCATATTGAGGATTAAGTTCTGTTCCGTAGTATGCGGAATAGTACTTGCCATCCTTAACTATTGTGTTATTTGGCCCAGGATCTCCTGTAATTTTGCTTGTGTTTGCCGCCTGTGGCTGGTTTGAGGTTTGAGCATTTTGTGTTCCTGGAGTATTTTGTGATCCTGGGGTATTTTCTGTCCCTGGATCATTTTCTGTCCCGGGGGTATTTTCTGTGCCATCCGGATCTTCTACTCCATTCGGATCTTCATCATCCGGATTGGCTGTTCCCTCCAGTTCCTCTTTTATTTTTTCTACAACTGTCGTTGCTTTATCATGAAGTGTTTGTATATCTTCGTTGATTTGTTCAAATTCTGCATTTAAGGCTTTTTTATCTGCATCCTTCTTTTGTATTTTCTTTTGGTATTCGGTTAATCTTTTTTGGATTGCTGTTGCTTCATCTATGATTTCTTGAAGTTTTGCTTTTTGTGCATCATTTAAATTTTTATCTTTTATTAATGCGCTGAATTGCCCTTTAATCTGACTGATTTTTTGGGTGGATTCATTAAATTTAATTCCTCTTAAAGCTGTTTCAAATGTGTTAATTCCCCATTCTTTTGCTGCTTCCAAGCCTTTTTCTGTAAGATACGGATTGGTAATATTGTTATCAAACGGAACGGAGAATAACGGATTCCACTGGCTTACGTGGTTTGGGTTCAGTATGCCATGGAAAAGTTGTGCTTCCTGAGGTGAAAAGAATTCAGGAAGTACATTTAATTGAAGTTCATAACCGTAGTGTGATGACCATGCATAAGGCCCCATTGACATCCATAAATACGGATTTACGTTAACAGATATGCTGTCGCCTGACATAACTTTATTCTCCTTAATTATTCCCGTAATTATATAAAGTTTTTTTTTGGTCAGGTATTGCTATTTTGGTTTTTTATTGCTTAATAATACTTAATATTTGGAGAATAATTCAATCAAGGTTTCTATTTTGATATCGGGGTTAATTTCTTTTATTGATGTGATTTCATCCGTGGTTACTTCTTCTTGAAAGATTTCTTCCAGAAGCTTCTTGTCGTAATCAAGAAGTATGGATCCGTGTTGGAGAATATAACCGTTTTTGCGGCATTGAGCAGAGCCTATAAGCTTTTTACCTTTGTAACATAGGTCTGCGCCTGTTGATAAAAGCATACAATAATCGAATTTTGTATTTACAGGTTTTTGTCCGCCAAAGTCTGTGTGAATCCCTATTTCATCCAGCTTTTTTATTAAAAATTCAGAAATCTCTTTATAGGATTCTTTTACGTTTTCGCCGTGGTTAAGGTATTTAACGGGGCAGATAAAACTATACGTTAGTTCTTTGTCGTGCAGTAATGCTCGGCCGCCTGTAAGACGCCTTACAATATCTATATTTTTGGCGCTTAGAAAATCTTTGTCCAGAAAATCTTCTCTTTGGTTTCGTCCTAAAGATACGCAAGCCGGTGACCAGCCGTATAGCCGAAAAATTGCATCTTCTTCGTGCGTTTCTATTGCTTTTTCAAGCAGTTCTGCATCTCGGCGCATATTTTCTGTGCCTGTTTTTACTTCGTAGGGTATGAATTTCACTGTTCTTTTTTATCTCTTTCGCTCAAAATCTTTTCAAATTCCACAAAAGTTTCGTTGCCGACAAACTGCTCTAAAGCTGCTCGTTTTGCCATAAAGTCAGAGCGGGCTTTTATTTGCTGGTCTATTGCAGAACGATAGTAAGCGTCGGTTATCATTATAACCTCTCTTGATTCATCCTGCGCCATGTCGTAATTTTTGCGGCGCTGAACTACGACTTTATCTATCAAACCAAGCATTTTACGTGAGGTCATGTAATTATAATAAAGGTTTACGGTTGTCTGCTGAAGTTCTTCAATTTTCCTGACAAGTATAATCATATCAGCATCTGTAACCCTTGTATATTTGTAGTTTATGGCTTTTGTATCCTGCGACATTATCCCGAGAATGTTTCCGCCGATAAGAGAACCGGTCGCTAAAATCGGATTGCCCACTCCTGCGCCTACAAGCGTTGACATGCTTGCTATTGTTGTTAAAATGTTTTTAATTGATTTTTCGTTCGGTTTATCCTCATCTGGGTTTGAAAGTTTGTAAAGCGCAAAGGCTATCGTGTCACTTTTTGAGGCCGCTCCGCGCCATAAGAGCGACAAGTCATCCATCATAACTTTTTCATCATAGCCTAAGTCTTGGGCTACTTCTTTTGATATCTTTTTTATGCTTAAATCTGCATAGGTTAAGTCTGTTGAATTGTAGTCGGTTTCTTCTTTTTTGACGTACTCCTGCTCAAGAGGAGCTACTTCTTCAATATATTTCTTCTCCGGAATTTCCGATAAACCTGTTCTGTATGCCGGAGGTTTCGGATCGGTCATTTCATCCAGTGTTACGGCAAATGACGGCGTACAAATCGAAATTAATAATAACAAAATTAATAGCTTCTTCATTATTTTTCCGCTCCTTTTACAAGTGCCGAATCAAAATTATATTGGTATAAATTCAAATTATCCACTACTTTTTTCCCCGCAAGACGCTGAAGCTCCAGATGATATTTCTTTGCGTTTTGCATATAGTAAAATTCTTCAAGCGCCATATTGTCATATAGGGATGATGAAATTGTTATCTCCAGCAAATCATCGGTTTCAAGCGCTTTTGAGTAATTCTTGTTATATAAAAGAAGCCTTTCTCTTGTTTCTTTTAATTGGGTGAGAGAGCTTTTATAATTGTAGTAAGCGTCAATTATTTTATCCTGAAGATTTTCGATTAGCCCTGCAAGTTCAATCAATTCCGTGTCGGTAAGCGGAATTTCCTGCGGCATGTTTTTGCGGTTGATAAGGTTCTGGGCTAATCTTCCCGCTGCAAATGCTGACGATTGAACCATGTAATCCGTTCCCATCATCATTGGCGCAAATGATGCCCCTGCAATTACCGCATTAAGCGTTTTTGCCATTAGAGATGAATGTATTCTCCTTTGACTTTCGGGGGTTGCAAGTTTTTTTAGCGCAAATCCTATAACCTGATTGTTATCTACTGTTCCCTGCCATAAATTTTCAATATCTTCAAGATCTTTTTCTTTCTGTCGCTTGATAAGCTCCTGCATTACCTGCTCGTCGCTTATGATGATTGAATCTTTCATCTTGACGTTGTTTTTCGGAAGCTCTATCTGCTGCTTCTCTACACCCTTAAGTGTTACAACATCTCCACCCGCTAATACAGGCATACCCGCTAACAGAATAAACAAAATTAACAGCTTTCTCATAACTATACTTATAGCACAACCAAATAAATAAATCCAATGATTGAGTTTGCTCTACACCAAATGATGGTTAAACTCAATTGCCCTGAAAAGTATAATCTAAGTATTAGAAAAGAGGCCGAGGTTGGGTAACGATAATTTTAACAAATTGAAATATATGTCTGCAAAATCCGTTAAAAAGGATTCTGATTTTTACGAAAAGGCTGCAAATCTCTTGAAGGACAAGTCCTACAAAGAAGCTGCCAAAAATTATCTTAATGCTATACTCATCTCAAGAGATGATGCTAAATCGTATTTCGGGCTTGGAATGTGTTATAAAAATACCAAAAATTACGCTAAAGCCATAAAATACCTCGATAAAGCCGTAAAAATTGATGAAAATTATTTTGATGCTTACTATGAACTCGGTATATGCCATCTTTTAGAGGGGATTCCGTGCGGAGCTATTAAGAATTTCGTCCGTGCAGTTCAAGTTAACCCTGACAATCCAGATGCTATTTTGCAGCTTGGAATTGCTCATGAAACTTGCGAAGAATATGATATGGCACTTATGATTTATCAAAAGCTTATCGAAAATTCACCTGAATATAAAAAGGCTTATGAACATAAATCGACTTTGTTAATGAAAATGAATCGCTATAAAGATGCGTCGCTTGTTTTAAATGAGCTTTTAAGGCGTAATCCCGATGATACGGAAGCTTTTGCAGGTATCGGGGTATGCTTTGACAAACTCGGTAAAAGAATTGAGGCGCAAAGATATTACAGAAAATTCCTCCAAAACAACCCGCTTTCATCTCAAGCACAATTTATTAAATCCCGTCTTGAAAAGTTGAAAACGGTTTCCGCTCTTGATATGAAAAAGTTTAGCATTGTGTAAGATTAATGCTCCATTGAAATGTGGGTTTTGCCCCGTTATTTCCCGATACAAAAATGGTCAAAAATGTTGTTTAATATATCATCGGTTATTACTTCGCCTGTGATTTCGTCCAAGAAAAGAAGTGCGGATTTTAAGTCTATTGAAATAAGGTCTTGAAGTTCAAATCTTTTGGCAGCTTCAAGGGCATTGGTCAGGCTTTCTTTGCATTTTTCAAGACAGTCAACCTGTCTTTCGTTTGTTATGTATTCGGTATCTTCTATTGAAAAATCGCAGACTTTTGATTTGATCAGCTCTCGAAGTTCCGAAATGCCTTCTCCTGTTTTGGTTGAAATGTAAATCTTATCCTCGGATTTTTTTTCAATCAAGTCGCATTTGTTCGCAACTTCAAGGTGCGGTTTGTTTTTTATAAATTCATATATCTCTTTATCTTCTTCTGTAATCCCTTTTGAGGAGTCATAAAGAAAAATTACCAAATCCGCCTCATCTGCCGATTGTTTTGAAAATTCAATCCCGATTTCTTCAACTTTGCCGACTTCATCTGTGTCACGAATTCCTGCTGTATCAATCAGGGTTACGGCAACGTCAAGATCAAGGGTTTCTTTGATTACGTCACGGGTTGTGCCTGCTATATCCGTTACTATTGCGCGGTTTGCGTTTAATAAAGTGTTGAAAAGCGACGATTTGCCGACATTCGGGCGTCCGACTATTGCAACTTTTATTCCCTGCCGCAAAATATTTGAAGATTGCGCGCAGGATAAAATTTTGTCGATTTCCGAAAGCGACTTCTCAAAACTTTCAATAAGATATGAATATTCAGGCTCGGCAACATCTTCCGGAAAATCAATTCCGGCAACTATTCTTGATAAAGTTTCAAAAATTTGTCCTCTGATTTGCGATATCTTTTCGCTTAAAACTCCGGAAAGGTTTTTGGCTGATTGAAGCGCAAAATTACGGGTTTTTGCGTGAATCAGGTCAGCTACCGCTTCTGCTTGCGATAAGTCCATTTTTTTATTCAAAAACGCACGCTTTGTAAATTCTCCTCGCTCTGCCGTTCTTGCTCCGTTTTTGAGGACAAGCGAAAGAATATTTTTTACGACATTCACTCCCCCGTGGCAGTGAATTTCGATTACGTCTTCGCCTGTGTAGCTGTGAGGATTTCTGAACGGCAATACAATAACTTCATCGACTTTTTTTTCTCCGTCCACAATCCAGCCGTGCGCAATTTTCCCGGCTTCAAGATTGTGTTTTGAAAATATTTTGTCTGCTATCTCAAAACTTTTTTCGCCTGAAATTCTTATTACGCCAACTCCTCCCGTTCCAAGAGGAGTTGCTATTGCCGCTATTGTGTCAAATTCCTGTAAAATATTCATAAAACGATTATACACTAAAAAAGGACGGAGTTATATTATAAATCCGCCCTTTTTTATTTAATGAAATATCTTTACATTTTTAGCGAAAGTAATGCTGAGGCAATACTTGAGGCAAGTCTTGTGTAATCACCAAAATTTGATGAATTTGAGTAATTACTGTTGTTGTAAGAATTGCCTGAGTTGCTGTTGTTGGAAGCCTGTTGTAAAAAGCTTAAAATATTTCCGACTGTTTGGTTTTGAACTCCGTTTAAGAAATTCATGTAATCGTAGCGTCGGTTTAACTCGTCGTTTACAAGTTCATTTTGCTTTGCCAGAATGTCTTGTGATAGTGAATTAATTGCATCGGCTCTGTTTGATTCAATTGTGTTAAGGTTGTTCATAAATATTGAATTGTCAAAATTGCCGAAGCGTGATGCTATATCAGTTTTCATATCGTTCAGCATCGGGGTGTAGATGTCATTAATCGTATCTATGCCCTTTTGAGTGTATGCGTTAAGCTGGTTTTGCAGGTCTTTTTGCGTTTCCTCAGAAAAAGTATTGATTTTTGGAAGATTTTCCAAAAAAGAATTCTGCGCATAATCATAGATTTGCTTTTCGGCATCTGACATATTGTAATTTGAATAAATGTTGTTGCCGTCTTTGTATTGTGAAGCTTTTTCTTCTCCGTTAATTGTTACGACACCGCCTGAGTATGCGGGTTTTGATGATTTTCCCATTTTTGTCCCTTTCTTATGTTTAAATAAGGGACAACATTTGATGATATGTGTTAAGGCGCATATTTATTATAACATAGGACTTTAATTTCTGTCCAGTCGCAATATTTTGTTTTTTTATAATATAATTAAAATATGGATAAGAAGATATTAGATGAAATTAATCAACTTATTGTTGAAAAAAAATTTGAAGAAGCTAAAAATGAGCTTGTAAAATATAATTTGGATGAAGAAAAAGAACTTGAGGCTTTAAAGCTTCTCGGGCTTTGTAATGTCAATTTGGAGCTTTACAAAGACGGTCAAAAGAATTTTGAAACCGTTGTCAAATACGACCCTGAAGATGCTTCAAGCTGGTTTTATCTTGCCAGTTGTTATGACAATTTGGATGATACGCTTCATGCAAAGTCAGCTTATTTAAAAGTTATTGAATTAAGAGAAAATTTTCTTGATGCGTATAAAAGTCTTTGCGTGCTTTACGTCAGATGTGACGAGCCTGATAATGCAATTGAGCTTGCTAAGAAGGCTTTAGAATTCGAGAAGGAAGATTATACTCTTTATTACATTGTCGGAACGGCTTATATGTCCAAGAAAAATTTTGAAGACAGTGTAAAATATCTTGAGAAGGCTTTAGAATTAAATCCTGAGCATTCTCAGCTTTACAACAATCTTGGAACTTCTTATATAACTATCGGAAAACTTGATAAAGCTTACAAAAATTTTGTGAAAGCAAGCGAGCTTGATCCGAATAATTCAATCACTTATTTTAACATAGCATCAATTTTGCAGCTTAAAAATAAGCACAAAAAAGCTTGCGATTATTTTGAAAAAGCTTATGCAATCGAGCCTTCGGACAGTTATTTGGTTGCTCTTGCTCTTTCTGAAACAAAGTGCGGAAAATATGACAGTGCGATAAATCATTATAAAATTCTTATAAGTCATCATCCGGAAAAAGATACTTATCAATATAATCTGGCATGCTGTTATGAATTAAAAGAAGATTACAACTACGCAATAGGAATTTTAGCGCATCTTGTAATGCTTAATCCTAAATCTGTTTCGATGGCGCAGAAGCTTGCAAATCTTTATGTGAAAGTTAAAAAGCCTATTCAAGCGAAAGAAATTTACGAAAAAATTCTTCTTCAAGGAAATGTAAATGAAGATTTGTATTATGAATTTGCTCATATTTGTGTGGTTACAAATGATACAGATAAAGCAGAGAAGATTTTGAAAAAGGTTGTTGAGCTTAACCCTAATCATGCACAGGCTCATAAAGATTTAGGCGTAATTTATTTAAGTAAAAGACTTTTTGATTATGCAAAAGACGAGTTTGAGATGGCATACAAAGCTGCACCTGACAATTTCAGCATTATTTTTGAATATGCGAATTATCTTCACGCAACAACTGATTTTAAGAAAGCTGATGAGATGTATGCGAGAGCTTTAGAAATTGAGCCTGAGAATGCGGAAGCTCTGGCATTTTCTGCATTAAATAAGCTTCATACTAATGATTATGAAAAAGCTTTAGAACAGATAAATCATGCAATTGAACATTCTGTTCACAATGCTTTTATGCTTTATATAGCAGGAAAAGTCAGATTTGCAATGAAAAATTATGAAGAAGCAAAGACTTTTTTGATTAAATCTTATGAGTTAGAGAAAATTGAGGATGTAGAAAATCTTCTAGGAATTTGCTATATGGAGCTTGGAAATTTCGGGCAGGCGAATGTTATTTTTGAGAACCTTTTGAAGTCTAACCCCGGCAATATTAATCTTATGCTGAATCGTGCAAAATGTTTTGAAGGGATGAATGATAATGTCTCAGCACTTGCAGAGTTAGAGAAAGCGGTTGAGATATTTCCGGATTTGGAAGAAGCGCACGAAATGATTAGAAGACTTTCATGAGCTTTATAAAAAAGTAAAAAGGCGATTTTGTTTGAAATCGCCTGATAACCAGATTTACACTATGTAAGTGTTCAGAAAGGAAGTCTTTTGTTATTGCTTACGATGAATTGAAATCATCCTGTTGCAATTTATTTTATGCTTTGCCGATTCTAAAAACCGGTTGTTAAATTAATACTCTCTGATTTTATTTTGTAAAATTTACAAAATTATCCCTAATATTTCTTGTGTTTTCTTCATTTTAAAATGAAGATTATTGAATTAGTCGCCCAAATTCAATTGAGAGAATTGAACGATTTTATTTTTACCTCGTTTTTTAGCATTGTATAATGCGTGTTCAGCATAACGGATTATAGTATTGACATCTTCTTCTGTATCTTCAAGGCACGGATAAGTTGAAATTCCGCCTGAAATAGTTATCGGATGTCTTTCTTCTTCTCCTGCCGGGATGAATTCCATTTTTTCAATATCACGTCTGAATCTTTCAGCAAAAAGGAATGCGTTTTCTTCTGATGTATTTGGAAGAATCAGCAAAAATTCCTCATCCCCGTAACGAGTCAGAATATCTTCTTTTCTGATAAGCTGTTTAAGCTTGTCAGCGATAGAACGTAATAAAACATCTCCCCAATCGTAGCCGTAGATATCGTTTACAACTTTGAAAAAGTCTAAATCGAACAACAAGCAGGACAATTTAGTTCCGTAACGTTTAGCTCTGGACATTTCCTGTTCCAAGCGTTCGTGAAGATATTTTCTGTTATGAAGTCCTGTAAGTTCATCCGTTGTTGAAACTTGTAAAAGTTTTTCTCTTAAATCACGAATTTTAAGAAGTGATTTAACTCTGATTAGGAGTTCATCGTTATCAACCGGAGTTTTAATCATATCGTAGGTGTACGCTCTGACTGTTGAACCTTTGAAAACTTCTCCGATAAAAAGTACAGGAACTTTGAACTTAACGACCATCAAAACATCTTTAATATCCGGAACATCTTCAATTACTAACAATGCGGCATTAAGTGTTTCGTAATCTCTAAGTTTTGAAGCATCCTCAATTCTTACGTTTACCTCCTCAATTCCTGACAAAACATCCGCAAGCGAGGAAGATTTTTTGCTTGTATAAACGATAATATTTCTCATCTCTAATCCTTACTGTCAACTTACTCTTATATGCATTTTATCACGCTGTAATATTTAAAACCAATTTGTAACAAAGTTTTAACAAAATTAAAGTTAGATATTAATTTGCCGTAAGAGAGATTATTATGTCAGAGGTTAGTAAAATAAATGCAGAAATTCGTGCATTTTTGGCGAAGAATAAGGAATTAAAATCTTTACCGAAAAGCAAAATTATAACGATAATGGTTATGCAGGGCGTAATCAGTCAAGCTGATGCGTCGGAATATCTTAAGAATTCGACGTTTGATACGGGATATGCAAGCAATATTCAGGTAATTCCGATGTGGGAAACGGATAAAAAAGCCTTTGACCGGAGCCTTTCCGTTTTGAATGCAACGGTAATGAATGCAAGGCAGAAGCTTGCGGAACAGGATAATTATGACGGATTTTTTGCAAGAACATTCAACCGTATTAAGGAGAATTTTGATTTAGAAAATAAAAAATCTGACAGTGAAAGTGAAATTTTAAGAACTGAAAGAGAGATTTCTGCACTTGAAAAAGCTGAGTCACCGGAGGATTTTAAAGCCAAGTTTAAAAAATTCAGGGGAGTTGAATTTTCATCGGCAAAGATTAAGGATTGTGCTCAGAAGGCTGAAATTTTTAATAATGCGGATAATATAAAAGGCGTAATTGATGGGATTAAGTCAAATTTGACGACAACTGATTTCAGGGATTTGAACAACGGGATTTTGCAGGCATTTCAAGCGCTAGGGATAGAAGATGAAAAACAGGTAAACGAAATTTTAAAAGATATAGAGTTAACGCACAAAGATGATGAAGCGATTAAAAAATTCGGCGGAGATTTTAGATTTGAGAAAAATTATTTTGGTGATTATACTTTAAAAACAACGAATCCAAGAGGGAAAGATGTAACGGCAAATACTGAGCAGTTAAAACTTATAGCCGAGGAGATGGAGCTGCGGTTAAACAGAACTGCGGCAGCCGCAATGGGGATTGAAATTTCGGAAACTGCGACAAGTAAAGAAATTGAGAATTTAATAGATAAAAAATATAACAACTTGAAAACCGAATATAATAAATCATTTGAATCAGCTTACGGGAAAAGAAATATAGAAACGATGGCTGATAATTACATAATGTCACAGAAGCAAGGTGCGGGTTATGCCCAGACGACACTTGATGTAATTTCCATGGCGACAATGTTTATGGGAAGCGGATTAATTTTAAAAGGCGCAAGTTTGTTATCAAAAGGCGGTGCAATGCTTAGAGCCGCAACAGCAGCAACAAATGCAGCATCAAAAGTTGTACCTGCTGCGATAGCCGTACAAGTTACACGTCCGGTTGATTTGACGGAGAATTTGACATCAAAAGAACCTGATTGGAAATCTTACGGAATGAGTGTTGCAGAAGGCGCTATGTGGATGGCTTTAGGTATGGCAACAGGTGTTGTCGGTGATAAAGCAAGGTTATTTTTGGGACAAAAAGGACTTTCGCAAGTTGCCAAAAATACGGGTAAATCGGTAACCGAGCTTATAGATTTATATAAATCAGGTCATAAACTTCCCGCAAATCTCGGTAAATCTCTTGGGTTAATTGAAAACGCTTCTAAAGTAAGCGGAATGGGAGCGGAATTCACGGCAGATGTAATCGCAACTTTTGCAATTCAAGCCTCTCAAGGGGAAAAGATGACCTTAATGGATTATATCGGATCAGCAAACGGAGCCTTGATGGGAACCGTTATGCATAAGACTTTTGCAAATATTTCGGATGCTGAAAAGGTTAAAGTAATACAAAAAGGGCTTCTTGAAGCAAATCCGAATATGTCTAAAGAAGAATTAGAGAAAGCATCTAAGGCGCTTTTAGATGTACATAGATTAGCGGAAGAAAAAAGAGCCAAAGAAACTTCAAAAGCCGGCAAGACGAGTGAGCCGGCAATGGCAGCAGAAACGATAGCACCTGCAAATACGACCGAAACGACAGAGGCTCCAAAATCCGTAGAAACGACCGAACCTGCAAAGGTAAGTAAAGCCTCAGAGCCGGCAAAACCTGCAAAAGCCTCAAAAACAGCAGAAGTTGAAGCTTCAAAGGAAGTTCCGCTTACCCGAGAAGCATTGAATGCTAAGGGTGAGAAGATTTTAGTTTTGAATGAAGAAGGCGAAGCAAGAGCAAGGGCTTCAGCCGATGAAATACATGAAAAAGCAGTTAAAGCTGAAGCAGGTATTGTTGATTTGATGGAAAAAGCAGGACTTGGCAAATCCGGCGTAAATATGACACATCGTCCAAAAAGCGCTCAAAGCTTATATGACAAAATCAGAAATGCATTAACGGATATAAAATCTCCCGCAACATTCCAGGATGCCGTAAAATCAGTCAGAGATGCCGTCGGTACAAGAACAGAACTTGGAGATTTTGATTACAAAAAACATCCCGATATTGTAGAAATGTACAAAAAAGATCCTAAAAAAGCGATTCAAATGGCTGCTGAAAGGCAATCGGAGGAATATGCGGCAAAAGTTAAAGAGGTAATCAGACTTCAAGCAGAAGATCCAAACGGTGCAGCCATAGGTGCGATAAACATTTCAAACTATATGGGCAAAGACGGAATCCCTTATTTTTCGGAAAAACAAGTTGCAGTATTAAGAGATTATGCGGCGCAATTTGGTATTGAGCTTAATGTAAAAAACAAACTTACAAAAGTCAGACCGTCAGGCTATACGGCATTGCAGATGAATTTCGTGACGAAAGACGGGTTTATATTTGAGTGGCAGTTAAGGGGTTCAAAAGTAAACAAGTTTGCCGAATGCGAGCATGTACCTTATGACATAAGAGAAGGCAAAGACGTAACCGGCGGAAATCCGTTGTTGAAAGAATTGTATTCACCGATAGAAAATGCAGTAAAAGCTTTGTCGCCTGAAGAATACGACTTGTATAACGAATATTTAACAGCGCATTACGAACATTTGAGAAAGCTTGAGCTAGGATTTGAAAGCACACCGCCGAAACTTGAGGATTTTGGTCTGACAGATCCAAAGTTAAAGGCAGAAAATCTTGAGCTTCTTCACGAACTCTCAGACGGCTTGAAGAAAGGTAAAATTGATAAACAAACAGCTTTATCCAAATATTTCGTGAAAACGGAAAAAAGTATTAATATTCCGTCAGGAAAATTAAGTGCCGATGATGTCCAACTGGAAAAAGGCTATGTATTGGACCAAAAAACAAACAAGCCTGTAAAAGTTGATGTAGACAAAATTAAAGTTAATACCAATGAATATTTAAATGCAGGAAGTATATCAATAGAGGATGAGTTCGGCAATATTTTAGGCAATGTAACTTTTGATGTAAGGAACAATAAATCAGGCGAGCCTTGTATTTATTTTGAAGGATTGGTATCAAATGTTCAAGGAATAGGTATTGGCACAAAATTAATTAAAGAACTGGCAAAAATAAGTAATGCTCACGGATTTGGCGGAAGACTGATTGCAACGGCAAGTCCGATGAAAGGGCTGAACGGCAAGTTAACAAATATTGAGTTTTACTATAAACAAGGCTTCAAAGCTGTTTCGCCTGAAAAACATGTTATGATTGAAGAATGTTTAAAACAAAATAAAGAAATACCGCTTGCGTTAAATTTATTTACGGATATAGAATATATTCCAAATTAATGTATAATAAAAAATGAGGATAGAATTATGGAACGTATAAATCCTTCAAAACTGAATAAAATAAGCCAAACCGGAGCGAAAGTTAAAATGGAAAAGTTTGAAAATAAGATTTCGGCAATGATTAAAAATCTTAAAACACGTGCTGAAAGAGAAGTTTGCGAGTACGGGAGTTTTAAAATAGTGAAAGAAAACTTAAAACCGCAGAATAAAGAAAGTTTGGTAAAAGAATTAACTTTGCAGGTAACTCCGCTGCCGAATGTTTTGAAGGGTGAAGTTGAAAATTTTGAGAAGCTTCGTTATTTGGAGCTTGTCGGAGAAGGCCCCAAAGGTCAGACTTCAAGCGTAATTTTAAAACGCGGGACTAAAGATGATATTTTGGAAAAATTGGACGATAAGGAATTGATGTCCAAAATTCAAGAGAAAGTTGACGATTTTAATATAAGTTTTAGAGAAGATTAGATTAAAAATTATTTGGTTATGACGGATGAAGTTTTCGAAAAATTTTATAAACGTATAGAGCCTAATTTAAAGAGTTACGAGTTAATTAGAATAGGGTTTCTTATGCTCGTATTAATTTCGGAAATTGTGATTGCAGCTGCAATAATATACTGGTTTTATGAAAGTGTTTTGACATTGCGCAGTGCAAATCATATTAAAGTCATTTTTGTAATGGTAATTATCGGAAGCTTCATTTATTCTTATATAAAAAAAGAATTTGAGATAAAAATAAAAAAAAGAATTATTGAAGATTTTATGGAGTGTTTCAGTGATTTTGACTGGGAATGCTGGACATTAAACGACAGTCAAATTGATAGTAAAACTTTAAAATCTACAAAAATATTACCGAATTTTCAAGAGAACTATTCTGATGACAATTTTGTGGGGACGTATAAAGGAATTTCCGTAAAAATCAGTGAGCAGACATTAAAGGTAGGGCAAGGAATTTACAAAACAAATGTATTTAACGGAATAGTAATAGAGTATGATTTTAAAGACAAGTTTTTGTTTCCTGCTGAAATAATAGTCAAAGACAGCGGACTTTTTGCACCAAAAGGATATGAAAAAGTTATACTTGAAGATGCGGACTTTAACAGAATGTTTAATGTATATTCAAATAACCAAATAGAATGCCGTTATATTTTGACGGTGGGATTTATGGAGAAGTTAAAGGCATTAAAGATTTTGTTTGATGCAAAGAGCATAGCACTTTCGTTTTTTAAGAATCATCTTTATATAGCAGTTGACATTGGAAGAGATTCTTTCAATATTGCAAAGCTTGGCAGACGTACAGATGACAAAAAACTTTTTGAAAAGATGTATAATCAATTTGATTTTATATTAAAAATATCGGATCTTTTACAATTAACGCGTAAAATTTAATAATTGCCCCTTATAAAATGTCGTGATAGAATTTTTTTATGGAAAAAGTTTTGTTGAAAATTGAACCGATGCAAAGGGATTACCTGGACGATGTAATGGTAGTGGAAGAAAAAGCATACGGGCCTCATCATTGGTCAAAGGAATCTTTTTTTAATGAATTAAACAGTGAGATTGCGAAATATTATTGTGCTTTTAACGACAAGGGCGAGTTAGTTGGATATGCAGGCTGCTGGCAGATTTTGGAGGAGGCGCATATAACAAATATAGCGGTTTCGCCTGATTTTAGACGCAAGCATATCGGAGAATCGCTTTTGATGGTTTTAATAGAATCTTGCCGCAAATCAATGGTTAAATATATAACGCTGGAAGTCAGGGTTTCAAACGAACCTGCGATAAAATTGTATGAAAAATACGGTTTCAGATCTCTTGGAACACGAAAGGGCTACTATCAGGATAATGATGAAGATGCCTTAATAATGTGGACAGAAAACATATTTTACGATAAATTTAAGAGTATATACTCGCAAAATTTGAAGAATTTGAACGAAAAAGCAGGGATTACATATATATTATGACAGAAGAAGCCGTACAACCTCGGGTAAAAACAGCCGCAAATGTTAGATCAGGGCTAAAGTTTAGTTTAAGCAGTCTTGTATTGATAATTTTTTGTTCGTTTTTGCTTGTAGTATCGACGTTTATTCAGCTTAACATAATTCATTTTTCAATTCCGTCGGAGCTTTTTTCGGGACACGAATTGAAGATACAGGATTACATTCACACCTTTAATCTAATACCTCAGGTTCCTGCGGTTATGTTTATAGCGGCGCTTTTGGGAAGAAAATTCGGTCTTGCAAGTGTCTTAATTTATATTTTGACGGGACTTTTTATTCTGCCTGTTTTTGCGCTTGGCGGAGGCTGGAGATATATAGGAGAATATGGATTCGGGTATATTTTAGCTTATATTCCTGCGGTATTTTTGACCGGAACTATTTTAAAATCCGGATTTACTTATAAAAATGTCGGGAAAGCTGTTTTTGTCGGAATTTTTACGATTCATATAATAGGAATCCTTTATATGCTTGCGGTTGCGGGGATTAAGCATGAAGGTCTAATGTTTATTACGGGCTGGATTTTAGCACAAAGCGGAGTTAAAATTATTTATGATTTTATATTCAGTTATCTTCTTGCGCTTGCGGCAAAATATTTAAGACTTATTCTTTGGTTATATATGTAGGTTATTTGCTTAAATATTTGACTAATTTAGAAACATCTTTATTCCATAATCCGTTCCAGTTGCGCAGGATTATATCAGCGGGGCAGAGGTTTTCGAGAGTAAGCTCTTTTATCGGATCTAAGAATTTTTCTTCTCTTGTATCCTTTTCGATAAGGGATTTTTCTGCGATGTAGAGAATTTCTTTTGCAATATTAGAGATTTTGGTTCCGCAAATTTCACTATCAAGAGCGTTTTTTGGAACATTGTATCTTAATTCCGCAAAATCTTCGTAAGTGAATCTTGCAAAAAGCTCATCAATTTCATCCATTGCGGATTTGTTGTATAGAATCCCTTTGTAAATTGCAAGAACGGCGTAGATTAAATCATTTCCTGCGCAATCGTGATTTCGGATTTCGATAAAGTTTCTGAGGCGAACTTCAGGAAAATAAAGATTTGCGTGAAGATTAAAGTCATCAATTTCAGCATCAAAATCTCCAAATCCTTTTTGCATAAATTCTTCAAAATTAATTTTTCCTTTTAATGGAATCGGAGCGCCGTTTCGGTTAATAAAAATCATCGGGCTTTTGAGAACATTATCAACATATTTTTCAAAAGAAAAATCGTCCTGCATATTTCCGCAGAAACCGCAGCGGTCGTTGTCAGTGTTAAGCCAGCTTAAGGCGCGAAAAGTTTTATACCCTGTTTCTACTCCGCCTCGGATGGGAGAATTTGCAAATATAGCTGTGATAAACGGAGAGAGCTTGTTTGCGATAGTAAACTTTCTCATTGCATCTTCTTCATCAGTAAAGTCGAATGCGCCTTGTATTCCGGCGGTTTCTCTCATCATAACATCTGATAGAATACCCCATAGATATCCTGCCATAATTTTGTAGCGTTTTTTAGGAATAAGCCGGATATTTTTGTGAGTCGAAAGCGGTGAAACCCCGTATTCAAGAAGGTTAATTCCGAATTTTTCCAAAACAGGTTCCATTTTTTTGTTGAGAGAATCTATTTTATTTTTAAGGTCGAAAATTGTTTTTTCGGGTTTTACGCTCAATTCAACCTGACATCCGGGTTCAAGAGTAATAGTGTCATGGTTTTGTTTAAGCCCGATAATGTTGTAGTCGTCTGTGATATAATCCCAGTTTTCTTTTTTAGCGAAGGTTCTTAAAAAATCGCAAATCCCGAAATCTCCCTCATACGGGACAGCCGTATTGGTTAATTTTGAAATCGGAAGCCTTTCGTATTCAATTCCGACATTCAAATCGTTAGAAGTTTTACATCCGGATGTAAAAAGTTTTAGGATATCACTTTTTTCAAGTTTTTGTTTAGTTTGAAGATTACTCAAGACTGCCTCCGTTAAAAAATATAATACTATAACCATTGTTAAAATATCAAATATAATATTAATAAACATTAGCCTGTCTGTGGTATTATAATAGTCAAGATGAACTATTTTGAACGTGCAAAATTTTTTAAGACCAAAAAACGCCTCGGGCAGAACTTTTTAATAAATCCCGATGTGATTTCTGCAATAATTGAAAAGGCTGAAATTACGCCTGAAGATACTGTTATTGAAATCGGCCCCGGAGTCGGGTTTGTGACAGAGCAGCTTGTAAAATACGCCAAAAAAGTTATTGCAATAGAACTTGATGAGGAGGCTGTTAAGGAACTTCAAAAGTTGAATGCTCCGAATTTAGAAATTATTCATAAAGATATTTTGAAAACGGATTTTTCTGAATTGACTGATGAAAAGGTTAAAATTGTTGCAAACATTCCTTACTATATTACAAGCCCAATAATTGCGCATTTGCTTGGTGAAGTTGATGATTTAAACAATAAAAATAGAAACCTGATAAAAGATATAATATTGATGGTTCAGGAGGAAGTTGCCCTAAGGATGGCGGCGGATGAAAATTCACCGTCAAAACAATACGGGTTGTTGACAATTTTGTCACAGTTTTGGGCAGAGGTTGAAGTCTTTAAAAAAGTCGGCAGAAAATCATTTTATCCTGCCCCGAAGGTTAATTCAGCACTTGTAAAGCTTGTTGTAAGAGAGCAGCCGAAGCTTGAATTGAATGATTATAAACATTTTAGAAAAACGGTTAAAGCGGCGTTTTCTCAGAGAAGAAAAAATATTAAAAACTGCCTGCTTCACGGCGGATTTTTAAAAGAAAATGTGCAAAAGTCGCTTGCCGCACTCAATATTGATGAAAACACCAGAGGCGAAAAACTTTCGATTGAAACTTTCGGAAAATTATCAGAGGAGCTTTTAAAGAATGAAAATCCAGTGTCCAGCAAAGATTAACCTGACCTTAAAAGTAACCTCAAAACGTCCTGACGGTTTTCATAATATTGAAAGTATAATGCAGACGATAAGTTTGTACGATTATTTGACGCTTGAGGCGGAGCCTTCAAAGAAATTTGAAATTAATTTGAGCGGGACAAGTGATGAAATTCCTTATAACGAGAAAAATTTGGTCTACAAAGCCATAATGCTTTTTATAGAACGGGTAAATCTTTCACCACACAGGATTTCGGTTTATATCGAAAAAAATATTCCGGTATCGGCGGGGCTTGCGGGCGGAAGCACTAATGCAGCAGGGATTTTTAAGGGATTAAACAGTTATTTTAACGATCCTCTATCTCAAGATGAACTTCACAAATTATGTGCAAAACTTGGTTCTGATTTGAATTTTTGTCTGGAAGGCGGAAGACAGCTTGCAACAGGCAGAGGTGAAATTCTTGAGACTTTGCCGTTTGAGGAGTTTGAGGTCTCTTTAATAAAGCCTTTTGGGCTTGGAATTAGTGCAAAAGAAGCTTATACAAAGTTTTCGCTTAAAAAATCCGAAAATAAGGCAGGACGTGAAAATTTTAAAAATGATTTGGAGTGGGCAGTGATTGATGATTATGACGAACTTCAAAAGATAAAATCACTTTACCCGAATTCAATTATGTCAGGTTCAGGCTCCTCTTATTTTTTAATCGGCGGAGACTTTGAAGAAATTGACGGTTATTTAATAAAAAATGGTCTAAAATCTGTTCCGTTTGGGGTTAGAATTATATAAAATCAAATTATATTTTTTCGGGGAATTTTTTGTATCTGATGTAGAACCCGAATAAAATCAAAAATCCGGTAAATGCAAATAAAATTCCGGGGATTGCGGTATATTGATAACCTAACCCGAGAGTTATGGGGATCCCGCCAATGTAAGCGCCGATGGCATTTCCAAGATTAAAAGAAATTTGAGCGCAAGACGCCCCGAGGATTTCGCCGCCTTTTGAGTTTTTAATCAAAAGCACCTGCTGAGGGACTGAAACAGCAAACAGACAAGCGGTACAGACACACATCAAAGTCACTGCAATAAAAGGATTTGACGAGAAAAAGAACATTCCCGCAAGCGCAATCGCTGCAATAAGTTGAGTAAATCCAGCGACTTTTGAGGGTGAAAACTTATCCGAAAGCTTTCCGCTTATAATATTTCCCGTGCACATTCCGGCACCAGCAAGAATCATTATCAGAGAAATAAATTTTGGCTCAATATGAGAAACTTTTACAAGAAGCGGATTTATATAGCTATACAAGCAGAAAATCCCGCCGTTACCGAGGATTACCGCCAAAATCAATAACCATGGCGCAAGAGATTTGAATATGCCGAATTGTCCTCGAAAACCTTTGTCAGGAAGCGGTTTAACTGCAGGAATAAGCTTTCTTGCCGAATATAAAACCAAAAGTCCGTAAATTCCGATAAGTAAAAAGGTTAATCTCCACGAAAAACTATGGCTTAAAAATGTACCGATTGGGATTCCGCCAAGATTTGCGACGGTCATTCCGAAAAACATTTTTGCAACAGCTTGATTTCCTTTATTCGTGTCTGCAAGCTTATCGGCTACAATTGAACCGACACCGAAAAAGCACCCGTGCGGAAGTCCTGCGGTAAATCTTAACAGGCAAAATATGTAATAGTTTTTAGCAAAAGCAGAAGCAAGGTTTGCAATTGTAAAAATTGAAACTAAAATGATTAAAATTTTCTTTAAGGGCTGTTTTCTTCCGAAAATTACAAGCAAAATTGAGCCGAAAACCACTCCGAGTGCATAAAATGATATAAAATTTCCGGCAGACGGAATGGGCACATTCATAGCCTTTGCAACGTCAGGCAGGACTCCCATCATTACAAATTCCGCAAGCCCCAGTCCGAATGTTCCGAGTGCAAGGGGTAATAGGCATGTTGATTTTCGCATTGAAAAATAACCTCCGCTCATTTCTCGCCTGATATTGTATAATAAAAACAAGTGTTTTTCCGCAACTTTGGTTAAAATTTTAAATATCGGGCTTTAAGTTTTCTTAAAAATAGGGTATTATATAAATAGAAGAGATTTTTTGATAAGGAATAAATATTATGAAATCGGTTAAAGAAGTTTCGATTGAATCAAAAATTCAACGAAGATTAGAAAAAAGCCCCAAATGTCTTGAGTTAGTAAATTATCTTTTTGCTGACGAAGAATTGCAAGAGATGCAGGATTATGCAAACACTGTTTCTATAAAACGCTTAGGTTATAACGACCACGGGCCTGTTCATATGAGGCAGGTTGTCGGAAATGCAATAAAGATGTTGAATATTCTTCACGACAGCAACATAAAAACTTCACTTGAGGCCGAAGAAACAGGAACTTTTGAAGATAGCATGTGTGCGGTAATTTTGGCTGGCTTGATGCATGATTTAGGAATGATGATAGGACGTCAGGGACATGAAGATATGTCCGCAATTTTGGCTCAACCCTTGATTGAAAGAGCTTTAAAACATATTTTCCCTGATAATCTTCACAAAAGAGTAATTATAAAATCACTTGCGACCGAAGCGATTATCGGGCATATGTCGACTACTAAAATCCACTCAATAGAAGCGGGAATAATCCTAATTGCAGACGGCTGCGATATGACAAAAGGCAGAGCAAGAATTCCGATGTCTATAAATAAAACCCCGCGTGTCGGTGATATTCACAAATATTCCGCAAATGCCATAAACCGTATCGGCATTCATCACGGCGAAAGAAAACCTATAAAAATTGACGTTGAAATGTCGGGGGATGTCGGGTTTTTCCAAGTGGAAGAAGTTTTGCTGACGAAGATTGATTCAAGCCCCGCTAAACAATACGTGGAACTCTATGCCGGCGTCGAAGGGCAGGAGCGCAAGTGCTATTTGTAATCCGGTGAATTTATGGAAATTACGATACGGAAAGAGAAATTATCAGATAAAGATGAAATTTTTAAATTAAATAAACTTGCCTTTAACAATGGTTTGGAGGCAGAACTTGTTGACAAAATAAGAGAATCTGATGCCGAATATTTTTCATTTGTAGCAATTGCAGAAGGAAAACTTGCAGGGCATATTATGTATTCAACCGTATATATTGACGGCAAACCTGCCGGTCTCGGGCTTGCACCTGTCGCAGTTCTGCCTGAATATCAACATAAAGGAATCGGTTCTAAACTCATTAACCATACTCTTGAAGAATTAAAAAGCTACAATTTAATTGTTGTTCTGGGGGACAACAAATATTATTCAAGATTCGGTTTTCAGCCGGCCCCGGCAAGAGGTTTAAAGTCAACGTATGATGTGCCGGATGAATATTTTATGGCTATTTCTTACAACAATTCAAAATGGCAGAATAAAACTGTTCATTATCACAGTGTTTTTAATATTTTAAACGTCTAGACCGTAATATCAGCAATCTGGAAATTAATAACTTTTGAAAGATCTCCAAGGCTCAATTCTACCTGATAACCGATTTTGCCTGCGCTGAAAATTATTGTGCTGAAATTTTCGGCGGATTTGTCAATTGTCGTCGGGAAAAACTTTTTCATCCCGATAGGCGAGCAGCCTCCGTGAATGTAGCCTGTCAGCGGCAAAAGCTCTTTTGATTTAAGCATTTCTATTGACTTTTCGCCAACAGCGTGGGCTGCTTTTTTTAAGTCCAATTCTTCGGCGACAGGTAGCATAAAAACATAATATTTTTTTGATTTTGAAACAGTTACAAGAGTTTTAAACACTTGTGCAGGATTTTGATTAAGTACAGTCGCAACTTCAATTCCGCTTACGGCATCAGTGTCTGAGTAAGTGTAGTGTTTATAATTAATTTTTAATTTATCAAGCATTCGCATTACATTTGTTTTAAATTCCATAAAACCTCTAAAAACTTTTTATTCTTTTTCAACTTGTCTTCTTAACCATTCCATAATAATTTCAACCAAATATTCTTGTTGTTCTCGGGTTAGGAGAACGTTTTTGGGGAATTTGTGCCATTTGTTTATGCAGCCTCTGCAGCAGCAGGCGGTTGCATGCTGTGCGATAAAAACCGGATGACTTTTGGTCGGTGTTTGTTTGCCGTCGTTTGACGGGTTTGCAGGCGCAATCCTCTTGGAGATAAAATCCCGTGCGTGATTTTTAATAGTTTCAAAACCCTTTGAGAAAAGATATTCTCTATCTTTTGCTTTTAATTTAAATCGACTTCTGAATTCGGATTTCTTTAGTTTTTCGAAAATTTCGTCGTACATAATTTCAGGGTAGCATAAAATTTGTAAAAAAATTAAATTTAATCGCAAAAAATATTTTTATCAGGTTTAATATTGATATAGATTTTTTACAGGAAGGATATCAATGCAAGTTTCATTTACCGGAATAAAAAATATCGGATATATAAAAACATCGTTTGACTACGCAAAATTAAATATGATAAAGGAAAATGATCAAAGCTGGAAGAGGATTTTTCAGATGACCGGACCTGATTTTCAGCTAGAAGAAGGGTATTTATTGAATATGCAGCTTACTGATGATTTTAACGGTAAGCATTATACGGAATTTAAAAATGCGCTTGAAAAATCAAATTTGTCTCTTTCGGATTTTAGAAATCCTATAAATAATAATTTTTTAAACATTTTCTTTAATCGTGAATTTTATAAAGAAAACGGGAAGATTTTAAAAGATACAATTTTCTCTATTAATGATAGGGATATTATGATTAAAGACAAAAATCTTCCGTTATTTACATACCTTGCAAGGACAATAAGAGAAATTTCACAAAAACCCGAAGAAAAATTTGTTATTAATGAAGATTATTTGGCGAGTGAAGAATTAAGTAAAGGGATGTGCATGGGTGATGATTTAAAGAAAATCTTCGGTGAAAACTATTATAATGAAGCAAGAAGAATGCATAATCCTTCAGACGTCAAGGATTGTGCCAAGCTGATGGATAATCTTTTGCAGTCCGAAATGTATGATTATTTTAATAGGTAATTTAATTTAAAAATCTAAAAATTCGCCTTGTAAATCAGTAACAAGTGTAATTTTTTCTTTTTACGATGTGTTTAAAATGATAAGCAGAAAAGGAAAAATTATAATGAAGAATATTTTAAATATATTAGCCCTGTCGCTTTTGGTGACAATATCTTTTATGTACGGTGCGGAAGCAAATGAGATTAAGTTTGATAATCAGAATTTTACTTTGAAAGCGACTGCACAATCTTTGAATCTTCCAAACGCAATGAACGAGTATTTTCCGACAGGTGAAAACCACAATTCCTGGACGAAAATGATAGGGGTTTATCATTTGCCTGATAATAAAGACCCGATTGATTACGCTAAGGATATTGATAAAGAAATTGAAAGCGATGACACATGTTTGCTGTTAAAATTTGCTGAAAACAAAAAGACAGATCAGGCGGTGATCAGTTACTTGGAAAACGGAAGCGAAAACGGCAAAAATTTCTTTACATATAACGTTTACAAGTACGAAAAAAATCCGATTGAAGGGATTACGGAATTCAGGTATGCCGTTAAGTATTTCTTCAAGAATAACGATGAAATATTTAAGATAGCAGAAAAAGTAAAAGCCGACAACGACAAATATATGACGATGTTAATTACATCCCCGATTCCGCCGATAGTAGAGAAGGAATTGACACCTTAGAACGGCATTCCGTACATATTTTGCATACCGTTTTGCATCATAAACATCTGCTGGCTGCTGTCGTAATTCTGCGGGAATTGATCAAAACTCATTGGAGCGGTTTTCATTCTTCCGTCTGAATTTTTCTTAATTTCGTGGGGTTCACGTTTTGCGGCGGCTTCCTCTTTGTTACGTTGGAAAAATTTCGGAACAGGCATTGCATAATCATCAGCATCATCTTGAGCTTCGCTGTTTTTGTAATTCATATACATATAACTGTTCAAATCCTGACCGTAACCTTCAGGCGGAACGTAATTGTTAGAATTACCTCTGCCCTCTGCCATTACAGCAGGTGCCATTAATGCCATACAAATTGCTAAACCGAAAACTTTTTTTATCATTAACCCTCCGTTAGAGATTTTGACTAACCCTTTATTAACTACATTATAGCAGAAATTATTTTGAAAACAATCTAAGTAATTCAAAAGAGCTATTGCCAAGTTAACAAAAATTTGCTACAATTATAGCAGTGAAGGTTAGGAGTCAGGATTTATGATTAGTGCTGTTAAAATGTTTGCAAATAATTACGCTTCGGCCCAAAATCAAGCGCGTCAGGATATGATTAATCAAAGGTATAACGAGATTTATTCACACGAACTTGCGCACCAGAGAGCCGGCGGCAGTCTTGCAGGCGGTATCGTAATCGAACGGGATAAAAACGGGATTCCGATTGGCGGGCATGTGCCGATTAGAATGCCGGTTTTGGATAAGAATAACCCTGATAAAACAATTAAGGATGCAAATACCGTAATAAGCTCCGCTATGGCGCCGACAGACCCTTCCGATCAGGATTTTAGGGTAGCTAATCAGGCAAGACAAATTAAATTTCAGGCGCAGAATTATAAAAATAACCACCCGCAAAACGGTAATAAATTAAACGTGATTGCATAAATAATATTTTTAGGATAAAGCGGGCGGAGCAAATTTTGCTCCGCCCGCTTTTCCCTTTTATTTTTCAGCCATTTTTTCTTTTTCTTGTTTTTCGGCCTTTTTGCGGGTATGTTCTTCTTGTGTTTTTTCAGCTTTTTCTTCTTTTTTTAATTCGTGTTTTTCTTGTATTTCATCCGCTTTGGCTTCCAGTTTTTCTTTAATGTGTTCTGCCCCTTGTTTGACATTTTCTTTAATTTCGTCTGTTTTTTGTTTAATATTTTCGGCAGTGTGTTCGGCTTTTTCTTTTAGTGTTTCTTTCATTTTTTCATCTCCCTTATTTGTGTGTGATATTTGCTATTCACAAATTGATTATAGTTTATTTTTTTAGTCGTTTAATCGGAGGAAAGTTTAATGAAAAAAGAATTTATATGTATTTTTTGATATTATATATTCGGGTTGTTATTTATAAAAAAGGAGATTTATATGAAGGGGCTTGTTTATAATAAAGATTTTGAGGGCGGAATAAAGCTTTGTGAAAGAGAGAAGCCTCAAATTAAAGATTCAAAAGATGCGATAGTAAAGGTTAAGCTATCTGCTATTTGCACAAGTGATTTACATATAAAGAAAGGTTTTGTGCCGTTGGCGAAAAACGGTGTAATTTTAGGTCATGAATTTGTTGGAGAAGTTGTTGAAGTCGGAAGTGAGGTTAAAAAGATATCAGTCGGCGACAGGGTTAGCGCAAATTGTGAAACTTTTTGCGGGGAGTGTTATTTTTGCAAAAGAGGATTTATAAATAACTGCATCCATGGAGGCTGGGAATTAGGGTGTAAAATTGACGGGTGTCAGTGTGAATATGTAAGAGTTCCTTATGCTGATAACGGATTAACAAAGCTTCCGGAGGGTGTAAGTTATGAGAATGCTTTGTTTGTGGGGGATATTTTATCGAGCGGATATTTTGGGGCTGAGATGTGTGAGATTAAATTTGGCGATACTGTTGCCGTAATAGGCGCAGGGCCTGTCGGGTTGTGCGCAATGATGTGTGCAAAATATTTGGGAGCCGAAAAAATTATCGCTGTCGACATTGAAGATTTGAGATTGAAAATCGCTTTGGAAAACGGAATTGCAGATTATACATTTAATCCTGCAAGGTGCGATGTGGAAAAAGAAATTAAAAATTTGACGGAAGCAAGAGGGGCCGACGGGGTTATAGAATGCGCAGGCACAAAGGAAACTTTTAATATGGCTTGGAGAATTGCCAGACCGAATTCTGTTGTCGGAGTTGTTGCAATGTATGAGGAAAATATGACGCTTCCGCTTCCTCAAATGTATGGCAAAAATCTGACATTTAAAACCGGCGGAGTTGATGCTGTTCATTGTGAAAAGCTTGTAAAATTAATCGCAGAAAAGAAAATTTCGACTGACTTTTTGATTACTCACAAATTTAAATTGAGCGATATAGAAGCAGCCTACAAGTTGTTTGAAGAAAAACCCGCAGGCTGCTTGAAAGTTGCTGTCGAACCTGATTAAACAGTTCTGGCGATTTTTTAGATAACTAAATTTTGATTAATAAAAATTTGCTGTCTTTAACGGCAAGAACTTTGTGTTCTTCATCTTTTTTGAACATTAAAATTTCGCCTTTTCCGATAGTGAATTTTTCAGCATCAAAATGAAGTTCAAGTTCACCGTCAAGTACATAAATTGCGGCATCACAGGAGGATGTGTGAGTGTCAATTATTTCTTCTTTTTTAATCGCAATTATACTCAAACAGCTTTCGTTTTTTTCAAGTAAAACTTTTCTTTCAAATTTTCCGCCGTCAAGATTTACTATTTCTTTCGCTTTTAAAACATTGTAAAACATAAAAAAATCTCCTTAAAAATTATTACATTTTTAAGTTAAAAACTTTTTATAGATAATGCTATTCTCCTGATGGGGAAAATGATTGCGGGTTGAATTTTTTTAAATAAAATTAATGAGCTTTTCTCTGTCGGATTATAAGCACAAGAGGAATAATTACCAAAGCCATAAGCCCGAAATATCTGAAAGTTTCGACATACCCCCAAAGGTTTGCCTGTTGGAGAAGCTGATGATAAATTTGATAATTAGCCATTTCTTTTGCTGTAGAGATATCGGTAATAGCAGAAAGGCTTCCTGCAAGAGCGTTAGCTTTAGCAACAAAGTTATCATTTGAATAATTCAAATGTCCGACCATCATCATCTGATGAGCCTGAGCAAATCTTGAAATCATAGTTGTTGCAATAGAAGTTCCGATAGCGGCACCGATATTTTTAAGAAGGTTTTGTACACCCGCAGCGTTTGTTTGCTGATCATTTGTAAGCGTGCTGCAAGAAAGATTCATCATCGGAACCATCGCCATAATCATACCTAATCCGAATACAAAATTCGGAAGCGCAATATCAACGAGCGCAATTTGAGTGTTAATTTCACCAAACATCAATCCGCCTATTCCAAGGATTATCAGCCCTGCAATAATAAGAGGTTTCATACCTATTTTAGAAGTAAGTGCCCCGCAAAGTACAGTTGCAAGGAGACACCCTCCGCCTCTTGGCACCATTGAAATTCCGCTTAAGAATGAAGTATATCCCATCAATTGCTGAAGCATTGAAGGCAAAATCGCCGCTGATGCCATCATTACCCCCATCAATACCATTAAAACTATCGTTCCGAAGAAGAAGTTTCCGTCTTTCAATACAGAAAGATCAATTAAAGGTTTTTCTTTTTTTATTTGAATCATAAAGAAAGCAACCATTGCCATCATTGATATAGCAAAGGTTTTGCAAATCCAAGCCGCTCCGAACCAATCCGCATCGTTACCTTTATCAAGCACAATCTGCAAAGTTAATAGCCATACCGTCAGGAAGAAAAATCCCGAATAATCCATCGTAACATTTTTTTGCTTTTTGGCATACGGCGGATCTTCAACAAGCATTTTTGTAAGATGAAGTGCAATAATACCAAAAGGAACGTTTATAAAATAAATAAACGGCCACGACCAGGTTTCTGTTAAATATCCACCAAGCGCAGGTCCCATAATCGGCGCCATTACAACCCCAAGCCCAAAAACTGCCATTGCAGCGGCACGTTTTTCTTTTGGGAAAATCTCAAAAATAATCGCCTGCGAAATCGGCATAATTCCGCCGCCTCCGATTCCCTGCAAGATTCTTGAAAAAAGCATCATGCCCATTGAATTTGATAATCCGCACAAAACCGATGCTATTGTAAATATTACGATACTTATTAAAAGATAAGCTTTTCTGCCGAGAAGTTTGCAGAAAAAATCTACCGCAGGAATTACAACACCCGATGCAACCAGATAACTTGTGATAATCCAGGTGGATTCATTGTGGCTAATAGAGAAGCTTCCTGCCATATAAGGAAGTGCAACGTTTGAAATCGTTTCATCAAGCGCAAACATAAATACCGACAACATAACAGGTATCATTACTATCCACGGATTTTTTGATGGTTTCCATTCTTCAATCGCAGGGGTGCTTGTCATTCTTTCTCCAATTCTGAAAATTAACGGAATTTTTAATATTTCGCCAGTTACTCTCTTATATTTAATAAATTAACAAAACAGGACTTTTTTTTCAAGTAAATGTCTATTAGATTTTTTTGAATATTAAGGAAGTGTTAATTCCGCCGAAGGCAAAGTTGTTTGACATTACAATTTTGTTATCCATTTCAACCCCTTCTTTTTTTATATAACCAAGGGGCGCACAATTTTCGTCGACTTCGTTAAGGTTAAGCGTCGGATGATACCAGTTATTGTTCATCATCTCAATTGTCATTATTGCTTCTATTGCGCCGCAGGCACCAAGTGTATGTCCTGTGTAGCTTTTTAGTGAACTTATCGGAACATCACGCTTGAACACGTTATAAGTTGCAACACTTTCTGCTGTATCTCCTTGGATTGTTGCTGTGCCGTGGGCGTTTATGTAGCCTATTTCATCTGCGGAAATCTGTGCGTATTTTAAGGCTTCTGACATAGCGTTTCCCATAGTTTCAGGATTTGGGTTAGTTATATGGCATCCGTCGGTTGTGTTGCCGTAGCCGATTATTTCTGCGTAAATCTTGGCTCCTCGCTTTTTAGCGTGCTCATATTCTTCAAGAATTAAAGTTCCAGCACCTGCTCCGATTACAAGCCCGTCACGGTTTTTGTCAAATGGAGAAGGCGTAAGTTCAGGTGTGTCGTTTTTTAAGCTTGTGGCATAAAGTGTATCAAAAATTGCAATATGAGTCGGTTGAAGTTCTTCCGCTCCGCCTGATATCATAATTGTTTGATATCCGTCTTTTATGGCTTCGTAAGCTGCTCCGATACCCATTGAGCCTGATGTGCAAGCAGAAGACGTCGGAATTAATCTCCCTTTGGTTTTAAAATACAGCGAAATATTTACTGCTGCTGTTTGGGACATCATTTTCACATAAGAACCCGAATTTAGATTTTTAACTTCTTTGTCAACTTCCATTGCGTAAAAATCAATCAGGGTTGTGATTGAGCCTGAGGAAGATCCGTATGCAATTCCGGTTTCGCCGTTTGTGATAATTTCATCATTTAATAATCCCGCATCTTCAAGGGCTTTTTCTGTTGTCGCAACGCTCATTAGAGCAATTTCACCCATCGTGCGGGTTACTTTTCTCGTGTAATGCTCGGGAACCGCAAAGCCTTGAACAGGAGATGAAAGTTTTGTGTTTAATCTTCTGTACTGTTCAAGTTCAGAAGTATATTTAACGCAATTTTTATAAGTTTTTAATCTTTCAAATGCACCTTTTACATCACACCCAAGAGGGCTTGCAAGTGCCATACCTGTTACGACAACACGCTTCATTGGTAAAGTCCTCCGTTTACGGAGATTACCTGACCTGTTATGTAGGAGGCATCTTCACTCATTAAATAATTAACAAGGCTTGCGACTTCTTTTGGGGTGCCGAAACGTTTCATTGGAATTGCTTTTTTGAGTTCATCTGCCGGAAGATTTTTGGTCATATCAGATTCAATAACACCTGGAGCGACGCAGTTTACCGTAATTCCTCTTTTGGCAAGTTCAAGTGCGAGTGCTTTTGTTGCTCCTATTATTCCGGCTTTTGAGGCGCTGTAATTTACCTGACCTCTGTTTCCGCAAAGCCCTGAAATCGACGACATCGTGACAATTCTTCCTTTAATCCTTGAAGATATCATAGGCATTACAACAGGTCTTAGAATATTATAAAATCCTCCGAGATTTGTGCTTAAAACCTCATCCCACTCAGTATCTTCCATTGCAGGAAATACATTGTCACGAGAAATTCCTGCGTTTAAAACAACTCCGTAATAACAGCCGTTTTCTTCTATATCTTTTGTTAGGATTTCTTTGCACTGTTCTCTTTTTGAAATGTCGAACTGCAAAATTCTGGCATTTTGTCCGAGTTTTTTAATTTCATCTGCGGTTTCTTGGGCTTTTTGAAGATTGCTGTTGCAGTGAAGTACAATATCAAAACCGTTCTTTGCAAGGTATATTGCAACTTCTCTTCCTATTCCGCGGCTTGAACCTGTTACTAATACATATTTAGACATTAAGCATACCTATAAGATTTATCTGATTTGCCGGCATATATGCGTTTATGCTTGCCTCGGCGCAAATTTCATCTCCATTATAAATAAAACATTCAAACGAAACAAGTTCGTTATCCGAAAAAACTTCTTTTGCCTCTACTCGGTATTCTTTACTGTTTTCAAAACAGTCAATGTGGTTTTTGTATAGTCTTGTGCCGAGCAAAAATCCGATTTTCGGGGTTTTGTTGTTGTTTTTAAAATATGAATAACAGCCGAGAGTTTGGGCCATAAACTCAATTCCGACAACAGGAGAAATTCCGTTAATAGTTTTATCGAAAAACATTTTATCTTCATAGATTTTGACAAGAGTGCTTGCTGTATGTTCTTCAAGATTGTAGTCAAGAATTTCGTCAATCAATATAATCGGGTGGTTGTGCGGGAGAACTTTTTCTAAATCATAATTCACAATTATTCCCTCCCCATAATCATAACCGCATTCGTTCCGCCAAATCCGAAGGCGTTACATAAAACATTGTTTATTTTTTTGTTAACCGGTTTTGTAATTAAATTAATTTCAGGCAAAGTGTAATCGTATTCACCATCATATACGTGCGGAATTATTGTGTTATTTTTAATTATGTGACAGCAAAGTGCGGTTTCTATTGAGGCTGCGGCTCCAAGACAATGTCCCGTAAGCGGTTTTGTGGCACTCACTTCCGTACAGCAGCCAAAAAGCTTGTATAATGCATTAGCTTCCATAAGGTCGTTTGTTTTGGTTCCTGTTCCGTGTAAATTTATGTAATCTATTGCGTCCGGAACAAGGTTTGATTCTTTTAGTGCAATTTTTATCGCTCTTTCTGCTTCAATTCCCTTTGGATCAGGGGTTGCTGAATGATATGCGTCTGAAGTTTCGCCGATTCCTTTTATCTTAATCCCTTCGGTATCTTTTTCCACTATAAAAAGTGCGGCACCTTCGCCAAGGTTTATGCCGTTTCTGTTTTTGGAAAACGGGTTTGTTTTCTTTTCTGATAAAATTTCCAGCGAATGAAATCCGAAAATCGGAAGTTTTGAAAGAGCATCTGTGCCGCCGACTATTACCGCATCACAAACATCGCTGTCTATAAGCTTTTTAGCCGTCGCAAAAGCTTTTATTCCTGATGAGCAGGCTGTTGAAACACTTGAGTAAAAACTTTCAAGTCCTAATTGATGCTTTATAAATTCCGCAGGGTTCCCGATTTCAAAGTGTTTTTTATTTCTTGATTTTTCGTATTCTTCTATCCCTGAATTTGTTGTGGCAATTACTGTGCCGATTCGGGATTTGGGGTATTTTTTGAATAGTTCCTCAAGCTTTTCTTCCATATTGTTCAAAAGATGTAAAAGAAGCCTGTTTACACGCAGGTTAAACCTTTCATCTTTAATTTGCGGCAATTCGCAATTTACTTTTCCGAAATAAAATTTTTTATCTTTTACGATTCCCTCAAGCGGACTTAAAAATTCGTTAGAACCTTTAAGTGCATTTTCAAAAATCTCGTCGATGTTATTGCCGAGATTGCATATTGCATCGTAATTCGTTATGTAAATTCCGCTTTGCATTTTCTCTCCAACTATAATAATATGTTATCATGAATCAGAAATTTTTCATATATAAAACATCAGTTTTAAAAAACGAAAAGCCTGATTTGTCATTTGTTCCGATGATGACAAGGCGAAAATTGAGTCCGATTGCAAGGATTACTTTTGCTTTGTTAAACGAATGTCATGACGGAAACGAGGTCAATCTTGTTTTTGCATCTCAATTCGGAGAAGTGGACAGGCTTGAGAGCTTAATTTCACAGTACACAAATGACGGTGAAGTTTCGCCGATTTCATTCGGATCTTCCGTTCATAACGCTTCGGTCGGTGCTTTTTCACTTTTTAAAGGGATAAAAAACAAGTATAACGCAATATCTGCCGGTGAAAACAGCTTAAGTGCAGGATTTCTGGATGCGATAGCGGAAACGGAAAAAACACTTTTTATTTACGCTGATACTTTGTCAGAATTAAGCGGAGCCGCCTGCTTAATCGGGAAAGAACCTCAAGCGGGTGCTGAAGAATTTGAATTGATTATTTCTCAAAATTCTGTACAAAATAATGAATATCAAAGATTTGTGAAATTTTTAAGTAAAGATGCATTAGAATTTGTTGCGCCGTATTATACAATAAGGAGAGTTGGATGATAAGGCTTTGGCGCTCATTTATCGGGGTGTTAGGTTTTACTTTTTTTGGGTTTGGGGCAGGTGTTATAAGTTTTATAATTTTCCCGTATATTCATTTTTTTCTACCTGAAAATAAACAAAAAAAAGCTTATTCTGAAGTTGTGCATCGGGCATGGAACTTTTTTATAAGACTTCTTATAAAAATAAGGCTTGTGAATATTGAGATTTCTGACAAAGATAAATTGCGAAATTTGTCCGGAAAAGTAATTGTTGCAAACCATCCGACTTTTATTGATATCGTGATTTTGATAGGCTTAATCCCTAATTCAACTTGTCTTGCCAAAAAAGCAACTCTTAAAAATCCGTTTTTTAGAAATATAGTAAAATCAATATATATAATTAATGATATTGATCTTGAAAAATTAAAAGAAGATTCTGCAAAATATTTGTCCGAAGGTTTTAATATTGTAATATTTCCGTCAGGAACTCGAACTAAGCCGGATGAAGATTTTAAAATACATAAAGGTTCATCAGCGATAGCTTTAAATTCAGGAGTAGAGATAATTCCGGTTAAAATCACAACGGATATCCCTTTTCTTCAAAAAGGTCAGTTATTTTGTGATATGGGGGCAAAAACGGCGGAATTTAAGCTTGAAGTAAAAGAGCCGATAAATCCTAAAGATTATGCAAATTTACCTGAGATTAAGGCGAGAAATGCGATTTCAGAAAAAATTAAGGAACAAATAATTTAGGGTTTATAAGATTAAAAAGTACACTTCGAGTACAAAAAAAACCTGATTTTTGGGGAAAATCAGGTACAAAATTTGTAGGGGAAAAATTAATTGGAGTTAAAATTTTATAGTAAGTATTGTTAGATTTAAATTAAGTGTAAAGCTTGTCTGTTTGCCATAGCGATAAAATTCATCTGTGCAAGCAAAACCTCTGATCTGTCTTCGAAAGCCTGAGGCGCAGGTGCCGTAAGCTTATCCTGATACATATCTTTCAGTTTGTCATCAATTTTTTTCAAATTTGCAACTGCCATAATTCTCAGCCTCTCTTCATTAAATTCATCTTGTGTATATATAAAGTATATACACTTTTTAAAATTTCAGTTTTTGGCTTTGTTGTTACAAAACTTTACAATAGGTTTGAAAATTTAAACAGGCAGGCAATTTTTGCTAAGGACATGTTTTTATAATTATATAGAGTTAGGTAGGTTAGCGGAATGGTTAGTAATTACAATCAACAATATAATATACCGATGCAGGCAGTGAACGGTCAGATGGTTCCTGTTGGTATTGATAGGGAAAAGATTAAAGAGGGGGTTGACAATTCATATATAGCTAACCGTGTAAAAGCATCTGCTGACGAGGAAACTAATCTGTTATTGTATGCAGGAACAGGGGCTGCGATATGGTATGGAATATCGCAGGGGATGGATGTTTTCAACAAAAAATGTGCGGTAGATTATGAAAAGAGTGCATTTGGGAAACTTGGAGCATTTGGGGATAGGGTTTCAAATGCCTTTAGCAAGACTTGGTTAGGCGAGATATTCGGCAAATTGGGTAAAAAGACAAAGGATCTCGGGCATTGGATGACTGAGAAAAACAGCATAGCTTATTCATTGGCAAATCATTCAACGCAGCCTGAATGGGGATTTGCAAAGACTCCGGGGAAAGGTGTTCACGGATTTTTGGCGATGGATATGCAGCAGATGTTTGATGAATATTTAAAACCTGCAAGCCAGAACAGAAATAAATTTTCGTGGTTAAGAGGAAAAGATGTAAATCCTCAAGTTTTGGAAAATTTAGGGATGCAGCAGTCTGATATTAATGCATTTAAGAAAACCCTAAACGGCAAGACATTTGCAGAAAAACAGCTTTTGATGCAGAAAAAAGAGCTGGAACTTTTGGGAGTTAAGCCTTCAACTTTGGCAAAACACAATAATTTAAGTGCAATGGAAAAACTTGCATACCGATTAAAAGTTCGCAAATTGGGATTTGACTCAGTTGCGGATTTTGAAGCAGTTAAGAAAGATATAGTTGCTCATCCTGATAAAGTTATGGAAGCGCTTGAAAAAGCGACTAAAAACGGTGATATAAAAGTATCAATCTGGAAAAAGGACGGTAAGTTAGGAAAATTCATCCACCACATGTTCGGCCGTGAAGTTTCGTTCAAGGAATACCTGAACAAATACAAAGCCGCACTCGGCAAAGGAAATTCTACGGCACTTGGAAGAGCATTGCCCAAAGCGCTTTCATGGCTTCTTGAAGGATGTACAAACAGGTTTGCAGGCGGCAAAATTGCCGTTGCTATGCAGGCCGGAATCTTTGCCGATATGCTTATTCACACCTTCAAAGCACCAAAAGGCGAAAAAGGCAAAACTTTAGCGGAAAGATTTGTAAACGACTTTACCTACTTTATGGCAATGCCTCTCGGTATTGTTGCAATGCATAAAGTCGGCGGTTTGAAATATGCAGGCATGACAGCCGAACAGGTTGAAAAGTTCCGTGCTGCAAGAGAAGCGTTTAATAATGATGTTAAAGCAGGCTTGTTGTCTGATAAAAAACTTTATAAGGCTCGTAAAACCGAACTTAAAAAGATGTTGAAAGCCAATGTTAAAAATCCGATTACAAAATTATTCAAGAAAATCGGCGGATTTATTAACATAGGTAACGAAACGCTTTTAGCAAGAAGATCAACGGCTAAATGGAATTTGAATTTCTTAAGAAAATCAGGCAATTTCTTCCGTAACTTGGCAGGTGTTCCGTTAAGAATAGCAATACCTTTGGCAATAGTTTCACCTTTCTTAGCCAAATTGACAACCAAAGGCATTCACGCAATCTTAGGCAAACCGACAAAATCAGTTCTTGATGAAGATAAAGAAGAAACTCCAAAGGAACCACAGATATCTCCGGAACAGCAAAAGGCGCTTCAAGAAGCTTTGTTAAAAGCGGCTCAGGCTCAAAACCAGCCTCCGAGAGTTCCTCAAGCTTCTTCAAACTTGATTAATCAATATGTAAATCAAGCAAGAACAACTCAACAAACTTCAACCACGACAACTAAGACAATACAAAATCAAACTTCACCTCTTTTGCAGGCAACGGCAGGTACTCATCCGATAAATGTTCAACAATCGTCACCCTCTCCGATGGTAAGAGATGCGGCTGCAAAATTGACCCACAACAGTCAAGTACCTCAAACTCGTTCATACAGTTATATACCTTCTCCGGATTGCAATATAAAACCGGAAGTTCAAAACCCGTCAACCCCGCAGCCTGCAAAGCCAAAATATGTTCCGTCCCCAGAAAATATGGTGCTTCCCGGCCCACAGGAGGATTATACCGGAGTTGCGGCCGCAATGAAAAAATGCGACGATGCAGAAAAACAAGCTTCTGAAACATTGTCAATGAGATGGTAAAATTATCTTTCAGAGCTATTGAACAATAAAAAATAATGTGCTAGAATACATATTACTGTACGGGTGTTCAATTTTGTTCCTACATTTTTTATAAAAGGGAGAGTTGACTCTCAATGACATTGCAGTATACCCGCCGATTAAAATCGCCAGCGGGAAACGGATTTGTCAAGGCGCTCACCCACCTGCGAGACCAGCAGGTAACAAAATCGCATCCGTACACCAAAAACACAACTCTTTTGGAGTTGTGTTTTTTTAATGTTCAATTCTGAAAAATTTAAGCGATTTGAGATGTTAATAAATGTAACGATTTTGCGTATTAATTAAAGAAACCCCTAAAAAATCCGACTAATAAAGAGAATAAGTCGACAAAAATAAACGAAAGGGACCCTAAAGACAATGGGAATGTCAGCATCACAGGCAAGATTGTTAACAATAA
>CALUTL010000013.1 GCA_944323655.1 Candidatus Gastranaerophilales bacterium | reverse complement strand
CCGTTTGAACTTGTATCTTCCACAATTTCAACAGTACATTTGCAATTCGGGTGAGGACGTTCGGGCACTTCTTCATAAAAATCAAATTCTTTGCCATCTAAAGATTTGCATACATCACATGTATCCTCGCTATTTTCAGAGTGCCAAATATATTTGTTATAACTAATACCGCCCTTCAAAAGAATAGTTTCAATATTTTCTTTTTCTTCCTGAGCATCCTGATCATAATTATTTTCAGTCAGGTTTTTATATCTATGCATTGATTTTGCAATATTTTTTAAGTCACTAAATTTTTTCAAAATTTTATTTTTGTCTTTTTGGTTAATAACAGGATTAGAGTGATTTTTCAGTAAATTCTCCTGCGATTTGGAGATATCATCCAAAGTAGTTTCTAATTCCACATCACTTTTAAATGCTTGCTGAATTTTTTCTTTTAATTTTGCCATTTTATATTCCTCCTTATTTCTACAATATATTTGCTGTATCCGGTGTAAATCTTAAAAAACATTCATACTATAACGATTATTCAAATTACCCGCCAGTCCGTATTTTTACGTAACTCTTTAGAGTGATTGACATGGAAACCTGCACTTTGACATGACTTAAGGCTGATTTGACAGATGAAAATAATAAAATTTACAAAAATATTGTAAAAATTTTGTTTAACATATGATGTGTCAAATTGATACAAAAATCACCAGAAATACTTGATATTACTAGAATATAGAGCAATACTATAAGTATGCAATATGCTATAATGGAGAAATCTTTGGACATTGTTTCAACTCCCCTCGTCTCCAATTTTACCAGTCGTAGCAAGGATTTGCGCCATTTTATATAGGGCAAATGCGTGTACAGTGTGCAATTTAGCATAATCAAGAGAATTTAAAAAGAAAAAATTTAGAGAATTTTGAATTAAGAAATCGAAAATTCTCTTTTGGCGAATAAAAAGAGTCCTTTTGTATTTAATTACTCTGCATTTTTGAATTGACAATTTATTCAACTAAAATTTATAATAAATTAAAGATTTAGCTTAATATCTGCTGATAAAAAATAATTAGGTAAGAAATTATGAAAAAAATAATTTTAATATTTATAATAATCATAATAACTTTATCTGGAAATTATCGTGCCTATGCAAAAGAACTTTCAAATAAAATTGATAATACACAAGTTATAAATGACAAAAATTTGAATTCTTTAATTTTGAACAAAGTTAGAGATATAGATACTTATGAACCTGTACCTAAATATTTACAAGATAGATATATTAAAAATATTCCAGAAAATCTTATTACAAATTATCAAATTGATATGGCAAATGCATTGAAACATACTTTAAAGAATAAAATTACTTATAATAATAAAACATTAAAGCAAATGCTTTTAGATTTTAATAAAGAATCCGATAACATATATCAACAATATTTAAAAAACAAAAATAATAAAAAGCAAAATAAAATTTATTTAAAAAATTTAGAGGAAATGAATGGTACAATAAGTCTATATCCAAATGTAATTATTGAAGAAATACAACCAGTAATTGATAAGTATGATTTGGGTATAGAACCGGGTTCAGAAAGTGATATTTTCCTATACAAATATTACATAGAAAAATATGGGATAAAATATGCAAAAGAATTAAAAGAATTACTTCAATTGAAAGAAAATACTTTTACTAAAATATATTTTTATCAATTAAAAATTAGTGAAAAAATCTAATGGATTTGTCCGTTGTCCATTTTTATGAAGACCAAAATGCAGATGTGCCCCTGTACCAATGCCAGTATTGCCACTTTTCCCAATAATTTGTCCTTGTTTAACAGTTTGGCAGTAGGAAACATTACAGGAAGATAAATGACCATATTCATTTGTTACTATTTTTTCCAATTTCTTTATACAACATCAGGTAAAAGAGAAAAATACCACCTACGTAGAATATTGTGTATAAGCCAATTATAGAAACAATAGACCCTATACAAAAACAGTCAATCTCTGGAGAAATAATATAAATTAAAACAGGTAAATCATAACAAAATGCAAAAAAAAGAATTTTCTTTTTGATATTAGGCCTATTAGCAAGATAACATACAAATTGACTAATTATTGATTTATCATATTTTTTAGCCCATTTAATAAATATTTTTGGAAGCCTTAGCTTCAATGTAATATAGGTAATAAATATAATAGCGCCATAAAGAAATCTTAGATCTGATCCTGGAGAACCCTGGATATCAAAGGTTAAAACCGCACTAATATATACACATAATATTATAAGACCTATAAATAATATATTAAAAATATTAAAAAATATATAAAACCTTAAACTATTCATTTTTACCTTTTATATCCACATTACATTTTATTTTTTCAATTTCTTTATACAACATCAGGTAAAAGAGGAAAATGCCACCTGCATATAATATTGTATAAAAGACGGTTATATAAACAATAGCATCTATAAATGAATAATCAAGATATAAAGAAATTACATAAATTAGAAAAGGTAAATCATAACAAAATGCAAATGCAAGAATTTTCTTTTTGATATTAGGCCTATTAGCAAGATAATATACAAATTGACTAATTATTGATTTATCATACTTTTTTGCACATTTTACAAACCAATTTGGCAGACGTAGTTTTATAATAATATACGAAATTTGCAAAACTAATCCACAAAGAAGTAAAATATTTGCATTTTGTGAATAATCAACAACCAAATCACAAACTATACTTATACAACCAAGTATAAGGCCAATTAACAAAATATTAAAAATATTAAAAAATATATAAAACCTTAAACTATTCATTTTTATCTTTTATACCTGCATTTTACTATCGTATAATATGGTTTTAATAAACCTGCTTTTTGTGCTGAATATCCCATTTGTACTTTCCAGTTTCTTTCATTTGGATTAAAATCATATTTCAAATTTTAATCCTGTTTTTAATCTTATCTTCTATATACCACCAAATATATAATACAATATAGTTTCCGACTAGACCTAAAAATATACTTTGAATCAATTGTCCGTAAAAACCACTATCAAACCAAGGAAATCCGAATGGCCAAAAGATAAAATATGAAATTACAAGTACTGTTAATTTTAAATAATTAGATTGTTTAAGTTTTTGAATAAATTTAGATACCAAATAAAAATTCTCAGAATTCTCTAATTTTTTATAAGCAAAAGGCAAGACGAATAATCGTCCTATTACTATTAATAATATTATCTGAAAAGAGAAGTCATAAAATATTTTAGCAAATATATTATCTGAAGGTTCAAACATTGCAATCCCTAACAAGATTAGGGTAAAAGAACCTATTCCTGCAATCATATTTATCATTAGTAAACATACAATATTTTTAAATATTTCTCGCATAATTATTTCCGGATTTTAAAACTTATTGGTATTATAACATAATAATTTGTAAGTTTTTTAAAAGTTTGAATGGTATAAGCACTATTGTTAAGTTTTCGGGTTTCTAAGTTAGGGAGTTCTTCTTTACTTAGCCATTTATAATCATATTTGTCAAATAAAATTCCTTTAAATTCACCGTTGTCTATTTGGGGACTAAGAATTGTTCCGTGTCCTATTGAGTAATTCAAGTTTTTATCTTCACTAAATCCTATACCTATCTGGTCTGTTGTGAACTTTTTTGATTTTTGGTCATATTTTGATATTATTTGAGTTCGTAATTCTGGTGAATTAGATAATCGTTTTGCAAAACCGCTATTTTTATCATATATCACACCATGCCACCCTTTGGGTATTGACAAGCCTTTTGAATCTTTTATATCTAATTGGTTATTAACATAATCAACAGCTTCCGGCTGAAAAACATTAAATTCAGGATGTTCCGGTAAATTTTCAAATCCGGATAATGCAATATTCATCAGTTCTCTCGCATCCGGTCTGTTTGCATTTTTTTCAGCATTGATTTTTGCAAAAAGATTTGTATTTTCTAAATATGAAAAATCTGCAGGTTTCATGTTTTTAGTATTAATATTTTTTATTCCAGAATTTCCTATATTAAGATTATTAACATTTGAGGCACTTTCAGTTACTAAACCATTATTTTGATAATTATCGCTTTCAATTCCATCAGGTTTGGAACGATAATGTGCCTTAACTTTTGTTCCGTCTTCTCTTGTATATGCGCGAACATAAATAACATCTGGATTGCCGATAAGCTCACTTTCTCTTGAAATACCAATATTGTTAAGTTGATAATCTATAGCTTTTTCATTTGCCCTAAATTCATCTGCTGACATATTACCTATGTCTTCTGCTGTGTAAAGTCTGTTGTCATTTGTAATTGCATTAATAAAATTTCTCAAATTCGCCATTTAATTCCTCCCGTATAATTGTTAAAAAATATTTGTGTAAATCTTAAAATTTATAAACATTTATATTATAACAATGATTTAATTAACCCGCTAGTCCGTATTTTTACGGACAAAGCTTTTTAAAAATATTGCATAATATTATCGATTAAATTCCCATTTTCACGTATAAAAATTCCCCAAAAAACAAACATGCCAAAGTTAAACGACAAATTTTGACGATAAAATAAAATAATTTCAAAATTCTAAAAAATTTAAACTGGATTTTAGAAAAAAAGTTTTTATGATTTTTTATTTTTTGTAGTTGTAAGTTTTAGTGCATCAAATTTTGCCTGCATCGTGGGGTTATTTTTTGTTAAGCGTTTTATGCTCAAATCTTCTGCCTTATTGTTTGCAAGCCTTAGATTATTTTCTGATGAAAGCAAGGCTTCTTTTGTTTTTTGAAGATGGTCTATGGTTTTGTCGATTTCCTCAATAGCTTTGTGGAATTTTTCGCTTGCAAGGCGGAAGTTTTTGGAAAATTTATCTTTAAAATCGTTCATTTCCGCTTCAAAATTTGAGATATCTATGTTTTGGGCTTTAATCATGGCAAGCTCGTTTCTATATTCAAGCGAATTAAGTGCTGCGTTTCTCAAAAGGGTTATAATCGGGATGAAAAACTGCGGTCTTATGACATACATTTTCTCAAAATGATGCGACATATCAACTATTCCTGTGTTGTAAAGCTCGTTTTCCGGCTCAAGCAAAGAAACAAGTACAGCGTATTCACAAGCTTTTTCTCTGCGGTCTTTGTCAAGCTCTTTTAGAAAATCGGTATTTTTTTTCTTTGAAGAAGTTGTATCGGTTTCGTTTTTCATTTCAAACATTATTGATATGAATTCCCCGCCGTTGGTGTCATAATCACGGTAAATAAAATCACCTTTGCTTCCGCTTTTGGCATCGTTGTCTTTTTCAAAGTAAGCTTTTTGAAAACCTGTGGCTCTAAGACGGTTAAACTCTGTTTCGCAGTGCTGTTCAAGACTTTCGCCGACCATTTTTGTCGAAAGCTTCAGCTTGTAATCCTTTAGACGTGAAATTTCGTCATCTTTAAATCTTATTTCAGTTTCATATTTTTCCTTAATTGACTGTTCTTTAAGCTGGAATTCTTTTTCGGTTAAATCTTTTTCTCCGTTGAGTTTGGTAATAAGATTATCTTTTTCCGAGAGTTCGGAATTCATCTTTGTGACGAGTTTTGTAATTTCAAGCTCTTTATCTTTATTAAAAGAGTCAAGTTTGTTTTTAAGTTCTGTAATTTCTTTATCTTTTTCGGCAGCGGTTTGGTTGACGGCGGATTTTTTGGTAATCTGTTCGGTTTGAATTTCTAACTTTAATTGGGCAATTTCGGATTCTTTATTGTTAAGTTTTTCGCTGAATTCTCTTTCCAATTCGAGTTTTGCAAGCTGAACGGCACTTTCTTTTTCTGTCAGGAATTGAGATTCTCTTGATTCAATTTCTTTTAAAAATTCTTTATCTCTAACCTGTTTAACAATAGCTGCATAACCTGATTCATCTACCTGAAAGACTTCGCCGCATTTGGGGCATTTAATTTCCTGCATATCTTACTCCTTAATAATAAAGTTAAGATGATTATAATTAAAATAAAGTCAGCTGTAAAGTTTAAAATCACCCTTTACATTTAATTTTAAAAGTGCCATAATGTTTTTTATGCAAAATGTGATTGAGAAAAAATTAGCAGCGGGACTTTCGATAATATCGAATGCCGTTATTATAATTTTAAAACTGGTAGCTGGTATTATGTCGGGAAGCATCAGTATAATTTCAGAAGCCATACATTCATTAAGTGACTTTTTGGCATCGGTTTTGACATTTTTTGCCGTAATGAAGTCATCAGAGCCTGCTGATAGAGAACATCCTTTTGGGCACGGCCGGTATGAGGATATGTCGGGGTTTATAGAGGGCGGACTTATAATTTTTGCGGCATTTTATATTGTTTATGAAGCGTCAAAGAAGATTTTTTGCTCAACTCCTATGGAAACAGAAACGACACTTGGCATAATTGTAATGGGAATTGCAGTAGTTGCTAATTTTTTGGTAAGTTCGTATCTTTTTTATGTCGGCAAGAAAACAAATTCAATATCGTTAATGGCTGACGGAGAGCATTTAAGAACAGATATTTGGTCATCTTTGGGTGTTTTGGTCGGATTAGTTTTGATAAAACTTACCGGTTTAGAGATACTTGATCCTTTAATAGCGATTTTGGTGGCTTTGTTTATATTAAAAGCAGGATTTTCGATTTCCAAAACTACTTTAAATAACCTTCTCGATGTTGCGTTGCCGGAAGAAGATTTGCAGAAGATAGAGATGGTTATAAAAGCGATGAAAGCGGAGGGTGTAATTAGTTATAAGGATATGAAATCTCGCTGTTCAGGGCCTGAGAAGCTGCTAGAGATGACGTTAATATTTCCGGAAGATATGACAATAAAACAATGCCACGATATTTGTGACAAGATTGAAGATAATATAAAACAAGCATTGGGTTCTTGTAATATCTCAATACATGCAGAGCCGGAATGCCCCAAATGTTCGGAAAAGAAATAATAAATAAAAGCAATATAAAACAAATATTACGAATTGTTAAGAACAATTAAAATAAGAAATTTACGTTATACTGCAAGGGTTTTGGCCTTTTAAATGCTGTAAAGAAGCATGTTTTCATGCAATTTTGAAGAAACAAAATTGTTTATAAAGGCATAGGGGTAAAATAGCACACACTATTTTATGAAAAAGAAAAGGTCAAATTGGAAAGGGGAAAAACATGACAGATGCAGTAAAAGGAGTAGCTGCGCAGCCTGTTAAGTACGAGGACGGCCAGTACAGACGTTCAAGACTGGACAGACTAAAAGCACGTGCATTGAAGGAAAGTAAAGAAGCAAGGAATGTTTTTCAGGAAGAAAAGGCAAAGGAATACAAAGCAAATATTCCCGAACTTACTGACAAACAGGCAGATGCTTGTGCTAAAAACACGATGAAAAATGAAAAGGCTGCAGCAGTAGTAGATGACAGAATGGTTTACATTGACAAGGCAGAGATGGAAGCCGCAGAAAAAGCTATGCCGGACAGAGAACACGTATATCTTAATCCGGACAAAAAGTTTGATGCAAAAGTTTGTAGAATAATTGCGGATAATCCTGAAGATTTTTATGTAAACGGTAAATTTTCAAGCGATCAATACAAAAGAAGACTAGGTAAATATACAGGTTATGATAACAAAGCGAACCTTGATGAAATTAAAACGGCAGCATCAGATTATGGTGTTGGTAACAGAACAATCAGACGTGCAATGAAGCGCGCAGGTTATGAAAGAGAAAAAGACTTAACCTGGTTGTATAAATCACTTGCAGCATTAGGAGTACTAGGTGCAGGCGCAGGTGTTGGAGCTGTTGTAGGTGCCGACTTTACAAGTAATGTATATGGTATTCACAATAACGGTTCAAATGAACTTTTGGATACAATTCATACATCAAACGCAGTTGGAGTCGGCGCATTGAGAGGACTTCTCGCAAGTGTAATTCCGGCAATAGCACTTGCAGCAGTGGTCAAAGATAACGGCGGCAAGGATATCTTTAACGGAAATACCGCAGAAGAAATTGTTGCTAAAGGCGAAAAGAATATTGAAACAAGAATCAGCGGCGAAAAGAACCAAAAAATAATGAAAAGTATTCTTAAGATGAAGAATATTTCGGATGAAGATAAAGCATTTATTTTACAGCTTGCCTACGGTGAATTAACAGGAAAGAAAGTTAATGACCGAGAACTTATGGCAGCGTATGAAATTGCAAAATATTGTGATGAACATCCTGAAATAAATCCAAAAGATTATGATAATTTACCTGTACCAAAACCGGGTGATGACGACGACGATGATGATGACGATGATACAGTAGTTGTAACACCGGTTCCGATTCCCGGCGACGATGATGACGATGATGATGACGGTAATAATACTACTGTTACACCTCCATTATGCCAGCTTAGTATCGGTAAAAATAACGGAGTAAAAGTTCACGATTACTACGTCAGAGCCGGAGTTAAAGGCAAAGATAAACAAGGAAACGATATTATAAAAGGTGACAACCCGTATAATATTGTAATGGGCAAATATAAACGTGCTGACGGTAAAGCAATGTCACATGCTGATATTATGGCCTTAAGAAATGAACTTTTCGGCAAGAACAAAGGTTTGAAACAAGGTAACATACAGCTTCCGGATACAAAAACAGTAAATGGTGTTGATTATGTTTACAATGATGGCAATGTAATCCTTGGTACAGTTGCAAAAGTTAAACTTAACTACTTTAAACCTATAAAATATCAAGGTGACAGCTATAATGTTCAAGATTGTTCAAACAATGTACTTATAGATAACCTTCCAAGCCAGCAAAAGGCCGAAGAAGAAGCACAAAAAATTGCAAAAGAGAACCCGAATAAATATATCTTTTTAAAACCTTAATAAAATCTGTCTGTATTTATATAAAAAAGACCGCTTAAATTTTAGGCGGTCTTTTTGTGCGGATAAGCTAATAAAATTTATCAAAGAAAATACCCGTCAGAGTTATATATTTTTTATTTTATAGTGTATAATCAATTGTATGAAAGTTTTAGAGGTTAGGAATTTAAACCTTGGGTTTAAAACAGAAGACGGTTTTTGTCAGGCGTTGTTTGATGTAAATTTTTCGCTTGAAGAGGGTAAGATGCTAGCACTTGTGGGGGAGAGCGGCTGCGGAAAGACGATTAGCGCAATGAGTATTTTAAGGCTTTTGCCTAAAAATGCTAAAATTACGGGCGGAGAAATTGTTTATAAAAATCAAAACCTTTTTGAATTAAGTGAAAAGGAGATGCATAAAATCAGAGGGGCAGAGATTGCATTAATTCCGCAAGATCCGATGACCTCTTTAAATCCTTTGTATACGGTAGGTAACCAGCTTTTGGAAGTAATAGAAATTCATCAGAATTTAAAAGGGGCTGAGGCTGAAAAAAAAGCGCTTGAGGCTTTAGAAATGGTTCAGATTCCGTGTGCAAAAGAAAGGCTGAAATCATATCCGCATGAATTTTCAGGCGGAATGAAGCAGAGGGCAATTATAGCAATGGCGCTTGCCTGCAAGGCTCAAGTTCTTATTGCGGATGAACCTACGACGGCTTTGGATGTGACAATTCAAGCGCAGATTATGAAGCTTTTGGAAGAAATTAAGAAGAACACCGGAACTTCTATTTTATTAATTACTCACGATTTGGCGTTAGTGGGTGAGAATGCTGATGATATTGCCGTAATGTATGCGGGGCGTATTGTTGAAAGTGCGCCTGCCGGAGAGTTTTTCCAAAACACAAATCATCCGTATTCATTAGCGCTTTTAAATTCCATTCCCTCAAGGCGCGGCGAAAAGCTTAAAACAATTCAAGGTCAGCCGCCGAATATCAGAGAAAATATTTTAGGCTGCCGTTTTCATCCAAGATGCGGAAGTTGTTTTGAACCTTGTAAAAATGAAATTCCATCTTATTTTGCAGTCGGCGAAAATCACCAAAGCGCGTGTTTTTTAAATTCTGTAAATAACTAAAATAAAAGGCGCAACAGTATAACCCGTCACGCCTTTTTTATCGGCTGCAAATTTAAGGCAAGTTCGTGGGGGCTTACCCGCAGCCGTCCGTACAAAACCGCTGATTTAGCATATTTGCGTTGAAGTTTGGAGTTATGTTCTCTTTGTATTCCGCAAAGTTATGCACCACGCCCGCATAGTCGCAGGAGGATTCGGTTTTTGTACGAAACCTTTTCGGTTCTTACATTATCAGGATAAACTTTTTTCCGTTTTGTTTCATTAGACAAAATAGTGAATTTTTTGTTTTTTATTTATCCGTTTGTATAATGGATTTTTTTTACCTGAAAATTGATAATTAATAAAAAAGGAGAATCTAATGGCGATAGATATGGTGTTTTTCGATTTTAGGGATGAAGAAAAGGAATTTTTTGAGCGTAATAATTTTTCGAATTTCAATTTTACTTTTTATAAAGAAAGTCTAAATTTGGAGAGTGTTAAAAATCTTTCGGAAGAAATTAAATGCAATACCACGGTAATTAGCGTATTTACGGATTCTGTGATTTGTGAAAATGTAATTAAGGAATTTAAAAATTTAAGGATTATAACGACACGTTCGACCTCTTATGACCATATTAGTAAAAAGGCAGCAATTGACAGGAATATTGCGGTTTTAAATGTTCCAAACTACGGCGAAAAATCAGTTGCACAATTTACATTTGGGCTTATGCTTGGTTTGGTGAGGAACTTAATTTTAGCTTTAGACGGAAATTTTTCTGATAAAACAGAACTTATGGGGAGGGATCTTTCGGCTTTTTCACTGGGTATTGTCGGAACAGGCACTGTGGGTGCTGCGGTTTGTAAGATTGCCGAATTTTTCGGGATGAAAATTTACGGTTATGATATAAAACCCAAACAGGAACTTGTTAAAAAATACGGGCTTGAATATTTGCCGTTGGAAGATTTTCTTAAAAATTCCGATATAATAACCTTGCATCTTCCATACACGGGCGATAATTTCAGAATGTTCGGGAAATCTCAGTTTGATTTAATGAAGGAAGGGGCTTATTTTATTAATACATCTTCTTCCAAGCTTGTTGACACGGAGGTGTTATATAATGCGGTTAAGTCGGGGAAAGTTAAAGGAACGGCACTCGATTTTACGGTTTGCAGGTTCGGAAGTCCTGAATGTTATATGCCTCAAAACCCTTCCAAAATTTGCAGGGAAGAAAATAAGTTTTTAACTCTGCTTAAATCCGAAAAAAACGTAATAATAACCCCGCATATTGCGTATAATACAAAAGAAACCGTAAATTATATTCTGCAAAGCACAATGGATAATATAAAAAATGCAATTCAATGCGGGAATGTTTACGGGGTATATTAGGTATTCAAATTTTCACGAAAACTTGCGCCGAAATTGCACCGAAAACAAAATCCCTGCGTGTTTTTAATTTAAAACCGAAGGTTTCAAAAAGTTTTATCAATTCATCCGGAGTTGGGAATTCTTTTTTAGAATTTATTAAATATTTGTAAGGGGCAGAATTTCCGAAGAAAATTTTTGCCAAAATCGGTGTAAATTTATCGAAAATCAAATTAAAAATATTTTTTTTGCCAAAATCAAGATGAAGAAATTCACCGTTAGTTTTCAAAATTCGGTGAAGTTCATTTAGGGTTTTTTCTTTATCAGGAATGTTTCTAAAACCGAAAGCCATTGTGATTGTATTAAAATTGTCAGATGGAAACGATGTTTTTGTAATATCTCCCAAAACAAAATTAATGTTGGGATTATTCTTTTTTGCAATTTCAAGCATCTTGGCGGAAAAATCAAGTCCTGTGATTTGGGAAACGGGAAATTTTGATTTAATTAAACTTCCGATATCCCCTGTTCCGCAGCAGGCATCAAGAATTTCTCCGTCAGGTTTTATGTCAAGAAGCCTGATTGCTTTGGATTTGATATTTTTTTGAAGTCCAAGTGAGATGATATTATTCATAAAATCATACTTAGAAGCTATTGTGTCAAATAAATTTTGAATGTATTGAGGAGTTTTTTGAATTGTCATAAATTGTTACCGTTTTTACAATATTAGCATAATAACATATAATAGACTTATGAATATAGGTTTTATTCCGATAGACAACAGACCGGTATGTTATACATTGCCGAAGATGATTTCGGAGATTAATGAATCGATAAATCTTTATCTTCCGCCTCGGGAATATCTTGGCGGATTAACAAAATGCGCTGATGTTGAGGAAATTTTCGAATGGGTAAAAGATTTACCTGAGCTTGATGCGTTTGTAATTTCACTTGATACAATAGCTTACGGCGGTTTAATTCCGTCAAGAAGAAGTCCTGATAGTTTTGAAGAAATTAAAAAAAGAATTTTAAGATTTAAAGAAATTCTTCTTGAAAAAAAATCGAAGATTTACGCATTTTCAAGCATAATGCGAATTTCAAACAATAATATAAATGAAGAAGAAAAAGAATACTGGTCAGAATGGGGTAAAAAGATTTTTGAATATTCATACCAATCCCATAAAAACGAAAATGACAGCTCCGTAAAATCAGAAATTCCCGCAGAAATTTTGGAAGATTATCTTAAAACCCGTGAGAGAAATTTTGATATAAATAAATTGTATTTGGATTGGCAGAAAGAAGGATTTTTCAATACTTTGGTGTTTTCAAAAGATGATTGTGCGGAATTTGGTTTCAATGTAGAAGAAGCGGACTTTTTGGAAAGTCAGGGCGGGTTTGTAAAGACAGGCGCGGATGAAATTCCTCTGACGCTGCTTGCACGAGCCTTAACAGGTGAAATAAAAATAGCACCTGTGTTTATAGAAGATGATGAAAAAGATTTGATTTCAAACTACGAAGATGTTTCAATTGAAGATTCCGTAAAAGGTCAGATAGAACTTGCCGGATGTAAGGTTTCAACAGAAGATGAAGCGGATATTTTACTGATAGTTAATAATTTCAAAAAGCATCAGGGCGAAATTGTAATGAAAATTGCCACAGAACCCTTTAAAAAAGTTTGGAAAAAGCCTCAAAAGCCTTATATGATAGCGGATGTAAGATTTGCAAACGGGGCGGATAATTTTTTTGTAAAACAGATTTTTGATAATCAAATTGATGAAAATTTTTACGGTTATTCAGCCTGGAATACTTCTGCTAATACTTTAGGAAGTCTTATTTGTGCTGCAAAAGTAAAGTTTTTGGCACAGGAATATAATGAGGAAGCTTTCTTAAAACTTCAGATGACAAGATTTATGGATGACTGGGCTTATCAGGCAAACTGCCGCCAAAAACAGGATTTTCCTAATGAAAAAACTTTAAGAAACATCATTGAACCATACAAACATCGTATTCAAAAATTTTTGAACAGAAAGTATAATACAAGTTATAAATACCCGTGGAACAGATTATTTGAGGTGGAAATTGAATTCAATTGAAATAATATTACTTGCAATAGTTTTGGGTGTTGATTGTTGTGTTGTTTCATTTTCACAAGGGTTAATAGTAAAAGAGGAGAAGGAGTTAAATTCTTTAAAACTTGCGTTAACAATGGGCTTTTTCCAAGCTCTGATGCCCGCAATCGGATATCTTTTTGCGTTTTTAATATCCGGATTAGTCGAGAACTTCAGCCATTTGTTAGTGTTTGTAATTTTTTTGATATTGGGAATTAATTTTATAACCGAAGCATTTATGGAGGATACAGAAGAAAAAAATAGCTGCATAGATGTAAAATGTTTGTTGATGCTGGGTTTGGCAACAAGTATAGATGCCTTGGGTGCAGGCGCAAGTTTGAGGTTTAGCGAAACAAGCTTAATAGTTCCGGCGATAGTAATAGGATTAGTCTCTTTTGTGATGTCAATTATAGGATTTTGGAGCAGCGCATATTTTGAAAAATTACCGTCTAAAGTTATGGAAATTTGCGGCGGTGTAATATTGATTGTGTTAGCTGTGAAATCTTTATTTTAAAGCTGTTTTAAGAATAAAAGGCATGCCCGAAAATAAATAAGTTTTTAATCTTTTACAAAACTTAATACACATAAAAACCATGAAATCATGCATGGCGCATGGTTTTTCATGGTTAAAAAATCCAAAACCATGTAAGAGATTAGATTTTAAGGATGTTGACGTGGCAAAACAGGCGAACAGGCTTAATTTGAGGGTTTTGTTACAAATGTTCATAATCACATGTTGTGCCCTTGAAAAAATATCCTTATTTCCTATAATGTAATTAAGAGGTGGTCAAAAGACCGCAAGGGGTGGAGAATACAGCCTGTTGAAAGGCTGGAAACTTTACTATTGTTGCAGATTAAAGTTTGGAGATAGTATAAATTGTTTAGAAGTAGAGATATGGGTAGAGCAGTAGCTGTTAGACGCTGGACGCCTACTGCGCTTGAATGTTATAAACGCGGATGTAATTGTGAAGGGTGCTTTTACAAAGACTTTTTCAGCGGGTCGTCGCAAAAATGCCAGATGAAAGCTTCAGTTTTAGAGCTTGTGCGTGTTATCGGCACTCCTAATGTAGAATTGCAGCAATTTATTCTGGAAGATTAATTTTTCTGAAAGATTTGTTAAATAAACATTACCGAATAGTTATTTACCCTTTAAAAAAAAGTAATCTTATGTTATACTGTATAAGCAGTATAAATAGGAGGATCAGATGCACATACACGTAAACGGAAGAAACATTGAAATTACCGAGGCAATTAAGGCTTATGTAAAAGAGAAGATTGGCAAGGTTGCTGCACATTATGATCAAATTCAGGGAATTGATGTAGTTTTATCGGTAATCAAAAATCCTGCGGCTTCAGACAAACACGTAGCTGAAGTTTTGTGCAAAACCAACAACGGCACTATTAAAGCTGAAGAAGCCGGAGAATCAATGTATGCAAGTATTGATTTGTTGGCAGCCAAACTTTCAAGACAGATTAAAAAATTAAAAGAAAAAAATTCAGGCTTTGACAATTCATCAATCAGAACAGATGTTATTGAAGAAAAAGAAGAAGCTGTTGAAGAATAGAATTTAATTAAAAATTTGATGATAAAAGCATCTTTGCAGATTTTGTAAAGGTGCTTTTTAAAACGATTAAATTTCTTTATAGGTTTTAAAATGTGTTTTGCAAACTTCAGAAAGTCTTTCACGTCCGAATTTTTCGATAAAAATTTTAGCGGCATCCTTAACCTGAGAGGCGCAGCCTTTAGGAAATTTTATACCGAATTCATTTTCCATATCCGCAATTTTATGAACGAAGGCGGCTCTTGCAAGAACCGAGGCGGCAGCAACGGCAATATCGCTTTCGGCTCTTACCATTTGTTTTAATTCAATATTTTGACCTTTTTTCATAAGCGCAGATTTTATAAGGCTTTCATCTCCGAACTGGTCTGAAAGGGCATAAGCACAATCATTTTTTTCAAGAATATTTTCAATAGCTCTTGCATGTCCCCAGGCGAGAAGTTTATTTAAATTCTTTATATTCCCGTAGAGCTCGTTATATCTTTTATTAGAAATTGCAATAACTGTATGCGGAGCTTTTGCTTTAATTTTACTTTCAAGCTCAAGAATTTTTTTATCCGTAATTTTTTTACTGTCTTTGATACCTAAGGAAGCGAAAAATTCTGCATTTTTTTCATCAACAAGAACTCCTGCAATGCAAAGGGGGCCGAAAAAGTCACCTTTACCTGATTCATCAACGCCGATATGGGGGATAAAAATCATTTCATTCATTAGTGCAAGCTCTCCGGAACTGCCATTGGGATAGGAACAGGAGCTTTTTGAATTTCATTAACCGGAGCCTGTTGCTGCTGAGTTTGAGGCTGTGGCTGCGGGTTAGATTTTTCAGCGTCAGTTTTTGATTGTTTGAAATTTTTGACAACATCGGCAGGAGTTAAGGCAGGTTTTGCTGCTGGATTAACTTCTTGAGTTTGCTGAGGTTGTTCTGTTTCTTGATTTTGGGCTTCCGCTTGTTCAGGCTCTTGTTTTGGTTCAGCTTTTGGTTTTGTGTCAATAAGTTTAACTTCGGGATAATCAAAATCTGCATTTTTATAAGGTGCTGTTGCGACTTTCATAATATCACGCCAGATTAAAGCCGGAACGGTTCCGCCCTGAATGGATTTTGGGTTAACCGTATTATCGTCGTTGCCAACCCAAACACCTGTAACTACATTCGGAGTGTATCCGATAAAACTTGCGTCTTTATAGTCATCTGTTGTTCCTGTTTTACCTGCCGCAGGTTTTCCGATGTTAGCGGCAGCACCAGTACCACCGTTAATTACATTTTTTAGCATAGCTGTCATAACTGCTGCTGTGTTGTAGCTTAATTGGTGAGTTTTTCTTACCTGAGGCGCACGGTAAACGACTTTCCCTCTTGAAGTTTCTACGCTTTCTATTGCATAAGGCTCTACTAAATACCCGCCGTTTGCAAATGCGCCGTAGGCTCTTGTAATTTCATATAATTTAGTTCCGTTTGAACCGAGAGCAATTGTATAGTCGTATTCAAGCGGGGTTGTTATGCCTAAAACTCTTACAACTTGAATTACGGAACGAATGCCGACTTCTTTTATAAGTCTTGCGGCGCAAACGTTTGAAGATACTTTTAGGGCTTTATGAAGCGGAATTTTTCCTCGGTAATTGTTTCCGTAATTGTGAGGCGCCCATCCGCCAAGTGTAATTGGTGCATCTTCAATCAGGTCGTTAGGATTAAAGCCTTTTTCGATTGCGGCAGCGTAGACAAACGGTTTGAAAGCTGATCCGGGCGGTCTGACTGCCTGAACTCTGTCGTATTGGCTTTGGGTGTAATCTTTTCCGCCGGCATAAGCCAAAATTCTGCCGTCAATCGGGCTGAATGAAAATACTGCTGCCTGCTGGTTATTTTTCTTTAAGCCGTAAGCATTCATATTTTTAAGAATAGCTTCGTTTGTGGCTTGTTGTGTTTTAAAATCAAGCGTTGTTACTATTTTATAACCGCCTTGTGAAATGTCTGTTTCATCAAAACCGAGTTTTTCAAGTTCTGCGATGACAAGGTCGCAAAAATACGGGGCTTTGTTTGTTGTGTAATACCTTGGCATAGTGCTTAATTTAACTTTTGCATCTATGGCTTTTTCGTATTGTTCTTTTGTAATGTATTTCATCTTATACATTCTCAAAAGAACCTGATTTCTTCTTTTGATTGCTAAATCAAGGTTGTTATAAGGCGAGTAAACAGAGGGTGCTTGCGGCAAACCTGCAATAAGCGCAAGTTCGGGCAGGGTCAGTTGTTTAAGTTTTTTGTTAAAGTAAATTTCAGCAGCACCTTCAACTCCGTAAGCGCCTGAGCCTAAATATACATTATTCATATACATTTCAAGAATTTCATCTTTGGAGATAGTTTTTTCAATTCTTGCCGCGATTACAAGTTCTTTTAATTTTCTATCGAAAGTTTTTTCGTTTGAAAGGAACAAGATTCTTGCAAGCTGTTGGGTAATTGTACTTGCGCCTTGGACAAGTTTGCGTGCAAGAAGGTTTTGGATGGTTGAACGGGCAAGACCGTACAAATCATAGCCGTGATGTTTATAGAAATTTTTGTCTTCGGTTGCGATAAGCGCTTTTATAAAATCTTCCGGAACATCTTTCATTTCAACTCTGGAGTAAGTGTATGCGGTAAATGTTTTGATAATTTCTCCGTCATGTGCGTGGAACTTTGTGACTATATTCGGTTTAAATCCGTCTAAATTTTCTATCGGCGGAAGCGAGGAAAGATATAAATTAAATGAGACGCATCCTGCAAGAGCGCAGGCTACACCTAAAATAAATACAACCTTCACCGCTTTAAAAAATTTGTTTTCTTTTTTCATAATATTTCTTCTTGCCGATTGCTTGGCTGTTGTTTCTAAGTCTGTTCTTCTTATCCTAATCATTTTATTTTGTTCTAATCATCCCTTCTGTAAATTACGTTACAATTTTATTATAAAACATATTTAAGGGCAAGTTTTCAACAATTCGGGATATAATATAAGTATGCTGGATTTTATTATTTCGATAATTAATGAAATAAGGTCATATTTTGTGCCGGAGAAGGTTGCTTATGAGGTTACCGGAGAGTGCAAAAAGTGCGGCAAATGCTGCAATTATATGTACAGTGTGGACACTTATACGGAAAAAGAGTTTAAGATTATGCAGTTTCTTTTTCCGAAATACAGGCGGTTTTATATTAAGGGAAAAGACGAATTTGGAAATTTTATTTTTGCGTGCAAACTTGTAACACCGGAAGGGTTATGTTCGGATTACAAAAATCGTCCTGCTATGTGCAGAAATTATCCTGTCAAAAAGATTTATTTTCCTGCAAAGCTTCACGAAGGCTGCGGGTACAAGGTTAATATAAAAACTTTTGAAGATTATCTGAATAGGGATAAATCTTGATGATTGCAAGAATTGTTTTTTTATATTAAAAATATTTTTATGGAGAATAATTTTAGTATAGAAGAAAATATTATACAGCCTGCAAAGGTTGAATTAGAGAAGCTTTTAAGGGGTAACAGGAATTTTGTAAACGGAACGCCTACGATGAAAAATATGTCTCCTGAGACCTTAAAAAAGTATGCATTTCATCAGGAGCCTTACGCTTGTGTATTAACTTGTTCGGATTCAAGGGTTGTGCCTGAAATTATCTTCGATTGCGGAATCGGCGAAATCTTTGTTGTAAGGGTTGCGGGCATGACAACAGGGCCAAATGTAGTTGAAAGTGTTGAGTATGCCGTTAAAAAGCTTCACGTACCTTTATTAATTCTTTTAGGTCATGACGATTGCGGGGTTATGAAATATGCAAAAGCGCATTATCCTGAACCTATGAAGGAATTTTCGTCAATATTAAAATGTGTTTATCCTGTTTTGGATAAAAAAGAAGATATAACCTGTCATAACTTTTTTGCGCAGGAGCATACAAGATGGGTTGAAGATTATTTGATGAAGCATTCCGTAATTACAAATGAAGCCGTCAAAAACGGCGAATTGTATATTGCGAAATGTCATTTTGACCATTCAACGGGGCTTGTAAATTTGATTTAATCTAAAAAAGCGACAGTTTTTGGATTGCCGCTTGGAATTATAACTTGTTGACGGTTAATTTTTTTCGTTAGGAGAAGGTTTAAAACTGTCGATTTCGGAGAAAACATTGTTTTTGCAGCCGCAATCATTTTCCGAAATCATACAAATTTTGCCTCCAAAAATGTCGTCAAGTTTAAACTTATTAAAATTCGGATTTTGCTTAAACTTTTCTAAAAATTCATCTAAGGTTCCGTTTTTTTTCATAATTAAAGCTGTGATTGAAGCGGTTGCAAGTCCCAGCAAAAGCAGTTGAAATGTTGTTTTAATTATTTTATTCATAAAAATATCCTTTCTAAAGTTAAATTTTTATTTGTCGAGAGCATAGGCAAAAAATTCTCCGACTTTTTTGTTGTATTCGATTCCGTCGTTGTGGGTAAAAAGGTTGTACCAGTGGCTTTCAGGAGTTCCGTCGGTGGAGCAGGAAGGGTTTGTCATCATAATAAGATGCGTATTTAAGTCATACCTTAGAGGAAACAAATCTTCCATTTGCATAAAGCTTGGCAGTTTATCGCTTGGATATTCAAATCCGAATAAGGAATTTTTTATTCTTTCAAATTTTGTTTCGTAAGATGTTCCGCCTATGTCATTGTCGTTTGAGACTTCAATCCCCGGTGCATATTCTCGGTCGTATTTAAGTTTATTTGACCATTCTTTGACTGTTTCAAAATCGTCGGGATTAATAAAACCTGTTCCGGCATTCAGACCAAGGTTTTTATAGCGGGCAAAATCTTCTGAACTTTTTTCTCCGATGAAGCTTAATGTAGTCATTCCGGATCTGGCCCTAATCTCGTGGATAATATATTGCATCTGTCCGTATTCGGGAAGATCTCCGACTCCTGTGTAATTTTCACAATCATATCCTCCGATGTGCTTTGCGGAATCTATAAAAATCGCTTCAAACCCTAATTTGCAAAGTTTTACGCATTCCTCTATCCAGAGTTCTTGATGGCTGTCATTGCACCAGTCAAAGTTTTCGTCGTTTTCGAAATCGTGTGCGACTTTAAGCTGGTCTGCCGAAATTACAACCCTAAAACCTGTTTTTAACCCCCTAAAGTGTGCAAGATCGTTAAATGCTCTGAATTGTTCTTCGGGGCTTACTTTGTCGGCAATCGAAAAATCTATAATATTTTGACTGTAACCGGCATTAAGTCTTACTCCGTAAAGCGAATTTTCTTCAAAACCTTTATTGTAACCGTCCCCAAAAATATTCGGCCAAATTTGAGAAAGTATTACACAATTTGCCCAACTGAAAGCTGATGGCGGAATTGCAGGAAGAAGTTTTATTGTGCTTATAATTCCGCAGCAGCAACGGTCAAAAGTCATATTCGAAATTGCACGGTTGTTGATTTCTATGTAATTTGCAAATCTTCCCCACTTGTCGCCGTAATCGGGAGTTTTAATGCTTTTGGGAAATTCTTTGTAAATTTCTCCGCTTTCTGACATCGTAATTATTGAATCTACTGTTCTTTTAAAAGTTCTCGTCAAAAGAGTTGACGGATGAATTCCGGCAAGCCATTTTTTGTTTGAAGCTTTTCCGACTCCTCTGAATGCACGGCTTTCTGTCCACGTGTCATAGTGAAGTGTCGGGCTTCCGCTTATTACACTCAAAAGCTTTTCTGTCGGGCGGAGATTTCTGTTGTTGAAATTATTTAGCATAATAAATTATTTATAAAAAATTTATATGTTTTTTTCATTCATCTTTAGACTTACGATAATTTAATTAAAAATTAATGTTTATTTAGGCATTTTGGTGGTAAATTAATGTATGCAGGTTTAGAGATTAATGCAAAATTTTTGGAAGTTAGTTATTAAATAAAGGAGAAGACAATGATTTCGGAAAAATTGGAAAAGGCTTTTAATGATCAAATTAACAAAGAATTTTATTCGGAATATTTGTATCTTTCAATGCAGGCATATTTTGAAAGATTAAATTTAAAGGGTTTTGTAAACTGGATGACAGTTCAGGTTCAGGAAGAACACGCTCATGCAATGGGAATGTTCAATTATGTAAATGAACGAGGCGGAAAAGTTGAACTTGAAGCCATTGCAAAACCGCAGATTGATTGGGAATCACCTTTACATGTGTTTGAAGAAGTTCTAAAACACGAAGAATACGTAACTTCACGTATAAACGCATTAATGGATGTAGCTGAAGAAGTTAAAGATCGTGCAGCGCTTTCATTTTTGGATTGGTACGTAAAAGAACAGGTAGAAGAAGAATCAAATGTAGGCGGAGTTTTGGCTACATTGAAGCTTATTAAAGATGATGCAAAAGCTTTGTTAATGCTTGATAAGGACTTGGCTGCAAGAACTTTTGTCGCACCTGTAATCGGTTAAGCGGAATAAAGCGTAAAATATAATTCAAACGTATGACATCAAAAAGCTCCTTTCAAAGTACAATAGACCTTTGAAAGGAGTTTTTATATGCCTGAATTTATGAGTATACCAAATATGTTTTTGGCGGTAGGTGTTTTTGCGACCATATTTTACATATTAAAAATATGTTTATTTATCTTTACCGGCGGAGATGCTGAAGTACATACGGATTTTGTGTCCTTAACCGATACGGATGTTTCGTTTGATTTTATTTCAATTCAGTCGATTTTAGCATTTTTGATGGGATTTGGCTGGGTAGGACTGGCATGTTTTGCGCAGTTTAAGCTAAGTGCTTTAATTTCATTTGTTGCGGCATTTGTATTTGGTTTAATTTTTATGTTTTTATCGGCATATTTAATGTTTTTAATTAAGAAACTGGATAAGAGAGTAAAAATAAATCTTGAAGATTTTGTTGGGACAGTAGGCAGAGCATACACTGCTTTTAAGCCCCAAAGCGAAGGTCAGATTGAAATTACTATTAACGACCAGCTTTCGGTAGTTGAAGCTTACAACATGACGGATGAAGAAATTCATGCGTTTATGCCTGTAAAAATTGAAAAAGTTGAAAACAACAAAATTTTTATAGTACGAGTTTAATAAAAATAAAAGGAGAAGGAAATGTTTTTAGAACCGAGCTTTATGGCATTTGTGGGGGTTCCTGCATTAATATTGATTGCGGCATTGATTTTTGTTGCCAATCAGTACAAAAGATGCCCTTCAAACAAAGTTATTGTAGTTTACGGTAAAACCGGCGGAACATCTACTGCAAAATGTGTTCATGGCGGTGGAACCTTTATTATCCCGTTAATCCAAGATTACGGAGTTTTGTCGTTAGAGCCTATGACAACGGATATTGACTTAAAAGGTGCGCTTTCAAAAGGTAATATTCGTGTAGCCGTTCCGTCAACATTTACGTTTGGTATTTCAACAAAAGATTCAATAATGATTAACGCGGCGGAACGTCTTTTAGGGCTTTCAAAAAGCGACATAATTGTTCAGGCAAGCGATATTATTTTAGGTCAATTACGTCTTGCGATTGCGACTCTTTCAATTGAAGAAATTAACCAAGACAGAGAAAAATTTCTTGAACAGATTAACGCAAACGTAAACACAGAGCTTAATAAAATCGGTTTAGAGATTATCAACGTAAACATCAAAGATATTACTGATGAATCCGGCTATATTGATGCAATCGGTAAGAAAGCGGCAGCAGAAGCAATAAACAAAGCAAAAGTAGAAGTTGCGCAACAGGAAAAACTTGGTGCAGTCGGTGAAGCAGAAGCAAATAAAGAAAAAGAAGTTCAAGTTGCAGAGCAAACAGCTCAGACAGAAATCGGTAAAACAAACGCAGAAAAAGAACAGCGTATTAAAACCGCAAGCTTGGAAGCAGAGGCAGTTGACGGTGAAAACATTGCAAAAGCAAATATCGCAGATTCAAATGCAAATTTAGCTGTAAAACAGGCAGATGCCCTAAAACTTGGTGAAGTTGCTAAAGCAAACGCAGAACGTGATGTTTTGATTGCGCAGAAAGAAAAAGAAGAAGCAAGATTAAAGAAAGAAGAACTTGCGCGTCAAGAAGTTGAAAAATTAAAAATACAGGTAGAAGCAGACGCAGAAGCAGAAAAATTAAGACGTATTGCAAACGGTGAAGCTGACGCAATTAAAGCAAAATACTTTGCAGAAGCCGAAGGTGTCCGCGCAGTATTGGAAGCAAAAGCAAAAGGTTACGAACAGTTGGTTCAAATATCAAACAACAAACCTGAAATTGCAACAAGCTTCTTGATGATTGAAAAAATTGAAGATATAGTAGCAAAACAAGTTGAAGCAATTAAAAACATCAAATTTGATAAGATTACAGTTTGGGATGGCGGTGCAGGTTCAAAAGACGGCAGCACAACTGCAAACTTTATGAGAGATTTGATAAAAGCACTTCCTGCAATGCATGATTTGGCAGGTCAAGCCGGAATTGAACTTCCGCAGATTTTAGGAAAAGTCGGCTCACAAGAAGATAATGAACCTGTGGCCACAGCTGTTCAGGCTCCTCCTGTCGTAGTTAAAAAACAGGAAAAAGGAAAAACCGAATAAAAATTTTCTACTGTAAAAGTAATCGGCGGTTGAAAAATTCAACCGCTTTTTTTTATTTTTATAAAATACAGTTGAAATATTTTTGATATAGCAATATTTTACGCTAATTTATCTGCAAAGATTTCCAAAAATTTTTCATAAGCAGGAAGTGCAAAATTAAAATCGGAATGTTTATCAACATCTCCATAGATAATTTTGGCATTTTCTCTGTTTCTTTCGAGTCCGAATTTGTCAGCGGCAATGAATATTTTTTCTATAATTTGTTCGGATACTTTAATTAATTTATCCTGCTGTTTATGACTAAGCTTATCGTAAACGGTTTTAAAGGTAAGCGGATCCAGCATTAAATTAACCATGCTGTCTATTCCGTTAAAAGGTGCAATAGAACCGTTTTCGCTGTGTTTATACCACAAATCAATAATGTTAATTGTTTTGTTTTGCTCGTCAACAATCAAATTGTTAGGATTCATTATGTCAATTTCGCAATCGGTATATTTATTTAATTTTTGAATATTTTTTGCTAATTCATCGAAACTTTGCTGCGGAAATTCCGAAAGTTTCGTAATTTTATTTAAAATTAATTCTGCTTCTTTATATTTAAGTCCTTGAGTTTTTGTTTCAAGATTTTCAATAACCTCCGGCCAATTAGGTAAAGAGTGGCTTTCACCTTGCACTTTTTTGGTAATGAAAAATCCGTAGTTGTTGCTTGCAATATACTGCCCGAAGTTTGGCGCTAATTCGTTTTGCAGTTCAGGTATAATCGGATTTTCTAAAAAGCTTTTAGTATTAAAGTTTTTTCTCTCAATTCTGATAAGGTAATTTTCTATCCCCGGAATTGCATATACATCAGCCGTAAATCCGCTTCCTATAAAATTTTCTTTGTTATTTATAGTAGATAACACAATGTTTTTTATTGATTTATTCTTGTGAACCGAATGCAAATTTTTTAGAAAATCGCAGTAATTCAATTTTTGTTTAAAGCTTATATTTGAGTATGAAAAAGGCACGCCTAACTGATTTATATCGGAATTTGGTTTTGAATTTTCCGGGATAAATGATTTTTGTCTGATGTGTTTGTAATTATTTTGATTTACATATCCGATAGATATAGGTTGGATTAACATACTTTGTATTAAAACACATAAACCTTTTAATGCAAATATTTTATTTTGAAAGTGTTAAAAAGCAGGGTGCGTCGTTTTGACGCACCATCCATTAAAAAAAATACAAAAATTCATAAAAATAAGAAATGCGACGATAGCGGAGTGAGCAATAATAGCAAGCGAAAGAACAACAAAGCCGTCATTGTTTGAGCGAAGCGAGTTTGACGGCTTCACTCTTGAGCTTAGCAAATTATTAGCGAACGGAAGCGTGTCGATGGTTTTGAGGCACTTTTTCCACAAAAAGTGCCCCCGTCCGGAGGACTTTTAATATATCATTATTTTTGGTGCGTCGGAACGACGCACCATACAACTTAGACAAAGCTTGCTTCTGAAGTTGTGAAACAAAACAAGGTTTGCTTACTCCGTGAAGGGCGAGTATTTTAAATCGAAAATTTTTGAATAATATGACATAAAAAAGTTTAATGTAGGGTGCGTCGTTTGACGCACCAAAATGATATTTAAGCACACTGAAATTTAATAAAATAAATAAAAATTAACAAATTGAGATTTTTTTTTATGCCTTTGTTATTATGATTAAGCTTAAACAGAACCGAATGAGGGGAGAAAATCAAATGAGAAAACCAAACATAGCAATTTTAGGCGCAACAGGAGTTGTGGGAAGAGAGATTACCAAAATAGTTGATGAGATGCAAATTCCTTATAATGAGATAAAGTTTTTATCAAGTGCCAAAAGTGCTGGAACGGAAATTGAATTTCAAGGCAAAAAATACATTGTAGAGGAAGCAAAACCTGAAAGTTTTGACGGAGTAAACATTGTATTAGCATCCGCAGGCGGCTCAACTTCTCAAAAGTTTGCACCGGAGATTGTAAAAAGAGGCGGAGTTTTGATTGATAATTCTTCAGCTTTCAGAATGGAAAAAGACGTGCCGCTGGTAATTGCAAATGTAAATGATGAGGATTTAAGAAATCACAAAGGCATAATTTCAAATCCGAATTGTTCGACCTCTCAATTAATGCTTGTTTTAAAGCCTTTGCACGAAAAAGCTGTGATAAAAAGGCTTATTGTATCGACATATCAAGCGGTATCAGGTGCCGGATTAGCAGCAATGAATGAGCTTACGGCGGACACGAAAGCAAATCTTGCGGGTGAAAAATTTGAAAACAAAAATTTCAAAAAACCGATTTCATTTAACGTAATTCCTCAGATAGATGTATTTTGTGAAAACGGATACACAAAAGAGGAGATGAAAGTTGCAAATGAAACCAAAAAAATTCTACATTTACCTTCAGACTTGCCGATATCTTGTACAGCGGTTCGGGTACCTGTTTACGTAGGACACAGTGAAGCTGTGGACATTGAATTTGAAAACGAAATTACGCCGGATGAAGTCAGAGAAATACTCAAAAACTCATTCGGGGTAGAAGTAATAGACAATCCTGATAACTTTGAATATCCGACGACCCGAGATGCAGCAGGAATAGATCCTGTGTTTGTGGGAAGAATCAGGAAAAATTTAGCGTTTAAAAACGGTATTACATTATGGTGCGTAGCGGATAATTTGAGAATTGGCGCAGCCTTAAATACTGTCAGAATTTGTCAAAAAGTTATAGAAATGGATTTGTTTTAAACAGATGGCTAAGAGGAGAGAATAGAAAATGGTGAGATTTGATACATTTACTTTTACAAAAGCACCTTGGCGAAATTCTTTTGCAAATGTTAAAGATTTAAAAGGTTTAAAGTATGCCGTTGTAGGTAAGAGTGGGTTGCCTGTTGACATGCCGTTAATTTCAAATAAAGATAAAAAAGTAGCAGCAATGATGCAGGACTCGTTTAGCTTTGAAAGAGCGAAAGATTCAATAATAATTGCCCAAAATTATAGCAAAAAATAATTTTTACGGCTTTTGTAATAACCGGACAAAAGGAGAAAAAATGGAAACTAAAACAAAAGATAAAGAACAGGAAATAAACAAACAGGAAAACAAAGAAGCTCAAAAAATAAATCTTCCTCGCACAACTGTTGAAATGTTAGAGCAAACTTTACAAATAGCTTAATATAAATTAAACAATTTGAAAGATAACGCAATTTTAAAACACGACCTTCCTTTATAAAAATTAAAAGGAAGGTTGTATTTATGAATAAGTTGGTATCAGAATCGTTTCAAAAATTTAGTGAAAAAGTTCCGACAAGATTTGACGACATAACAGAAGAGATTATGATGGAGAAAGCCGGAGTCAAGGCATATAAAAAAGTAACCGAGCAAATGGGAGATATATCGTATTACAAATTAGGTGACAAGCTTGGCGAAGTATTGAACAAAATAGTTTAGAAATATTATTACTTTTTGTTAATAATATAAGTTTTTTATTCCTTGTTTTTGGTAAGATAAATAAATAAGGAGTAATATGGGACAGGTTTTGAGAAGAGAAAAGGTAGCAGAATTTGTATCGAACCTTCATAAAAGCGGAAAGACAGTGGTCGTAACAAACGGCTGCTTTGATATTTTGCACGTGGGACATGTAAGGTATCTGGAAAAGACAAAAAGTTTTGCGGATTACATGATAGTTCTGTTAAATTCAGACAAGTCAGTTCGCTCCATAAAAGGAGAGGGACGTCCTATAAATAATGAGAATGACAGAGCCGAAATTCTTTGTGCGTTAAGATGTGTGGATTATGTTGTTTTATTTGACGAGGACAGCCCGCGCAATCTTTTGGATGAAATAAAACCTGATGTATATACAAAAGGCGCAGATTACACACTTGAAACACTTCCTGAAGCCGATATAATGAACAAAAACGGAACAAGGGTTGAATTTATAGATTTTGTAGAAGGTAAATCAACAACAAATACAATAGATAAAATATCACAAGCTTCAAAAAATGACGGAGCTTCTTAGAGCAAAGATGCCGAAATTCAGGGATATGAAACAGGCATAAATAAAAAGAATTAAAAAGAATAATGTATAAAGGAGATAAGCTTATGAAAACTTTTACTGTTGAAGAAATTTCACAAATTGTAGGCGGAATGCTTACAAAATCTCAGGACGTAAAAATTTCGCAGATTGCACCGCCTCTGTTGTCAGACGAAAACACTTTGGCGCTTGCGTTAGGTGAGGAAGAAATTGCAAATCTTGCAAAATCAAAAGCGAAAGCGGCACTTGTGCCTTTGGGAGTTCAAATTGACGGTTTAACTACAATCGAAGTAGAGCGTCCACGTCTTGCGATGATGAAACTTCTAAATGTATTCTATACAGCACCGGAAGTAAATAAAGGAATACATCCGACAGCAGTGGTTCATGAAAGTGCGAAATTGGGCGAAAATGTACAAATTGGGCCGAATGTAGTAATATCACACGATGCAGTAATAGGTGATAATACAAAGATTTTAGCAAACTCCTACATAGGCGGGGGCGCAAAGATTGGTAAAAACTGTTTCTTCCACCCCGGCGTAAATATAGGTGACAGGGTTGAGGTCGGAAATGATGTAATTCTACATCACGGTGTTTCGTTAGGAGCCGACGGGTTCAGTTTTGTAACCGAAAATCCTGACAATATAGAACAGGCAAGAAAAGACGGAGAAATTAAAGAATCTAATCAAAAACATGTAATATTTAAAATACCGTCAATCGGAGCCGTAAAAATTGGAAACAACGTAGAAATCGGTGCAAATACGGCGATAGACAGAGGAACAATAGAAAACACCACAATAGGCGATAATACAAAAATAGATGACCTTGTAATGATAGGCCACAACTGCAAAATCGGTCAGGGTTGTTTAATTGTTTCACAGGTCGGAATTGCGGGAAGCTGCGTAATCGGTGACAGAGTGGTAATTGCAGGTCAGGCAGGTCTTGCAGATCATATTGAAATCGGTTCGGATTCAATTGTAACGGCAAAAGCTGGTGTGACAAAATCATTCCCCGAAAAATCAATAATTGTCGGAATTCCTGCAATGCCGAGAAAAGACTTTATCAAGCAGTTAAAGACAATGAAAGATGCACAGGAAATTTTTGCAAAGTTCAGAAAATATGAACCGCTTTTAAAAGAATTTGAGGAAAATGTAAATAATGACCACAATTCTTAAAGAAACAACAATTCAGGGACACGGTTTGATGAAAAACAAGCCGTGTTCCGTAAAATTTTTCCCTTCAACGAGCGGAAAAATCAGATATTTTATAAATAAAGAGGGCAGTGCTGATATAAGCCGTGATGATTTGGAGAAGTTATGCAAAGACGGTAAAACAGAACCGTTTGAAGCAGAGGTTGATAATGTTTTATCAACTGACCATTGCGTAGTTTTGGGCAATAAAAAACACAAAGCGATGTTAACCGAGCATTTGACAGCAGCGTTGGCATTTTGCGGAATAGACAGTATAGATATTTATATGACAGAAGAAGAAGTGCCTGCCTTGGACGGAAGCTCAAAACAGTGGGTTGAGCTTTTTGAAAAAGCGGGAATTGAAAAGCACTTTTTTGAAAAGAAAAAAACGTATACGGTAAAAGAACCTGTATATTATATAAACGGAAAAACAAGTCTAGTGGTGTTACCGTCAGATGAACTTTATATTTCATACGCGGTAAATTACGAGCATCCGGATTTAAATCGCCGCTGGGTTTCTTATAACCCCAAGCAAAAAGAAGAAATAATAGAGGCAAGGACATTCGGGTTTTACAAAGATTTAAAGAAATTTCAGATGCTAGGGTTTGCACGAGGAGTAAACATAGATAACACTTTAGGTTTACAGGATGAGGGGTATACTTCGCCTTTAAAAAGCGATTTAGAGCCTGTCAAACATAAAATTCTGGATTTAATCGGTGATTTTTATTTAACAGGAGTTAATCCATTAAATTTAAAATGCCAGATATTAGTAAAAGAAGCAGGTCATGCGGTTCATGTAAAAACGGCAAGAATGCTAAAAGATAAGTTAATTGAATGTAAATAAACAGGAGAGATAAAAATGACAGAAATAGCAGAAGAAAAGGTTTTAACATTTGATACAGTACAGATAATGGAGATGTTACCGCACAGGTTTCCGTTTTTGTTAGTAGACAGAATAACAGAATGTGTGCCCGGGAAATATGCAAAGGGATACAAAAACCTAACGATGAATGAGCAGTTTTTTCAGGGGCATTTCCCCGGAAATCCGATAATGCCCGGAGTTTTGCAGTTAGAAGCAATGGCACAGTGTTCAGCTCCCATTTTAATGATGATGCCTGAATTTGAAGGGAAATTAACTCTTTATGCCGGAGTAGACGGTGTAAGATTTAAAAATATAGTTCGCCCGGGAGATAAATTTGAAATGGAAGTTGAATTAACGAAAGTTAAAGGCCCTGTATGCAAAGCACATGGTATCGGTAAAGTTGACGGCAAGGTATGTGTTGAAGCCGATATGACATTTGCATTAAAATAATAGACAATTTAAACAGTTCTGCGTATAATAGAAAGTATGAGAAACCCGTTTCCCATACTTTCTAATTTTTTTGATAAGAAGAAGGATAGCATAGAAATTACTCCGGAGTCTTCGGATGAGCTTGAGAATGCTATAATTCTTGCACTGATTTATATTTCAAAAAATATGGATTCCGAGGGGAAATTTGTATACCAGAACAATTTAAATCCGAAGAAGAAATATTCGGGCAAATCATACGGAACATTACGTCATGCGGGCACTTTATATTCAATGTATTTATGCGAGAGGCTTTTAGGCAAGACCGCTTTACATAATAAACGCTTATTAGGTTCGGAGTATTTAATAAAGACTTACATAAGAAAAGTAAATAAAGATATGTACGGCTTATTGTCTCAGCCGACAGAGGAGGGCCTAATCTTTGCGACGTCAGGGGGAGCGGGATTAGCGTTATGTGCATTATCCAATCTTTTGCCGGAAAATAAAGTACCGAAACATATACTGGAAAAGCTTGCAAATTTTATAATATTTATGCAAACTTCAAAAGGAGATTTTTGGCCAAGTTATTTAGTAATTCAAAAAGAAAAATCAAATATAAATGCGGCACGATTTTATCCCGGCGAAGCTTGTTTAGGGCTTTTATATTTGTATGAATTTGACAAAAATCCGCAGTGGCTTGAAGCAGCGAAAAAAGGTTTATTTAGACTGGCAGAAAATGCTGAAGAAAAAGGAAGTGCGAATTTAAAATTTGATCATTGGGGAATGCTTGCGACACAAAAGCTTTTTGCAACACCTGATAATGCAATGAATTCTCCTCAGCGAGATTTGATGCGAAAATTTGCGGAAAGAAATGTAAAGGCGATAATAGCGAAGCAGAATTTGAACACAAGAGATGAAAAATTCGGTTCTTTTACGATAAACCGATCATTATGCGGAAATGCGACGAATATGGAAGGATTAATTGCAGCGTATCAATGCTTGGATGATAAGGTTTTAAAACAAAAACTTGCATATTCGCTAAAAGCAGGAGTGGAATTTTTAGCGAAAAGGCAGGTTAAAAAAGGGAAATACGAAGGCGGTGTTCCTGCAAGTCCGGATTGGGACAAGCCGGAGGCAAAAAACATTGATAAAGAAATAAGAATTGACTATGTTCAGCATGCAATGTCAGCTTGGATAGCATATAAAAGTTTAACAAATTAAAAAATTGCGCAAAAAAAATAGTTTACCTGTTTTATATTTTCAGACAAGGAGAACCCCAAATGCAAATACATTACATTACCCCTGCAATTTTTGCAAAAAATAATGAATATACGATTAAAAATAAAGAAAAATTACAACAAAATTCGGAAAGTTCAATAAGCCCTATATATAAAGGTAAATTGCCGTCAACTAAAGAATATTTGAGCTTTATGGGCGGTTACAGTTTAAATCTGGCTGAGACGATTGCCAATCTTGATAAACTTGCGGAAAAAGGAAACATTCAGATTTATCCGAAAAACATTCGAGAATGGGCGGGAATGATTTTAGAAACGGGTAACAAAGCGAAATATACTCTTATAGATATTCATAAAAAGTATTATGAATCAATAAAAAATTTTAATTCATTGGAAGAAGTAAAGCGAAGATTTCCTGAATTTGCAGAGGTAATATCAGATTCAGAAGTAGAGTTTAGTAAAAACTCATTTGGAGAAGATGTAAAGAGCGGCAAGCTTGAATATTTTGATAAAGATGAAGATTTGGCATTACAGCTGCTCAAACTGTATTATGGCGAAGGATTTTCATTAAATGACTTAAAGAAGTATGCAAACGGCAAAGATATTTACTATACAATGAAAAAATTTAAAATTCCGACACAAAGCAGAGATTACGGTCATATATTAAAATTCTCCGATACGGAATACAATACAAGATTAACCGCAGAAATGACCTACAAACGCCGTCTTGCGCTGGATAAAAAAGCAAGAGAATTAGGTGAGCCGATATACATTCCGCGCGGGCCTCTGTCAAAAGAACACAGAGAACATATTTCAGAAGGGTTAAAAAGATATTATCAGGAAAATCCCGAAAGAATTTACGATATGTCTGAGAAAATGAAAGGATTTTATCGTGAAAACCCTGAAAAATCAAAAGAGCTTACCAGAGTACTGAACAAAGCTTGGAATATATTCGGAGCAGACAGAATAAAATCAGAGCTTTCAAAATTTATGAAGAGTAGAGGTTTTAATTCGTTTAAACCAGAAAACAATCCTGTTGATATGCCCAAAGAGCAGTCAAAAGCGATGAAGCAATTTTGGGGAGTTAACGAATGGGCAAGAAAATCATTTTCAAAAAATATGGAATATGCTTGGAAGAAGGTAAAAGAAGAAAATGAAACTTTTTATACAATACGAACAGTCCCAACATTATTGACGCAATATATTGCCAAAAAGGCAAATTATCCATTAGAAAAGTTAAATTTTGATACCAAATTTAATCCATATTTAGAGACGAGTAATATAGATGAATTTGCGCAAGAATTGATGACCAAATATACGGATAACACAGTTATTGCAAATGTTATGGCAGATACATATCAAATAGCGATAATAAAAGTATTTGGAGATTTGCACGAGTTAGATTTAAAATCCAAACCTAAAATATTTAAAGAATTATACGATTATGCTTTATTGTTAAGCGGTAGTAATATAGAAAAATCAGGTAAAGCTTATAAGATTCAATCAACTAATGAAGCGCAAAATGATTTTATAAGTTTATATTACATGGCCAGCCAATCAAAGAATCAAGAAATAATAGATATTTTGAACAATTCATTGGATGAAAGTTTTCAGATGGCAATGTCATATCACAACTTCATATTAAAATAATATAAAAATATTGTTGAACGCCTTACTTTGTACTATAATTGACACATAATAAACAAAGAGAGGTAACAAATGATAGACAAGACAGCGATTATACACCCGACGGCAGAGATAGCGGAAGATGCGATTATCGGGCCGTACGTTGTAATAGGTGAGAACGTAAAAATCGGAAGCGGAACGAGAGTAATTTCAAACGCACATATAGAATTTGCGGAAATAGGTGCAAATTGTACGATTTCACCATTTGCAACGATAGGTTCAGAGCCTCAGGATTTGGGATACAAAGGCGAGCCGACAAAGGTTGTAATAGGCGACGGTACAATAATCAAAGAAAATGTAACTGTACACAGAGGAGCCGCTTGCGGAGATTTTACGACAAGAATCGGTAAGAAATGTTTGCTTATGGTGGGTTCTCACGTTGCGCACAACTGCGTTTTAGAGGATGAAGTAATTCTTGCAAACCTTGTAACATTAGGCGGGCATATTCACGTTGGTTTTGGGGCATTTGTTGGCGGTATGAGTGTATTTCACCAAAATATAAGAATAGGCGATATGGCGATAATAAGCGGATTTTCAGCATCACGTCAGGACATCTTGCCGTATTCAAAGGGTGATGGCAGACCGCCTGTACCGCGCGGATTAAACGTAATTGCAATGAAACGCAGAGGGATTTCTCAGGAAATAAGAACTGCGACAAATGAAGCTTTCAAACTTTTGATTTCAGAAGAATACAACACAACTCAAGCGATTGAAAAAATAAAAGCGGAAATTCCGATGAATCCTTATATAGAAAAGATGATAGAATTTATAAAGACATCAAAACGCGGAGTTTTATTAAAGTCACACAAATCAGGACTTGGATCTTTGGAGAGTGAAGAATAAATAATTAAAAAACTGTTCCATAAGCGCAGTTTTTGAAAGTAAATAATTGAGGATTTAGCGATTTTTGTTAAATCCTCTTTTTTATTTAGAAAGTAAAAAATAAATTGTTGTATAATGAAAAACATAAAAGTTGTAGAATAAAATATATAAGTATAAATAAAAGAGGGAAATTATGGAAAATCCGATTTGGGAAAAATATGCAAAAGTTTTGGTAGATTATTCGACGAATGTTCAAAAGGGTGATTTAGTTCAAATAAGAGGAACAAGTGTTTACACAAAAGACCTTGTAAAAGCTGTGTATAAAAGAGTTCTTGAGCGTGGCGGTCATCCGATTGTTAGAACTTCGATTGAAGATTTGTCTGATACTTTTATAAAATACGCATCAGATGAGCAGTTGGATTATATAGATCCGATTATAAAATTAGAATATGAAACGGTAGACAAATTTATTTCAATTGGCGGGCCTTTAAACACTAAAAATATGGCGAGAGCAGATATGAAAAAACTTGCAAGAAGATCAGCAGCGACAAAACCGTTATCGGAAAAGCTCCTGACTCGTTCTGCAAACGGGGAGGCAAGCTGGGTTATAGCAGATGTTCCGACTCACGCCTTAGCGCAGGAAGCGAAAATGTCATTTGATGAATATTCGGATTTTCTTTTTAAAGCCTGCTATCTTGATTTAGATGATCCGGTTGCAAAGTTAAAAGAAATGGATGAAAAACAAACTGCCTGGGCAAATTATCTGAACAATGTAAAAAAAGTCAGAATAACAGGTGACAGAACTGATATAACATTTAATGTAGAAGGCAGGAAATGGATAAGTTGTTCGGGTTTAAACAATTATCCTGACGGGGAAGTTTTTACATCTCCTGTGGAAGACGGAATTAACGGAGAAATTTATTTTGATTTTCCGCAGCTTTATCGCGGCAATGAAGCTCATGGGGTTCACCTGTGGATTGAGGGCGGAAAGATTATCAAAGCAAAAGCCGATAAAGGCGAAGATTTTCTAAACGCAATGCTTGATATGGACGAAGGCTCCCGCGGAATCGGTGAAATTGCAATCGGTACAAACGATTGCATTCAGGATATAACAGGAAATATTTTATTTGATGAGAAAATTGGCGGCGCAATTCATATGGCAGCAGGCGCATCATATCCTGAAACAGGCGGGAAAAATATCTCAGGACTTCACTGGGATTTGATTAAGGGTATGAAAAACGGCGGCAAAATTTATGCTGATGAAGCCTTAATTTATGAAAACGGAAAATTTATTATTTAAAAAAAACACGCAAAACAAAAAGTCCGGTTAATTTTTTTTGCCGGACTCTTTGTTTATTAAATAAACACTATACAAGACCTAAAACTTTTTTGTACCAGGAGAATGTCTCTAGTTCAATTCCGTTGAACGTTGTTTTTAAGCACTGAGCTTTAAGATACTTTTCAAACTCATCATTAAATTTTGATCTGACCTTCCCTGATCTCACATCCTTTTTAGTTGCAGTTTTCATGTAATCCTTCTCCTTTTTTAAAACTATATATTACCCCTAAATTTTATTGTTACATTATAACGTATTCAAAAATTCTTTTCTACACTCTTGAGAATTACTTCTGTAGATTTTTTTATTAATAGTCAAAACAGGACGTTTGGTGGGGCGCCCTGCTTTATTCTGACTATTAGTTTACTTGCTATTTATATTATGCTTCGGTTTTGTGCGATAAATAATTGTGTAAGAATCCGGCTGCAAAACCTGCTGCTGCACCTGTTATAAGCAGCGGAGCCGTATAGCGGATTGCTTTTAAATGCTTGTGAACACCTCTTAAAAATGCTCTGGAGGTTTTTGAAGCCTGTTTGTCCACATCTTTAATAATTTGTTTGAATTCTTTTCCTGCCGCAGAATCATTTCCGCCAAGTTGTTTTACAATGCGGTCAATATTTTCTGAAACAAAACAGTTATTAAATCTTGCAACTCGTTTTAGTTCTTTAACTTCATCGGAATTTTTGCCTAAAGTATTCGCAACACTTTCAAAATCAAGAGCTTTGTTGTCGTTAGTTTTGAATATTTCGATTACTTTTTTAGCGATATCAGTTGTTTCACCGCCGAGTTTTTCAACAATATTGTCGAGGGTGAGAGTTTTGAAAGCTTCTTTATCTCCAGCAAGTTGTTTGAAAAGTTTTACATCTGCGGATTCATCTCCAAGTCGTTTTGCAAGCTCTTCAAAACTCATTTTTTTACTGTTACTGTCATTGACAACATTTAAAATTTGCTTATACAGCGGATCTTCTTTTCCGCCGAGTCTTGTTGCAAGATTTTCAAGGTTAGTGTCATTAATGCTTGCACCGTTAATTATTTCTAAAACTTGTTTGCCTAAAGGAGTATCTTTTCCGCCCAATCTTTCCGCTAACTCGCCTAAAGACGGGTATTTAAACTCATCTCTTGTATCGACCATTTTGATAAAAGCATCTTGAGCAGGAGTTCTTGTTTTTAAAAGTTTAAAAGAATTAACTTTTTGCTGGTTAACATCTTTTCTGCTTGCATTAACAATTGCTCTTGCATTGATAGTATTTTTTTCTCTTTTTTGAAGCGGAATTGCGTACTTTGCGCCATATCCGACCGCTGCACCTATCAAGGTTGAATTAATTACCGTTTGCAGCGGATTTCTGTTTTCATAACTCTTTACTGCACTTACATCCATAGTTAATAAACCCTTACTTAACTAACACCACGTAATTACTATATTCTACCGCCGGAAGTTTTTCATTCCAGGCTATAAAACATATTGCAGATTTACACTTAAATATTTCAAGCAAATGCCACTAAAAAACATTCGACCAAAACTGAGTAATTAAATCCATTGGTGATGTTAACACATAATTATTTTTTTGTCAATACTTTTATGAAATTAAGTAACAACATTATGAAGATAACGATTAAAATGCAGACGGCGTAATGCTTTATGGTATTTTCTCCCATAATTAAAGAGGCAATAGCGCCTGCGATAATTGCAACGGAAGTCAGAATAAGCACTGTTTTTTTCTGAGAAAATCCGGCATGGAGGAGTTTATGGTGAATATGTTCAGCATCCGCAACAAACGGGGATTTCCCTTTACAAATTCTTCTTGTGCTGCTGAAAACGATATCCATAATCGGAACTGCAAGAACCACGAATGGTAAAAGCAAGGTTAAAGTTGCGGCCTTCATAACTCCGACAATTGAGATTGTTGCAAGCAAAAATCCTGAGAACAGCGCTCCGCTGTCCCCCATAAATATTTTTGCAGGGTTAAAGTTGTAAGTCAGAAACGCAAGCATTGCTCCTGCAAGAATAAAACCAATCAATGCGACAATCGGATTTGATGGCGTCATACAGATTGCGATAATTGCAAGAGTGATTGAATTAACTGTAATAACCGAACCCGCAAGCCCGTCGACACCGTCAATAAAGTTTACGGCATTGGAAATTCCGACAATCCATAACAAAGTTATCGGGTAAGACCAAAACCCTAAATCAACCCCGCCCAAAAACGGTATTGAATGGATTTTTACACCCAAAAGATAGACTACCGTTGCGATTGAAAGTTGAATAAAAAGTTTAAATTTTGCATTAAGATTATAAATATCATCAACAAGTCCGAGAAGAAACATTAAAGAACTTCCGAGCAAAATTCCGGACAGCAGGCTTCCATACGGGTAGTAACTCAAAAACACAAGCGATAAAAAAGTAAGCATTGTGCTTGTCCAAATTGCGACACCCCCAAGGCGGGAAACCGGAATTTTATGGATTTTTCTTTCATTCGGCAAATCTACAAGCCCTTCTTTTTTGGAAAAGCTTATAACCAAAGGAACTAAAAATACCCCGAAAATATAGGCCATTACTGTTCCGATTATATGTGCGTTTGAAAGTTTGATAATCATTTTTCCCTGTTATTTAGACCTCATTTTATTTATTCGCTGTAAAGAGGATATTTTTTGCACAATTTAAGCGAGCGTTCCCTCAAATTGTTTAATCCGATTTCATTATCTGATGAAAATATAGCAGATGCAATTATTTTTGCGACTTCAACCATATCATCTTCTTTAAATCCTCTTGTGGTAACGGCCGGAGTACCGAGTCTTATGCCGCTTGTAACAAATGGGCTTTGCGGGTCATTCGGAACTGTGTTTTTGTTGGCTGTAATCCCGACTCTTTCAAGCACATTTGCCATGTCTTTGCCTGTTTTGCCTGTTCTTCTTAAATCCAAAGTCATAAGGTGGTTTTCGGTCATACCGCCGACGATATCCATACCTTCATCCATAAGTCCTTGTGCAAGAGCTTTTGCGTTTTTAATAATTTGTGCGGCATATTCTTTAAATTCGGGTTTTGAAGCCTCAAGAAGCGCAACGGCTTTTGCGGCGATAATATGTTCCAAAGGCCCTCCTTGCATTCCGGGGAAAATAGCTTTGTCAATTCCTGCTGCGTGTTCAGCTTTACACATTGTAATTCCGCCTCTGGGGCCTCTTAGCGACTTATGGGTTGTGGTTGTCACAAAATCAGCATAAGGTGCAGGGGATGGGTGAAGTCCTGCAACAACAAGCCCTGCGATGTGTGCAATATCAGCTAAAACATAAGCGCCGACTTCATCAGCAATTTCTCTGAACTTTTTGAAATCTATAATTTTTGAATAATTGGAAGCTCCGCAGATGATAAGTTTCGGTTTATGTTCATGAGCCATCTGGCGAAGATTTTCGTAATCAATATTTCCGTTTTCATCGACTCCGTAGCTTTTTACGTTAAAATAAAGCCCTGAAAAGTTTACGGGTGAACCGTGAGAAAGGTGTCCGCCGTTAGATAAATCCATTCCAAGCACATTATCTCCCGGTTTTAGGGCATACATAAATACTGCCATATTTGCTTGTGCGCCGCTGTGGGGCTGGACATTTGCATGATCCATTCCGAAAAGTTCGCAGGCACGTTTTTGTGCGATTTCCTCAATAATATCAATATGGTCGCATCCGTTGTAAAATCTTTTGTGAGGTTTACCTTCTGCGTATTTGTTTGTAAGAACGCTTCCTGAGGCCTCCATAACCGCTAAGGATGTGCAGTTTTCACTTGCTATAAGCTCTATTGTGTTTTGCTGTCTTTCAAGTTCTTTTTCAATTTGTTCCGCAACAAGCGGGTCTGTTTTTTTTATGTGTTCTATATTCATACCCTAATCACCTCACTATCTTCCTGTCAAAATTATAAATAAAACATGCGCTTAATACAACAAATTTACAATAATTAAAGACAATTTGAGATAAAATTTTTAATAAATTGCACTCCAAAAATTTCGGCATATAATGGGAGTTATGAAAAACGTAAAACAATCAAATGTAAATATTCATCGTGACAGTTGGGTTGAGATTAACCTTGATTATCTGGCGCAAAACACAAAAAATATTCGCGCAATATCGCCTGAAAATACAAAGCTTTTGGCGGTCGTAAAAGCTGATGCTTACGGGCATGGGGCGGTTATGTTGGCGCCGACGCTTCTTGCAAGCGGGGCTGATATGTTAGGTGTTGCCTCTATTGATGAAGGGGCTGACCTTAGAAATGCTAAAATTACGGCTGATATTCTTGTTTTAGGGGCCGTTCCTGTATGGGCGGTTGAAAGTGCCGTTAAATTAGACCTTGCTATTTCAATTTTTTCAAAGGAACATATTCTTGCCTGCCGTCAGGCTTTCGAAAGAACAGGTAAAAAGCCGAAAGTACACGTAAAACTTGATACAGGCATGAACCGTATAGGAGTTGCGGTTGAAGAGGCTGTTGATTTTATAAATGAAGTCCGCAATTCTGATTTTATAGATTTTAAAGGAGTTTTCACTCATCTTGCAAATGCCGAAATCAGAGAAAAAACTAATCTTCAAATTGAAAAATGGAACAGTGTAATCTCTAAAATTGATACGAATGGTTTGCTTTTACATATTTTGAATACCGCAGGCCAAATGTGTTATAGGGTTCCGAATTCAAATATGCAAAGGGCTGGAATTGCGCTTTACGGTTTGTATCCTGATTTTCCGCCTGACGGTGAAAAGCGTATTCCTCAATTAAAGCAAATTCTCTCATTAAAGGGAAGAATTGTTCATATTCACGAAGCAAAAGACCACGAGGGCGTAAGTTACGGGCATACTTATATTGCGCACGGAACAAGAAAAATTGCGACGGTTCCTCTTGGTTATGCTGACGGAATTCCAAGAGGGCTTTCGAATAAGATTTTTGGAGTTATTAACGGCAAAAAAGTTCCGCAAATCGGGAATATCACAATGGATCAGATGATGTTTGATATAACGGGAATTGATGCTCAATTAGGGGATGTTATAACCCTTCTTGATGAGAACAATTCCATTGACGAGTGGGCGAAAATTCTCGGGACAATTAATTATGAGCTTACCTGCCGTCTGAAGGTCAGATTGCCGAGAGTTTATACAAGATAAGTTTTGCCGTAAAAACAGGTGAGGGTATTATGGAAAAATTCGATTTAGGAATTATCGGAGGCGGGCCTGCCGGATATACAGCGGCTTTTCAGGCACGCAGACTTGGGAAATCAGTTGTGCTTTTTGAAAAAGATGAAATTGGCGGTGTTTGCTTAAATAGAGGTTGCATTCCAACCAAAACAATTTTGCATTCGGCGGAAATTTTTGAAGAAATGAAAAAGGCTTCCTTACTTGGAATTGAAGCGGAAAATTTGAGTTTGGATTTTGCGAAGGTAATGGCGCATAAGGACGAAGTTGTTGCAAAAATTCGTAAAAATCTTGAGCTTGCACTTAAAAATTCCGGAACGGTTGTTGTAAAAGAATTCGCTGAAATTCTTGATGTGCATAAAATAAGCGCAGGCGGGCAAGTTTATGAATGTGAAAAAATAATTTCCGCAACGGGTTCTTCTCCTGCGGATTTACCTTCAATAAAATTTGACGGGAAATTTGTTTTGAGTTCCGATGATATTTTAAAATTGAAAACTTTGCCCCAAAAAATTGTTATAATAGGTTCTGGTGCAATAGGTGCGGAGTGGGCAAGAATTTTTTCCTCATTTGGGGTTGAAGTTGTCGTTGTTGAATTGGCTTCTTCACTTTTGCCGAATGCCGATTTTGAGGTTTCAAAAAGGTTAGAGAGAATTTTTAAATCGAAAAAAATTAAGTTTTACACTTCAATTTCAGCTGAAAAAGTTGAAATTGTCGAAAATTCTTCTGTAGATGTATTTTTATCAAATGGAGAAAAGATAAATGCTGATTTTATATTGTTAGCGGCAGGAAGAAAGCCGGTAAATTTCCAAAAAATTGACGGGGTAAGCTATATAGGCGATGAAGCAGGAGAAATTCAGCTTGCACATTATGCAATCAGGCAGGCTCTTAGTGAAACGGCACAAATTTCTTATAACAAGGATTTAATTCCGTCAGTAATTTACGGATGTCCTGAGATTGCCTGGGTCGGCTTAAGAGAGCAGGATTTGGAGGAGGGAAGTTTTCAAAAAGCTTTGTATCCAATCTCGGCACTTGGGAAATCTCACTGTGACAATTGTATAGAGGGGTTTGTAAAGATTTTGAGTCGTGAGAGAAAAATTCTTGGCGCTCATATTGTGTCAAAAGAAGCTTCAGCACTTATTCAACAGCTTGCAATTGCAATTCAAAATGAAATTCCGATTGAAAAATTGAAGGAAGTTTGCTTTCCTCATCCGACTTATTCGGAAGGGATTTTTGAAAGCTTGTTAAATTTATTATAACAAATTAACCGACAAAAAACGGCGTGTATTTTACGCCGTCTTTTGTTTAGAATGTATAGAAATTTAAGAATTAGTAACCTTGTTTATAACCGCTGCTTTTGAATCCGGTTCCGCCAAAGTTGTAGTAATTTTCACTTGCGTTTTTATTCCAGCGTCTTTTGGGAGCCTGCTCCTGAATTGCTGCGGTATTGGTTGTTGGGGCAACTTCTTTGCCGCTTTCTTTTGCTTCTTTATATGCAGGTGAATTAATGTTTATACCCTGATTATAGTATTGTCTCGGGTCAACAGTTGTAGTAGTTGTTCCGCCTGTGGTTGTTTCTGTGTAAACATAGTGACCTTGAGGCTGTGTATTTTTATATGGGCCTGATTGTCCGTTTACCTGCGGCTCATAACTGTATGGTTGTCCCGGTACATATAGATTTGACGAATCCCAAGAGTTTAAATCTTTGAAATACTTATCGGTTTGCCCTACTGAAAGCGGGCTTGAATCTCTTGTATAGTCTGCTGCAGCGTATGCAGTTCCGGTAAAAGCAAGCAAGCATAATATTAAAAGTACCTTTTTCATTTTTACCTCCTTGTTATTATTTATTATATAATATAATAAAAAAAAAGGTAAGTGTTTTATGCAAAAAAGATTGCCGGATTACTTAAAAAGACCGATTATTGATACCGAAAAAACTAAAAATGTAAGACGAATTTTGAAGGAAAATTGTCTGAATACGGTTTGCGAAAATGCAAGATGTCCGAATAAAAATGAGTGCTATACTTGTAATACAGCCACTTTTTTAATTATGGGAAATGTCTGTACTCGAAATTGCAGGTATTGTAATATCGATTGTCAAAAACCCGAAAAATTAAATCTTAACGAACCGTTACATATCGCAAAAGCAGTTAAAGAATTAGGGCTAAAATATGCAGTTATAACTTCTGTCACTCGTGACGATTTAGATGATGGCGGGGCAGAGCATTTTGCTAATTGTATTTATGAGATTAGAAAATTGTCACCTGAGGTTAAGGTTGAAGTTTTGACTCCGGATTTTAAGGGGGATGAAAAATCTTTAGACAAAATTATTGATGCCAGTCCTGCTGTGTTTAATCATAATATTGAAACGGTTAAGGCACTTTTTAAGACGGCCCGTCCTCAAGGGAATTACGATGTGTCGCTTGAGGTTTTGAAATATGTAAAAGAAAACAGTTCGATAATTACTAAATCAGGTCTTATGGTCGGGCTTGGCGAAAGTGTTCAAGAAATTGAGGAAACTCTTTGTGATTTGAAATCCGTCGGAGTGGATATTTTGACAATCGGTCAGTATATTCAGCCTTCTAAAGCGCATCTTGAAGTTGCGAAGTTTTATACTCCTGAAGAATTTGAGGAGCTGGACAAACTTGCTCTAAATGTCGGATTTACTCATCGTCAAATCGGCCCGCTTGTCAGAAGTTCCTATCGGGCGGCTGAGCTTGTTTAGAAATTAATATCAGAAGTTTAATTATTTGCTTGTAGTGAATTTTTTTTCATGATAGCATTTCCTCGTATAGAAATTAAAATTAAAAGAGGTATGTATGCAAGCTCGAAGAGCAGCCAGAGAATTGGCTTTTATATTATTTTCACAGTTTGATAAAAAATTTACGAAATATTCAGAAGAAGAAATGGAAGATATTATCCTTAAATCTGTAAGGATTTTGACAAGCAGTGCAACTGATGAACTTAAAATCGCAGTAGGTTCGCTTGTGGCATTCAGAGATCAGATAGAAAATTACGAAGCAGAACACGAAACAAACCTGAATAGACCTTTAGGAGTTGCAAATGTTTCGGTTCCGATGGTTATGACAGCTGATATGTCTGCAAGAGTTAATGAGATGATTGATATCGCCGATAAGGCTTTATTAGCATTAGAAATTGCTGAATTTACAACACTGGATTCTCAAAATGAAGTTAAGGATTATGCAATCCAGATTGCCGAATATTTCCAGAAAAATCACAAAGAAGTTGATGATATAATTCAAAAACACGCTAAAAATTGGGATCTTCAACGTCTTGTGAAAATGGACAAAGATATTTTGAGAATTGCGATTGTAGAACTTCTTTATATAAAAGATGCACCGATGAAGGTTGTTGTTGACGAGGCTTTGGAACTTGCTAAAAAATATTCAACAGATGACAGCGCATCATTTATCAACGGAATTCTCGCAAAAGTAATTGTTGAAAACGGACTTAAATAAATGTTCAAATTTTTTTCGGATAAATTTAATAATCTGAAGCAGACGGTTTCTAATACGGCTCAAGCGCTTGTCGGGAATATTGTTCAGACGATAGGTGATGAAGAAGAATTTTCCGAATTTGTTCTTGATGATATGGAGGATTTACTGATAAGTGCTGATTTGGGTGTGAATTACGCATCAGAACTTGTTGATAAGCTTCGGAATCAAGACAAAATAAAGCCGTCAGAAGTTAGAGAATATCTGAAAAATGAGTTTTTAAAGACTTTAAAAGAAGCAGGAGCTAACGACTTGTCTTATAAAGACGGGGAGTTAAACATTTATTTTATCACAGGCGTAAACGGAGCCGGCAAAACAACATTAATCGGCAAGCTTGCTTATAAATTTAAGCAGGAAGGCAAGAAAGTTCTGATAGCAGCAGGAGATACATTCAGAGCCGCAGCGGAAGAACAGCTTGATATCTGGTCAAAACGAGCAGGCGCGGATATTATAAGACGAGATAAAGCGGATCCTGCATCAGTTGTTTACGAGTCAATCCAAAAGGCTAAAGACGAGAATTATGACGTAATTTTAGTTGATACGGCAGGCAGACTTCAGAATAAATTTAATCTGATGGAAGAATTGGCAAAGATTAAATCTGTAATTGACAAAAATGCGCCTGAGAATCTTCGGGAAACAATGCTTGTGCTGGATGCAAATACAGGTCAAAACGGCTTGCAGCAGGCGAAAGTATTTTTGGAATCCGTTAATTTAACGTCAGTTGCTTTGACAAAGCTTGACGGTTCGGCAAAAGGTGCGATAGTGCTTGCTGTTGCAAAGGAATTTAAACTTCCGGTGAAGTTAATTGGTGTCGGCGAAAAAATGGAAGATTTAAAGAATTTTGACAGTGCGGAATTTATAGATGCATTGTTTGCGCAATAATTTTTGCGGAGATTTTGTTATGAAGAAGCTTAAATTTCAAAAAACTGTTCAAGGAAGAGAAATTGCGCTGTATGGAAACGGCGGGAAATGTAAAAGCCTTATAATTGGTGTTTTTCACGGAGATGAACCTCAAGGGGAATTTTTGATAAAAAAATATCTTGAAAGTAATTCTGAAAGTTCTCTATATTTTATTCCCTGCTTAAATCCTGACGGAATAGCGGTTAAGAAACGAACAAATGCTTCGGGCGTAGATTTGAACAGGAATTTCCCGACTGATAATTGGGAATATAGTGCAAAGGACGAATTTTTCGGCGGCGAAAGTCCTGCAAGCGAAATTGAAACAAAATTTGTTATGGAAATTTTGGAGGAATATAAGCCTAAATTAATCCTGACACTTCACGCACCTTTTAAAGTCGTAAATTTTGACGGGAATGCAAGAGAAACTTCCGAAAAAATATCAAAAATAATAAATTATCCGGTTGAAGAAAACATCGGTTATCCGACTCCAGGAAGCTTTGGAACTTACGCCGGAATAGAAAAGCAAATCCCGACGATTACATTGGAACTGGATGAAACCTGTCCTGTTGAGGATTTGATTTCACCCGTTCATAAAATATTTGATATGCTTGCTGAAATTAATTCCTAGAAAAGAACGCCTTTTAATAAGTCATATACATCTTTTGAAATGAATTTATCGGTCATTCTTATTTCAAAATGCATACGTTCGCCTTTATCATTTTTCACATTTGCATAAATTTGCCCGTTTTCCATAGCATCGGCATCACCGAAAGGCATAGGAGGATTGTTAACTGTATCTTTTTCTATTTTGAATTTAGATTTTGCGTTTTTAAGTTCCGCTGCTGCAATTTCGCCGTACCCTGAACCAATTAAATCATTTTCATCAAGATATTTCCCGTTTCCGTCACCTTTTGCTGCCGCTAGAAGTAATGCTGCTTGAGCGTTTGGAACATTAATTTCATTATTACGAATTATTTTCCCTTCGCTATTATAGACTTTTCCGTCTTCTATCTTCCATTTGGTTTTGTCGCTGATAATTTCACTATCAATAAAATTAATCACAACGCTTTTGCCGGAATCCTTGTTTTTAATTTTTACAGGGGTATATTCTACGCCTTTCTGCTGTTGTGTTCCTTGAATCCCATTAATTCCTAATCCCATTTTCTAGTACCTCGTAATTTCATTTCTGTAAACCCTATATTTTAGAAAAGTATTTTTTTGTCTAAAAATTGCCTGTTTTATAATTATTAATTTTACATAATTTAACATTTAAGTTAAAAATTAAGAGGAAATAAGCATTTAAGTTGTTTCCTCTTAATCAAAAAATGTTTATAAAATCGGTTTATTCATCTTTATCGCTGATGTAAACCTGGAAGAATTGTCCTTGATTTTCTTTACTGAAAACAACACCGCCTTCGCCGTTAGCAACTCCTGCATCGCTGTATACGTCGTTATTTTTTACGTAGTATTCAGTATTTTTAAGTTCTTTTTCATTCATTTTATCAGCAATTTCAGGATCATTATCTTTAGCATCAATTTTACCGTCTTTGTTTGCGTCAAGGTGTTCAAGTGCTAAGCCTGTCAGTTTGAATTGTTCATCTTTTGAGGGATCTCCTGAAATTTCAATTTCACCGTTTTGGGTATTACTAAAGTCGTATTTTTTATCTCCGATTTCTAATTGTCTGTTCATGGGAACTAAAAATGTTTTTTTCTCATTGGTTTTCGAGTTTGTAAGCGTAATTTTACCGTAATTAGAATTGTTTTGTCCTTGTATTTTGTCTACCATGTTAGACCGCCTTTCTTAACTTCACATCTTTTTATATATTCCGTATATATCATATAAATAATTTTACCCTTGTTAAATTGCTTTATATCAAAAAAAGTTTACAATAATTAACATTAAAACTTTGTTTGTTGTAGAATTTAATTAATAAATGAGCGAGGGATTAAAATGAAGTTACACAACTCTTATAGCAATCAGATTGAGGAATTTAAGCCGATAGAAGAAAACAAAGTCAAGATGTATGTATGCGGGCCGACGGTGTATGATTATGCGCATTTGGGGCATGCAAGATGTTATATAACCTGGGATGTTTTGTATAGGTATTTAAAATTTAAAGGGTATGATGTTACATATTGCCGTAATGTTACGGACGTAGATGATAAGATACTTAAAAAAGCGGAAAAAGAGAATAAAACACCTGAAGAAGTTTCTCAGTATTGGTATAAGCAGTTTGAAAATTCAATGAAGGCTTTGAATACCTTAAAACCTGACATTGAACCGTTTGCGACAAAAACGTTAGGTGAGATGATAGGAATGGTTAAGGAATTAATAAACAAAGGTTTTGCTTATGAAGCGGACGGAGATGTTTATTTTAGGGTAAAAGAGTTTTCTCGCTACGGATACCTTTCGAAGCAGCCGATAGATAAGCTTGAAAGCGGTGCAAGAATTGAGGTTGGAGAAAAGAAAGAAGATCCTCTTGATTTTGCATTGTGGAAAAAGGATGAAAAATTCGGATACAAAAGCCCTTGGGGAGTAGGACGTCCGGGGTGGCATATAGAGTGCTCCGCAATGAGCAGAAAATATTTAGGAAAAACCATTGATATTCACGCAGGCGGAGCGGATTTAATTTTCCCACACCACGAGAATGAAATTGCGCAATCCGAATGTGCAAACGGATGTAAATTTGTTGATTATTGGCTTCATAACGGGTTTGTGACTATAAACAAAGAAAAAATGTCAAAGTCTTTAGGTAATTTCTTAACTATAGACGATTTGCTTAAAAAATATGATGCAAATACGATAAGATTTTTTATTTTGACGAACCATTACAGGATGCCTGTTGAATTTAGTGATGAAGCTTTAACGTCAGCAGCGGCAGGGGTTAAGAGAATGCTTAATGCTAAGAGAACTCCTGTTGATGAGAGTTTGGATATAACAAAAACCGAAGCGTATAAAGAGTTTACGGAAGCTATGGACGATGATTTAAACACATCAAAAGCGCTTGCGGTATTGTTTGATCTTGCAAACAAGGCAAATAAAGATGAAGCTGGTGCTTATACAGTATTGTACAAGCTTGCAGGGGCATTAGGCTTCACATTTGAAAAGGCGAAACTTTCGGATGATGAATTAAAAGCAGTAGTTGACCGAATTTCAGGGAAGTTAGACGAGAAATTCGTGACAATGGAAGAAATTTTGGCATACCGCAAAAAAGCCAGAGAAGAAAAGAACTGGGCGGTTGCTGATAAAATTCGAGTAGCCTTCGATGAAGAAGGGATAATCTTAAAAGATTCAAAAGAAGGTACAACGTGGGAGTTAAAGTAAAATTTACAGTTCCCTTAGCTTTAATTTTAAGCGCCGTAACTTTTACAGCGCAGGTCAGTGCTGCCTCGTTACAGCCAGTTATACCTGCGGAAACTATGAAAATTGCACACGAGGCGGAAATCAGGGCATCTCAATTAAAGCCGAAATCGGAAGTTGTCAGAGTCGGGATTGCGACGACGGGATTTGAAACTTATGATTATAATACGGTTTCAATTTACGGAACAGACGGGATTCAGGTTTACAACGACGGGATGTCGACGGCTATTTTTCCAAAAAACAGCAACATAAAAGTGGAATATTCAGAAGGGTTGTTTACGATTTACGATGAAGACGGAAATGTTGCGTCCGAAATGACGGGGCCTGTTACATTTACTTGTGACGGCGGACTTTTAGGGGTTACAGGATTAAAAAGAGCAGGCAAGCAGGCGCTTTATCACGGGGCTTTGCAGCTTGTCAAAAAAGATAACAGCAAGTTTAATCTTGTAAACGTAGTAGAAGTAGAGGAATATTTAAAAGGGGTTGTGCCGAACGAAATGCCCGTAAGATTCGGGTTAGAGGCATTAAAGGCTCAAAGTGTTGCAGCCAGAAATTATGTTCTAACCCCAAGGACAAAATCTTCGGTTAATTATGATGTGGTGGATTCCGTTGCAAGTCAGGTTTATTACGGCGCAAATACCGAAACGGACTTGTCGGATAAAGCGGTCAGTGAAACAACGGGGATTGTGGCGCTTTACGGCTGGGATTTAATTTTGGCGCAGTATTCATCGACTGCGGGCGGATATACGGAAAGTTATTCTTATGCTTTTTCGGATCCTAAGACGAAAGAATTTCCGTCGGAAGAAAAGCCGTATTTGATTGCAAAACCTGATATGGTAAGCCAAACTCCGCTTGATTCGGAAGAAGCCGCAGCAGCATTTTATAAATCAACACCGGATTCTTACGATATAAGATCACCGTATTTTCGCTGGACAAGAGAGTGGACTGCGGAAGAATTAAGGTCAGCTTTAGAGGGAACTCTTGTTGCACAGTCTTCAACGGGGTTTGTAAAACCGGTATTTAAAAAAGGCGACAAATTAGGCGAAATTTTGGCGATTGACGTTAAAAAGCGCGGAAAATCCGGCAAAATTGTCGAAGTTAATGTTGTAACTTCAAGCGGAACTTACAAAATATATAAAGAACTGGTTATTCGAAGATTATTTACCAAAGACGGCAAGGCTCTACCGAGTGCAAATGTGGTGTTTGAACCTCAATTTGACGATAATGGGAAGTTGTCAACAATCAAAGCATACGGCGGAGGTTACGGGCATGGAGTCGGGATGAGCCAGTTCGGAGCAGGGTTTATGGGAAGTGAGATGAAACTTCCGTTTTATAAAATTCTTCAGCATTATTACAGCGGGATTACGCTTGGAACAAAGCCGATAATCCTTTCATCAGACGAAACCCAGCGGACAATTACACAGAATTTTTATGCGCCTGAAAAACACGCAGAAATTGTTGTTGATAATAAATATCTTGTGTCGACGCTTTCGGCCGAAATTAACGGTAAAGAATATTCGTTTCCGCTTTGTCAGGGATTTTTGCCTTCTAGCAGGATTTGCAGAATTGATATTTCAAAATATTTGAAAAAAGGGATTAATACGATAACCTTTTCTTATCCTATAGCGGAAGGAAACAAAAAAGCGGTAAGATTGTTTATTGAACTTGTAAAACGTGATGATGCGATTTACGATTGGTAGGGAATTGTGTATAATGCTTTGATTGGAAAGTTTCAGAGTATTAATAAAAATTAAAAAGAGATAAAATTACAAAAGTATGGAAAATAAATCGGAATTAAATAGGGATTCAAAAACGACGAGCGTGCTGAAAGCAGCTTGGCTTATTGCTGTCGTTACTATTGTAAGTAAATTAATAGGGTTTATAAGAGATGTCGTGATTGCAAATTATTACGGGGCGACATTGGTGTCGGATGCTTATTATTATGCTTATCAAATACCTTCATTGTCTTTAATTTTGTTAGGCGGAGTCGGCGGCCCTTTTCACAGTGCAACGGTTGCGATTTTTTCAAAACTTATCCCGTCTTTATCGGAAAAGCCGTCGGAGAAGGTTAATAAATTATATTCAACCTTTATGACAGCGACAATTTTGTTTTTTCTGGTGTTGTCGGTTTTGATATTTATATTTCCGAAAGAAATTATGGGTTTAATCATTTCAAACGGATCGACTGAAATGATAGGTCTTGCGGCAGAGCATTTAAGAATAATGACGCCGCTGCTTGTTGTTGGCGGAATTGTCGGAATTTATTACGGGATTTTGATTATTTATAAGCAATTTATGCTTCCGAATTTGTCGCCGATAATTATGAGTGTAGCAATAATTGCGATGTCGGTTGCGGCGGCTCCTGATGATAAAAAGGGTTATGCTCTTGCCTGGGCGACGACAATCGGTGCGATTATGCAGCTTGTGATCCAGTATCCGAATATAAGAAAATTAGGGTATAAATTGCGCCCGAATTTTGAATTTACGAACAATCCGCATTTTAAAGAGATTTGTGAACTTCTTTTTCCGGCAGTTTTAAGCTCAACTGTCGGTCAAATTCATATTTACGTCGATATGTTTTTTACTTCTTCAATTTCAGAAGGTGCTTGGACTGCGATTGGTTATGCAAACAGGGTTTTCCAGTTTCCTGTCGGAATTTTGGTTACGGCATTTTTGGTTCCGCTTTTTCCGATTTTTGCAAGGTTAGTGGCAGATAAAGATTATGACGGAATTAGGAAGTATTTTAATAAGGGTGTCGGGGTTCTTTTCTTTGCCGCAATCCCGATTATCATAGGAATTCTTGTTGTCGGATTGGATAGTATAAGGCTTGTGTTTGAGCGCGGGGTGTTTGATGCTGATGCGACGTTTATGGTGGCGGAAGCGCTTTGGTTTTTGTCTGCTTCAATTCTTCCTTATGTGTTCAGAGATTCAATAACAAGAGTTTATTATTCGTTTAACGATAGCGCAACCCCTTTTGTCGTTGCATTTTCGTCAATTGTGTTGAAGTTTTTCCTGAATATTTTATTTATCACAAAATGGCAGATGGGAATTGGCGGAATTACTTTGTCAACCTCTTTAGTAACCCTTTTCAACGCTTGTGTTTTAGGGATTTTGATTAATAGAAAAATGAAAATGGATTATAAAACATTATTTAAAAACCTTTTTAAAATGCTTGTTGCAGGCGGAATTACATTTGGAATTTGTATGGCGGGGGCAATTTTATATGACAAGTATTTGGAATTGCCTAAGTATGTCTTTGAATTAGTGAAAATCGGATTTATATTTGTGCTTTGTATGGGAGTGTATGTTCCGTTGAATTTGTTGATGAAAATGGACTACGCATCAGAACTTGCGCATAGGCTGAGAGGAAAATTAAAGTTGTGATATGGATGAAACTCAATTTTATATCTATATAATAACTAATAAATTAAATACGGTTTTTTATACAGGTGTAACTTCTTGTTTGTCTAAAAGAATTTGGGAGCATAAGAATAAAGTTATAGAAGGTTTTTCAAAGAAGTATAACTTGAATAAACTTGTGTATTTTGAAGTTTTTAATGACATAGAAAATGCAATAAAAAGAGAAAAACAAATAAAAAATTGGCATAGAGAATGGAAAATAAATAAGATAAAAGAAAAAAATCCTGATTTTGCAGATTTATATGATAGTATAATATAGACAAAATCGTGTTTGATTTTGTTGTCATTCTGAACTTGTTTCAGAATCTAAATGAGATACTGAAATAAATTCAGTATGACAAACATGATTTTGAAAAATAAAAAGGGAAATTAAATGCTGGAAAATAAAGAAGAAATAAAAGAAGTTTTGGATAACGGCGGAGTAATAGCTTATGTAACTGATACCGTCTGGGGTTTGGGGTGCCTGCCGGAGAACGAAAAGGGTGTTAAAAAGATTTACGAAATCAAACACCGTGAAGCTCAAAAGCCGCTGATTTTAATGTCAAATGAGGCTTACAATCTGCTTGAATATGTACGCCAACCGCTTTCAAAAACAGCTTCAAGGTTGATAAAAAAATATTTTCCCGGAGCATTAACCCTTGTTGTGGAAAAAAGTTCTAAGACACCTGATTTTGTAACGTCAGGCATGAATACAGTCGGGATTAGAGTTCCTGATAATGAGGTATTCAAGGAGATTTGCGAAATTGCCACAGGTCATGTTCTTGCAACAACAAGCGCAAATTTATCGCATCAGCCGAGTGCCAAAACTTATGAGCAGGCATTAGAAAACATGAAGGATTTAGCAGATTTGGTAATTCCTGATTACGGATATTTTGCAAAGGGCTTAGAATCCACTGTTGCAGGGGTTTTTGATGATGAAATAAAAATCTTTCGCCAAGGTGCAATTAATTTAGATTTATAAGCTTTAAAACAAGTTAAGGATTGTAAAATTAAAATTTGAGAAATAAGCAAAAAATATAAGTTTTAGGTTTTTATAAATTCAGGTAATAGTAGAAGGTATAGTTATGTCATTATCTGTAAATCGTATTAATAATAATATTTTATTCAAAGCGAATGAGAAACCGGAAGGAACTGTAAACACTGAAAAAGAAAAAACAGATAAAGGTTTGTCAGATAGTGAAAAAATTATAATGGGTCTTGGAGTCTTAGCCGGAATAACAATAGGCGGAATTTTAGTTAAAAGAAGACTGGATGTAAAAGCCACTGAAAAATTGGTAAAAAAAGCACAAGAATTACTTCAAAAACCTGAAAAATATACTGATGAAACATTTGAAAATCTTTTGCGGGAATGGAAAAATTCAGGAAAACTTCATTTGGATGCCGGAGATGAAGTATTTTTTATGAATAAAAATGCATTATTAGGTGAGGGTTGGAGTGATTATTATAAAAAGTTGCATTCCGCAATGAAACTATCTGATAATGGCTTTGCCATTGTAGTGGTAAGAAAAAGCAAAGAAAAAAGTTTAGTTAAATATTATGATCCTAAAGAAATTGAGAGTGAATTTATCAAGCAAGCCGTAAGTTCAGGAAAAGATATCGTGAAGTTTGATTTTCAAGATTAGCAGAGAGGATAGATTCACTGCACCAATTAAATATTTTATAAATTGGTAAATTTTCCCCGCACGTAAATTCTTGACTAAGCCTTTTCAGCACATACAATAGTCTTGTATATAACCGAAGGGAGTATAGAAAATGTTGGATCGTATACAACTTACACACGAAGTAGAAGAAATGTGCTGCGTAAAACGCGGTGTAAAAGGTGAACCTGCTCCGATACCTCAAGAAGGTGAATGGACAAAGGTTAAAAAAATCGAAGAAATTTCAGGTTTAACTCACGGTTGCGGATGCTGCGCACCTCAACAGGGAACTTGCAAATTAACTCTTAATGTAAAAGACGGTATCATTCAAGAAGCTTTGGTAGAAACACTTGGATGTTCAGGTATGACACACTCGGCTGCAATGGCTGCAGAAATTTTGCCCGGCAAAACTCTATTAGAAGCTTTGAATACTGACCTTGTATGTGACGCAATTAACGTTGCTATGAGAGAATTGTTCTTGCAAATTGTTTACGGCAGAACTCAAACAGCATTCTCAGAAGGCGGATTGCCGGTAGGTGCTGGACTTGAAGATTTAGGAAAAGGTCTTCGTTCTCAAGTAGGTACAATCTTCTCAACAAAACAAAAAGGACCGAGATACCTGGAAGTTGCAGAAGGCTATGTTCTTGAATTAGGCTTGGACAAAAATGACGAAGTTATCGGATACAAATTTGTTCACCTTGGCAAATTTATGGATGCCGTTAAAAAAGGTGTTGATCCGAAAGAAGCTTTGGAAAAATTCACAGGTACTTACGGAAGATTTGCTGACGCTGTGAAGAAAATCGACCCGAGAGTTGAGTAATAAACAAGTCAGTTAATAATTAAGTAAATTAAAATTAAGAGGAAATAAAAATGACAGTAAAATTTGAAGGACAAGACAGACGTCAAGCCAGATTGAACAAAGTTTTACCTGAATATGGTTTCAAAACCTTGGAAGAAGCACGTGAACTTTGTCTGTCAAAAGGAATTGATGTAGATAAAATAGTTAAAGGCATTCAGCCAATCGCATTTGAAAACGCTGTATGGGCATACACTTTAGGTGCAGCCATCGCATTGAAAAAAGGAACAAAAACAGCAGCAGAAGCCGCAGAAGCAATCGGTGAAGGCTTACAAGCATTTGCAGTACCTGGTTCAGTAGGTGATACAAGAAAAGTAGGTCTTGGACACGGTAACTTAGCTGCAATGTTACTAAGAGAAGAAACAAAATGTTTCTGTTTCTTAGCAGGTCACGAATCATTTGCAGCAGCAGAAGGTGCAATCGGTATTGCAAGAAATGCAAATAAAGTAAGAAAAGAGCCTCTAAGAGTAATCTTGAACGGTCTTGGAAAAGATGCAGCATACATCATTTCAAGAATCAACGGTTTCACATCAGTAGAAACAAAATATGATTACAAAACAGGCGAATTAAAAATCGTTAAAGAACAGCCGTTCTCAGACGGAGAAAGAGCAAAAGTTAAATGCTACGGCGCAGATGATGTATCAGAAGGTGTTGCAATTATGATTCACGAAGGCGTTGACGTATCAATTACAGGAAACTCAACAAACCCGACTCGTTTCCAACACCCGGTAGCAGGTACTTACAAAAAATGGTGCTGGGAAAACGGAAGAAAATACTTCTCAGTAGCATCAGGCGGCGGTACAGGAAG
>CALUTL010000012.1 GCA_944323655.1 Candidatus Gastranaerophilales bacterium | reverse complement strand
CGAGAAGAGCACTTATACAGTAAAGTTGGGCAGTGCAAATGCAACTCCGGATTTTACAAACTTGTGTAAGTCTTCATCTGACAAAGAAGCTACAATTGTTATAGATACTGAAGAGTTTAAGAGCTCTTCAGCTAACGGTGCAATACAAACTGTGAGTGCAATTACTAGCGTTACAGTAACTAATGATGCATCTGTTTCTGGAGAGATGACTATACCCAAAAATGAATTTCATGATCCTCCAAGCGGAACAGGGTATGATAGACCTACAGATCCAATAAAGGTTAAATTCTCAATAGGGAAACCTTCTGCAAAATATATAACTTATTATGCCGAGGTTACGAATACTCTAACGATGGATGAAAAGGGTTATTATGGTTATTACCCTGTAACTTGTGATTTAAATATAAACGGAACAAAAGTTGCTTGTGATGCAAAAACAGCAACAGTAAATGATGTTAAATACACAATAATATATACTGGTCCGCCAATAGTGTCAGCCGGACCTCCAGGTGGTGGTAATGGTTCTTGTTCTTCATCTAATACATATAATATAAAAGTAACAGAAAAGCAGGATGCTACTGTTGATAAATATTTTGAAGCAATAAGCGATCCAAATTCATCAATAGCAGGAGGTGGACCATGGTATACATCAAATCCATCGTTAACAAGGGAAGGTACCGGAAGTGTAAAAGGTGGATCAACCTTTAGTATAACTTTTAATAAGCCTACAGTTGGAGATTCTGCAAATGAAGCTTATGTAAAGAAAGTAACTGTAAATAATATTGAAAAGCCAACGGTATCATATAGCACAACTGTATGTGAAGACCAAAATATAGTGATTGAGTACGGAATGAGATCAACAAGTGAAATTTATCATGATGTAACAATTAAAACCTATCTTGATCGCGTTCATAAGAAAACAGTTTCGGATTCTTCTGGAGTTAAAAATGGAGAAACTTATAAATATACGGCTGATGCCAAATACGATAAGGGTACATTTAAAGCGTGGACTGCTATTGTTGGAACCAAATCTGGTGGAAGCGGCAGCACTACATCAGTAAGCGTACCAAATGTCACAGCACCATTAATATTAAATTTATATTATGAAACACCTAAAATAAACAATTGTGCCATTAAATTTACAGGCAGCGGATCTACAGGAGGAGCCGCTGAAGGCCAATGTACAGTACAAAGCGTCAATAATGGACCAAGAACTATAACATTAAATAAAGGAAATAATTATACATACACCTTGTCAAACTTAACTTGTGGTATTGGCTATTCGTTCGGTTGTAGCGGAACCGCAACCGGAGCAACATACAAATTGACACCATCTCCTGCAAGCATAGCATCACTTTCAGGAACTCAGGATGTTGATGTTAATTTTGAGAAGGTATATGGTCCTGATTCCTCAGTAAATGTAAATACAACGATAAGATATGGAAATGTATGTTCAAATCACAGTGAATATATGGATCATTCTTGGAGGCCAAGTGTAAGAGTTACTTTTGAAAATACTATTACACATCAAGAATATTATTTAGAATCAGGAAGTTGTCAAGGCAAATGTCAGTTGCCGGATTTCGGTTATCAACTGCCTCCTGGTCCTTACAAAGTAACCGCAACATTGACCATATTTGGAGATGCGCCTTCATCATCAGACATAGAATTACAATCAGGATCAATCCCATCAACGATAACATTAAATGCAGGAGAGTCTAAGACACTAACACCAACATGGAATGTTTGTGGTAGCGGAGGCGGCCTATGCACAATAATCATGGTAGGAAAAGGTGATGTTGGCAATGGTGTCCAAGTTGATATGCAAACAGATGTTGGCAATTGGGTATATAAAAATGCAACATTATCAAGTGCAAACTCTTATGAAGCAAGATGGGATGATCTTAAATGTGATAAATCCTATACAGTTAGCGTAAAATCTGTTAAGGATGTAAATAATAGTGCAGCTAAGTTTACGACATCAATTACACCATCTTCAACAGTAACTTTTACAGGAACACCTCGTACTGAAATTTTAAATGTAAATGTAACAAGACAGTCAGATACTTGCAGCTTTAAATTCATAGGTACAGGTGCAAAAGGAAAATGTGCATCAGTTGTTGGAGCAGCCAAGGTCAATATAGGAACAGATATCTGTTCAGGTGAGGAAAAGACAATTGACGTAAATTGTGGTTTGTCGTATTACTTCTCTACATACAACGGAGATAAGGCAAGCGTAAGTCCTACTTCAGCTACAGGTGCACCAGATGTAAAAGAAATCACTGTTGATTTCGAGGAAGATAATACTTCTCAAGATGACGGCGATTAAGGATCTGAGCTAATATAATCAGTGAAACAAGGTGCGGTGGCAACGCCGCACCTTTTGTATATAAACTTGATATTAAAAAAGATGCCTTTATAATGGCGTCTTTTTTTAACTTCATTTCTCTTGCTTTACTTTAATTTTTCAGCGGGTATAATGTTTTTGAAGTTATGTTTGCCCGAAAGGCGTTGGAAAGTTAATCATAAAGGCAGGATATGAGTAAATATTTATTGGAAATCGGAACGGAAGAGTTACCTTATAGGTTTATACCATCAGCTATTAATCAGCTTAAAAAACTTTTTGAAGATTTTTTGAATGATAATAAAGTCGGCTTTAGCGATATTAAGGTTTATGCAACACCAAGGCGTTTAGCGGTTATTGTTGACGGGTTGGAAAAGTCAAGCCCTGATGAAGTTAAAGTTGTGAAAGGCCCTGTTAAAAAAGTCGCTTATGACGAAAACGGTAATTTAACAAAAGCTGCTCTCGGTTTTGCCAATAAAAACGGTGTCGCGCCTGAAGATTTGTATATAGAAGACGATTATATCCACGCTAAAGTCCTTATTAGAGGTAAATCAGTTGTAGAACTTTTGCAACAAAATGTTCCATCGCTTGTATTGAAGCTTCAAGGCTCTCATTTTATGCGTTGGGCTGATAATGAACAGAAATTTTCACGTCCTATCAGATGGATTGTTTCCATGCTCGATAAAGACGAAGTTAAAATCAAAATTATTGATAAGGAAAGCTCAAATGTTTCACGCGGTCACAGGTTTGCTCAGCAATCCGTAATTGTCGGAAGCCCTGATGATTACGTTGAATTGATGCGCAATTGCTGTGTAATCGTCGATCAGGACGAAAGACGCCGGAGAATTATCGACAAGGCGCACGAGGAAGCCGCAAAATTTGGCGCAGAACCTTATTATACGGATGATTTGCTTGACGAAGTTACATTTATTACGGAATATCCTGTTCCTGCGGTTTGCGATTTTTCAGAAGAATATCTTAAATTGCCCGAAGAACTTGTTGTAACTGTTATGGCGGTTCATCAAAGATACTTTGCGCTTTATAAGGATGGCAAGTTGATTAACAAATTCATTACTATGACAAATTACCTCGGCGATGATTTTGAAAATATTAAAGCGGGTAATGTCAGAGTAATTAAGGCAAGACTTGATGATGCGGTATTTTTCTTTAACGAAGATACCAAAAAGCCTCTTGAAAGTTATGTTGAAGATTTGAAAGGCATTACTTTCCAAAAGGGCATGGGCTCAATGTATGATAAAGCCTTAAGATTATCTTCGCTTTCCCGCACAATTTGCAGTCAAATCGGTGTTAAGGATTCGAGAACTGTTGAAAGAACAGCACTTCTATGTAAAGCCGATTTAGCGACAAACCTTGTATTTGAGTTTACGGAACTTCAAGGATATATCGGAGCAGATTATGCAAGAGTATCAGGAGAGCTGGATTCTGTTGCAGAAGGTATCAAAGAGCATTACTTCCCGCTTAATGCAGAAGGCGAAACCGCAAAAACAATAGAAGGTCAGGTCGTCGGAATTGCAGATAAAATTGATACTATCGCAGCAGTTTTTGCGGAAGGCAAAAAGCCGACAGGTTCTTCCGATCCTCTTGGGGTAAGACGTGCCGCTTTAGGTATAATCAGAACAATCCTTGCTAATAATTTGAAGATAGATTTGACGAAATTAATTGACGAAACGCTTTTAAATCTTCCTGTACAGTTTGAGGGCGGAAATATCGTCGACAAGTTTAAAAAAGCCGCAGGCGATTGTGTCGGCAGAGTTTCGGGCAAGGTTACCGAAGAAATTAATGAATTTATCGTTCAAAGGTTGATAATATATTTAAGCGACAAGTATTCGAAGAATGTACTTGAGGCATGTGCTTCAAACAAAAATCCGTTGTGTGATTTGGCGGATTACATTCAAAGAGTAAAGGTTATGGCTGAATTTAATTCAGCGGAAGTTTTGGAGAGCGCAAACAGAGTCGCAAGACTTTTGAAGGAGCCTGTAAATGCTCAAGTGAAGAAGGAATTGTTTAATCTTCCGGCAGAAGCAATGCTCTTAGAACAAATTGAAACTGTTAATGCTTCGGATTACGGTGAATATTTAAAACAGCTTGTTGAGATTAATCCTTCGGTTGAAAAATTCTTCAACGATGTTCTTGTAATGGATAAGGATGAAAAAGTTAAACAAAACAGGCTTGCGCTTTTGAATAAATTGAAGCAAAAGTATGATTATATCTGCGATTTCAGCAAAATATAAAGATTTGTAAATAAACGTATAAAAAAGGTAAATTATTTTTTTCAGGACATTTTATTATAGTACAATAAGGTAAAGGAAAAAATAAAACGTAGAGGTAGCGTCATGCTCAACAAGTTTGGAAATCTTAAAATAGTAAGAAAATTAAAGAACGAACTGTCACCAAAACTAAGATGGTTGATGTTTACCGATGCGAATAAAGACAAAGCGTCTTCCGAATACATAAAGATGATAACCGGAGTCGGAGGCGAATTGGAATCAAAGTCTGACGAAATGAGGTTGGAAGCAATGGTCAGAGAACAGCTCAAGGAAGAATTCCCAAATATTGAGAATATGAAATCTTATGAGTTACTAGTCGATGCAGTGATGCATAATTTAAAGAAAAAACAGCTTCAAGCCACCGATAACATTGATTTTTCGTAAGCGAAAAATATATAAATAATGTTATCACTCGGCCTTTTTGTCGCCGAAAATTAATCAATAATACCCCCTTATCGGGGTATTATTTAATTTAAAGAGGGTTTATCATTTATAAAAAGGAGTTTAAAAATTATGACAATGACGATTATAGGGGTTAATATCGAAAACAGAATTGAATCAGCAATAGAATTTCAAAAAATAATAACTAAATACGGCTGCGAAATAAGAACAAGAATAGGTTTGCATTCTTCTGAAAAGGAAGTTTGTTCAAATAACGGTGTAATTCTTCTTGAAGTAGCAGGAGAAGGAAAAGAGCTTACAGCTGAGCTTAAAAAGCATTGGGAAGTTCAGACAATGAAATTTTAAAATAACGTTTTAAGATTTGTAAAAATCGGATAAAAAACTGACAAAAAAAAATATTCAGGAGGTTTCTACTTGTTGGGACAGAAAAAATGATAACGCCCATAAATTCGACAAGTACAAACTTAATACAGCGAGCGCTCCTTACAAAGCCGCCGGAGAAAAGGGAAACACAAAAGCAGCCCGTAAGGACAAGTATTTTTTACATAAACGATTTTCATGGCAAATCAATAAACTTAGAAAGGACGATGACAGCATCGAATGCTTTTGATAATTTTAAACCGTCCGCCCCGACTGATAAATTAAAGTTTTCATCAGGTGATATATTACTTGGAGAGATAGAAAAGGTAAATAAAGCGGCAGTAGCGGGTGAAAATGCTCTTGGAATAATGGCATCAGCAGTCGGAAACCACGAATACGACATGCCAAAAAGTATCGGCAAATTAATTCCGGATATGAAATATAACCTATTAGCCTGCAATATAGATATAAGACCGGAATATCCATTGTCAAAGAAGGTTCAAAAGTCTTACATTCAGGAAATGAATGGTCACAGATACGGTGTAATCGGAACTTCCCCGACGGATTTAATTTCACGTCTTAAATATAGTGTTCTATTTAACGAGCATGAAATTCATGAAATTAATGAAACAATAAAAGATATTCAAAAAGAAGCTGACAAATTAAAAGCTCAAGGGGTTGATAAAATTATACTGCTTTCGCATTTAGGTTACGGATATGACAGGAAGGTTGCTCAGGAAACCGACGGAATAGATGTAATTTTAGGCGGACATTCGCATAATCTGGTGTTAGGCGCGCAAGAGGGTGAAAATCTCCTTTATAACAAGTCGGGTGAACCGGTAATTATCACGCAGGCCGGTCGTGACGGAAAATATTTTGGAGTATTAAATCTTGAGTTTGATGATAAAGGTGTTATAACAAAAGTTCAAAACAACGTAACTCCGACAAGAGGCTTTAAGCGTAATGCGCCGTTAAGATATGTATTTGAAAAGATTTTAGGAAAACCTGAAATTGTAGGAGTTGTTAAATATGCAGCACCTCCGATTCAAAATGATTTGACAGAACCCAATCCTCACGCTCAGTTTATAGTAGATTGTATGAGAGAGGAACTGGGTGGAGATATTGCTTTGCTAAGTGCCGCAAACATTAGAGGCTATTTTGAAAGCGGGAATTTAGATACAAGGGTGTTAGAAGATATGTCTCCGTTTAAAAATAATCTTACGATAATTCCTTATACGGAAAAAGAAATAGTAGAGGCGATAAAAGCAACCGCAAAATCTGTTACAAACCTGAATAACAAGCCGGGAATCCTTCATACATCAGGATTAAGGTACAATATAGACAGCAACGGCGATATTTCAGACCTTTATTTTGTTGATAAGAGCGGAAAAGAAACTAAAATTGATATAAATAATCCGCGAGAAGACAAAATTTACAGAACTGTTGTGAACGATTATTATGCTATGGGTAAGGATAATCTTTCAATGCTGGATAAAATAGATTGGGCTGAAAAGATTTATGATTTTGATTTTACAAAGTGTGTAAAAGAACATTTCAGGAAAGACAAAACTCCGGTAGTAATAAAAGACGATGGAAGAATAAAGATATTAAATTCAAATTCCAAAAATAAAACGGCCTCTTAATTAAAGAAGCCGTTTTAAAATTTGAAAAATATTTTAGTTAAACTGTTTGCGTATTATTCTGTTTTTCAATTTTATTGTAGTATATATGTCCAACGCCATAATAATAACCAAGGCTTAAGATAATTGATATATAAACATACAGCGTGCAAAAAGCGGTCAGATACACCGGATTATTAGCAATTGTTTCAGGTTTTAAAATTCCGCAGATTATAATAATTGCTGTCGCAATACCGATTACGATAAATCCTAATATTCCGAATAAGATAGAAATACCGAAGAATTTTAAATCAAGTATTGTAATTGGTAAAAGAGTTTTAGCCAAATATTTAAAAATCAATAAAGGGTTAATATTTTGTTTGATAGAGAAGTCTTTGACGAATCCGCAAAGAATTAACGGCATAGCCAGAGCGAAAGCCAAAATGAAAATCAAAAATAGTGGAATAGCAATAAAGCCGCCATTCGGAATAATACAAAGAATAGCGGTGCAAATAACAATAGCAATAAGCATTACAAGCCAAATAACCCAATATATTATAATATTTCCAAATTTAAAAAACAGATATTTATCGATTTCCGGCATAATTTGCAGGGCGTTAATTTTTTCTTTGTCAGTTTGTTTATCTTTCCAAATACAAAATTTAAGCGTATTACGCAGAAAGTGTATCATGTATAAACCCAGCATAACGCTTCCGATAAAAGATACAATTCCAAGTAACGGATACTGAACGTATATATAGCGATAGAGTTCGCTGTCATTTCCATTAGTATTCATAGCTGCTATAACACTTGGAATAGAAACTAAAAGAGAAATAATAAACAAGAAAATATGCTTTGTTATAACATTATTACCTGTATAGCATTTCTTAATTCCTTCAATAATTCCGCCTGACATAAAACCTCCTTTCAGGCATAAGCTAACAAAATAACCACAAGAAATTGTATCAATTTTATATAAATTTTTCATACTCTGTTTAAAGTATGTTTTTTGTGCTATTATTCGGGTTATGGAAACAGAATTAAAGCAGATAATTACAATATTGAAGCCCCGATATGAAAAGATAAAGGAGTGTCTTTGACCCGTGCGGTTTAGATAAAGAGTTATCCGTATTAGAGGCAGATATGCAGCGTCCTGATATTTGGTCAGATAAGGTTCAAGTTTCAAAATTAGGGGCAAGGATAAGGGAAGTAAAAGAAAATTTAGAGCGGCTTTCTTCTTGGCAAGGGGTAATAGAAGATGCGGAAGTTTCGCTTGAAGTTGGAGATGTGGAGCTTATTGCTGAGAGTTTTGAAAGTATAAAGAAATTAGAAAAAGAGATTGACAGTTTTGAAATTCGTTTAATGTTAAGCGGTGAGTATGATGAGGCAGATGCGATATTAACGATAAACGCAGGAGCCGGCGGAACTGATGCACAGGATTGGGCGAGTATGCTTTTGAGGATGTATATTCGCTGGGCAGAGAATCGCGGGTGGAAGGTAGAACTTTGGGATAAATTAGATGGTGAAGAAGCCGGAATAAAGTCAGCCACAATAAAAATTTCAGGGAAATACGCTTTCGGTTATGCAAAAGCTGAAAAAGGAGTACACCGCTTAGTGAGGATTTCTCCGTTTAATGCAAACGGGAAGCGTCAGACAAGTTTTGCATCGTTAGAAGTTTCTCCGATAATAGAAGATTTTGAAAAAACGATAAATATTCCGCCGGAGGAGTTAGAAATAGATACGATGCGTTCAGGAGGCGCCGGCGGGCAGAATGTTAATAAAGTAGAAACAGCGGTAAGAATTTTGCATAAACCCACAGGAATAGTCGTAAAATGTCAGCAGGAGCGCTCACAGTTGCAGAATAAAGAAAATGCAATGCAGATTTTGGCATCAAAACTTCTGGCGATAAGACAGGCGGAGCATGAGAAAAAGCTTGCGGAATTAAAGGGTGAAAATGTTGATATAAACTTTGGCTCTCAAATTCGTTCGTATGTATTTCATCCTTATAAAATGGTAAAAGATCACAGAACCGGCTGTGAAGTAGGTAATGTTGATGCCGTAATGGACGGAGATATTGATGTTTTTGTAGACAGTTACCTGAAAAGTCAAGCTTCTTCAAACAAAGCTTAATTGAGTTTAAGTGAAACTTCGTGGCAGTCTGTTCCGCCGGTTTTAATAAGATTGTATTTATCGGCAGCTTTTTTGAAGGCATCTTCATTGTGGAATTTCAAAATACCTCTAAGTCTTGGGTAAGGGTAGTAAATTTCGATACCGTCAAGCCCGAGATTCACAAGTTTTTTTACAAATCTTTCAGGCGACAGACACCAGCAGCAAGCAGGATGTGCAAGAACGGCGATTCCGCCTGCCTTATGAATACTGTTGATTAATTTTTTTAGATTTCTTTTTGAAAAAAGTCTTGCAATCTCAGATTCTTTATTTGAGTCGGGCGAAAAAAACGTCTTAAATTCAGGGTGATTTCTGTCCGCTCCGTATGAGAGAAGATGCATAAACACATACCCGCACCAGACATCAAATTCTGCTCCCGGAATTAAAATCGGTGAAGATGCTTTTGGAGATTTATCGTAACCATTCATTGTATTGTGGTCGGTAATTGAAATGTATTTAAACCCAAGGTTTTCAGCTTCTTCGACCAGTTTTGAAAAATCACCTTTCCCGTCAGAGAAAGTTGAGTGAATGTGAAGGTTAACACGATTTTTATTGAAATCTTCTTCGGTTAAATTTTTAATTAAATCTTTGAAATTTTCCATTGTTTTTGTAAATATATTTGTAATAAGATTATTATACAACAAAGGAGTGTGTATGGCGAAAAATAAGTTGAGTGACAGTATCTGGGGAGTTTTAGGAGAAGGAATTAAACTGTATTGTGTGCATTTTAAAAAGTATTCGCAATATATGTTATTCCCGGTGCTGGGGCAGTTTGCAGGGTTATTTTGGGTGTTTGGAACAAGCTGGCTTTTCAGTCAAAACTTGGATTATTTAGCAAGAGAAATTCCGGCACTGGACAGCTTTGGAACAGTAATGGTATGTTTAATGCTAATCACGCTTCCGGGGTTAATCTTGTGGATGAAAGCATTTTGGGATTATTTGGTAGCTTACGGGGCGTTGAATTCAATGACTGAGGCTGCGATGTCGACCGGAAAAATTTATGATTTTCCTGCATATAACGCTGTTGTGACAAGAAGGGCGGCAAGTTTTATCGGGATATGGCTTTTGTTCAGCTTGTTCTCTCTTGTTTCGGTAATCCCGTTTTTCTGGGTAATCGGGCTGATATTTTTTGTTTATTTTGTTTTAATATTTCAAGTTTTTACATTTGAAGAGGACGTTTCGCCATCCGGATGTTTTAAAAGAAGTTTAATGCTAATAAAAGGAAATTTTGCAAGAACTCTTGCGATAATGGTAGTTTTATTTGCAGTAACGTATTATTTTTTAGAGATTGGAGTTTCTGTAATTTTTGATGCCTTAAAAATTTCCGATTTCTTTTATGGAATTTTAGAGGGGTGGGCTTCTACAATACCTTTAGACAGTATAAATTCAATATTAGCAATGGGCGGTTCTGTTCAAATTACACCGCTTGATATTTCAAAGTCGATTGTACAGCAGATTATTTTCTTTTTGGTAGTCGGGTTTACTTTACCTTTAAGGAGTATAGTCTGGACATTGTGGTATAAAGTTTTGGGAGAAAAAGACGGAGTTCCGTCAAAAGTTTCGCATAAAACTTCAAAGAAATTGGATCCGGAAATTATAAAACGGGCTAAAGAAAAAGACGAATAAAAAGGTTAAAAATTAAATGTTTATATGCAAAAACTGTAAATCAATTGATAAATTTGAATTGATGTTTTCGCCGGATTATAAAGGTGAAAGACGGTTTGCGCAAAAATACAATGAAAAGGGTGAAATAGAAATATCGGTAGACGGATACACATTTATACCTGATTTAAGGTTTATGAACGAACATGCTGTATGCCGTTATTGCGGTCAGATATATATGTGGGATTATGAGTGAGGATAAAAAATGAGAACAAGCAGAAAAAATAACGAATTAAGAGAGATTAAATTTACTAGAAACTATACCAAACATGCAATGGGAAGTGTGTTAACTGAATTTGGTGATACAAAGGTTATAGTAACGGCATCAGTAGAACAGGGCAAACCCAAATGGATGGATAAAGAGGAGCAAAGAGGGTGGCTTACGGCGGAATATTCTTTGCTTCCCGCATCAACCAATACAAGATGCCAGAGAGAAAGAATGAAAATATCCGGTCGTACACAGGAGATTCAAAGGCTAATCGGTAGAAGCTTAAGAGCATGTATTGACTTAGAAAAGATACCTGATTTAACCATAACGATAGATGCCGATGTAATTCAGGCAGACGGAGGCACAAGAACGGCAAGTATTTGCGGGGGGTATTTAGCACTTAAAGATGCAGTAGAAAAGCTTTTGCAAGACGGAACGATAAAAGAAAATCCGATAATTGAGCCTGTTGCTGCAATTTCAGCGGGAATTGTGAATGGCGAATTGTTACTTGATTTAGAATATGAAGAAGATTCTCATGCTCAAGTTGACTCAAATGTAGTTCTGACAAAGAGCGGAAAAATAATAGAATTTCAGACAACAGCAGAAGGTGATCCTTATCCTGAATATATGTTGATGAATATATTTAGTATTGCAAAGTCTGGAATTGAAAAAATTATTGCGAAATATGATTCAATTTAGTATAATGTTGAAATAGCGAAAGGAGAATATGTTTATGAAGAAACTTTTAATCCTGTCAATGGTTATGGTTATGTGTGCAGGGACAAGTGTATTGGCAGATGAAAACGATACATATATGGATCAGCTTTTAGAGCAGCATACCAAAAGGATAACGGAAACGGAACAAAAGCTAAATCAAGAAATGGATGAAGCTCAGGCAGAGATAGAAAACCAGCATCAAGAAAGAAACGAAGCAGTAGGTAAACAACTTGAAGAAATTCAAACCCAAAAAGAAGAACAAAAAGAACAAATTCAGCAGAAAATAGAAGATGCCCAAAAATCCATAGAAGAAAAGCGTCAGGAGCAAAGTGAAGCAATAGAAACTAAATTAAATCAGCTTCAGCAGCAAAAAGAAGAACAGAGCGAAGCAATCAAGCAAAAAATAGAAGAAAGTCAGAAAGCGATAGACCAAAAAAAAGAAGAACAAAATCAATTAATAGAAAAAAAGCTTGAAGAACTTCAGACTAAAAAAGAGCAGCAAGATGCAGAAAGGGCAAAGCAGATAGAAGCATTTCAACAAGAACAGGAAGCTCAAAAACAAGAGTTTAATAAAAAGTTAGACGAAATAGATAAAGCGATAGAAAATGCGAAACAAAAAGGCCAGGAAGCAACAAAAAGCAGACAGCAAAAACTAGAAAATAAAAAACAGTTATTTAATCAGTTAATTTCCGAGTAGGAAAGAAAGGAAGGAAAAATGAAAAAAGGAATCGTAGCATTATTAGCTTTAATTATGTTGAGTTCAACAGCGGTTTATGCGTCAGATACACCGATTTCAGATTGGATTAACAGCAAGACTTCAAAAATAACTGAAAAGGAAAAATCAGCTTCTCAAAAGGCAGCAGAAAAAGAGAAAAAGCGTCAGGAGAAAATCCAAAAACAAAAGCAGAAACAAGCTGAAGCAAAGAAAAAAGCAGAACAAAAACAAGCAGAACGTAAAAAGAAAGTAGAAACGAAGAAAAAACAATGGAAAGATCTCTTCACTTTCGATTAAATTGAACTGATTAAAAGAAGAAGAGAATCAGTAAAAGCTGGTTCTCTTTTTCATTAGTGGAAAACGGAATAAAAGTGTGCTATAATCGTCGTAGGAAAATAAAAAATGCAAAAAACAGAAAACAAAATTTTAACCGCATCACAAATTCTAATAAAGACCTTTGAAAAACTTGGGGTTCAGGATGTATTTGGTTATCCGGGAAGTTCGGTAGTAGATTTGTATGATGAAATTCAGCATTCATCAATAAAACATTATTTAATGCAGTGTGAGCAAAGTGTAGTTCATGCAGCCGAAGGTTATTCTCGAGTGAGCGAAAGATGCGGAGTTGGAGTTGTAACAGCAGGTCCGGGTGCATTGAATACGGTAACAGGACTTGCAAATGCATATCTTGACGGTTTTCCTATGCTTTTAATAGCGGGGGATATAAAATCTTCGCTTACTGGAAAGGACGCTTTTCAGGAGGTTAATTTTCCTGAAATTGTAAAGCCGTGTGTTAAATATGTAGTTAAAATATCAGATGTAGAAGAGTTAGAAAGCACGGTAATACAGGCATATCTGATAGCAATGAGCGGTAAAAAAGGTCCTGTTGTAATTGATATTCCTTCCGATATTTTTACGCAGAAAACAGAGTATAAAGATTTAGGCTTGCCGCCGGATAAAGTTGAAACTGTTTCAGATATTGATGTAATAAGAGCAGTGGAAATTCTAAAGAACGCAAAGTCGCCTTTAATTATTTGCGGCGGCGGGGTTTCTCATTCAAAAGCGTCAAGAGAATTGGAAAAATTGTCGGAATACTTAAATATTCCGGTAGTTACGACAATGATGGGTGTGAGTGCTTTTTCTGGTGAAAATCCTTTATGTGCAGGCATGATAGGTGTTTTCGGGCACAAAACAGCGAACAGATTGTTGAAAAATGCCGATACACTTTTGGTTCTGGGTGCAAGATTTAATGATAGGGTTATCTTGCCTTCAGAGCTTGAAAATTTGAACAGCAAAACAATAATACAGGTAGATATAAATTCAAAAGAACTTATCAGGAATTTGTCGTCGGATTTGGCAGTAAATGCCGATATAAAAATGTTTTTAAATATGCTGCTTGCAAAAATCCGATTGGAGGCTTTAAGTGATTTTGTTTATGAATATGACGAGAATTTGAGATTTTTTGAAGAAGATGAAAGTTGTAAAATTACATCTAAAACCATAGCAAGTGCAGTCGGTGATATGCTTAAAGGTTGTGTAATAGCGACGGATGTGGGGCAGCATCAAATTTCAGTTATAAAATATTGCAAATTTGATTTTCCGGGTCAATTACTAACCTCAGGGGGGTTAGGAACTATGGGATTTGGTTTTGGTGCTGCAATCGGGGCTTCAATTGTTATGGGCAAAAAGCCAGTGGTGCTTTTTACCGGAGACGGATCTTTTCAAATGAGTTTGTCGGAACTTGCAGTATGTAAGCGTTACGGGATTCCTGTTAAAATTTTTGTTATTAATAACGGTGAATTAGGACTTGTCCGTCAACTTCAAGATAAATTATTTGACGGCAGGCATCCGGAGATTTCACTTTGCAATCCTGATTTTGCTTTGCTTGCCGGAAGTTACGGTATTAATTCGGAGAGGGTTGAAAATTATTCCGAGATACCTGCTTCGATAGAACGTGCTTTTAGTGAAAACGAACCGTATTTGATTGATTTTATTGTTTCGGAAAGTGAAATCGTTTAATCCATTTGATCATATACGCGTCGAATTTCTTGAATATCCTGCCACATTTGCCATTTTGGGCTGCCTTTTTCGCGGGAATCATTTCTTAGAAGGTAAGACGGATGATAAATCGGCATCATTTTAGAGAAATTCGGACCTTCGTACCATTTGCCGCGAATTCTTGTAATACCTTGTGTTGTGCCGAGCATAGCGTGCGCTGCAATTCTTCCGCAGAGCAGAATTATTTTGGGTTTTAGAATTTCAATCTGGGCATTTAAGTACTCTCTGCAAGCGGTTTCTTCTTCGGGCAGAGGATCTCTGTTTTCAGGCGGCCGGCATTTTAGGGTATTACAGATATAAAGATGTTCCTTCCTTGAAAATCCGACTGAAGCTAAAATTTTATCAAGCAGTTGTCCTGCTTTACCTACAAAAGGTTCTCCCTTTTGATCTTCATAAAAACCGGGGGCTTCACCTATCAGCATCATTTTATGATTCGGAACTCCGCCTGAAAAAACGACATTTGTGCGGGTCTTTGAAAGCGGACATTTTGTGCAGTGTAAACATTTGTATTTTGTTTGTTCAAGTTCAGCTTGTTCTTTTTCCGATAATAATGTCATCTCTGTCCTTTTGTGTTTTGGGCGGCTATTTTTTGGGGATTAAAACCGAAATAACACAATTGTTAATATCAAGATATTTTTTAATTGTTTTGTTTAAATCATCAATCGTCACACTGTCAAGGTCTGCCAAATATTGCTCTACAAGTTTTAAATCTTCGCAAACCGTCATATAATAACCGATTGTTTCTCCGATTTCGGAAACTGTTTCGGCAGAATATGCAAAACGCGTTTTTATTCTCATTTTAGCTTTTTTAAGCTCTTTTTCCGTAATTCTTTTGTCTGTAAGCTTTTTAAGCTCTTCTTGTATCAAATCAAGAGCAAGCTCTTTTCCCTCAGGTTTAAAGTTTGCCTGAATAAAGAAATTATCACCGTCTTTAAACTGATAATGTTCGGAATTTACCATATTAAATAAAGCATCATCTCTTTTTTCAATTAAGTTTTGGTACATTCTGGAACTGGTGCTGTCACCAAGGATTATACTGATTAAATCAAGTTCGATTGAGGTTTTAATATCACAGGCTTTAGGTCCTAACCAGCCAAAAATTGCGTAAGAAGTGTTAACCTGTCCTGTTTCTTCAAAATATTTTGTTTTTTTAGTCGGCTTATCAATCGGATTTTCTTTTTTAGGTGCGTTAGGTCTGCCTTTAAAGTCAAATTCTTTTTCAATTTTCTTCAAAACTTCTTCACTGTCAAAATCTCCGACTATAATGGTTGTGATGTTTTCCGGAGAATAGAAAGTTTGATAATAATTCATAATATCATCTCTTGTAACCTGAGAGATAATTTGTGGAGTTCCGATTACATCGCGCTTGTAAGGATGAGTTGTGTACATATTGAAGTTACAAGTATTATAAACTTTTGTCCAAGGCTGATCTTTGCGCATTCTTATTTCTTCAATTACAACGTGGCGCTCACGTTTGTCTTTAACTTCATTAGAATTTAAGTCGAATGCCGGCCCGATTTCATCTTCCGGTAAAACAGGATCAAGCATCATATCGGCGTGAAGTTCAAGAGCAAGATTAAGGTTTTCGTTATTGTCGCCTTTTGGAAGTGTTACGTAATAAAAAGTATAATCTTTCCAAGTGGCAGCGTTAACGATTGCGCCTTTTGCCTCTAATATTTTGTCAAATTCACCGGCTTTATGCTTATGTGTTCCTTTAAACATCAAATGTTCAAGAAAGTGAGAAATTCCGTTAATTCTGTCATCTTCGTTTATTGAGCCTGTCTTAACCCAGGAACTTATATTAACAAGTTCACCTTCTTTATGAGCAAGTACAATTTTGTGTCCGTTTTCTCTTTCATAAATTTCTACTTCTTTTGTCAGATACGGATAATTAACGGTTGATTTTTTCATAAAACTTTCTCCTGATTTGATAATGAGAATAATTAAATTTTCAATTTAATTATACAATAAAAAATTATTTTTGTAGTATCATGACGATATGATTAATCGTTTGAAGAATAAGGTTGTGGTTTCAGTTCAGGCAATGCCTTCTGAGCCTTTGTATTTAGAAAAATGCATGGTTGCAATGATGAAGTCTGTAGTAAAAGGCGGAGCAGGCGGATTAAGGGTTGCAGGAGTGAGGGATGTTAAAAATGCCAAAAATCTTTTTGACATACCTATTATCGGGATTACTAAGCCTGAAGTTATTCCGCCGAATTGGCAGGAAATAGTTTATATTACGCCTGAGTTGAAGGATGTAATATCACTTGTTGAAGCGGGAGCAGACATTATTGCATTTGACGGAACCCAAAGAAAGCGTCCGAACGGAGCGACTTTGGAGGAAATTATAAAGTATATAAAGATTAACAAAAGAGTTTCAATGGCGGATATTTCGACCGTAGAAGAAGGTATAAAAGCGGCAGAAGCGGGAGCGGATGTTTTATCAACGACGCTTTCCGGATACACGCTTGAATCGCCTTTAAAAAACGACGGGCCTGATTTTGAACTGTTAGAAGAACTTGTAAAAAAAGTTGATATACCTGTTGTATTAGAAGGCAGAATTTGGGAGCCTGAGGAAGTCGACAGGGCTTTTGAACTCGGGGCGCATTGTGTAGTTATAGGTTCGGCTATTACCAGACCGCAGCTGATTACAAAGCGTTTTGTTTGTAGAAATAAATAAGGGATTTGTGTTATGAAAATTAGAATTCTGTCAAATTACGATATTGCAAAGAATTTGATGCATATAATTAATGAGTCTGCGGAGTTTGCGAAAAAACAATCGGTATTTGAAGGTTTTTCAGGTAAAGCCTTGAAAGTTACCAAAGATGTATCAGATGCTTTTGTTAAAAATTCAGAAAAGGTTGGTAAGTAGATGAAAAAAGCTTTAGCAATAGATGTTGGCGGGACTAAGATTTATAATACTATAGTTGATGAGTTGGGTAATATTGTTGCAGAAGTTGAAAAGCGAGCAACGCCAAAAACATTTGAGGAAATTCGTGCTGTATTAAAAGAAATAGTGCAAAAATACGAAAATGATGTTGACGTAATAGCATTTGCAACGGCGGGTGCGGTTAATAACGAAAACACAGGAGTTTTAGGTTCGACAGGAAACATTGCTGACGGGTATCCGAAGATGGATTTTGTGAATTTAAGCACAAAAAGAGTTTTTGTAGAGAATGATGCTAATGCGGCGGCTTGGGCAGAGCATGTTTTGGGTGCTTCAAAAGGTTGCGCGCACAGTGTAATGCTTACTTTAGGAACCGGTGTCGGCGGCGGGATTATTGTTGATAACAAGCTTTTGAAAGGTAAAAGCGGGGCTGCCGGCGAGATGCACTTTAAATTGTATCGGGATAAAAGACGCAAATGTACTTGCGGAGCTTATGATTGTTTTGAAGCTTACGCATCAGGTACCGGCTTAAGAACAACCGCTGCTGAAATTACAAATGTTCCAAATGTTACGACTTATGATGTTATTGCAGAGGTTAACGCTGTTTTGGATCAGACGAAAGCTTTAGAAGATACGCATACAAAAACGGAAAGATTACAAAAAGGTATTTCGTCAAAGTATGTAGAGGCTTTTTTAAGATGGCAGGACGATATTTTAATCGGCTGTATCGGACTTGCTGACCTTTTCGATCCTGATGTAATTGTTTTGTCGGGTTCAATGGCAGAGTTTGTGGATGTTGATTATATAGAAAAGGAGCTTAATAAAGAGATTGTGACAACTTACACAAAAATCAGGCAAGCAAGTGCAGGAAATTATTCCGGAATGATAGGGGCGGCACTTTTGGCTCTCGGTGTCGGAAATTAACGCAAAAGGAATACCTGATATGGGCAAAGCTAAAAAAAGAAGTTTACATTTAGGGATACACGATCGTTTTAGTAAGCTTAGCAGAGATGAAGCTGTCGGGCAGGTTGTTGATATGCTTAAAAAAAACGATAGTGATGTTTACGGGCTTGTGACTTTGTTCGGAATTACGGCGGAAGAACTTCTTGAAGGCGGTGCAAGTTATGAGGCCGTAAAAGGGCTTGGAGGATTGCTTAGTTGATGAATCTGCGTGGAATTTTGACTGTTATAAAAAATTCACGCTGGTATTCTGCCGATATGACGGTGTTTTCATGCTTGGCGTGTTTTCTCTATGCCTTAGGCCAGAACGGTAATGTTTTGAATGGTATTATTGCTTTTGTCGGAATCCTGTTTGCGCATATGGCAACTAATTTGTATGATGATTATTCCGATTACAAAGTTTTATTTGAAAATCCAAGAGCAATTGAGTTTGTTCCGGATGTTAAGTGCGATTATTTGAGAAAAAATATCAGCAGTACAAAAGATTTGATGGTGGTAATTGTTTTGTATTGCTTAATTGCGGTTTTGACCGGAATAATTTTATTTTTTAGAGCAGGTGAATTTGTTTTATTACTTGTACTTTTGGGTGGAGGTGTTGTCTTAAGTTATCCTCTTTTTTCCAGAATCGGTTTAAGCGAAATTGCAGTCGGGCTTGCGTTTGGCCCTCTTTTGTTTGAGGGTATGTATTATGTGATGACGGGCGGCTTTTCGTGGGGCGTTTTGCTTCTCAGTCTTTCGGTTGTTATGTTTACGGTTGGGGTTATGTATGTGCATACTCTGCTTGATTACGAAAGCGACAGAGTGTCAGCAAAAAAAACGTTGGCTTTAAGGTTCAATAATAAAGATTTTGCGCTGAAATTCTTTTGGTTTGTGTACGGGTTGGGGTATTTATTTTTGTTGATTTTTGCAGTTGTCGAAAAAAGATATTTTTGTTTTGCGGCTTTTTTGACTTTACCTGTTTTAAGCATCCTTTATAAGTCCGTTTGCGCTTATTCTTCCCCTGAAAATTATGCAAGAGATAAATCTTATCTTTCCGTCTTAAAAGGTTCCGCTAAAGTTATGGCTCTTTTTACATTTTTGATTTCTTTGGGATTGTTTGTTTATTTGTTGAAGGATTATTTTTCAGTACAATCAATTGCTATTTAAAATTTTTCTTCAAAAAAAAATATCTCTGTGTTATTCTCATCTTATAGAAATTTAATTTGAGGGCTGATAATGGAGAGTACAAATCAATTTTTAAAACCGATTACAACAAAAAGGAATGAGTCAGGGAATCTTGAGCTCGGCGGGTGCGACCTTGTTGAGCTTGCAGAAAAATACGGAACTCCTTTATATGTTGTTGATGAAGCGACTTTAAGAAGTATTTGCAAGGATTATAAGCAGGCTTTTTCAAAATATAAGAAAGTTAATATGATGTTTGCTTCAAAAGCTTTATGCACTATGGCAACTTCTAAAATTCTTTCTCAGGAAGGTTTTGGATTTGATGTTGTGTCAGCGGGCGAAATTTATACGGTTTATAAAGCAGGTGTTGATATGTCTAAAGTCTTGTTTAACGGTAATAACAAGTCTTTTGACGAATTAGATTTGGCGCTTGAACTTGGGGTGGGTAGAATTTCCGTAGATAATTTTTTGGAACTTGATTTGCTGAATGAAATTGCTAAATCTAAAAATAAGGCTGTTGATATTCTGCTAAGAATTACCCCCGGAATAGAATGTCATACTCATGAATACATTCAGACGGGGCATTTGGATTCTAAATTCGGGTTTGACTTAATCCAGATTGATGATGCGGTTGAACTTATTTTGACGAGTTACAAACATCTGAATTTACGTGGACTTCACGCTCATATCGGTTCGCAGATTTTTGAAACGCAGGTTTATTCCGATGAAATTGAAATTTTGATAAGAGAAATTGCCCGATTGGATGAAAAATTCGGAATTAAACTAACAGAAATTAATGCAGGCGGCGGTTTGGGGGTAAAATATACAGAAGAAGACGTTCCTCCGTCAACCTACAAAATCGCTGATGTAATAACCGAAAGTTTAAACAGAAATATAGAAAAATATAAAATTGAGCCTCCTGTATTATACATAGAGCCGGGCAGAAGCGTGATTTCAACATCAGGCGTAACTTTATATACCGTCGGAAGTTCAAAACAGGTTCCGAAAGGCAAAAAATACGTAGCAGTTGACGGCGGAATGGCGGATAACCCCAGACCTTCAATGTATCAGGCAAAATATTTTGCCGAGGCTGCAAATTTTAAAGAGGATTTGCCTTTACAAACCGTTACAATTGCCGGAAGATTTTGCGAAAGCGGAGATATTTTAATTAAGGATATTTCGCTTCCCGAACTCTTTGAGGGGGATGTTTTGTGCGTATTTAATACCGGTGCATACAACTATTCAATGGCTTCAAATTATAATAGAGTACAAAAATCTCAAATGGTTATTGTAAATAATTCAAAATCTGATATTATAGTAAATAGAGAGACGTTAGAAGATTTAATTTCTCATGATGTTATTCCGGATAGGTTAAAGTAAATGCTCGACGAACTTTTTAAATATCTGCAAATGCAAATAGGAATGCTTGATTTGTCTTTCAGCGGAACTAATTTCGTTGAAATATTTATTATTGCAGTTGTTCTGTTCGTTTTTTATAAAAAGTTTATCAAAAATACGCAGTCTGAAAAGTTTGTAAAAGGTGCATTTGTTCTTGTTTTCCTATGGGTTTTCTCAGAGATTTTAATCAGATTTGACCTTAAAATTTTAGGGGTATTTTTAAAATCAATCGTAACTCTTGTTTCATTGAGTTTAATCGTTATATTCCAGCCTGAACTCAGAAGATTTTTAGGATATCTCGGACAGGCGGATTTGATTTCTAAAGTTTTCGGCGGTGGAAATAAGCACAAAGATGAGAAAATTGATGTAATTAAAGAGCTTATTGAGGCCGTAAAATTTCTTTCAAAATCTCATACCGGCGCATTAATAGTATTTCAAAGCGATTTGAGCAATACTTATTATGATGTCGGAACAAAATTGAATGCGGATGTTTCAACAGAACTTCTGCTTACTATTTTTCATCCGAACACACCTCTTCATGACGGGGCTGTTGTTATTAACGGAAGCAAGATTATTTCGGCAGGGGTTTTACTGCCGTTGACGGAAGATCCTAAATTAAGCTGGAAATACGGAACACGACACAGAGCGGCTATTGGAATGACCGAAACAAGTAATGCTGCGTGTCTTGTTGTTTCTGAAGAAACAGGAGATGTTTCAGTGGCGCTTGACGGAACTTTGAAAAAATATGAGGATATCGTTTCTTTAAAACAGGATCTTGAGAAAATCTTAGGATATAAAAATTCAGAAGAAACCGATGATAAGAGAACAATATTCAAAATTAACAACCTTCTGGCTATTAGAAAAACGGATACAAAAAGTTAATAAAAGAAAGTAGTAAGATTTATGCCCGAAAGAAAAATAACTACAAAAGAAAGAGTTGCACTTATAATAAACAAAATGTTTTTTTTAGCGTTTGGTGCTTTTATTGCAGCTTTTGCACTGGAATGTTTCTTGGTTCCTAATAACATAATTGACGGCGGTGTTGTTGGTATTTCAATGATAACAAGTTATTTGACAAAGTTAAATTTAGGACTTTTGGTTGTTGTGTTGAATATACCGTTTTTATGTTTTGCTTTTACAAAGATGGGCAAATATTTTGTGTTTCAGACTTTGTATGCCGTAACAATGCTTGCGGTCGGAGTTAACCTTTTTCAGCCCTATCATATAACTGATGACCTTTTACTTGCAACAGTGTTCGGGGGGATAATTCTCGGAACCGGAGTCGGTATTGTTTTGAAAAATGAAGGCTCTCTTGACGGTACTGAGATTATGTCTTTGGTTTTGTCAAAGAAGTTTGGGTTGTCTGTCGGCGAAATTATTATGGCATTTAATGTCTTTATATATTTCGGTGCGGGGCTTGTTTTCGGCTGGAACAAGGCTATGTATTCGGTTTTGACTTATTTTATCGCTTATAGGGTTATTGATATCGTTCTGGAAGGTTTAAATTCTTCAAAATCAGTCAGAATTATCAGTGACAAGGCTTATGAAATAGGGCAGGAGCTTATTGACAAGTTTGAAATCAGTGTTACTTACCTGAAAGGTGTAGGCGGGTATTCAAAGCAGGAAAAAGTCTTAATCTATTGCGTTGTATCAAGACTTGAGCTTACGAAAGTTAAAGAAGTCGTAAAGGAATTTGATACGAAAGCATTTATGTCAATCGGAGATATCCATGAAACCTACGGTTCTAGAATGGGTAAATACATTGACAAAATTTAACATATAGACAGAACAGATTAAATATAATATAATGTAAAAGTTAAATTACAGAAGAGCTTACGGAAAGTTCGGAAGGATTAAAGAAAATGGCTAAAAATTTAGATATGGTTCCTATAGAAGTCAGCATTTTAACAGCAGATCATGACATTAAGGGTGTTGTTTATGTTTCGAAATATACAAATACAAACCGTGAATTGACAGATTTGCTTAACGATAAAGAAAGACGCTTTCTTGCCGTAACAAATGCAGAAATTTACCCACGTAATGCCGGACAATCACCAAGAAAATATAATTTTTTAGAAATTCACATGGATTATGTTTTAATGGTTCATCCGTCAACTCAGGCTGTGTTTAAGGATTCCGGCAAAACCCAGGAAGATATTGCGCGTTTTAGAGATTTGAGAATAAAACTTAATCAGACAAAACCGTTTTAAGTAGTTTTAAAGGCGGTGCTGGGGCACCGTTTTTTAGTAGTTATTTGGTAAGGAGTAAGGGTTATGAGAGTTCTAATATTAGATAATGTTAATGCAGTTGCTGAAAATAATTTAAAAAATGCAGGAATTGAATTTGATGTTATGAAATCTCAATCCGAAGATGAGTTGTGCAAGATTATCAATAATTACAGTGCGGTTATTTTGAGGAATACAACCAAAATTACCCGTAAGGTTATTGAAGAAGCCGATAAATTAAAGGTTATTGCAAGAGCTGGTGTTGGTGTTGATAATATTGATGTAGATGATGCAACAAAAAAAGGAATTTGGGTAATAAATTCTCCTAACGGAAATACAGAAGCGACTGCTGAGCATACTATCGCAATGATGCTTTCTGTTGCAAGAAATATTCCGCAGGGTTTCGATAACATAAGAGAGGGCAGGTTTGAACGCTCTAAATTTGTCGGGGTGGAACTTTTAGGCAAAACTTTAGGTATTGCAGGTTTTGGCAAAATCGGTTCTCGTGTAGCTGAAATTGCGCGTGTTTTAGGTATGGAAATAGTTGTATATGATCCGTATTCTACCGAAGAAAAGGTTCAAAAGGCGGGCGGTAAAAAAGTCGAAAATATTGACGAACTTTTGCCTCTTTGTGATTTTATAACTGTTCATGTGCCTAAAAATAAAGAAACAATTGATTTGATTAATTCCGATAATATTTATAAAATTAAAAAGGGCGCACGCCTGATAAATTGCGCAAGAGGCGGGATTATTAACGAAAAAGCTCTTGTAAAAGCTCTAAATGACGGGCATATTGCGGGCGCTGCGTTAGATGTTTTTGAGGCAGAACCGGATATTAAGAATTCTGTTCTGTATAATTGCTGCCCGAATTTGATTATAGTTCCGCACCTCGGGGCAAGCACTATTGAAGCGCAGATTAAAGTCGCTGATGATGTCAGTCTTCAGGTCGCAGATGTTTTAGCCGGTAAACAGCCTAAAACTCCTGTTAATAAAATATAAGCTTTATTTAATATTAAGTAATATTTGCCGGTGAATTTATTGATCCGGCTTTTTTTGTTTGCTTTTGTAAAACTGTTGTAAATTTATAATCAGATAAATGTAAAATCGAATTTATGCCATCTTTTCGTTTTGAGCATTGATTATTGTTTGATTTATAAGGTTTCCTGATAGCTTTTGGGCGATTTGCGGCTTTTTGTTTGCGGCATTTATTATTGCTTGGTTAAGCAGATTTGCTGATTGAAGTTTTGTTTTTTGTTTTTGTAATTTTTGATTTTCAGCCTTTTCGTTTGCCGAAATTGAAGTATCATAAGTGTTTTTAGTATCTTTATGGACTTTAGCGGGCTTGTCGTTTCTGCACATCCATTCTTTTGTTTTATCAGCAAGCGGGGTTGCTATGAACGGTGTGATTATACGTTTGCCGATTGTCGTTGCGGCGATTAGTGCCGTTAATGAACCAAATGCTGCAATTGATGCATCTTTATAGCTTTCAAAAGCTCTGTGGAAGTCTTGATTACCTTTGACTTTACCTTTTAAGTGGTCTTTTTGTTCCATTACAGCCTGAATGCTCTTTGAGGTTTGTCTGTTGAACATTTTGCCGAACAGTTTGTTGAACATCTTCTCCTGGAATGCTTTTTTGGAAATCGTATATGTCATAAGGATTTGCAATAATATCATTAAGCCGCCGTTTGCAAGGTCAAGTGCGGCTACGAATTTTCGTTTGTCTTCCGGAATTTTTTTGTTGTTCAAACTCTGTGTTACGTATAGGTAACAGCCAAAACCGTCTTTTAATATTACTGAAAATACTCCTAATCCTGCAATCCAAGCAGCGTTGGTTTTCGGATCCTGAAATTTTTTGCAGGCTTTATCAAGAATTTGTGTTCTTGAAAGCATCAAGTCAGGTTTTTTAAAACAATAATCATAGCAGGTTCTGAGTCCTGAGCTTATTCTATTTGTTATTGGCGAAATAAAACTCATGATTTCACCTCCTGCTTGTTGTTGGCTTTATTTACAAGGTCTTTAATTTCTTTAGGATGCTTTTTGCTTGACAGATTCGGGAATACTGCGTCCATAAACCTCGGGTAACACCAGTTCAAAAGTGAGCAGGATATCGGAAGCATTAGGAATGATACAATCAAACCTGTTATCTGCTTGTGTGCTTTAAGGTTATTCTTTACGATGTCTCCCATTTTTTTAGCGATGTCTTTTGATAATTTAAATTTGAATAATCGGTGTTCTTCTTTGCCGTTTATTGCCTTTGCAAGATAAGCTTCTATTTCTCCGACGGTTTTGTTTTCGGAAATCATTTTTTTCATTTCTTTAAGTGCATTTAAAGATTCGTTTAGCGGGTTGATGCGGGATTTTGTTTCAAAATCAATTACCCCTTGTTTTAGTTCTTCTGCGGATTTGAATTTTGTGTGGAATTCAATATCTCTTAGGACATCTTCCAATTTTGCCTGTATTGCAACTTTAAGTTCAGAATCTTTATTGCCTCGTCTTTGTAAAATTTCGTCAAATATTGTCAGTAATTCTTTATCCCCGTTTTTGTGTTGTTTTATTAGTTGTTTAACTTGTTTTCTTATAACATTCGGATCATTTGTATTTTTAAGTTTATTGTTTAATTCGGTAAATATTTTTGTAGCTTCATCTGCGTGAGTTCTGTAATATTCACCTCGTTTGATTTTCTTCGGGATTGTAACATTATTGCATTTGTTAAGTTCGCTTTGTTCAAAATCTATTTTTTTCTGTAAAACACTTTCCGCAAGTTCTTTATATTTCTTTTGCGCAAGCGGTACAGGTGTTCCGTCTGATTTGCTCATTACGACATTGTTGTCTTGAATCATTTTGATAAGATTTTGTCTTTGTTCAGCCATTTTTTCCTGTGTCATTTCGGCAATCTGCTTTTTCGTTGCGTAAGGATAGAGCTTTTTCAGGCGTTTCGCAATGAATTTTTCGTCCTGGAAAAGTGTTTTATTATATTGTTCGTCGTAAAATCCGATATTTGCGCGGTGTTCAATCATTTTGTTGAATGGAATTGTAACCCCGACTTGGGTTGCAACAGCCAAAAATGCGGATACAGGCTGCCTCCAAGCTGAATATGTTCTTGTGTCTTCATCTGTTTTTGAAAGCGGGTTCCATTTTATAAAGATAGGTGCGACTAACCCTGTGCCTAATGCATTTATGATAATGTTCTGGACTTCGCCCATGTTGTCGCTTAGTCTTTTCATCCCCTTGACTGCGGAAGGCATAAATTCTTTTATTTCTTCTGCCATATTTATGTCTGATGCTGCATTATAAATTTTAGAAGCAGATCCTGATGTAAAGCTCGGTTTTGCTGATCTTTGCAGTCCTTTTGCAGACACATTTTGCATATTATGTTTTATCGGTTCTACTTTCATGCCACTTCACCAACGATGAAACCTTCCATATATATATAGTTTCAAAAATAATAAAAATTGCTATTTTTTATGCGTTTATTAAGATTTGTGAAGATAAACTGAACAAGCCTGTCTTTCACTCCATTGTTGTGTTTTAGACACTTAATTAAAAGGGCGGGAAACGTTTTATAAAAAAATCAGGAGGTTAGGGTGCTTTTTATATCCCGTCTCAAAGTTGCCGTTTAATAACGCAATTTCTATTAAAATTGTCATTTTTATGGTTTAATTATATAATAAAAATATTTTCTGATTTATATACTTGCAAAAGTTTGCAAAATAATACACAATAGATTGAATTTATTTAGATGAGGTTTGAAAACAAATGCAAAATAACGGTTTTTTGGAAAGAGTAAAAGAGTTTTTCACGGCGTCGGTAACTCTGAAAGTTTTAGCTTTTCTTGGGTTTACCATTTTGATGACTGCGATTATCTCATCTCAAAATTACTTTTTTCAAAGTATTATAGAAAACGGGATAAGCAAAAAAGATATTATAGCGCAAAAGACTTTCACTGTAATTGATGTAAAAAGAACTGAACAGCATAAAAAAGAAGTTGCGCAAAAGGTTGATTATGTGTTGACTCCGGCGGAGGATGATTTTATCCGCACCAACCTCGAAACGTTAGAAAATTCTATTCTTCAAATTCGCAAAAAAGAGGTTGAAGAAAGTGTAAAAAAAGATGAATTATCAATACTTTTGGATATCTCAAATAAGGATAGAAAAGATTTTGTTATAGATTTTCTGTTGAAATCCGATGATACGGCGTTAAGAGAGGTGTATGACAAAGCAAATCTTACGCTGGCGAATATTTTGCGTGTCGGAATTACGGAGAAGGATTACGAGCGCAATAATATTGATCAAATAGTTACTAATAATATTGTTTCAAATGTTTCAAAACGTCAGGTATCAGTTATAAAAGGAATCTTGGAGCAGGTTATTGTTCCGAACCTTGTGGTGGACGAGTTTGCAACTGAAATTGCGCGTAAAAATGCCGAAAATTCCGTAAAACCTTACGAAATTACAATTCATAAAGGCGATAAAATCGTATTTGAAGGTGAGCCTGTTACCCGCCTTAAGAGAGATGCTTTAAGACAGGCAGGGTATAATGTTTATGAACTTAACTGGCAGGGGCTTCTTGCTATTTATGTGCTTGTGTTTATAAGTACTTTGATTTTCTTGAGTTATATGAAATTCTTTGAAAAAGCCTTTTTGGAGCCGAGATATATGGCGATTTCTTCTGTTCTGTCGCTAATGCTTGCGATGATTGCAGTTGTTTTGCCGACAGGTTTTTCACCGTATGTGCTTCCGATTCCTGCTTATATTTTGCTGCTTGCAATATTTACAAATCCAAGAATCGCTTTTGTGGCTTCAACTGTTTTACTTACGGTCTTAACTGTTGGCGTACAGTATGATACACAGTTCTTGATTACATTCTTGCTTTTAGGGCTTATTTCAATGATTACTATTTCCAGAATCCGTTATTCCAGAAGGTTTGATCTTATTAAAGCGGGGTTTGTAATTTCTTTAAGCGGTTTGATTATTGTTTTTAGTATTTACATGCTTGAAAAATGTTTGATTGATGTAAGTAATGTTTTAATAGTTAAGAACAGTTCTTTTATATTGCTAAACGGTATTATAAGCTCAATGATAGTGTTAGGAACTTTGCCTTTGTTTGAAAGTGTGTTCCAGATAATTACGCCGTACGGACTGGCTGAACTGGCCGATCACAACCAGCCTTTATTAAAACGTCTGCAAATAGAAGCTCCGGGAACTTATCATCACAGTCTAATGGTGTCAAATTTATGTGAATCTGCGGCGGAGGCAATCGGGGCAAATCCGATTTTGGCAAGAGTCGGCGCTTTCTATCATGATATCGGAAAACTTAAGCGTCCTCTGTTTTTTGTGGAGAATCAGTCTTATTTTGGAATTGAAAACCCGCATTCAAAATTGAATCCGAGATTAAGTAAAATGGTTATTACCGCACACCCGAAAGACGGGGTTGAGCTTGCTAAAGAATATCATCTGCCTTCAATTATAAATAATTTCATTTTGCAGCACCATGGTGAAGGGCTTGCAAAGTATTTTTACAATCAAGCGGTGCAGGAAGAAGGGATTGAAAATGTTAAGGAAGATCAGTTCCGCTATACCGGGCCAAAGCCTAACATGAAAGAAACTGCAATTTTGATGATTGCCGATGCTGTTGAGTCCGCGGTCAGATCTCTCAAAAATCCGACGCCCGAAGAAATTGATGATATAATAGATAAAATTATTGTTGAAAGACTTAATGATACTCAGCTTGCGGACAGCCCTTTAACTCTGCATGATATAAAAGTTATAGCTGCAACATTCAGCAGAATTTTAAGAGGTATGCAACATAACAGGATTAAGTATCAGGAAAATATTGTCGAGGAATTCAGTAAGAATAAGATTAAAATGCCCGCTAAATCTTTGGATGAGGATCTTGAAAATAAAATCGCAAAATTAGAAGAACAACATTCGGATGATGATAAAAAGGATGAAAATGGCAACTAAGTTTCATATTTTTAGCGAGAATATTTATCCTGATTGGGAACTTGATGAGAAAAAATTCATCCAGTTAGCAAAAAAAATTCTGAAATATTATTTGTCTAAGCCTGAGGTTTATGAGAAATCTACGCTATTTGAACAGAATTACGGTACAATTTCGTTTGATATTTTGTATTGTGACAGCTTAAAGACTCATGAAATTAACAGAGAATATCGTCATAAGGATTATCCGGCGGACATAATAACATTTGCGATTTTTGCCGACAGTGATGAAAAGTTCGTCTTTGATGGCGAAATTAACCTCGGTGAAATATTGATAGCTTTAGATAAAATTAAGGAAGAAGCACTTAAAAAAGGCGTGCAGGATGAGGAAGAACTTGCGTTTTTAATAAGTCATGGAATTTTGCATCTTTTAGGATTTGACCATCAGACCGAAGAGGATTATAATTTTGTTGTCGCATTGCAAATTGAAGCTTTGCAAAGTATAGGGATAAAGTATGAGCAGATTTAAAGCGCAAGGGGTTAGCAACACCTTTAAAAATGCCGGAAAAGGAATAAGAATAGTTTTTAAAAGTGAACATAATATCAGAGTACACTTTTTCGTCGCTATTTTTGTAATTGTTTTGGGTATAGTTTTAGATTTGAGTGTTGCAAAACTTTGTATTCTTCTGCTTGCAATCGGGCTTGTTGTGGTTGCGGAAATGCTTAATTCGGCCATTGAATTTACACTTGATGCAATGTTTCATAACAAGTATTCAAGACTTGTCGGAATGGCTAAGGATATTTCGGCAGGTGCTGTTATGTTCGCAACTTTTATCGCTGTTGCAATCGGGCTTATTATGTTCGGTTCGGAACTGTATGCACTTTTTTAAATTTTAAAATTGTAGGGTGCGTCGTTCCGACGCACCGAAATTTTATAAAGCCTCTGGCAGGTCTTGTGCAGACGGCGGTTGTTTTTTCGCAAAAAGAGTAATATATTAAAAAAGTCCTCCGGACGGGGGCACTTTTTATGGAAAAAGTGCCTCAAAACCATCGACACGCTTACGTTCGCTAATAATTTGCAAAGCTCAAGATTGAAGCCGTCAAACTCGCTCCGCTCAGACAACGACGGCTTTGTTGTTCTTTCGCTTGCAATTATTGCTCACTTCGCTATCGTCGCAAATTTTTAGTTTAAAGAATTTTATTTGAATAACCGCCCTTTACGAAGAGAGCAAGCATTGTTTTGTTTCACGACATTAAAAGCAAGCATTGTTTGAGCGAAGCGAGTTTGCTTGCTTAAGGTGAAACAATAACAAATGCTTAGCGAACGGAGTTCAGGGCGTGGTTTGCGTCGCTTTTCCACAAAAGCGACCGCTGTCTGCGTAAGACCCGCCGGAGGCTTCAAATAAAATTTATATAATAAATTTAGTGCGTCGTTCCGACGCACCGAATGATAGTTTCGATGCAAAAAATAATTTGCCGCGCTGAACAGGCGCATAAAATCTAAATACTTGTCAAAAATAAAAAGGATTGATATAATAAAAGAGTAGCATAAAAAGTATAAGGAGCTGGAAATGCAGAGTATGATTGAATTACAGGGGGGGGGGGCACCCAAGAATAGCTCCTTAAAAGGGAAAGAAACCGGATTTACATTAGCAGAAGTCTTAATAACGATTGGGATTATTGGAATTGTCGCTGCACTGACTTTCCCGTCAATAATCGGATATTATCAAAAGAAGGTTTTACAGGAACAGTTTAAAGTCGCCTATTCAATGCTTTCTCAGTTATTGCTAAAATCAGAGGTTGATTTAGGCGGAAAAGCTGAGTGTTATTATTGGGATGTAAATCCTTATGGAGCTGATGTTTGTGCAGAATATGATGCTAGGGGTGGATGTAAAAGATATGAACTAGCTGATGGAAGTCCTTTGCCATCAAATTATAATGGTAATATGAGTGAATGTAAGGTGCTGCTGGATAATGTATTATCAAATGTGCAGGTAATAGCAAAATGCGAAAATAAAGCTTTTGAAAAAGGTTGTATACCAGAATATGAGGGGATTGATACAGTTCAACAGGTATATGATCCTGATATGACCGATGATGAAGCTTATGCAGCAACTGCAGGATGTAGAAATTTTAGAAAAGATGCAATACTAAATGATAGAACTGCTTATGTCTTTAAAAATGGAATAATATTAATTCCTTACTCTAATGGAGCATCTATATTTTTAGTAGATATAAACGGCAAAAAGGGACCTAATAAATGGGGATATGATTTATTTACATTTCTAATAAAGTCAAATAATTTTAAACCGTTAAAATTATCTGGTGGTGGTTGTCATGCTGTAGAAAAAGGCGGAGTTTCAACTCAAAAAATGATAGAAAATATATATTCAAGAAAATAATCTTATAATAAAAGGTACGTAAGTCAGGTCGAAGTCTTAAAATTAAATAAAAAGCACCGTTTTTATTTGCGGTGCTTTTTTATGCAGAAAGGTTTGTTTTTGAATTATTAGTTGTTGCTCAATACGAGCTTGAATGTCGCAAGATTTTTGATTGACAGCATTGTGTGTTTGTTGTGCTGTTCATCTGCAATATTAAATATTCGAATAATTCGCTGAATTTCTTCTAAATCTTTTCTTGATTCAATTTTATATACATTTTTGATTGGATCTGAAACTACTGACATCAATGTGTTTAATTCTTGTTCTTTCATAATTCAAAACCTCTTTCCGTATATTTATATAAAAAATTTTTTGGGGAATTAATTGCTTTTTTAGTGTGAATTGTGTTTACAATAATTAACAATTGGTGCTTTGCTTTTGTAATGCTTGTTTTGCGGATTTCCAAAGTGTGTCGTATTCTTCAAAACTATATTCTTCAAGCGGTTTAGTCGCTAATTCTTCCATCTTGCGAAAACGTGTCATGAATTTTTGGTTTGCTTTGATTAAGGCTTGCTCAGCGTCGATTTTGTTCCATCTGGCAAGGTTTACGACGGCAAACAAAATGTCGCCCATCTCTTCTTCCATATTTGTTCTGTCGTCTGCCTCTGACGCCTCTTTAAACTCCTTAAATTCACTTTTTATGCAATCGTAAAGGGAATTTTCATCTGGCCATTCAAAACCGCATTTAACGGCCTTCTTGCTGATTTTTTGAGCGCTCATTAATGCTGATTGTGCTTTAGAAACCCCGTCCATTGCGGATTTTCTGTGAGATTTTTCTTCTTTTTTAATCTTGTCCCAGCTTAAAAGAGCTTCTTCCGGCGAATTGACTTTTACATCTCCGAAAACATGCGGGTGTCGGTGGATTATTTTGTCATGAAGACCTTTTGCAACATCTTCAATGTCAAAAGCCCCTTCTTCTTTTGCGATTTGTGAATGCAGGATGACTTGCAATAAAACATCACCAAGTTCTTCTTGTAAATGCTTCATGTCATTATCGTTTATTGCATCAATTGCCTCATAAGCTTCTTCAACCATATTAGGTCTTAAAGTCGAATGAGTCTGCTCTCTGTCCCACGGACATCCATTCTCCGAACGGAGTACTCCTATAAGGTCAACAAGTTTATCCAAATATCCCATAGCTGTATATTACCACAAACAAATCATGGTATGTATGAATATTTTTACAACTTTTGTATAAAATTTAAGCTTCAATAATACACCAAAAGGTTGATAACATTATAAAATGCTATGGTATCCTAATAGTGTAGAAAAGTTTACTAAAAGAAAGGATTACTACATATGGCAGATTTATTATCTATCTCAAGCATCCGCGAACGTATTTTTAATCCTACTAAACACGAAAAATCAGTAGCGAGATCATCAAATCCGTTCGCACAAACATCATTCAAGGGCAATGTTCTGACCGCAGATGTTTTTGTAAGCGAAAATCAGAACAAAGACGAAAAACAAAATGTAAGTTTTACAGGCAAACTTAAAGCAAGTGCTTTAGTTGGTTCAATTGCTGGAATCGGTAACAAGATTAAAGCAGGTATTGAATCAGTTGCAGCATTTGCAAACAAAATCAAAGACAATGTTGTAAATTACTGGAATAAATTAAACAACACTGAAATTACTTTTGAACCTGCAAAACAAGCAATTTCAAGAGCTAATGAAAGAATGACGGATGCACTTCATTCAATGTTTGACCCCGGAATCTCCAAAAATCAAATTGCGAAAATGGAAGATTTATCCGTTGCAAAACAGTTATTTATGGATAATGCTGAAACCTGGGCTATTCAAGCAGGTTTGAGAACAGCGTAGGAGGGGTTTGTAATGGTAGATAAGAAGATTGTAAAAAACGTAAAAAATATTATTGATGGGTTGGCTATGCATCAAAATCCAGAATCAGTTGCTATATTGGAAGATATAGGGACAAATTCACCGGTCGATGAAATAAGAGAAATGACTGCAAAAGCGCTAGTGCAGAAAAACTTGCCGGAATCATTAAAAGTTGTCATTACAAACAAAGGTAAAGGTATTAATGACATGTCAACAGGTGTTGCAATGTGCACAATTAACGAATTGTTATCACTTGAAGACAAAACAGAAGCTATCAGAATTCTTGAAGACACTGTAGAAAACAATTCTGATGACGAAGTTAGAGATAACGCCCGTTCTATCAAAGCATTAATGGCACTTTCATAGAACATTTTGGGAAAAATATAAATTTGCCGATTTCATATATAGATAATAAAAGAGCCTTATTTAAAGGCTCTTTTTTATTGCAAAGTTGTTATAAACTACAAGTTTTAGGCTTAATTAAAGGTAAAACCGTCAGCTTTCATTCTGTCGATTACTTCCTGAAGTTTTTCATCGCTGCAAACGAACGAAATTCTGAAGAAACCTTCGCCGTATTTTCCGAAAGCATTACCCGGAACAACGACTATACCTGATTTTTCAAGAAGTTCTTCGCAAAAATCGACGGAAGAATTGTATCTTGCAGGTATCGGAAGCCACAGGTAGAAGGTCGTATGCGGTACGGTTGCTTCATCTATCGGCCAGCCAAGTTCTTTTAGGCCTTTTACCATAATTTCCTGTTTATGTTTAAAGCCTTTGTTCATTTTTACAATGTATTCGTCGCCTTCTTTAGAATTAAGAACAGCCGCTGCGGCTTTTTGCAGAGGTTTATAAATCCCGTTATCTATTGAGGATTTGACTTTTCCGAATCGCTGTACAATATCAGCATTTCCGCAAATCCAACCCAATCTCCAGCCTGTCATAGCATAGGGTTTTGAGAATGAGAAGAATTCAACGGCTATATCTTTTGCACCGTTAAGCTCAAAGATACTGAAAGGTTTTTCCGCTTCTGAGCCGTAGTACAAGTCAGAATATGCCGCATCTGATATTAACAGAATTTCGTGCTTTGTGCAAAATTCGATAACTGATTGGAGATATTCTTTTGTTGCAGTAACTCCAAGCGGATTGTTCGGATAGTTTACGATAAGTGCTTTTACTTTCTTTTCGTCAAGTCCTTCTTGTTTAAGTTCAGCAAGAACTTCTTCCATATCAGGCATATAATGATTATCAGCCTTTAAAGGTACAGGATAAGCGTATCCGCCGGAGCATTTGATAAATTGTGAGTATGAGGCATATCCCGGATCCGGAACCATTATGATATCTTTCTCTTTTTCTTCGTGTTTAGGGTTGATTAAGGCGCGCATCATATTAGCGATACCTTCTTTCGAGCCGATAAGTGAGAAAATCTCCTTATTCGGATCCATCTCAACTCCAAATCTTGTTTTCATCCTTTCTGCGATAGCTTTTCTTAAATAATCTTCGCCTTTGGGTACGGAATAAGTATGAATCCCGTCTTCATTCAGGCATTCTTTGAGTTTATTTATTACAAATTCCGGCGGGTCTGCTGTCGGCGCACCCATCGAAAGTGAAATCGGCGCTCTGTTTTTTGCCGTTAATTCCGGTGTTAATTTGGTTTGTTTTTCTTTAATTTTAAACATTATATAAGTGTCTAATGTCATAACATGCTCATTAAACAATTTTTCTTCCAATCTACTCATCACATATCCTCATTAAGCTAATACGTTCGCCAGTATATCATAATTAACTTTTTTACGCAATCATTTTCATCGGGCCTTCCAAAGATGCCGTTACAAACTGTTTTGTGTAAGGATTATCCTGTCTTAACAGTTCTTCCGGCGTTCCTTCAAATACAATTTTGCCGTCATAAAGCATAATCACTCTGTCTGCTGTTCTTGTAATCGTTGACATTTGATGAGTTACGACGATTGATGCGGCTTTGGTTTCTTCTTTAAGTCTTACAATATAATCTTCAATCAGGGTTGATGATATCGGATCAAGCCCTGAGGTCGGTTCATCATATAGGATTGAATTGGGTTCTGTCACAATCGCACGGGCAAAGCTTACTCTTTTTTGCATACCGCCTGAAAGTTCTGCCGGAAACTTGTTCTCTATTCCCTTTAATCCTACAAGTTCAAGCTTTTGCGCTACAATTTCCTTTAAATCTTTTTCTTTGTATTTTTTTCTTAAATCTTTTCTCTCTCTAAGTGCAAAAGAAATATTATCAGCTACATTTAAGGAATCAAACAAGGCCGAGTATTGGAAAACCATTGCAGTGTCGCCATCGGAGGTTATAATTTCTCCGCTGTCGGGTTGTAAAAGCCCGCAAATAAGTTTTAAAATCGTGCTTTTCCCAGATCCGCTGAACCCGACTATTGCAAGCGTTTCACTGTCGTGTACCGTAAACGAAATATCGTCAATTACTCTTTTTTCGTCAAATATTTTTACAAGATTTTTAACTTCAATACTCATTTTAAATTATCCTTATTTATTTTATTAAAAGAAAAATATAATTGAGAAAATCATATCCCATATAACAATTGCAACAAAAGACCAAACAACGGCTTTTGTTGTCGCAAGTCCGACTCCCTTGGCTCCGCCAGAAGCGTAATAACCGCAGGTACAGCTGATAAGAGATATTGTTCCTCCGAAAGTTACGGCTTTTAGAAGGCTTACGCTAAGGTCTTTCATATAAACACCAAGCCATGCAGAGTCAAAGTATGCTCTAAAGCTTAAATCTGTTGTCATTGCGGTTGCAACAGCTCCTGCAAGAACACCCACAACTGAAGCTAATATAACAATTACGGGCATCATTAGTATTCCTGATAAAACCCTCGGTACAAAAAGATATTCAACAGGATTTACTTTTAAAACTTTTATAGCATCAATTTGTTCTGTAACTCTCATTGTCGCAAGTTCAGAAGCCATTGATGAACCTATCATTGAAATTATTGCAAATCCTGACATAATTGAGCCGACTTCTCTTACAATAAGCATTGTCATCAATAGCCCGACAAAATGCCCTCCGCCTTGTTTAACCATTTCATTTGCCACTTGAGAAGATACAATAATCGAAGTCATACCTACTATTGAAAGAGTTATCGGCAGAGAACTTATCCCGAAACGTTCGCATTGAAAAGCTAGCTCTTGTTTATCTATCTTTGCCGTTAACAGTGATTTAAGGAACTGGGCACCTTTAATCGTGATTTGCCCTAAAGTCGTTAAAAAATCCTCCAGTAAAGCAAATATGCCGCTGAAAATTTTATAAGTTGCCGACTGCTTGTAATATTTTTGTAATGCCCTCATCGTCTTTATTATAATTGAATTTGGCTTTTGAAGTCAATTGCTTTGGCAGATTATCAAATAATTAATCTTGTTTTAAATATAATTGAAAAAACGTTCCATTTTATATCGTTTTGTGATATCCTGAAATTATGATTGAATTATTGATTTTGTATGTTTTAACAAAGCGTGAAGTTACAATGTACGGTATAAACAAAGAAATTGAGAGTGAATTTGCACCGTATACTTCACCAAGTTTTGGGGCTTTGAAGCCCGCTTTAAGAAGATTGGAAGCTAATGGCGCGATAACATCAAGAAAAATGATGTCAGATGGTGGAAAACTTTCGGTATTTTATTCTTTGACAAAAGAGGGAAGAAAACTTTTAAAAGAACTTTTGCTTGAGGATTTGAGTGAAAATCCGCTTCAATTTCTGTCAAATTCCAGAATTAAGCTTTCTCTTGCAGAATTTCTTGAGGGCGAGGAAAAAGAAGAAATGTTTCTGCATTTGAAAACTTTGGCGTTAAAGTTTCGTTCAGAGGCGGAGAATATTCTTAATGATGAATATATAAAACTTTCGTTTTATCAAAAAATTGTTCTTGACAATACTGTTTGTGAGTATACGAATTTGGTTAACATGATAGAAGGGTTTGAAAAAGACAATGCCGGCGCTGGTAAGTGATGTTTTAAAAGGTTCGATTGCGGAAGAACTTGAAATAAAAAAAGGTGATGAAATCCTTTCGATTGACGGCACAAAAATGCTTGATATGATTGACTATAATTTTTTGTGCAAGTCAGATTTTCTTACTCTTGAAGTTAAAAAGACAAGCGGTGAAATTGAAGAAATTGAGCTTGAAAAAGATTTCGAAGATGAGCTTGGAATTGTTTTTGAAAGTGCGGTTTTTGACAGAGTTAAACCTTGTTTAAACAAGTGTATTTTTTGTTTTGTAGACCAGCAGCCGAAAGGTTTAAGGGATACTCTCTACATAAAGGATGATGATTACAGGCTTTCATATCTTCAGGGAACTTATATTACGCTTACGAATTTGACGGATAAAGACAGGGAACGAATTAAAAAAATGCACTTAGGGCCTTTTTACGTTTCTGTGCATACCACAAATCCTGATTTGAGGGTAAAAATGCTTAGAAATCCTGCGGCGGCAAGGATTATGGATAATTTAAAATGGTTCAGAAAAAATAAAATTCCCTTTCATGCTCAAATAGTGCTTTGTCCCGGATTTAACGACGGAGAGGAGTTGGAGAGAACTTTAACGGATTTGGCTTCTTTAAAAAACACCGTTTTATCGACAGCAATTGTCCCTGTCGGGGTTACACAATTCAGAAAAGAGAATTTAAAGCAGGTTGATGAAAAAATTGCAAAAGAGGCAATAAAAATAGCTAAAAAATTTAAGCGGGTATGTCTTTCGGATGAGTTTTTCCTGCTTGCGGGTGAAAGAATTCCGCCTGCTAAATATTACGGAAATTTTGCCCAGCTGGAAGACGGGGTCGGCGCAATCAGACTGTTGTTAGATGATTATAAATCAAGAGAGCTACCTTTAAAGATAGCAAAACCAGCAAAGTTTGTTTTTGCGGTTTCTTATGCGGCTTTTGAGGCTTTTAAATTTATAGCTGATGACTTAAATAAAAAGGTTAAAAATTTGGAAATAGAGCTTGCGCCTGTTAAATCAAACTACTGGGGACGAAATATTACAGTTGCGGGGTTAATTACTTCAGACGATTTGATTGATGCGGTTAAGGATAAAGATGCGCAAACTGTTGTTATGCCGTCAGTTATGCTCCGTCCTTACAGTGAAGATTTTCTCGACGGTAATAATCTTGATTATGTTAAACAAAAAACAGGTAAATCATTTGTTGTACTTAAGGATAATTATTCAATTAAAGAGTTTATTGACAAATTATATAAAATTTAGTTATATAAATTAATAATAATATTTACAAAAAAACGGAGGTATTATGGCTAAAAGTAAGAGTAGTGACGGTAATAAAAAAAAGAAAGGTAATATTTTACCGTTTTTGGTAATTGTAATAATTGCATTTCTTGCATATAAAGCAAATCCTGAATATTGGCAGCAAGGTAAATTGTTTCAGGATTTGCAAAACGGCGGTGTGAAAAAGGTTGAAACCGAAGAGGTTGTAAAGGCTCCTGAAGCTCCACCTGAACCAAAAGAAGATCCGAATGAAATTAAAGAAGGTTCAATAAAGGGATCATATACAGTCCCAAGATATGCAATAAAAGCAGCTAATCAACAGGATCCAAACTATTATGCATTCAGGTCTATTTCTAAAACAATCTATTTGGTTGCTGCTAAATCTCCGGCTAGCGAAAAAATTGCAGAAGAAATTGATGCTGCTATACAAGAGCATGACTTAAGAAAAGAATACAGAAGTCAAAGTTTCTTGTATTCAGCAAAGACAAAGAAAGATGAATGTGCGCAGTCAGATTCTTTTGCTTTTCTTTGCGAACAGTGTGACAAGAAAATATGTATTATAAACCCTGCAAAGAGTGAATTTGTTGTTGTTGCGCCATCATCGTCGGCTGCAATTTCAAAAGCAAAGGCTTTACTGAAAAGCGGTTGGTAGTTTAATATAAAAAGACTTAATATAAAAAGTCCACCTTTATAAGGTGGTCTTTTTTTTAGTATCTTTCAAGATATTTGTCTATTTCCCATTGAGAAACGTAAGTTCTAAACGAATCCCATTCTTTTTGTTTAGCTGATACAAATTCATTGAATATATGATCCCCCATAGCGGCTCTTGCTACAAGTGATTTGTCCAAGTTTTCAAGAGCTTCCGCAAGGCTTCCCGGAAGTGATTCAATCCTTTGTTTTTTGCGTTCTTTAGTTGTAAGTTTATAGATATTGCTTTCGACAGGTGCCGGCGGGTCGATTTTGTTTTTTACGCCGTCAAGGCAAGCCTGGAGAATTGCTGCAAATGCGATATACGGGTTGCACGCAGGATCAGGTGATCTTAATTCAACACGAGTTGCGTTACCTCGTTTTGCGGGAACTCTTAAAAGCGCACTTCTGTTTGCAAGTGACCATGCAAGATATACCGGCGCTTCATATCCCGGAACAAGCCTTTTAAAGCTGTTAACAGTCGGATTTAATGCTGCGGTTATTCCTTTTACGTGTTTTAATAAGCCGCCTATTGAGTATTTTGCGATATCTGACAGTTGATATTCTGCCTTTTCATCATAAAATGCGTTCTTTCCGTTTTTAAAAAGCGAAATGTTGCAATGCATTCCCGAACCGTTAATTCCGTAAATCGGTTTTGGCATAAACGTAGCATGAAGATTGTGTTTTGCCGCAATCGCTCTTACTGCAATTTTGAAGGTTGCTACATTATCTGCTGCGGTTAGAATATCTGCATATCTGAAATCAACTTCGTGCTGGCCGTCCGCAACTTCGTGGTGGGAGGCTTCTATATCAAACCCCATTTCCTGAAGAGTTAGTACAATGTCAGATCTGACATCTTCTCCTAAATCTTCCGGTCCTACATCATAATATCCTGCCTTATCCTGCGTGGTTGTTGTAACTTTGCCGTCTTTATCTCGTGCAAATAAAAAGAATTCAGCTTCAGGGCCTATATTCATTGAAAATCCCATCTTCTCAGCTTCTGCCATTACTCTTTTTAAGTTGCATCGCGGGCATCCCTCAAACGGTGTTCCGTCTGAATTGTATATGTCGCATATTAGGCGTGCTGAATTTGCACCTGCATCCCCTCTCCAAGGTAATATCTGGAACGAATTTTTGTCAGGATAGAAAAACATATCTGAAGTTTCTATGTTCCTGAATCCTTTTATCGACGACCCGTCAAGCATTATTTCATTATTAAGCACCTTTTCTATGTGCTGCGAGGGGACTGTCATATTCTTTACTTGTCCGTTTATGTCAACAAACTGCAATTTGATAAATTTGATGTTGTACTCTTTGATTAACTTTTTGATTTCTTCCGTTGTAAATTGTTTGCCGTCTAAACGTGTGTGGCTGAATTCTTTCATAACTGTCCTCCAAATTTAAAAATTACTTTTTTATTAGAATACTTTTTTTTTAAAAGGTCAAGCTTTTTCATATTAAGATTAAGTAAAGATAGGGGGAAAGAAATTATTTTAAAAGTGTGATTTTTTTTATAATAATGGGAATTATTATAACAGGGCAGGGTTTAAAAGCGTGATTTTTTTATGCGGAAAGGAATGACCGGAGTTTTTCTGTAAAAACAGGCAACCTCGCGCTTTCCTGCCTTTTGGTAAATGAAATATTAATTTATGTAACAAAAATAATTGGATATAGCAATTATATACTCTAAAAATACTTTATTAATATGTAAGCGATAAGCAATAAAAAGACTTAAATAAACACGAGATATATACAAACACACACTTACTATTTACACTACCTACTACACACTAACCTTCTACACACGAGGAATTACTAAAAAGAATTCCGAACTCTATCTTCAGATAGAGTTTTTTTTTGCCCGAAATTTATTCTTGGATAATTTGCGGATAAGGCTCGTGAAGTTTGCTTAAAGACTCGTCTGGTTCAAAAGCAGTAGAGTGCGTCGGAAAGACGCACCGAATTTATAATATTAATTAATTTAAGTCTCCGGCGGGTCTTGTGCTAGAAGGTCGGTCGCTTTTGCGGAAAAGCGACGCAAACCGCGCCCTGCACTACGTTCGCTAATCATCTGTAATTGTTTCACCTAAAGCAAGCAAACTCGCTTCGCTCAGACAAAGCTTGCTTTTGAAGTTGTGAAACAAAACAATGCTTGCTCACTCCATGAAGGGCGGTTATTCAAATAAAATTCTTTAAAATGAAAATTTGCGACGATAGCGGAGTGAGCAATAATAGCAAGCGAAAGGACAACAAAGCCGTCTTTGTTTGAGCGAAGCGAGTTAGAAGGCTTTAATCTTGAGCTTAGCTAATTATTAGCGAACGGAAGCGTGTCGATGGTTTTGAGGCACTTTTTCCATAAAAAGTGCCCTGTCCAGAGGACTTTTTTATATATTATTATTTCCGGTGCGTCGGAACGACGCACCTCTTATTTAACTATTTGCGGATAAATTTCGTGTACTTTGTCCAAATATTCATTAGGTTCAAAGGTTCCGACGGCAAATTCTACTATGTTAAGTCCGAGTTGTTGTGCTCCGGGTACTTCTATTGGCGGGCCGGCAGGGGTTGAGCGGGTTGTGTTCTTTGGGTTTGAAATTATTCCGACACTTCTTAAAAGAGTTATTAATATTGAGTTATCTTTTACTTCATATTCGGTTAAGCCTTTGGTAATAATCCCCACTCTTTGTGCGCCTACGTATCTTTGCATTGGTGCAAAGTTTGTTTTGGTTTCGATTCCTTTTGTAGTTGGAAAATGCTGGCGGATATCATAATACGGATCGAAAGTTCTTTCTATTATTGAATCCATATCTTCAGAGTAAGTTTTTGTTACGGGATTCGGAAGCTTAATCTTTGCCTGCCAAAGCATGTTTGTAAATTGGTTTACCCATTCAATTCTAAAGTTTATAAGGCTTGCGGTTCTTGTTAAAACTATGTTAAAAAAGTTTGACTTAATAAGAAAAGCGTCGTGTTCTTTAATTCTGGCGATTTCTGTAAAAACAGCCGCTTCTCCGCTGTCATCTCTTAAGGGGCCGAAATTGTAAGTATCTCCAAAGTCACGGCATCTGTGAAAACTTATTTGAATGCCGTTTATATTAATGGTGTCAGCTGAAATATTAATTTCTGCTTCCGGCACTGTTGAGGGGTGTTTTCTAAGTGTGTATATGTCTTGTAAGTCTTCGGTGACAGGGATTTTTTGAGTATCATATAGAATTTTGCTGTCAAAACTTTTATAGGTTGAAATTACGTCAAATCCGTTTTCAGGTTCTGTTGCGCGGAAGCCAAAACCGCTGTTTTTAATTAAATCTTCAGCTTGCGGATAATTAAGACGCAATTCTTCAATAATTGTGTTTGCTATTTGGATAATTTTTTCATATCTTGTAATGTTTTCAAGGTGAACATCATCCGTAGAGCATCCGCAAATGCTGTCGTGTGCCTGATTTTGAATTAGAAGTTTGTAAGCGTATTCAATTATTGAGTTGTAATTTGCGTTTAAGTATTTTTGAAGTTTGTCTGCTTGTTGTAGTCTGTAAGAGGCTTCTGCACGGTATTGCTTTAGTCTTATTCTTGCAGAGTAGCAGCCCGGGAGAATAAAAGTTTTGGAATTATCTCTTAATTCATCATTCCATTCGGGAATTTCAGCTCCGTCAAGCGCACGAACGGTTTTACCTTCTTCGCTTTTGTATAAGTCTGAAAATACCAAATCAAAATACTCAAAAGGATTGGATAATTTAATCTCGTAATCTTGGAGCAGATTATTTACGGCAGAAATTTGTTCCGTTATATCAGGTTCTACACCAAGATGATCTGCGCCAATTGGTAAAAGTAGGTAATCGCCTGATTTTTGGGCAATTTTATCTAAATTGTCTTTTAAAAATTCTGCTTTTTCTTCAATAGTTTTGGAGCTTGAAAAAATGTCCATAAAGTAACCTCTTACAAGGTTTACGGTATTTACGCCATTGAAGATAAATTCAGAGGGCAAGTCAGGAACTCCTCGCCAGACCATAATTTTATCAATTCCGTATTCTTTAACAATCGGCGGAATATTTTTGCTATGTCCGAAGGTGTCTGCAAAATATCCGATAAAGTCTTCGCAGCCGAAGTCTTTTGCAATTTTCAACCCTATTTCAATATTTTTTTCAAAGACAGTGCGGTCGGTTAAATATTCGTCAATAAGGCAGTAAAACGGCCCTATGAAAAGTTTCTTTTCTTTAATGAGTTTTCTTACTAGGTATTCTTTTTCAGGACGAATTTCAAGGTAGTCTAAAAGTGCCGCAACTTGTCCGTCAAAATAGAATGACGGGATTTTGTTATTCTCAAGCATCTCAAGCACATTATCAAAAACCCTTAAAAGCCTGAGTCTGAATACTTCAAATTCTCTGTACCATTCTCTGTCCCAATGGGTGTGTAAATATGCAATAACCGTCTTTTTCATAATTAATTTGTAGCATTAATCTTAACCAATGGCAAATTTTTTACAAATTAAATAATTAATTAAAGATTAATTTCAATGACTTTTTAAAAATCAACGTTAAAATAAGAATATAGGTTAGCACCTATAGAATTTTTCGTAAAAAGGAGTTGATTTTATGGCAGATATTAATAAATTTACCAATTATTCTCAGGAGATTTTGTCATCTGCAAGTGCGATTATGAATTCTCACAGCAATTCAGAGCTTCAGCCGGAGCATATTATGCTTGCAATGATTAAGGATAACGGGATTATAAAAGATTACCTGACAGAATTAAAGCTTTTAAATCAATCTTTCATCGACAAAATTGTTGGGGCTGTAAACTCATTTCCGAAAATTTCAGGGCCCGTTAACGCTCAGCAGATGTTTCTTTCAAACCAGACTTACAGGCTTTTGGATATAGCAGAGCAGCAGTCGGCAGAAATGAAGGACGAGTTCGTAAGCATAGAATCAATTCTGCTTGCGATGACAAAACTTGATAACAGCAATATTCAAAGTATTTTAAAAAGTTTTGGTGTTGACACAAACAAAGTTTTGGGTGCGATGAAGAAAATAAGAGGAAATAAAAAAGTGGATAATAAAAATGCAGAAGAAAATATGAAAGCGTTGGAAAAATATTCAACAGATTTGACAGCGCTTGCAAGAAAAGGAAAATTAGATCCTGTAATCGGCCGAGATGAAGAAGTTAGACGGATTATTCAGGTATTAAACAGAAGAACTAAAAACAACCCTGTTTTAATAGGTGAGCCTGGTGTTGGTAAAACTGCGATAGTGGAAGGTTTGGCACAAAGAATTGTAAGAGGGGACGTTCCTGAAAGTTTGAAGGATGTAAAACTTGTATCGCTTGATATGGGTGCTTTGGTTGCAGGTGCAAAATTCAGAGGTGAATTTGAAGAACGTTTGAAAGCCGTATTAAAAGAGGTCGAAGACTCAAACGGCGAGATTGTTATGTTTATTGATGAATTACACACTGTAGTCGGTGCAGGAGCCACAGAAGGTTCAATGGATGCGGGAAACCTCTTAAAACCGATGCTTGCAAGAGGTGTTTTAAGAACAATCGGAGCGACTACGATTAACGAATACAGAAAATATATTGAAAAAGACCCTGCATTAGAAAGAAGATTTCAGCCCGTACTTGTTGACGAGCCTTCAGTGGAAGATACGATTAGTATATTAAGAGGTTTAAAAGAAAAATACGAAGTTCACCACGGAATTCGTATATTAGATAGTGCTCTTATTCAGGCTGCAAAATTGTCCGATAGATATATAACAGACAGATTTTTACCGGATAAAGCGATTGACTTAATTGATGAAGCGGCATCCTCTTTACGTATAGAAATAGATTCCATGCCTGAAGAAATTGATGCGATGATGCGTCAGAAAATTCAGCTTGAAATAGAAAGAGAAGCTTTGAAAAAAGAAACTTCCGACGAAGCGAAAGCAAAAGTTGATGATATTTCAAAACAGATTGAAAATTTAGAAGGTAAAATTAATACCCTTAAAGTTCAATGGGAAAAAGAGAAGGCTTCAATTACAGGAGAGGCTGCAATAAAAGATGAAATAGATCAAGTTAAGAAAAAAATAGAAGAAGCAGAAAGAAACACAGACTTGCAGACAGCAGCAGAATTGAAGTACGGCAAATTGCTGGAACTTGAAAAACAATTAAAAGCATGCCAGTCAAAAGAAAAAACAGAAAACAAACTTTTGAAAGAAGAAATAGACGAAGAAGATATCGCAAATGTCGTAAGCAAATGGACAGGAATTCCAGTAAATAAACTTGTAGAAAGCGAAAAACAGAAGTTAGTAAATATGGAAGACATTTTGCACAAGCGTCTGATAGGACAAGACGAAGCGGTAGAAACGGTTTCAGATGCAATCCGCAGGGCAAGATCAGGCTTAAAAGATCCGAAGCGTCCGATAGGTACATTCCTTTTCTTAGGGCCGACGGGGGTAGGTAAGACCGAACTTGCAAAGTCTTTAGCCGAATTTATGTTTAATGATGAAGATGCTTTGATTAGAATTGATATGTCTGAGTATATGGAAAAGCATAATGTAGCAAGACTTGTTGGTGCGCCTCCCGGATATGTAGGTTATGAAGAAGGCGGACAACTAACAGAGGCTGTCAGAAGAAAACCTTATTCAGTCGTGCTCTTTGATGAAATTGAAAAGGCTCATCCTGACGTATTCAACATAATGCTTCAAATCTTTGATGATGGACGTTTAACTGATTCAAAAGGAAGAACGGTCGACTTTAAAAATACCTTGATAATTATGACCTCAAACATAGGAAGCGATATAATCCTTGAAAATACCTTAAATAACATGATGTCGCCTTCAGAATTTGACGAAACAAAAGAAAAAGTCATGAATGTATTAAGAAGTCGGTTTAAACCTGAGTTTTTAAACAGAATTGATGAAACGATTTTCTTTAAAGCTTTGACTTTACAGGATTTGTCAAAAATTGTCGATATTCAAATGGATTATTTAAGAAGACTTTTGAAAGATCAGGAATTAGAGCTTGAAGTGACGGATGATGCAAAAGAATTTCTTGCAACAAGAGGTTACAACCCTGTATACGGCGCAAGACCGCTGAAACGTGTAATTCGTCAGATGGTTGAAAACCCGTTATCGAAAATGATTCTTTCGCAGAATTTCCTAAGCGGAGATAAAGTAAAAATTGATGTCGAAAATGACGAGATTAAATTTGAGCGAATGCCTGCTGAAAATGTTTAACTTAATGAAAAGGCCCTCTTAATTGAGGGCTTTTTCATATGTAAAGTTATTTTATTAACAATTTGTGGAATATTAAAAACAGATGTAACATTGTTGTATGAGAACAACAAAAATTCAAAGCGGTGTAAATTTCGGATTGAAAGCGGAAACCCATAGAAAAATAGCCGAAAAGCTTATAAAAGAAGAATACCCCAAGCTTCAAAAATATACCCCGATTTTAAAATATGCGGTAGAAAAACCTGATTTTGAGGAGTGCGGGTTTCATTGTAATACGCATTTTTACTATCCTGACAGGACATTGTTAAGGGTAAGAGAAAGCTTTTTTGATTTTGATGGTTTGCATAATGCAAGGTCTAAATTTAATGAACACATGAGTAATTTTGCGGAGGCAAAAAAATATTGCCGTTACAGTGAAATGATGGATGAGGCAGGTCGTGCTAAGCATTTTCTTGATGATATGAGCGTAGGGCTTCACGTGCAGAGAGGAAATATTCTCCAAAAATGGCGTGATAAGAAAATGCATGAACAGTTTGAATATTACGTTTTTGAAAATCAGGATACTTTTATTAAAAATGCACAAAAAACTCCGATAGAATTTAAAACGGATAGTTTTGACGATATTTTTATGAGTGTTGTTGATTATGTGAAAAACACGGAATTTCCGACAAAAAATAATAAAGCCAAATGGCCTCTGTTGGCTCAAGAATCTATGAATGTTGCACTTGATGCTTCAAGAGTTTTCTTTGATAAAATAAGTGCTTGTTTACATTAATTTTCTATTTTACATTACTGTTAAATTTTGATGTAAAACTTTTATAAACGTAATTAAAAAACATAATTTTGATGTTATAATTAATTTTACAGACGATATTTTTTTGGAGAGAACAAATATGTGCGGAATAGTAGGATATGTAGGTTATAAATCCGTAATGGATATTCTTGTTGACGGGTTGGAACAGCTTGAGTACAGAGGTTACGATTCATCAGGCGTTGCGGTTATGTGCGATGATAAAATCAATGTATATAAAGCAATCGGTAAGTTGAATAATTTAAGAGATGAGCTTCAGCATCATAGAGGCGAATTTGAAAAATCAACAATGGGAATCGGTCATATCCGCTGGGCGACACACGGGGCGCCGACTGTTATTAACGCACATCCTCACACTTGTAATTGCGGTAATCTTGTTATTGTACATAACGGAATTATAGAAAATTATAAAGAGTTAAGAGAAGATTTGACAAGAAAAGGCTGTGTATTTCGCTCTCAAACCGATACGGAAGTTGTGGCACACTTGGTTGCTCAAAAATACGCACAAACAAAGGATCTCGCAAAAGCGGTCAGAGAAGCTACAAAAGAAATTGAAGGTGCTTATGCTCTTTGCGTAATGCATAATGATTGCAAAAATACTCTTGTACTTACAAAACGTAATGCACCTTTGCTTGTCGGAATCGGAGATGGAGAATTTTTTGCGGCATCTGATGTTCCTGCAATTATTAAGCATACTAAAAAAGCAATGTATTTAAGCGACAATCAGGTGGCTGTTTTAACTCCTGAAAAAATGGTATTAACAGACATTGACGGGCATGAAATTAAGCCTAAAATAGAGCTTCTTCCTTGGGAGCCTGTTGCATTAAGCAAAATGGGTTATAAGCACTATATGCTAAAAGAAATCCATGAACAACCGGATGTTATAAGAAATATTCTTGTCGGAAAGCTTCATGCGCCTGATGAAGATATTATTTTGAATGAAGTTAAACTGACCAAAGAAACTTTGAAAAAATTAAACAGAATTCAGATTATTGCTTGCGGAACTTCACTTCATGCTGCGATGATTGGTAAATATGTGATAGAGAATTATTGCGGAATTGCGGTTGACGTAGAGGCTTCAAGTGAATACATTTACCGCCGTAACGTAACGGATGAACATACTCTTGTAATCGGAGTTTCACAGTCAGGCGAAACCGCAGACACTTTAACGGCGATTAAGCAGGCAAAAGCTAAGGGATCTCATATTCTTATAATTACGAACCGTCCTGATAGTGCTATGGCTCGTGAGGCTGACAGTCTTGTGCCGGTTAATGCCGGAATTGAAGTTTCTGTTGCGGCGACTAAATCTTATACTGCTCAATTGATGGCATTTTATCTTTTAGCGCTTTATATGGCTGAAATTAAGGAAAGCACTCCTAAAGCCGAATTAACGGAACTGAAAACTGAATTGATGTTTCTTCCGCAGAAAATTGAGCAGATTTTAGCCAATACCGATAGTATTCAAAAATGCGCAAAAGTTTATTCCTCAACTAAAGATTTTATTTTTGTTGCAAGAGGTATAAATTATCCGACAGCACTTGAAGGGGCCCTGAAGCTTAAAGAAATCAGCTACATAAATGCAACCGGATATCCAGCAGGTGAACTTAAGCACGGGCCGATTGCGATGTTGGATGAAACCATGCCGGTATTATCAATATTGATGAAGGGTTGTGTTTTTGAAAAACTTCTTTCAAACAGTGAAGAAGCAAAAGCACGTAATGCCAGAATGATTGCACTTACAAATTCAAAAGACGAAAAGCTTGATGATTTGTTTGAAAATATAATAAGAGTTCCGGATGTCGAAGAAGTATTTTCTCCGCTTGTGGCAATTGTTCCGTTGCAGCTTTTGGCTTATTATATAGCGGAATTTTTAGGCAAAGACGTCGATCAGCCAAGAAACCTTGCAAAATCGGTTACTGTGGAGTAGAATAAATATGTCATGTCGCTTTTGCGGCTGATTTTGTGAGATTTGAAAATTTAATAGGCAAGCCGATATAGCTCAGTTGGTAGAGCAACTCATTCGTAATGAGTAGGTCAAGGGTTCAAGTCCCTTTATCGGCTGATTGCCGATTGGAACTTGTACCAGTTTTTGCTCATGCCTGTTCGCAAAAACAGGGTTAGCCTGCGGCATACTTATCCGTAAGGTTCGGATATCCCATCCTCACCCACGGCTAAGCAAAGTCCCTTTATCGGCTTATAGCCGATTGGAACTTGTACCAGTTTTTGCTCATGCCTGTTCGCAAAAACAGGGTTAGCCTGCGGCATACTTATCCGTAAGGTTCGGATATCCCATCCTCACCCACGGCTAAGCAAAGTCCCTTTATCGGCTTATAGCCGATTGGAACTTGTACCAGTTTGGGATCAAACTTTGCTCACATTTTTTGAATTTGCTTTTAAGTTACGTTTTTAACCGATTTGGGGTTGAATAATTATTAGGAAAATTATGATTAAATCTGATATTATAAAAATTCCTTTTACTACAGATAACAATGAAATTATAAATATCCTTCGTTCAAAAGGTATTATACCTTTAAGATGGGCGGTTGTGAAAGTTAATGAAGATTCTTTGGAAATAAGCGTTTCTTATCACTGTGATTAATCAATGATTATTTCTTTTTCGTTTTTGTAAGTTACGTAGCCTAAATTTGCGGCAGGCGGTTTCCTTAAATTTTTGCGTTTGGTGTAAATGATTCCGACTTTTGATGAGGCGGAGGCTGAAGAATATTTTTTTGCAATTTTTGCGCATTCAAGTAAAAGTTTGTCTGTCGGCGATTGGCATTTTAAAAGTACATGAGAACCTGCGCAGTCTTTTGTGTGGAACCAGTAGTCCTCATCTTTTGCGAGCTTTGAAACAATGTAATCGTTTTGGCGGTTGTTCTTGCCGATATAAACTTTAAACCCCTCAAGCTCAATTTCTTCCGGTAACATGGCTTTTTTGTGTTTTTCTTTTACTGTGTTTTCCGGTTCAAGCTCATCTTTTATTTCTATTAAATTTTCAATTTCTTCGGAGCTTTCAATTGTGTAAATTACTTCGTTTAAATATTTTATGTTATTTCTGGCTTCTTCGATAAGTTCGGAAAGCTTGGATTTTTTTGTTTTTGACTTGTTGTAAAGCTTGTAGAAATTATTGGCATTATCTTTTAATGTTTTTGTATCGTCAAGTTCAATAGTTATGTTTTGGTTATTTTCGTAGTCAAAAACTTCAATTGTTGAGGTAAAATCTTTAAGGTTGTAAAGATTTGCCATAATCAAATCGCCGTAAAGCCTGTATTGATTTGAGTTTTCTATCTCCAAAAGCTGGGCTTGCATTTTTTCGATGGAGTTTTTGTGTTTTTTAAGTTTTGCAACTGCAAGTGACAAAAGGTGCGATTCCAAGTTTTTAAACTTATCTTCTGCTTGGTAAAAAGAGTAATAATTATCAAGCATTTCGTTCACAGATTTTTGCAGGATAAATTCCGGAAGAAGTTTTGAAAAAAGCGAATATTCTCTGTAATCTTTCCCGATTGCGGGCGACAAGTTTTTAAGCTGTACAAAATCTCTTAGTTCTGTTAAAGTGCAATTTTTTACTTGAGAGGAGAAAGCCTTTGAGAACCAGAAAAAATCTTTTGATAAAGTTTTATAATCAATTTCGCCGTTGTAGGTTAAGATATCATTTTTGAATTGTTTTGGCGGATAAATATACGGAAGGGTTCCAGCCATTTCTCGTTCTCTGCTTTTTTCTGTACCGACATTATGCGCGCATCCAAGAATTATATTTGTGTCGTGGTTGTACAAAATTACGTTTGAATGTTTTCCCATCAGTTCGATTGCAAGACAAAGGTAAATTTTCTCTGAAAGCTCATTAAAAGTTTCGATGTAAAATTCCAAGATTCTTTCGTAAGGCGGCTGGTTAACTTGGGCAATCACGGCATTTTCAAAATATTTTCTAAGAAGCATGCAAAACATCGGGGGCTTTTGCGGAATTTCAATAAGCCTTTTTGCTTCGTTTTCTTTGCTCATAAAGCAGACGTGATGAAATTGCGGATTGATATTTATATAAAGTTTTCTGCTGTCTCCTTTCTGGCGGATAGTGAATACAAAATCCTTTCTTGTCGGCTGCTGAATTTTTTGGATTCTTGCACCTGTCAGAAATTCTCGATTTTCTTCAATCCACGCTTTTAAGGTCAAACTATCGAATGTAATCATAGGATTATATTACCATAAAACTATCAAGGGTTTTTAATCGCAGTCTTATTGAAGAATATTCACCATCAGAATTTGTTGTTATTGGATCAAGGTCGTCGTAACTTTTTGCGCTTGGAACAGCTTTATAAAAATCTTTTTCTTCAAGTTCTTTTCCTTTATAGTTTACAGTTGCATACAAAGCTCCATCTCTATCAAAGGAGAGTGTTATATTTTTGTTATCGGTTTGTTTTTGGGCAAATTTTACTAAATCTGCAAGACCGTAATAAACATCAAAAGCATTGTCACCCATAATAACATTTTCCAAAAGTTCAAGCCCGTTCATTTTTATATCTTTACAATTATTTTTATCTAAAAAAGTTTTGAATACAGCTGTCATATCATTAAATCATATAAATAAAAATTTTTGCGTTTTTTACTCAAAAATGTTATAAAAATTCAAAATTTTCGTTCATTTTTTTATGTTTTTGCTATGATATTAATAGACGTTTAAACAAAGTAAGGAAATTAAGATGATAACAACAAAACTTAAAAACCACAACTGCGGAGAGCTTAATTTAGACAACTTAAATGAAGAAGTTACTCTCTCAGGCTGGGCATCAACTATCCGTGATTTGGGCGGAATTTTATTTGTGGAATTGAGAGACAGAACTGGTTTTTTCCAGCTTGTTGCAAACCCTCAAATTAACCCTCAGGTTCACAAAGTATTTGAAAAATTAAGATCAGAATATGTAATCTGCGTAAAAGGTAAAGTTACAAGAAGACCGGAAGAAACTTATAACGAAAAATACGCAACAGGACAGGTTGAAATGTATCCTGAAAGTGTTGAAATTCTTTCTGAAGCTAAAACATTACCTTTTGTTCTTGATGATGAAAATGTATCAGAAGACGTAAGATTAAAATACAGATATTTAGACATCAGACGCGAAAGTATGTTACATAATTTGACTTTGCGTCATAAAATTTGCCAGGCTGCAAGAAGCTACCTGAACGGCGAAGATTTCTTGGAAGTTGAAACTCCGATTTTGATTAAAACAACACCCGAAGGCGCCAGAGATTATCTTGTGCCGTCACGTGTTCAGGAAGGTAAATTCTACGCACTTCCTCAATCTCCGCAAATTTTTAAGCAGTTGTTAATGGTTGGCGGTATCGAAAGATATTACCAGATTGCAAAATGCTTTAGAGATGAAGATTTGCGTGCGGATAGACAACCTGAGTTCACTCAAATCGACCTTGAAATGTCTTTTGTAGAACAACAGGATGTTATCAAATGCGTAGAAGGCTTGATTGTTGAAACTTTTAAAGCAGCTGGAGTTGAAGTTAAACCTCCGTTCATTCAAATGCCTTGGCAGGAAGCTATGGACAGATACGGTTCAGATAAGCCTGATACACGTTTCGGTTTGGAACTTTTTGATATCGGTGATATCATTTTGGAATCTAATTTTGAAATTGTTAAAAATACTCTTCAAAACGGCGGTATCGTAAGAGGTATAAGAATTCCGGGCGGCGCTAAATTCTCAAGAAAAGATATTGATGATATTACAAAACTTGCGGTATCATTCGGTGCTAAGGCTTTGGCTAATATCATTTACAACGAAGACGGAACTGCTAAATCTCCTGTATTGAAATTCGTAACTGAAGATCAAGCAAAACAAATTCAAGAAAGAGCGCAGGCTGAAGCTGGCGATATAATTTTCTTTGTTGCTGACAAGCCGAAACTTGTTTACGATATTATGGGAAGATTAAGACTGTACTTCGGAAAACGTCTTGATTTGATTGATGAGTCAAAACACAATCTTCTTTGGGTTGTAGATTTCCCGATGTTTGAATGGAGTGATGAAGAAGGCAGATTTATGGCAATGCACCACCCGTTCACTTCTCCTTGTCTTGAAGATTTGGATAAATTAGACAGCGGAGATTTGGGAAATGTAAAATCTGTTGCTTACGATATCGTTTATAACGGTACAGAACTTGGCGGCGGATCTGTCAGAATCCACTCTTCTGAAGTTCAAAAGAAAATCTTTAAAGCTCTTGGACTTACTGAAGAAGAAGCTGTTGAAAAATTCGGATTTATGGTAAATGCTCTTCAATACGGAACTCCTCCTCATGCCGGTCTTGCAATCGGTCTTGACAGGCTTGTTGCATTATTGTGCAGAACTGAAAGTATTCGTGATGTTATCGCATTCCCGAAAAACTCAGGTGCTAAAGACCTTATGAGCGATGCGCCGGGTGAAGCTTCTCTGCAACAGTTAAGAGAACTTCATTTGAAAAGTACTGCTCATAAATCATAGAATTAAAATTCTTTTAAGAATAAAAACTCCCTTTTATAAGGGAGTTTTTGTTTTAATTAAAACATATCAATATATTTATTAAAAAATCGTTTAATTCCGTCATCTAAATTAATATCAACTTCATCTCCTAATTTTTTGTAGAATTTATTTAAGACTTTATTAATATCAGAAAGTAATTTGGGATTGTTTTCATGAAAAATTTCTGTTAAATCTTTTTCATATTGAAATGCAGCATTTGCGATATCAGGATACTCCTTTTTTATTATTTCACCAAAGACATCATTAAAAATTTTTAAACTTTCAGGATTTTTTAACTTTTTTTTCATTTTTGCCACTGGAATATCCGTTACGTCTGCCAGCTGCGATAATCTGATTGAATTGTAATTTTCATTATTAACTATCGAACTGTGAATTATTGCATCTAACAAATATCCCGATTGTATTTTGGCGGTAAAATCAGGGGCAGAATATTTTCGTTTTTTTTCAAAAGTGTAATTTGTAATTATTTTCATTTGTTTCCTTAAATTACGTAATCTGCCAATTCACCTTTTGCAGCTTCTACCATATCTTCTTTTGCTTTTTTATAAGTGTCAAGGATTGCTTTTGTTGAATAATTTTGAGATGTTTCAAATCCAACGTATGCCGAATCCCCTCTCATTTCTTTTACTTGAATTAAAAACAAATCATCTTGGTCATCAGGTTCTTTGGTAAGTGTTTTAATTGTTACTATATCATTATTTCCGTTGTTTTCAAGCTTTTTAATTGCTTGTTTTAGAGTTTTTTTATCAAAATCATTTTCGTTTGATGCCATATTATAGCTGTAAGTTCCGCAGTAATCGTCGTCTGCAAGATAAACTTTTGAACCAAATGAAGGGCCGATTTTATTTATCATAAATTTTCTCCTTTTGAGTATTGTAAAATTCGTAAATAATTTTTTTTGCCGATTTTTTAATTCAATTTAAAATAAAGAAATAAAAAAGGAGAATTTTAATTAAATTCTCCTTTTAGTTTGATTTTTGTTGATATTTATTTAAGCGCGCATCCGCACGCGCAAACTTCTGATTTTAAATCGTCAGCCTTGTCTGTTTGCTCCCACGGAACAAAGAAGTCTGTTCTTCCCATATGTCCGTAAGCCGCTAATAACTGGTAGAATTTACCGCCGTTTTTGGCAGGAAGTCCGCGTAAATCGAATTTCTTAATAATTGCAGCCGGTCTTAAATCAAAGTGTTTTGAAACAAGTTTAGAAATCTCATCATCAGAAATTTTGCCTGTTCCGAAAGTATCAACCATAATTGATACAGGTTCAGCAACACCGATTGCGTAAGCAAGTTCGATTTCGCATTTTTCAGCAAGTCCTGATGCAACAACGTTTTTCGCAACGTATCTTGCAGCGTAAGCCGCAGATCTGTCAACTTTTGTCGGATCTTTTCCGGAGAAAGCGCCGCCGCCGTGGCGAGAATATCCGCCGTATGTGTCGACGATGATTTTACGTCCGGTCAAACCAGCATCTCCCTGAGGACCGCCAACTACAAATCTTCCTGACGGGTTTACAAGAATTTTGGTTTCGCTGTCAAGTTTGATTTCTTCGTGTGCGAAAACTTCGTCAATTACAAATGCTGTAATATCTCTTTTTATGATTTCCTGAACTTTTTCATTATCTGAAATTCCGTTAATTTCAGGGTCGTGTTGAGTTGAAATTAAAACTGTATGTATTCTTGAAGGTTTGCCGTCAACGTATTCAACAGTAACCTGTGATTTGCCGTCAGGTCTAAGATAATTTAAAATACCTTGCTTTCTTACCTGCGCTAATCTGTATGATAATTTATGCGCTAAACTGATTGGCAAAGGCATTAATTCAGGCGTTTCGTTGCAAGCATACCCAAACATTATACCTTGATCTCCTGCGCCGATGTCTTCGGTTTCAGAAATTGAAGTTGCAGCGTTGTTTGAACGAGATTCAAGCGCTTTGTTTACGCCTCCTGCAATATCACAAGACTGTTCATCAATACTTGTTAATACTGCGCAGGTTTTGTAATCAAATCCGCCGCCTTCTCTGCCTACATAACCGATATTCTTAATTGTATTTCTTACAACTGACGGGATATCAACATAGCAGTCTGCAGTAATTTCACCGCATACAAGCGCCATACCGGTTGTTACCGTTGTTTCTGCAGCAACTCTCGATTGTGGGTATTTTGTTAAAAATTCATCCAGAATTGCATCAGAAATCTGATCGCATACTTTGTCGGGGTGGCCTTCTGTTACTGATTCAGAAGTAAATAAAAAGTTTTTTGGTGTCATTTCAAATTCTCCTTAATTTGTATTTTTACCGGTTCTTCCAGTCTGAATTTGTATCCGAGAAAACGGGGTTAAATTTCTCAGACTGACTTCTCCGTTTTACCAGCCGGTAAGTTTTTTCATTCCGACCCGGCCTGTTCCATTAAGAAACAGTTTACAACCAAAAATTTTTAAAATCAAATATTGTATTAATATATATTACGACTTTAGTAATATTTGTTTTGGGTTAATTTCGGTCTTTTAAAATCTTATCGTATAATATTTTTATGGAAAACGGGTTTGAAATTTTAAAAAATGCAGATGATGATATTGATATGAAAAAATCAGTTATTGCATTAGTTGACTGTGATTCGTTTTTTGTGTCTTGCGAGCAGAAGGTTAATCCTGAGCTTAAAGGGAAGGCTGTATGTGTTTTGTCTGGACACGGTGAGTGTGTAATTTCTAGGTCAAGAGAGGCTAAAAAACTTGGCATTCCGATGGGGATTCCGACTTTTAAAATGACCAAGGATATGAAGGAAAAATCTGTTTTAATTACGGCATCTCACGGGTTGTACGGAGAAATTTCGGAACAGGTTATGTCTGTTTTAAAATCGTTTAGCCCGAAAGTTGAGGAGTATTCAATTGATGAGGCTTTTGTGGAATTAACGGGGCTACAGAGGCTTTATAAGCGTAATTATTTTGAAATAGCCAAGATGATTCGGCAGGAAATTTTGGATAAAGTTGACATTCCTGTTTCAATTGGTGTCAGCACTTCAAAATCTCTTGCAAAACTAGCTTCAGATAAAGCCAAAAATATAGACGGCGGAATTTTTGTTGTGGGCGCATCTAAAATTGAAAATCTTTTGAAAAATACGGCGATTGATGAAATTTGGGGAATCGGCAGAAATCTTTCCAGATTATTCAGGCAAAACGGAGTTTTAACAGCATATGAACTTGTTCAGAAAAGTGATGCTTGGCTTGACAAACAAATTGGAATAAGAGGCTTGGAGATGAAGCACGAGCTTTTAGGTCAGACTGTTTCAAGGGTTGATGATACTTTCAAGCCGCCAAAGTCAATTCAGAATACAAGTGCGTTTGGAATTTTTACTTCCGATTTGAATTTTATTAAAAATCAGCTTAATTATCATATTCATACAGCTTGTAAAAGATTGAGAAAACTTAACCTGAAGTGCTCCGGGATTGCTGTAATGCTTAGAACAAAGGTTGAATTTAAAGTTTATTATGAAAAGATTACGATCCCTCATTCGACTTGCTATGAGTGGGAAATTTCTGATATTGCATTTCAACTTCTTGAAAAAATCTACAATCCGAATATCGTTTATAGAAGTTCGGGGATTATTTTAGATGATTTTATGTCATCTGACGGAGAGCAGATGTTTTTGTTTGCGGATAATGAAAGTATTGAAAAATCCGAAAGGCTTGCAAAAAGCATTGATAAATTAGAAAGTAAATTCGGTAAAAATATTATACAAACAGGATTTATAAAGGAAAAACAAAACTAAAAAGCCTCCGGATATAAGGAGGCTTTTTAAGTCAAGATTTAAAGATTTTTATTCGATAATCCAACCGTTAGTAAGATCAATTTTAATCGGTTTTAGAAGCTTCATTTCAACCGGCAGATATGGATAAGCTTCAAGTTTTTCTCCTTTGAATACAGCTCTTACAAATTTCATAAACCAGTTTCTGTTCTTTTTTACGTCTACAACGCCGTTAAATCCTGCGGTTTGATCGTTTGGAGTTACGATAATGCTGTTATCTAAAACAAGTACACCATTTCTTACAAACCATTTACCTTTTCTTACATCAAGAAGCTGTCCTTTTAGATTTGAATCTTTGTATAAAAGTATGTAATTTTCTTTTGTTACAAGGTTTACTGGGATAATGGCTTCATAAAGGTCACCGGAAGCGTTTTTCTGTGAACTTGCTGCTTGCTTAAGATTTACAGGGAAAGTTGCGCCTGCAGGAATTGTTCCGATTGAACCTTGTACTGTTGCACCTTCTATTATAAAGCCTTCACCTTTCTTTTTGCTCATCGCTTGTGCAAGTTTTGCATTCGGATTAAGTCGTGCTTCTTCTATCATTCTGTATAAAATTGCAGCTGCCTCTGCTCTTGTTGCAGGGCGTGTTGCTTCAATTCTTTTTGAATTTTCAGAAGGGATTGTGACAAGCATATTCAAAATTTCAGCTTTACCTGCAGGAATTATGAAGCTTGTCGGGATCTGGTTTAAATCACTATAATCTTTTAAAACCTCAAGGGCTTTAACATCTGAAATATTTTGAGTTGTTAGAGCGTTAACTGCCATTGTTATAGATTCTGCTCTTGATACGCTGTCATCAGGTCTGAAAGTTTGGGAAGCTGCGTCATATTTTATTAAGTCAAAATAAAGTGCTTTTTGTATTGCGCCGTAACCCCAGTAATCAGGAGTTATATCAGTAAATTTTACAGGTTGTGCGACACTTATATCTTCTTGTCCTAAAGCCTTTATTGCCATACTCGCAAATTCAGCTCTTGTTACGTTTTCGTCCGGCATAAATACTCCGCTTGGGTAGCCGACGATAATTCCGCGTTCGCTTAGTTCTGTAATCTGTTTTGCTGCCCAATGGTCTGAGCTTACGTCAGGAAATGCAAATGCACACCCTGCTGATATAATTACAGCAAGAGATGATAACATTAAACGCATTATATTTTTCATACTCTTCTCCTATTAATAATCCTTTACTCTTTCATAATACACTTAAATTGAACGCTGTTCAACAACTTTTTTAAGGAATGTTAATTTTTTCTATTCAGATGGCAATATTTCAAATTTCTGCTCTTTAAACATTCAGGAAGGACTCTTAATTATGATAAATAATCTGACTTTTAACCCTTATGTAAAAAATAATTTTAATATTCAAAATGTCAAATCGAAAAAACAAAATCCGAGTTTTTGCGGAATCCAAACTCTTACTCACACTAATATCGGCATGTGTGCTGACGGTTACATCGGCAAAATCAGAGTAAGACTTGCTGAAGGTGGCGAAGCTTTTTTAAATGTTTTTAAAGGTAAAGGCTGTGATTGTGAAGAATATAAAATTATGGACGATTTCAGTAACTTGATTGGGGAAGCTCAGATTAAGATTAAAAAAATTGTTAATTATGACACTTTCGAACATAAAACCAACCCTAGTCACGTGTTTGTTGATAATTTGAGAAATTATTCAACACCCGGAACTCCTTACCATAACAGAAAACTTGTTTATTATAAGGATATCGGCACAAGACTTTTGCAGATAGCTCAAAGACGTAGTGACGAAGCTGAATGCTTCGGTAATATTAAACTTATCTACAAAAATGAATCTAAACCTTTTTATAAAAACGTTATTCATATGCGTGAAGAAAATACTTTTTCCGGCAATTCTCCTCTGAGAATGTGGGGAAATCCAAATTTGATGTTTCTTCCGCCGGAATGGAAAGAACCCTTATCACGTTTGCAAGGCGGTTTGTAATTCTTATTTGTGAAGCATTTTTCGGACTTGTTTTGCTGCTTTATTAAGCTCTAAAGAAATGGAACGGTAGTCACGGTTTAAAGATTTTACAAATAAATCCTCATATATTGAAGGTCCTTTTAAAAATTTGGCTCTGTCACAACAAATGGTTGATTTTTGACGAGAAATAGCGTATAATAATAGTAAGAAACAGTACCACCGA
>CALUTL010000011.1 GCA_944323655.1 Candidatus Gastranaerophilales bacterium | reverse complement strand
CAACAGTTTCGCCCATCCCGAGAATTACTCCGCAGCATAATTCCATTCCGTATTTTTTTACAAGTTTGCAGGTGTTTAGCCTGTCCTGCCAGCTGTGGGTTGTGCAAACTTCGCCATAGTATGAGCTGCTGGTATTTATATTGTGGTGAAATCTTACAAGACCCGCTTCGGAAAGCTTTTTAGCCTGTTCTTCGGTTAAAATTCCTATCGAAGCGCAGCTTTTGATTCCGTCAACTTTGTTTACTTCCTTGATTAAATCCAAAATCCCCTCAAAATCACTTTCATCCGGAGATTTGCCTGAAGTTACGATAGCAAAACGGTTCACGTGGTTTTCTTTTGCCTCTGAAACCGCTTTTTTTACTTCTTCGGAGTTTATCAGCGGGTAACTTTCAACGTCTGTATTATAATGTGAACTTTGTGCGCAATATTTGCAATTCTGTGAACATTTTCCGTTTCTTGCATTTACAAGTGAACAAAATTCTATTTTATCTTTCATATATTTTGCGGACTCTTCAAGAAGGGTGTCCAAATTTTCGTTATATAATTCAAGTAATTTTTCTTTTGTTATATCTGCCGTAATCGTCATAATCTAATTGCCTTTTATACTGTACTAATTGACCGTGCCTTTATTATATGATAAAATAATTTTCGAGAAAAGGATTTAGAAGTAATGTTTTGTCCAAATTGCGGTAAAAGAATAAATGATTACGACAATTTCTGTAAATATTGCGGGCATGATTTACGCAATGACAGAGTTGAAAGTTATACGGAAAATAATATCTATTCAAATAGTGATGTTCCTTTTCAAAAAACGGATTATGCGGATTATTCTCCCATAACTCCGGCACCTGTTGTTGAAGAAAAACAAGAGGAAATTCAGCCGCAAGCGGTTGATGAAGATGAAGAAATTGTCGTTTATGAAATTAAAAAGCATTATATGGCACTTTTTTGGCCGTGTGTGTTTTCACCTGTATTCATTGCTTATTTTTGGATTTTTTACGTAAATATTCCAAGTATTTTAGGATTTTTAATTGCGCTGGTTGTTTTAATGCCGATAGTTTATCCGATTTTGAGGTATTATTCTGACAGAAGTGTTGTTACTACTCAAAATTTACATATAAGACAGGGTGTTTTTTCTGTGGAAGATATTTGTGTTCCGCTTAATAAAATCCATCTTGTGCGTATCAGAAGAAGTTTTTTGGGCAGAATGGCGGATTACGGTCATTTGATTATTGAAAAAGAAAATTCCGATAAAGAAATAGTTTACAGGTATATTCAGGATCCTGAGGATGTCGAATTTATCTTGCGCAATCCGAAATCTTATATTGAAGAATATCTTAAACAATAAATTTTAAAGTTTCATCTTTTAGTCAATGAATGCAACAGGAACTGTCATTTTAAGTTCTCTGACGAGTTTTAGATTAATTTCTCTAAAATCTGCACCTTGTTCGCTTCCCTGAAATGATTCAACAACTCCAAGAGGGTTTGTAATCATTGAGTTTCCGATTGAATAAAGCGAGCTGTTCATATCTCCTGCAAGGTTTGAGGTGACAAAATAAACGAGGCTTTCGGCGGCTCTTGCAATATTCAAGCTTTTCCAGCAAAGCGCCGCTTCTTCCTTCTTTTTGTTGGTAAGTGATTTTAATTTTATCCAAGCGCTTGGAGAAACGATAATTTCCGCTCCCATTTTGATAAGGGTTTTGTAAAGCATTGGGTATTTGATATCAAAACATATACTTACACCGACTTTTGCAAAATCAAGCTCGACAACGCTAGGCGGGAGGTTTCCCGGAGTTGTGTAAGAGTTTTCGTTTCCGCCGAAAAATTGAAAAAGATGAATTTTTCTGTATTTGCCGACTATCTGTCCTGTCCTGTCAACTACAAAACAAGTGTTGTAAAGCTTGTCGCCTTCTTTTTCGATTACAGAACCGCAGACAATATTTGTGTCAAATTTTTTTGCCGTTTCCGATAAATTTTTTACGACAATTCCCCCGTTTTCATCTTCGGGGGAATTTATCATTGTATTATCATCAATTCCTGTGCTGAAAAATTCAGGAAGAACCACCAAATCAGGCTTTTTATCTGAATATTTTTCAACGAACCCTTTAACTGTTTCAAGATTTTTTTCCTTATCTCCTAAAACAGGATTTATCTGAATATTCAAAATTCCTGACATGGCTTTTTCTCCTTTTTGATAATCTTAATTTATAATTCAAGATTAGTCAATTCAATCATTTGAGGTTCGGAGTATTGTGTAACTTCAAAGCCGTTAGTTCCTAATTTTTGTTCGCATTTTGCCGCATTTTCACTGACATTTTCTTGCGGCATTACAAGTCTTTGACGTGCAAATTTATATTGCTGCGGAATTTCAAAACCTTGTGTTTGAAGCCATTTATTTCCTCTGCTTTTTTCCTCCGAGTAGCTTGTGATGCTTTCGCTGCTTTTAATCCCTACCCCTTTTAAAAATTCCGTAAATAAATTCAAACGGGTATTATCTTGTTCTTTTCCTTTCCAGACAACAAGGTTTTTTAATAAAGGTATTCCGCTGTTTGTGTAGTCCAAAAATCCTGTGACTCTTTTCCCGTTTTGGACTGCAAGATATACTCCGTCACTTGAATCTTCTTTTAACATTTTGGCTTTCGTTAAAATATTGCGAATTGTCTCATTTACATTTGGCTTTTCTTTTATTGCAAAGCTGTCAGTTCTTTCTTTTAAGTCAAGTTTTAATAAAAGTTTGTCAATTAATCCGCTGTCAGAACTGTTAATTGAATAGATATCAATAGCAGATTGATGTTTGCCTGTATTTTCAGTAAGTTTCATTGCTGTGCGTAAACGGTTCGCTTGAAATGATGGGGTATTTTTTACCGATTGTATTTGCATAATATTTTCTCCTTAGATTTTATAAATGCGTCAATCGCATTATGGGGTACTTAAATATTAAACATCAAAAATATTTTTTTTTCTATTTTTATTTAATATTGTTACGGTATCCGATTCCTGCACGGTAACCCGATATAAAATACATAACAGGAAGTGCCGGCTCTATCCATTTGAAGCCTGATAAAACTCCTGCTGTTGCGATATCATCTGCGTGAAGCGCTATGTCCAAGGCTTCCGGTTTTCTTTCACTGTAAATTTTTTTATTCTTATCACATTTTTGCCCTAAAATAGGGTCTATGCATTTTTTAGAAATATAATTTGCTATTAAACTTCCACCTAAAATCCCTGTGAGAAATATTCCGCTAAAAATTACACCAAGTTTTTTGACCGGACTTAGAGGCTTGATTAAGTTTGCTTTTACAAGTTTTTCCGCAGTATAAAGTGACGCTCCAGCGCCAACATTACACAAAAAAATGTTTGCAAGATATTGATAGGTTCCTTCTTTAATTTTATTCGAAAAACTTTTTTTAGTGTTCGTGCCTGTTATAATATCTGCGGTTACTCCCCCTGCAATACCGCCTGCGACAGGAATTAAGCCTATTAGTGAAAGCCGTTTTATCTCTTTAAAAATTTCTTTTGAATTTAGATTTTCAGGCTCCGGAAAAATTTTAGATAAAAATTCTTGTGAAATTTTATCCTGCGGCAATCTTTGTAATATTGTTTCTGTTTCTTTTAAGTTGAAAATTCTATTTTTGGCTTTGTTTAAGGTCTTTATAAGAACTTTGTCCTTTAAAATTCCGCTTGATAAATATTCTGTAATTATTTTTGATTGATTATTTAATACTTCCTGTGTGGTCGGACTTTTTAAAAGACCTTCAAAAATAGTTTTGTTTTTAATTTTAAACCCTTTTGCGCCAACGTATGCTGCTGTGGCTGCTGAAGATATTGTGATTGCGTTTTTTAATCCTTGTTGAAATTTATTTTTGTCTTTATTGTTTTTGCCAAATGTTTCGTATCCCCAAACCCCTGAGGCAACTGATGTTAGGCAAAGAGGCATTTTGGAATGTAATTTTGATATCACAGAGGGTTGGTCAATGTATTTTGCTATTGTTTTTATTTGCATAATTTTCTCGATATTTGTTAGGCATGACTAACAATATTATAAAAAAGATTTTTTGTCAATAGTTGCATTATGGTTATACTTGCGGCTTAGATTAACAAAAATTAATAAAATTTTGAAAAACCATGCAATAATTTTGCAAAAAAATACTTTATATATTTAAGGTAGTAATTTAGGTAATGTTATGAATTATGACTGGGTTTCAAGTGTAGATATGCTCTCAGATGCCGGAATTGTCGGATTTGATGCGGCAGCTTACGTAACCGGGACTCCCGCAAGGTTTGTCGGGCGTCCGCAGTATCCTGTTTATAATATTCCGCCGCTTGCAATTCAACCGCCTAAAAGTGATGAATATAATAATCATAAAAAAGTAGAAAATATTGTTAAAACTCCGGTTTGGAAAAAAGTTTTGTTCGGCGCATTAGCTCTTACCGGTATCGTTTGGGGTGTGGCTAAATTGCGGAAAATGCCGAGTTGTTTAAAATCTTTCGGGAACAAAATCGGTGATTTCTTTAAAAATTTGTTTAAGAAGAAACCTTAAAAATATAGACTTATTTTTAATTATATAGTACATTAAGAGTAATAGTATATTTTAGTAACTAAAGGGAAACCCTTGCTATGCTTTTAAAAGAACTGCCTAAATGCCCTGTCGAAACTACTTTAAAAATGATAGGAAAGAGATGGAAAATTATAATTTTAAGAGAGCTTTTGGCGGGAACTATGCGCTTTGGAGAGCTTAAGAAAGCTGTGAGTGGGATTTCGCAAAAAGTTTTGACGGCTAATTTAAGGCAGATGGAAGAAGACGGGCTTGTTGTTAGGCAAGAGTATAAAGAGGTTCCGCCTCGTGTCGATTATACCCTGACGGATGTCGGTTATAGTCTTGCATCAGTCCTTGATGCCATGGCTGATTGGGGCGAGGGGTACAGGCAGTTTTTGAAACTTGTTGAAAAACAAAATAAAAAATCCAAAAGTTTGGAAAATGAAAACAATCAGGTTTAACGCCTTTTAAAAAGGAGAAGGTATGGAAGAAAAACTTTCACGCAGTCAGGAAGATTATTTAGAAGAAATTTGCAATCAGGTTATTAAAAGAGGTTATGCCAAAGTAACCGACATCGCTGAAGCTTTAAATGTTAAAAAAGCTTCGGTGACTGGGGCTTTAAATCTTCTTGCTGCAAGAAAGCTTATCAATTATGAACCTTATGCAAAGATTACATTAACTAATGAGGGAGAGGTTTTTGCAAAAAATATTATTGAAAAACACGAAAATCTGCGTGATTTTTTTGAAAATATTTTGGGACTTTCAAGTCTTGAAGCTTCTGAAAATGCTTGTAGAATTGAGCATGTGGTTAGCGAAGAATTTTTTGCGAATTTCGTTAAATTCTCAAATTTTATCCGTGATTACAGCATAAAAAATCCCGAATTTCTTAAAAGTTATAGAAACATGCTTAAATAAACCCCCGAAACCTGTTTACTTATTTATTTTATGATACAATTTTCTTAAAGAAATTAAGATTAAATGAGGGATTTTTATATATGGAAAAGTTTTATTTAACGACGGCTATTGATTACGTAAACGGGGCTCCGCATATCGGGCATGCTTACGAGAAAATTTTGACTGATATTCTTGCAAGACACTATTCTCAACGATGTGATGACGTGTTTTTCTTGACAGGAACTGATGAACACGGAATTAAAATTCAAAAAACAGCCGCTGCTAAAGAAATTTCTCCTAAAGAACTTTGTGATATAAATGCTCAATCATTTAAAGATGCCTGGAAAGCTCTTGATATTGATTATACAAGGTTTATAAGAACAACAGACGATGACCATGAAGCGATTGTTCAGAAAATATTCAAAAAACTTGTGGCTCAAGGTGATATCTACAAACACAAATACGAAGGGCTTTACTGCTCAGGCTGCGAAAGCTTTTTGAACGAAAAAGATTTGACAGAAGACGGACTTTGCCCTGACCACCTTAAAAAGCCAGAGGTCATCAGCGAGGAAAATTATTTCTTTAAGCTTACAAAATACAAAGATGCAATTATCAAGCATATTAAAGAAAATCCTGATTTTATAGTTCCTCAATTCAGAGCAAACGAAGTTTTGAATCAATTGGAAGATATTCAGGACATTTCGGTTTCCCGTTCAAAAGACAATGTTCAGTGGGCGATTAATGTTTTGGATGATCCTGAGCAAACTATTTATGTTTGGATTGACGCGCTTTCAAACTACATTACAGCTCTTGGTTATGACACTGAAAATCCGTCAGAAAACTTCAAAAAATACTGGCCTGCGGATATTCACGTAATAGGTAAGGATATTTTGAAATTTCACAGCATTTACTGGCCTGCGTTTTTATTGGCGCTTGATTTACCTTTGCCGAAACATATTTTTGCGCACGGCTGGATTACGATTGATGAGAGCAAAATGTCTAAATCTTTAGGTAATGTAATTTCTCCAACCGATGTTTTGAAAAGTTTTGAATTGGATATTCCGGATCCTTTCCGTTATTATATGGCGGTTTCTGCCCCCTGCGGAAAAGACGGAAACTACTCCGATGATGATTTTAAAGAAAAAGTTAACGCTCACCTTGCAAACTCTATGGGTAACCTTTTAAATCGTACGCTTTCAATGTTAGTCAAATACTTTGACGGCGAAATTAAACCTGAATTTGATGTTAATGAAAATGAGGCTGTTGCGGGGTCTTTAAGTCTTTTGCAGATTGCAAGAAACAAAATTGATCTTGTAAAAAGCCACTTTGACAATTTTGAAATCGCTGAGGCCGGAAATGAGATTATTCAGCTTGTCGATATGACTAACAAGTACGTAACTGATAATGCGCCTTGGACTTTGGCTAAGGAAGAAAAAATGCTTGAATGCGGTCAGGTTTTGACAACTGTATTAGAGGTTATGTGTGTTGTTTCGGCGCTTATTTACCCGTATTGTCCGAATATCGCACAAAGAATGGCTTCTCAATTATTGTTTGATTTGAAATCGGTTAAGCTTGATAAATTATCGACGAAAAATCTTAAAACAGGTAAATTGATTTCAAAAGAAGATATTAAGCCTGTATTTTTGAGAATGGACAGCGAACTTGCCGACAAAACCGTAAAATGCAAGTAAATTTTTAAATAATTTTTGTAATTAAGTGCGGTGCGTCGTTTCCGACGCACCCTACTACTCAGACAAAGCTCGCTTTTGAAGTTGTGAAACAAAACAATGCTTGCTCACTCCGTGAAGGGCAGTTATTTAAAATTACATTTTTTTATTCCGTTATTGTCGCAAAATTTTATTTTAATAAAATTTCACGACTATTTAAAATTGAAAGGTACGTCGGAACTAAATACTAAATTAAATTTGTACGCAAATTTATCATTCTCTTAAAAGAAAATCAAAAACTTTTTCATTATACCTGTTGTCGACGGCGCTGAAGGGTAAGACAATTTCGCCAAGTTCTTTTTCGATTTTTTTAACAACACTCAGGGTTTTTGATTTTGGAACGTAATCCATTTTGGTCAAAATCGTGACTATCGGAAGATTATAAGCCTTAACCCACTCTCTCATCTGCAAATCGTTTTTCTGAACATCATGGCGTGCGTCAATCAGTTGGATTAAAGATTTTATTTGCTTTCGGTTAAGAAGATATTCTTCCAAGTATTTCTGCCAGCGGTTTTGCGCTTCTTTCGATACCTTTGCATAACCATATCCCGGTAAATCCGCTATCATAAATTTATCCGAAAAATTGAAAAAGTTAATAAGTCGTGTTTTCCCGGGGGTGTTTGAAGTTTTTGCAAGGTTCTTTCGATTCGCAAGCCCGTTTATAAATGAGCTTTTCCCAACATTTGACCGCCCCAAAAGCGGATATTCGGGCAGCGTAAAATCCGGACACTGACTTAGTTTTTCAGCACTTATTATAAATTCAGCCTGTAAAAATTTCATGTTTCCTCCGACTTGCCCTTATTTGATTACCTTGTAGAAAGTGCCTTTTCCTGCTGCTCTTTTAGGCGTCTTTTTAGTAAAACCGTTTGAAATAAATTGTACATTTTTTCATTATTTACAACTGTAATTTGAGTTTTATCATCCAAAAAGTCAACATTTACGGCTTTTTGGTTAAAAATGTTTGTCTCAAGATGCACAATCTGAAACAACCCTACTTTTAATATGCTTAAAGGTTCACGTAAAAATACTTCAAATGTCTTTCTGATGTCAAATTTTTTCTTTGTCTGCATAGCTATTCCAGCTTAGTTCTTAAATCCGGTTAAATATCCCTAATAATTTCTTTTCTGATTTTATTTTAAGCGGGTTTCGCAAAAACTTCACGAAACCCGTTATAAATTATTACATTTTTGATTGAAATTTACTCATTTTCTTGAGAATTGCTTCTCTGTCAGTTGCATTCGGGGTATATGCAAGGTACTGATTATAATATTTGATAGCACCTTGATAGTTGCCTTCAGCTTCGTAAGCCATTGCTTTTAACTTAGCAATCGGGCCGCTGTTGTGGTAGAAGTCAATCGCACGGTTGCAGTATTCAATTGCTGATGCGTAATTCTTTTCTGTATATTGTCTTTGTGCAACATCAAAGAATTCGTTTGATTTAGTTTCGCAAAGATCAATGTATGCAAGGCTGTTTTTAGCAATTACGTTATCAGGATCCTGCATTAGAACTTTCTTCAAAGCTAAGCGGGCAGTTCTGAATTGTTTGTTGTGTACAAGAATTTCTGCCAAGTATAATTGATCGTCGACTTCATCCGCAAAATTAATTGCATTTTCAAATGTATAAACAGCATCTTTTTCTCTGCCGAGTGTCAGGTAAGCTTCACCCTTGATTACGCTGTCCATAAGGCTGTTTGAAGCTGACTGAACAATATAATTCAAGCTTTCTGTTGACATCGGAAGCTGGTGAGTTAATCTTGCAAGTTTAATTTTTGCAAGGTGAAGTTCCAAATCATCCGGAGTTCTTTCGATTGCTTTATTTATGTATTCGTAAGCAAGATATAATTCTTTATTGGTTGTCATGCTGTCACTATCGGCACGATCTTTAGACATTTCGTAATAAGTATTTGCAAGTCCGATAATAGCACGGTCACCGTATTTGCTGTCATCAAGCAGTCTTGTATAATAATCAAGCGCCTGTTCATATTTTCTTGTATGAAGCGACATATCAGCAACTCTCATAATACCGTCAACGTAATTCGGGTTAATTGTAAGAACGGTTTTTAACTGTTCCATTGCAAATTCTTCATCAGCACGTCTTTCGTAAATATTTGCAAGGTTTACATAAGGACGTGAGTTTTCAGGTTTTACCGTAATCGCTTTTTTGAACGAATTAATTGCAGCGGCTTGGTTTCCTTGAATTAAATAGCATTCACCCTGTAATGTCAAAGCAGGTGATGACATCGGATGCATGTGAATTGAATGGTTAAGCCAAGTAAGAGCCTTGTTGAAATCACGTTGGCGAACCGCAACTTGTCCTAAGTGGTACATTGTTGTCGGGTTATGTGAGTTAAGTTTTAGAGATTTGTTAAAGTAGTCTTCAGCTTCAGTCAGGTTTCCTTCGATAAGTTCAAGGTTGCCCATGTTATCATAAGCAGTTGCATATTGGGGGTTAATCTGCATAGCAACTTGGAAAAGTTCTCTGGCATCTTTTTTGTTGCCGAGTCTTAAAGTTGCAACACCCATTGCGTTGTATGCTTGATAGTAATTACTGTCAGCATTTACGGCTGCTACGAATTCTTTTATCGCATTTTCAATTAAATTTCTTGTATCCCTGATGTATGTAACGTCAGAAGAAGTTGTTCTCATCAAATAAACTATACCCTGTGCGTAATGAAGTTGAGCATTGTTAGGGTATTTGGGCATAAGCCTGTCAAGTTCTTCCTGAGCAGGTGCAAGCTTATGCTGTTTTGCTCTTGAAATACATCTGAGGGCTAATAGCTCGATATCATCGGGTTTTTTGTTTAAAAGTTCACTGATTTTTTTATCAGCTTCATCATAGTGATTGTATTCAATCAGTTTTTCTATACTTGTGTAACTTTTTTGGGCTTTTGTGACTTGCGCCTGTAATTCCTGGGCAGCATAAGCATTGGATGCACATAGGATATTTGCGAAAATCATTGAAGCAATTAATACTTTTTTACAATTCATCTTATCTCCTGCATTACAACTTTTTTTTAAAATACGACTCTAACTATTCTAAAACTTTTAATGTTATTGTATAATATCTTTTATAAAAAAGCAATAAGGCAAATGATGGGTTTAAATTCAAGTTCAAAACAAGATTTGGAAGACTTCAAATCGTACATAATTGTAGAGAAAAACTTTTCAAAACATACTGCAAAAGCATACTGTGCGGATGTTTTAGACTTTTTGTTATGGATGGGTGAGGAGTCGTGCGAGGATGTGAACTTTTCTAAAGTTAGGGAATACTTACATTTCATACAAAAGTTTAATTACAAAAAAAATACCATTGCCAGAAAAATTGCGTCAATAAGAACATTTTATAAATATCTTTACCGCGAAAGAAAAGTTGACTCAAATCCTGCGATGAACCTTACATCCCCCAAACGTCCGAAATCGTTGCCAAAGTTTTTGACACCGGATGAGGTGGAAGAAATTTTAAATAATGTGAAAATGGAGACTCCATCCGGCTTTAGAAACCGTGCTATTTTAGAGCTTCTTTGGGCGACAGGTATGCGTGTTTCGGAATTAAGCGGGCTGAATTTCGGGGATTTAAATCTTGAACATAACGAAATAAGGGTTTTCGGTAAAGGCGCAAAGGAAAGAATTATTCTTGTGACAGACAGGGCAAAATCTTATCTTGAAAGGTACATTAATACCGCAAGAGCCTTAATCCCGAAAGGTTTTCCGCTAGAAGACGTAAGTGAAAGTTCGCCGGTTTTTATAAACAATACTGGTTATAGGCTTCAAACTAAGACAATCCGAAACGTAATTAATGAAACCGTTGAAAAAATTGCGCTGCCTAAAAAAGTTACCCCCCACGTATTTCGTCACAGTTTTGCGACTCACCTGATAGAAAACGGTGCGGATTTAAGGGTTGTACAGGAGCTTCTCGGGCATGCAAGCATTTCTAACACCCAAATATACACCCACGTTTCAACCCAGCATTTGAAGGAAGTTTACTCAGAATCTCATCCGAGAGCTTAGGTTAAAAAAGTTTATGTTTTTATGCTAAAATTTTGGAAAAGAAGGTGGGTATGGAATTAATCGAAAAAACTTTAGACAGCAAAGTTGTATATGACGGCAAGATTATAACTGTGTATAAAGATGAAGTTGAGCTTTCGACGGGCAAAACTTCTTATAGAGAAGTTGTAGAGCATTCAGGCGGGGTTGTAATTCTTGCAATTCGGGAAAAAGACGGTGTTAAAAAGGTTTTGATGGTTAAGCAATTTCGATATCCTTTGAAGCAGGCGCTTTTAGAGCTTCCTGCGGGCAAACTTGAAAAGGGAGAGGATCCTTTTGAAGCTGCCAAAAGAGAATTGCAGGAGGAAACGGGTTATATCGCTAAAAACTGGAAGGATTTAGGTTATATTTATACATCTCCGGGGTATAGCGATGAGAAGTTGTATCTTTATAAAGCGACAGACCTTGAGTTTGTCGGAGAAAATCCGGATGAGGGCGAAATCTTAGTTGAATACGAATACACTATTGACGAACTTGTAAAAATGGTTAAAAATAACGAGGTTACTGACGCAAAGACAGTTTGTGCGGTAATGAGAGGGATAGAATAATGATAAAAATGGTTGCAACTGATGTTGACGGAACTCTTTTAAAATGGAGTTATGAATACAGCCCTTACGTGAAAGACACAATAAAAAAGGTTCAGGAAGCCGGAATAAAAGTTGTTCTAGTTACAGGCAGAATGCATTGTGCCGCAATCGGTATAGCTAAAGAACTCGGGATAAGGGAGCCTATTGTTTCATACCAAGGAGGGATGATTAAAGAATTTTATAAGTCCGATAAAGTTTTGTACAGAAAAGATATGAACAGTGAAAGAGCTTTAGAAATTATTGACTGGGCAAGAGAAAACGATATTCATATAAATCTTTATATGGACGATGTTCTTTATGTTGAAAAAGATTCCGAAACTATCAGAAAGTACACTGATGCAAGATTTATAGACTATCATATCTGCAAATTCGATACTTTAAAAATTCAAAACGTAAACAAAATTCTTGCGATAGATTTTGACGATCCCGACAGAGTAACCGGCTGGGTCAAAGATTTAGGCAAAATGTTTCCTGATTTGTACACAGTAAAATCAACCCCGTATTTTTGCGAAATTGCCAATAAGGATGCGACAAAAGGGAATGCCGTAAAATTTTTGCAGGATTTGTGGGGAATAAAGCAAGAGGAAATTCTCTCTATTGGTGATCAGGATAATGATATTGAACTTTTAAAAGCAGGCGGGATTAAAATTGCGATGGGAAATTCGACACCAGCCCTAAGAGAATGCGCAGATTTTGTAACAGATACCGTAGACAATGACGGTTGGGCAACCGCAGTTGAGCATTTTTGTTTTGAATGCGCAAAATAACGGCCGGTTAAAGTCATCGTTTTTTTGATATTAAAATAAAAAAACAAATCTTAAGCGCCGATTTTAAAAATACGGAGCCTCCCTCAAATCTTTTTTAAAGATTAGCCGATATTATTTTTCTTGTTGCTGAACATGCTCTTTCTGCCTAAGAAACCGCCGAAAAATCCTGAAAGATTAAAATCATCATCCAATTTGTTTTCAGCAAGCTCTGTTTGGCTGTTTACCAGTTGCATTTTGCCGTCATCTTCGTAAATAATACCGTTTTTTTCAACACTTACAAGTTTAACCTGTTCATCAACAGGCACAAATTTGGTGTCTTTAACAAAGATGCTGGCTCTTTGTTCAATAGCTTCAAAATCAATATCTGCAAGATCAAATCCCGGCAAATCTGCGCCTTGGTCTAACGAGACAGTTTTTTTGTTATCGATGGGGTCAATCGACATTTCAAAAGTCCTTCCTTATACTATATGCTTACTATTTATATACCCACTTACGGCAAAATTTAATTGAAACTTAAATTTAATTTCCATTTTTCCAAATTGCAAAATCTGAAAACCCTAGTGGGACAATAGCATGAGTATTATAACATTTTTGTAAAATTTTGTAAAGTATAACTGTTAAATTGCCCGCAACAATTTTCATGATATTATTTAATTACCGGAGGGGTGGAAAACATGCACAAAGAGTGGATAATAAAGGACTGTGATATTACAAATCAAGAATCCTTAATCGGACGGCTTCTTGCAACGCGCGGGGTTAAGGGTGAAAAAGAGGTTGAGGAATTTTTAAATCCGCTTTTGACAAAGCTTTCAGACCCTTATGTTTTTTGCGATATGCAAAAAGCAATAGACAGGCTGTCAAATGCGATTGGAAATAAAGAGAAGATTGTAATTTGGGGTGATTTTGATGCGGACGGAGTGACTTCTACTTCGCTTTTGTACAGAACTCTTATGCATTTGGGAGCTGACGTAAACTATTTTATACCTGACAGAGAAAAGCAGGGACATGGATTTGACACAAAGGCGCTTGTAAAATTAATGACAACAGTTAAGCCGAAAGTTATAATTACTGTTGATTGCGGGATTAGTGACGTTGAGGCGGTTAATTTTATAAACAGCTTTAAAATTGATGTAATAATAACCGACCACCACGAGGCGCCTGAGGAATTGCCGAGGGCTTATGCCATAATTAACCCGAAAGCGCCGAATGCATTAGACGAAAATCTTTCTGCAAAAGAGATTACGAGTTTAACGTTGTTAGCCGGAGTTGGTGTTGCTTTTAAGGTATCGCAGGCACTTTTGAATAAATTCGAAAAATCAGAATTTATACAGGAAATTCTTCCCTACGCAGCGGTCGGAACTGTTGCGGATATTGTGCCTTTGATTGGTGAAAATCGGCATATTGTTTTAAAGGGTTTGGATTTAATTTCAAAGGGCAAACATTTAGGGCTTAAACGTTTGCTGGAAAGTGCGGGATACAGTCTGTCAAATGGGGTTACATCAGAGCAGATAGCGTTCGGAGTTGCGCCCAGAATTAATGCTTCCGGAAGGCTTGATACGGTTGAAGCCGCATTAAAAGTTATGCTTTCTGATAATCCACAGGAAATAGAAATGGCGGTTATAAGTTTGAATGAGTTTAACAAAATTCGTCAGACACTTTGTCAGGAAACGTTTTTGCAGGCGGATGAAATGGTTAAAAGAGAAGGCAATAAAAATCCTGCGATTATTTTGTTTAACCCTGAATGGAAAGTCGGAATTATCGGGATTGTAGCATCAAAATTAGTTGAAAAATATTATAAACCGACATTTTTGATGACTTATTATGAGGAAGCCAAGCAAATTCGCTGTTCTGCAAGAAGTATTGAGGGAGTTTGCCTGTATGACGCAATAAGTGCAATCGGAGAACTTCTTGACGGATTCGGCGGGCATGCTATGGCGGCAGGGTTGTCGTTTTCGCCTGATAAGACTCCTTTTAAGCTTGTTAAAGAAAATCTTAATCGAATAATTAAAGAAATGACTACAGGCAAAGATTTGAAACCTTTTGTAAGTATAGATTTAGAGGTTACGCCTGACGATATTACAGTTGATTTGGTTGAGGAGATTTCAAAGCTCGAGCCTTTCGGGGCATCAAACCCAAGCCCTGTTTTTGTATTGAGAAATTTGTGCGTAAAAGAAAAACGACTTATGGGTGAGAATAAAGACCACTTAAGAATTACAGCGACCTCTGGAAATAGTGAATTTAATTGTATTCGCTGGAGTGAGGGAGATATTTCGCTTGCAAAAGGTGATCCGTTTGAAGTTGCATTTCATCCGCAGATTAACGAATATCAGGGAAATAGAACAGTACAGCTTATTGTAGATGATATTCATTCACCTTATTTGAAGGATGAAGATGAGGATCAGGCGGAGGCTTTAAAATTTAAAATTTACGACCACCGCAAGAAAACTGATATTTTGCCTCAGGTTAATGATTACGTAAAAACTTCAAAACAAGATATTCTTGTTTTTGCGGAAAGTAAGGCAATAAAAGATAAACTTAAACCTTATGAGGCTTTGACTGAAAGATGTGTTTCAAGAGAAAATCTTCATGCTTGTGATGCGGTTATGTTTTTTGATTACCCTGCTGACAGGGAAACTCTTGACAGAATTATGGAAGAAACTTCTCCGAAATGCGTGCATTTGATGAATTATGAAATTAAATATTTTGATGATGAAGAATTTTTGAAGACGTTTTCCGGCATGCTTAAATTTGCGGCAAACAACAACGGCGGAAAAGTAGAGCTTTTAAGGTGTGCAAGCCATCTTGGCAAATCCGTTAAACTTATAGAATTGATGTTTAATCTGTTTGAGGAAGCAGAATTTATAGAAATTTTAGAGAAAAATTCAGATTATTATAGAATTAAATTCAATGGGATATCAAATTTGGAAGGGATTTTGCACAACTCAAAATTTGCGCTTGTAATGGATATGGCAGAGGAATGTACATTATTCCAAAAATCGCTTCTTGAAGATGATACGGAAGCCCTTGCGCTTGTTTAAGATATTTTATTTTGGGCGGATTTTGCGGAAAACTTTTGTGATGCAAAACGTGTGCCGAGGATTATTCCTGTATGAACGAATGCAAGTGTGCCTGCCAGATATCCGAGGAATTTGTGAGTTTTGTTTTTTTTGCCAGAAGCCGCAATGACACTTAAAGTTCCGGCGGCAAGCGCTCCGTAACCTGTTGATGATACCGGATTAAGCTTAAATTTACGTGTTTGCGAGGGTTGTTGAATTCCGTTTATAGGTTGTACTGGCATATTTCATTCCTTAAAAGATTTTGTAAATTACGTAATAGATTGCAGCCGACAAAAGCATGCAGGCTGGAATTGTTAAAATCCAAGCAGTTACAATATTACCGACGATTTTCCACTTAACTGCATGAGCGTGTAGTGTTGAACCTACTCCCATAATAGCCGTAGAAATAACGTGGGTAGTGCTTAAAGGGATTCCAAAATGGGAGGCTGTTAAAATTAATCCTGCAGCTGAAGTTTCTGCGGCAAATCCGTGGATTGGTTTCAGTTTTATAATTTTATGTCCCATTGTTTTAATAATTTTCCATCCGCCGTTCATAGTTCCTGCTGCCATTGTAAATGCACAAGCAAGGATTACATAAATAGGAATTTCAAAGTCACCCGTCGGGCTTTTGTGGAGAACTCCGCCTGCAAGGAGAGCAAGAGTTATTATCCCCATTGTTTTTTGCGCATCATTTGAACCGTGGCTTAGTGCCATTAGGCCTGACGATAAAAGCTGAAGTTTGCGGAATTTTTTATTAATTTTATCAGGATGAGCCCTTGTAATCAGAATTACCCAGGCAAGAATCAGCATCAGCATAAACCCTGCACAAAACCCAAGTACAGGCGAGGTAAACATTGGAATTATGACTTTATCCATCAATGTTTTAACATGAACGGCCTCAACTCCTGCTTTTACGATAGTTGCGCCGAGAAGCCCGCCGATAAGAGCGTGTGAAGAACTTGACGGAAGCCCAAGCCACCAGGTCAAAAGATTCCACAATACTGCAGCCGATAAAGCACAGAAGATTACGGTTAATGTAACCATTTCTCCGTTTACAATCCCTGCTCCGATTGTTTTTGCAACGTGAGTTCCTGTTAATGCTCCGATAAATTCAAGGCTTGCACCAAACAGCACAGCTTGCTTGGGCGACAGAACTTTTGTTGAAACAACCGTTGCAATTGCGTTTGCGCAATCGTGAAACCCGTTTATAAATTCGAATGCTAATGCTGCAAGGATTACTGCTATTAAAATTAATATTGTTATTGTCATATTTCCCTTAAGACTGTTTCAATACAACGTTTAAAATCGTGTCTGTAACATAAAAACAAGCATCAAATGCGTTTTCGATTTCTTTATAAATGTCTCGCAATTTGATTACTTCCAATGCTTCATATTTTCCGGAGAAAAGATTTCTCATCGCACGTCTGTGAATTTCATCACCTTGTGATTCGATTTCTTTCATCTCAATATTTAACTTGGTTATTTTTTCAACATCTGAAACTTTTTTGAATTTTTTTATTATATCTCCCAGTTTTTCTGTTGCTTGAACCAAAGTTAAAGCCTGCTCTTTCATTTCTTCGGTATAGTTGCTTAATCTATATACTTCAAGATTCAGGCAGGCTTTTGCTATTTTTTTATTAATTTTATTTAATTGAACTGCAATAATTTGAATGTCTTCTCTTTCAATCGGGGTAATAAAACTTTTGTTTAATTGTTTCAAAATCGCTCTATATGAAAGTTTCCCTTTCTTTTTATATTTAAGTGCTTTCTCTTTATACTCATCAGTCAGGCTGTTGTGCATAATTTCGTCATACAACCTTGCGGTTTTTTGGCAGATTTCCGCACTTTCCTGAAAGTATGTGAAAAACATTTTATCTTCAGGCGGCAGAATATACGACATTAAGTTAAATTTTGGCATAATATTTCTCCCTATATTCATGTTTAGCATAACTTAAGAATGCTTTATAAAAAAGCTTTTTTTAACAAATTTTAAATTTTTTAAAAAAGGGATTTATTGTTTTTATATATAAAAATACCGCCTTTTTATGGGCGGTATTAAAGTCGTATTTAATTTTAAAATTAAGTTACTTGAATATCTTTTTCAAATCCGAAAAGCGAGCTTACACTCTCGTCGTCGTGGATTCTTGAAATTGCTTGTCCTAACAATGGTGCAACTGAAAGCTGTTTAATATTCGGAGGCATTTTTTCCATATCAAGCGGAATTGTATTTGTAACGATACATTCTTTGATAGGAGCGTTAGCAAGTCTTTCGATTGCAGGGCCTGAGAATACAGGGTGCGCTGCACATACATAAACTTCTTTAGCACCTTCTCTTGCCAAAAGTTTTGAAGCTTCGCAAATAGTTCCTGCTGTATCTATTATGTCATCAAACATTACACATACTTTATCTTTTACATCGCCTATAACGTGAGATGCTATAGCTTCATTATGTTTGTCACGACGTTTGTCGATAATCGCAAGAGAACATCCTACTGCCTTTGCAAAATGTCTTGTGCGCTGAACTCCGCCTGTGTCAGGGCTTACGGCAACCATATCATCAGGGTTTAAATTGAGGCTCTTGATATAGTTTACAAGAATCGGAGTTGCATAAATATGGTCAACAAGGATATTAAAGAATCCCTGAATTTGCCCTGTGTGCAAATCCATTGCAAGAACTCTGTTTGCACCTGCGGTTGTAAGCAAATCCGCAACAAGTTTTGCAGTAATCGCTTCACGACCTGAAGTTTTTCTATCCTGTCTTGCGTATCCGTAATAAGGAATTACGGCTGTAATTGTCTTTGCGCTTGCACGTTTGAATGCGTCTATTATAATCAATAATTCCATAAGGTTTTCATTAACCGGATTGCAAAGAGGCTGGATAATGAAAACATCATCACCACGGACACTTTCTTTAACTTGAACGTAAATTTCACCGTCCGCAAAATTCTTAACAACCATCGGACCGATTGAAGTGCCTAAATAATCAGCTATTTCCTGAGCAAGTTTAGTATTTGAACGTCCCGCAAAAAGTTTAATATCGTGAGTCGGGTTAATTGCGCGCTCAAGCTGCTCGGAAGCAATTTCTAATACCATTTTCATCCTTTCTGTCACCAGCTTTTCGGTGATTGCTTGTGTAAAATCTTTTTATTTTACTCAAATTCCTGCAATTTTATTATATTATCCATGTTTATAAAACTTCAAGATTTTTTTAAGTAATATTACACAAAAGGATTTGCGGTTTTGAATTTATTTTAAATTACTTGGTGCGTTTGACGCACAAAATAATAGTTTTTATCACCGAGATTATAAAGTAAATCTATTTTAAAGCCTCCGGCGGGTCTTGTGCTAGAAGGTCGGTCGCTTTTGCGGAAAAGCGACGCAAACCGCGCCCTGCACTACGTTCGCTAATCATATGTAATTGTTTCACCCAAAGCAAGCAAACTCGCTTCGCTCAGACAAAGCTTGCTTTTGAAGTTGTGAAACAAAACAATGCTTGCTCACTCCGTGAAGGGCGTTCATTTAAAATTGCATTTTTTTACTCCGCTATTGCAGAAAAAATTATAAATGTAGGGTGCGTCGTTTGACGCGCCGAATTTATAATATGAATTAACTTAAGCCTCCGGCGGGTCTTGTGCAGACGGCAGTCGCTTTTGTGGAAAAGCGACGCAAACCACGCCCTGCACTACGTTCGCTAATCATATGTAATTGTTTCACCCAAAGCAAGCAAACTCGCTTCGCTCAGACAAAGCTTGCTTTTGAAGTTGTGAAACAAAACAATGCTTGCTCACTCCGTGAAGGGCGGTTATTCAAATAAAATTCTTTAAAATAAAATTTGCGACAATAGTTTAATGTAGTGTGCGTCGTTTGACGCACCGAATTTATAATATGGATTAATTTAAGCATCTGGCGGGTCTTACGCAGACTGCGGTCGCTTTTCCATAAAAAGTACCCCCGTCCGGAGGACTTTTAATAGATCATTATTTTCGGTGCGTCGGAACGACGCACACTACAATTTAACACACAGAAATTAAAATAATTAATCTTTTATATCAATGCTGTTAAGCCCGATACTCAAAATTGACAATAAAAGTGCTCCTAAGAAGGCACTCCAAAATCCTTCCACTTCAAACCCCGGTGCTACAAATCCCGCAAACATAAATAAAAGCGCATTAATTACCAAGGTAAAAAGTCCTAAAGTTAAGATATTTATAGGCAGAGTTACCAATAAAAGAACGGGTTTTATAAATACATTTACAAGAGCGATTACAAACGCTGCAATCATTGCTGTTAGAAAATTCGCAACAGAAATCCCCGGTACAACCCAGGCTATAAACATTATGACAAATGCAAAACCGACCCATTTTAAAAATAAATACATAAAATTCTCCTTTTTGTATTTATTATAAAGTTAGTGAAATCGGTTTACATTGCAGTAAAGTATAAAGTTTCACTTATATACAGATTAAACCTACCTGCGGTCGGTAACTTTTATAAGATGCCAGCCAAACGGTGAAAAGACAGGCGCAGAAACTTCTCCGACAGGAAGTGAAAAGGCTTTTCTTTCAAATTCCGGAACCATCTGGCCTCGCCCAAAATAGCCTAAATCCCCGCCGTTTCTACCTGTCGGGCATAGCGAATACATTCTTGCGTAATATTCAAAATCTCCGCCGTTGTCAATTTCTTTTTTAATTTCCATTGCTTCGTTTGCGGTTTTGACAAGAATATGGCTTGCTCTGACCTGCGTAATTTCTTCTCCGGCAAATACTGTCGAAGTTAATAAAATTATTGAAAGTAAAATTTTTGCAAATGTTTTTATCATAATTAAATTCTATAATAAATAAGCAAAAAAACAATTGTCAAGTCGAGCGGGATTTTACGATTTTGACAGACAAAAAGCAGGATTTTTCAACCCTGCTTTTTATAAATCCTAAATTGCAAATTTTTAAAAACTAAGCTTTAACAGCAACTTTCATAGTATTTGCAATAATTTCGTTAAAGCTTTCAGCTTTAAGTGAAGCACCGCCGACAAGAGCGCCGTCGATGTCTGATTTTGACATTTGTTCAGCGATTGTTGATGGTTTAACAGATCCGCCGTAAAGAATTCTGATAGCGTCAGCAGCTTCTGCGCCTGCAACTTCTTTTACAACACTTCTTATCATTGCGATAACTCTGTTTGCTTCATCTGAATCGCAAGTTTTGCCTGTGCCGATTGCCCAGATTGGTTCGTATGCGATAACTGATTTTGCTACATCTTCTGAAGAAATTCCTTCCAACGCAGCTTTGATTTGGCCTGAAATCCATTTGTCTGTGATGCCTTCTTCTCTTTGTTCAAGAGTTTCGCCGCAGCAGATAATCGGAATTAAGCCTTCTGCTAAGATTGCTTTTGCTTTTTTATTAATCATTTCATCTGTTTCTGCAAAGTATTGTCTTCTTTCTGAGTGGCCGATGATTACGTAATCGCAGCCTGCATCTTTTAGCATTTCAACTGAAATTTCGCCGGTATATGCGCCTGATTTTTCCCAGTGGCAGTTTTGTCCGGCAATTGATATCTTGTTGCCCCCGCAGCCGCAAGTGCATTTTACTGTTCTTACAGCACTGATTGAGGTGAATACCGGTGCGATTACTACTGTCGGTAATTCTTGTGCGGTATAGTCATTTACAAACTCTTTTACGCCTTCAAAAACTTTTTCAGCTTCCGAGCGGATAAGATTCATTTTCCAGTTTCCTGCAATAATTGGTTTTCTTGACATAATTTCTCTCCTATTTTTGTTTACGAGCCACCAACATTATAATCAAGACAAAATCCAAATGCAACAAGATTAGCCGCAGATTATCATGCGGCAGTTTTTGCAGTCAAATTTGAGCGGGTATTTTTTACCTTTTTCATCTATTAAAAATAAATTCTTCTTTACTCCGCACAGGTCAAAAGCATATTTTAGACAATATTTGGTGCACATTAGTTCTTTTTCTCTAAATTTTCCGGTTTTTTCGGGCGCAAAATCAGTAATTTCGCATCCGCAAGTTTCGTAAAAATCTTTGGCGGTTTCGTTCATGACATTTGCGTGGTAATCGTAAGTGTCAAGTGGAAATTTTGCGTAATTTAGAGGTGTCTGCTGAGAAGTTTGGTAATTTTTAAGCCTTTCGGACATAAGTTTATCAAGAATTTCCCGCCGAAGTTCATTTATTGATGATACAGGCATAAAGTTTGGGGGTTCATTGATTTCGATTTTTGCGGCGTAAAAATCGCTTTCTCCTGTTCTGGCAAGCTGGGTTTTAAAAGTTTCAACCATTTTTTCGGGATTTTTCGGAATTTCTGAAGATTGAACTTCAATTTCTGCTATATTTCCATCCTCATCGGTTGCTTTTAAAATTTTGTCTTTAAAAATAAATTTAACTCCGATACGGCGTTTTGTCTTGCTGTTTTTAAGATTACGGTCAAATTCACTGTTAAAGTTTCTGTAAATAACCGTTCCTTCTTTGATTTTATCAACGTTATTCGTGTAAATTCTATCTCCCTCAACCTTGTTCACCAGACAGCCGAAAAGCTCTCTTTCTGAAAAGTAACAAAGCCCGTCTTGAGAGTTTAATCGAGCACCTTTCATTATAAAACCGTCTTTGAAAACTTTCTCAACTCTGTCAAGCTTTTCGCCTAAAGATTTTGGGGTGTCAAAGTTGTTTATTGTTTTTCTGCGCCCTTTTTTGTCGTTTGTTTCAGACGGCAGAAAGTAATCCGTAAATCCTCGATTAAAACTCTTGTTTAAATCGGGTTCAAAGTCAGTAAAAATTTCGCCTGTTGAGGTTTTTGAGGCGTATTTGTCAATTTCTTTTCGGTAGTAGGCGGTTACGTTTTTGACATAGCCTGAATCTTTTAATCTGCCTTCGATTTTGAAGGATTTGACGCCTGCTTTTATTAATCTTTCAATGTGTTTTGAGGCGTTAAAGTCTTTTAAATTTAATAAATATTTGTCTTTTGCATAAATTTTTCCGCTATCGTCAACAAGTGAATACTTTTTGCGGCAGGGTTGGGCGCATTCTCCTCTGTTTGCCGATCTTCCGCCTATTGAAGCACTCAAATAGCACTGTCCGCTGTATGATACGCACAATGCCCCGTGGATAAAAACTTCAATTTCCATATCTGGGTTAAAATCACTGTTTTTGACTTCTTTACAAATATTTTCGATTTCATTTAAAGTTAATTCTCGTGCCAAGATAACCCTTTTTATGCCTAAACTCTGGAAAAATTTGACCTTTTCCAATGTGCGGTTATTGCATTGTGTGCTTGCATGAATTTCTATCGGCGGAAGTTTCCCGTCAATTGCAAGTTTTAAAATCCCCATATCCTGAACGATTATCGCATCAACTCCAATTTCGTAAAGCTTTTGGATAAGTTTTTGGGCTTCCTTCAATTCTTCATCAGTTAATATTGTGTTTAGTGTGACGTGAATTCGGACATTAAATTTGTGCGCAAATTCCACTATTTCTTTTATATCTTCAAGTGAGTTTGAAGCATTTTGTCTTGCACCAAATTTCGGGGAACCTATATAAACTGCATCCGCACCTGAATTTATCGCCGCAATCGCTGTTTCTTTATCCTTGGCAGGTGATAGTAATTCTACTGGTTTGTAAAGTTTCATAAAGTGATTATATTATAAATTGGCAATTTTTTAAACTTTTTTATTTAATATAAACAAGAAAACAGGAGAATATAATGGCAATAAGTCCAATAAATTGTGAAGTTCAAGGTTTGTCTAAAAGGTGCGGGCATCCTGCGTTTGGTTCTGAAACCTCTGCAAATGCTTCGGCGAACTCAAAACCTGCCGATTTAAATAAAGAAAAAAAATCTGATGAGTTCTTAAAAAAACTCGAAAATATGCCGCCTGCTGCAGTCGGGCTTAGCAGTGCTTTAGTTTGGTTTGGAATCGGTATCGGAATCGACAGGCTTATGGGAGTCATTTTTAAATCCATGAAAACAAGTATGAAATCGTCGCTTATTTGGAACGGAATTTTTGGTGCTGTTATGGGCGGTTTGGCTTATTGGAAAGCCAGAAAATAAGGTTAAATTTTTTATTTAAAGAAGGAAAATAAAATGGGCGCCGAGGTAATTTGCCTCGGCGCCTTTATTTAATCTTAGCTTTTATCTCTTATTTACAAAGGTTTGATTGATTCTCTGTAAATTGTTTCTACAACTTCACGTCCGTTTCCTGATGGTGCGATATCAAGAAGTCCGCTGAGTGATGGTGTTGTGTAAACAAGGTTTGTCAATTTTTCAACGTCAGCTTCTGTAAATCCTTCGTCTTCAAGTTTTGAGGTTACATCGACTGAGAACAACCAATCCTGAACTGATTTTGCGGCTTGGTATGCTTCTGAAGGATCGCCTTCCAAGTCAGGATTAATCGGTTTCAAGATTTCTGCTAAAACGTGCGCTCTATCTTTGTACATAGTTTTGATTACGGCAGGTAATAAAATTGCAAGTCCCAAACCATGTGATAATTCGTGTTTTACGGCACTAAGCGGGTGTTCCAGTGCATGAGTGTAGTGCAAAAGTCCGTTATCAAAACATACACCGCCCATCATTGCCGCATAAGCCAAGTAATATCTTGCTTCCAAATCTTCCGGATTTTCGATTGCTTTTGGAAGATATTTGTGAACCAATGCGATTACTTCTCTTGCAAGGGTTACGCTGTATGGTGACATTACTGTTGAAGTTGCAGCTTCGACTACGTGGTTTACGGCATCAATTGATACGTATCTTGTTTGTTTCGGGCTTAATTTTGTCATCAATTGAGGATCGTCAATTGCAAACATCGGGTATATGCAATCATAAGCAATTGCGGGTTTGAAGTCTTTTTCAGGAACCGTTACAACCGCAAATCTGTTTGTTTCCGTACCTGTTCCATGTGTCAAGTTGATTGATACAATCGGAGCTGCTTTATCAGGTGTGAAGGTGAATTCGTAAATGTCATTTGCGGTTTTGTCAGGGTATTCAAGTAAGATTGCAACTGATTTTCCTGCATCTGTCGGTGAACCTCCGCCGATTGCAATTACCGCTTTTGCCCCAAATTCTCTTGCTATTTTTGCAGCATCGTTTACGTGGTGTGTTGTCGGGTTCGGAGTTACCTGATCGTAATTGACGTAACCAATTCCGTTAGCTTGCAAAGCTTTTTCTACGTAATCCCATGCTCCTGTTGCTTTATAAGCATTTCTGCCTGACATTACGATTACTTTGTCTATGCCCTTGTCTTTTAAAACTTTTGCGATATCGTCAATTTTTTTTATCGCACCAACTCCAAAATATACCGTTGTGCGAGTTCTGATTTCTTTGATATCGTTAATGTTAATATCCTTTTCAAACATATTAAACTCTCCTTTCCTAAAATCTTACAGCATGATTATATGCCAGAGCTTAACATTTTGCAATATTCTTTTTTAAATAGGCAATTTATAAGATTAAGAGGTTTTAAATATGCAAGTGTGAAAAAATAGGAGTGTGTCTTATTATGATGAATGTACCTTATTATCAACCCCAAGTTCAGTCATTTTCTACCCCGACTTATACAATCCCGCCTGTTCAAGCTCAGCAAATGCCTCAAGCGGCCCAAATACAGCAATACCCTTCTCAAAGTTATACAATCCCGCAGGCTCAACCGACACAAGTTTCTCAGATACCTCATGTGGATAATAGCCGTATAAGTGCGCAATTTGAAGCAGAAATTCTTGCTGAAACCGCTGCTCTTGTTGAATTAAGCAAATGTGCAGTGAATGTAGAAAAGAATATTCAGCAAACACAAGATCCACAGAAAAAAGCCAGATTACAAAATCATGTTCAAGATTTGAATCAACTTATCGCTCAAAGAGAACAAAAGATTGAACAGTTGAAAATGCAAAATAAGCAATATGAAGTCTAATTTAATTTAATCAATATAAAAAAGCCTCTGAAAATTTTCAGAGGCTTTTTGTTTTAATTTTTAGTAAATTTCGGTTTACTTGTCATCTAACGCTGCAACGCCGGGGAGAACTTTTCCTTCAATAAATTCCAAAGAAGCTCCGCCGCCTGTTGATACGTGAGTGAAGTCTTCAGCTTTGAAGAATTTCTTAGCTGCTGAAACTGAATCGCCGCCGCCAATTACAGAAGTTGCACCAGCTTTGGTTGCTTCTACAATTGCTTCTAATACAGCTTTTGTGCCTTCTGCAAATTTCGGGTTTTCAAATGCGCCGACAGGGCCGTTCATCAAAATTGTTTTTGATGATTTCAAAACTTCTGCAAATGCTTTTCTTGAATCAGGGCCTGCGTCTACACCTTCAAATCCGTCCGGAATTTCGTTGATTGCGACGAATTTGTTTGTGCCGTTGCCTGAAAAATCATCTGTTACAAGAACATCTGTTGCCATTACAAGTTTTACACCTTTATCTGCTGCTTTTTTCTCAATTGCTTTTGCAACTTCCAATTGGTCGTCTTCGCAAATTGAGTTACCGATTTTGCCGCCGTTTGCTTTTACGAATGTGTAAGCCATGCCGCCGCCGATAATCATGTTGTCTACTTTGTCAAGCAAGTTTTCCAAAACTCCGATTTTTGATGAAACTTTTGCACCGCCAACAACTGCTGTGAACGGGCGAGTCGGGTTGTCTAATGCTTGTGATAAGCATCTGATTTCTTTTTCCATCAACAAACCTGATACTGCCGGTTTTAGAACTTTTGCAAGTTTTGCTGTTGAGGTGTGGTTTCTGTGTGCTGCACCGAATGCGTCGTTTACATAAAAATCACCAAGTTTTGCCAATTCTTCTGCAAATGTCATATCATCATCTTTTGCTTCTTCTGCTTTGTAGAAACGAATGTTTTCTAACAATGCAACCTGTCCGTCTTTTAGATTTTCCAATTCTTTTTCAGCACCTTCGCCTACTTTTGATGAAACAAATAATACATCTTCACCCAATACTTTTGATAAGTATTTTGCTACAGGTTCAAGTGAAAATTCCATGTTCCATTCGCCTTTCGGACGGCCCAAGTGTGCCATAAGTATAATTTTTGCACCTTTATCTTTTAAGAAATTTACGGTCGGCAATATTGCCTGAATTCTTGTATCATCAGTTACGTTTTTGTCCGCATCCAAAGGAACGTTAATATCAACACGGATTAATGCGCGTTTTCCTTTGATGTCTCCTAAATCATGAATAGATTTTTTCATATTTTTTCTCCTTATTTAAAAATAAAAAATCTTGCATATTTATTTTACGAAAAACAAAAATATAAAGCAAATTACAGACAATAAACTTTGTTTTATGTCCCCGGTTTTTTTAGTTTTTCAAAATCCGCTCTTATTTCTTCGGCTTTTGCGGATAATCTGTTATAGATTTGTGAATTTATTTCTCCGCCGATTAGTATCAGAATTGATGTGTAATAAAGCCATACCATTAAAACGGCAAACGCTCCGATTGTGCCGTAAACCATGTTATATGTTCTCAAGTTGTTCACATATATCGAAAATCCCCAAGATCCTAAAAGCCAGAATGAACAGAAAAAGAAGGTTCCGGGAAGTGCGCTTGCTCGTTTGAATTTTTCATTTCCCCTTAAATCAGGCAGAATGTAATAACATAAAAATGCCATCAAATATAACGCTAAAAATGCTATCGGCCATCTTAAAGTTAATAGCATTACGGCAATCCCTTGTGACATGTGAAGATGTCTTACAAGAAAATTGATGATTACTTTTCCGAATACAATGAGGTTTATCGTTAAAAATAAAACCATATTGTTCACAAAAACCATCATTAACGACAAAATTCTTGTATAAATAAAACTTCTCGTTTCGTCTACTTTGTAAGCTCTGTTTAAGCCTTTAAGAACTACTGCAAGAGTATTGGTCGACAATACAAGGGTTACTACAAATCCGATTGCGGCCATCAATTTGCCCTGAGAAAATATCGTGACTTCCGAAAGCACTGTTATAATTAAGTCCATTGATTGCTCGGGCATTATGGTCGAAAGAAATATCAATACAGGATCCATATAGGATTTGTTTCCCATCCACCCGAAAACCGCCATTAAAAACAGCATAAAAGGGAAAATTCCTATAACCATCCAAAAGCCCATCTCCGCTGCCATTCCGAAAAAATCGTTCTTTATAACGGAGATTATTAGACGCTTCACACCTCTTACGAGCGGTCGAAAAGATATTTTTTTAGATTTTTCTTTTTCTGATTTCATCAAGAATTTTCTTTACAGCTTCTTTCACTGTTCCCTTAATCATACACCCTGCGGCAAGTTTGTGGCCGCCGCCGCCAAATACCGCACAAATTTCCGCTACATCTGCCGTTTTGCTGCGCATCGAAATTTTGCTGACGGATGAACTTATCTCTCGTGCTACAAATGCTATTTCTGTTGTCACTATTGCTCGAAGTTTTTCCGTCAAGCCTTCCGTGCAATCTTCAGGTGCATTGAATTTCTCAATGTCCTTTTTGTAAACCGTTGTATAGGCAACTTTGTCCTCGTCCGTAAACTCAGCTTTACTTATGCAATATGCTTGGAAAAGTACGTGGTTTTTAGAGGCGGATTCGTATACTTTTTTGTATATTAATGATGGATTTGCACCTTTTTTGACAAGGTGTGCGGCGGCTTTTAAGGAGTCTGATGTTGTGTTGTCAAACCTGAATGAGCCTGTGTCCGTCAGTATCGCCGTATATAAAGAGGAAGCTGCTTCTTTTGATATTTTGAGCTTCAAATCTTCAAAAATTCCGCACAAAACTTCTCCGGTCGAACTTGCTTCCGCCTTTATAATATTTAAATCCGCATAGCCTCTGTTTGTCTTATGGTGGTCAATGTTTGCTGTGCATTTTGCTTTTTCAAACAGGGTTTTGGCATCTCCTATTCTGTCCAATGCCGCATCGTCAACGCAGATTACAAGGTCGTATTCCCTTGAAAAATCCATTTCGTCAAGCGTTTTGATTTTTTCCGAATTATGCAGAAACTCATATGTCTTTGGAACCCTTGAAGGACATAGAAGATCGCATTCTTTATGAAAATTGTCTTTTATTACATCAGCCAGAGCGCATATTGAACCTAGTGTGTCCCCGTCAGGGTTGATGTGTGAGATTATTAGTATGTTTTTTGACGATTTTATGATATCATTTAATTGTAAGAATTCCATTTTAAAATAATATCATAAAAATATTCGGATACAAAAATTGCAATTATTATTTTACATGTGATGAATTATATGGGATTAGGTCAGGCGGTTTTGAGGTCGTAAAGTCCCGTAAAACCTTATTAAACAGAGGCTGTATGGTTAAAAAAGTTCTTTATACTGATTTTGTCGGAACGGACAGCATTGTCGCTAAAATGCTTGAAGAAAAAGAAATCAGAAAAGCGATTACCAGAAATAATTTATACAAGTTTTGGGACAAAGTTGCAGGAGTAAAGTTTGCGCAAAAATCAAAACCTTATTCAATGCTTTCGGGCGGGGTTATGGTTATTGCCTGCGAAAACGGGATTGTGGCGCAGGAACTTATGCTTAAAAAAACTCAGCTTCTTGTTAAGTTTAAGCCCTATTTGGAATCTTTGAAACTTAAAGTTACCGATTTGAAATTTGACCCGAAAAAGTGGGTGCAGGAAGTTGAGTAATTAAAAAACAGGAGATTTGATTTGAAACCTCCTGTTTTGGAAAATTTTGGGATTAATAAGCAGGTAAACTTCTCCAATAGCCTCTGACTTCGGTTCCGTCACTGCGTGTGTATGGTCTTACGTAAACCGTTCCGCCTCCAAAAATGGAAGAAGCTTCAAGTTCATTACCTGTTGGGATTCCGATGCTTTTTAGCTGTTCCATAATTGCAGATTCATTTGCAGAGTATTCATCCCCCGACATTGCGCCAATATCTTCTCGTGAGAAAATTCTATTGTCGCCGGTAATTGGGTTAGTGAAGTTTGCAAAACTCTTTATCTGCTGTCCGATTAACCCTGCCTGAAGCTGTTTCATAATAGCGCTTTCATTCGCTCTGAATACATCAGAATCCATCTGAGCGATTTCCTCCGGAGTGAAGATATGAATAAAATTATTAGGTAAAGGTGCAGCAAATCCTGTTAGTTGAGTTTGTTGCAAAGATGTCGGATTTAAAATACGTGAATTTGTGACGTTATTATATCCTTGTATTATAGGTTTGGTTTTCTTTTGATATGGTTTTGCATTATAAAAATCATATTCTGTATAGTTGTGTAAAAGATGTTGAGCTCCAAATTCTAAAGAATTTTCTTTTTGCATATCTGGAATGATATAGATTTTTCCTGATTGATTATTAATGTTTTTATAAAAAAGGACATCGCCTTTACGTCCGTAAGTAGTAATATTAGAATCATCAAACTTAAAATATTGTGGATATGCTTCTGCAATATGTTTACTACCGATAGGTGCTAAAGCAGTAGATTTAATACCCGTTCTTAACGATAATAAGTTTGCAATAGAACCGCCTAGTGAGTACCCCATTGTCTCTATTTGCGCATCTGGATACTTTTCTTTTATTAAATTATATAGTTTTTCAGCATCATAAAATTGAAGTGGAGGTATAGGAAATTGTTTTATTAATAATAAGTCATTTGATATATCTTTGGGACTTGTCATATTGGTGCCAGCAATTCCTATAACAATCCGATTTTTTTGTTTGTAAACTTGAAAATCAAAAGCTTTATTGTCTATCGATTTATCAAAATCATGTAGTGTTTCCCAGCCTTGAACTTCTTTTTTGTTTTGAGTGCCATAACATAATATTAATAACTCTTTGAATCTATTTGTCATTTTATTTCCTTTCTTGTTGTATAATTGGGATATGAGTAAGTTTGTACAGTATTTATTGAGTTTTTATTTTTTTCTGCAGTGTATTGCAGCTGTAATTAATGTTGGTATTATGTTATTTCTTTTTTGGGATTCTTATTTGTTGTTTATGTTTTTATTACAGTCTATTCCGGTATTTATTGTTTTTGTATCGTTATGCGTAATTTTAATTCTGTATACAATACTTACACCAATATCTGCTATTGCAACTTTTAAAGCAATTCAATTTAAAAAACTTACCAAACTCCAGAAAATTTCAAGTATTATATTTCCTATCATTTTTATTCCACTATATTCTTTTTTAGTTTGGATTTTGATTTTGTATGTAAAAACTTACCAGAATTTATCTTTTTTTAAACTAAATAATATTTGAATAATTTAAAATTTTTTTTGTGGTTAGATTTTGTTAGATGAGTTGAAATTTTTGGAAATATCATTTATAATATTATTGGATCTCGGTTCAAGCGCTTGGTTGTGGTGCAAGTATGCAGAACTGGGGTCCACTTCTTTTATCTGATAAAAATTATTCCCCGTTTTGATATTTTAGCTTATGTTTATTTAATTAAAAATTTTGATTGCACGTGGTAAAATTCCAAGACAATACGAAATTACTATACCGTAATTTGTTATCGGAATATTTTTTTCTTGAGCAATTAAAATTCTTGATAAAACTTCACGTCTGTTTGTCATACAAGCGCCACAGTGGATTACAAGCGCATAACCAGATATGTCTGGAAAATCGTGCCCCGCATAATTTTCTATTATTAAATTTTTTCCTGTTTTTTTCTTTAATAAGTTCGGAATTTTTACTCTGCCAATATCGTCTTCTATTGCGTGATGTGTACAGCTTTCAAGGATTAAAACTTTATCGCCGTCTTTTAAATTCTTTATCGCTTCGGCACCTTTGGCAAAGGCTTGCAAATCTCCCTTTAATCTTGCAAATAAAATTGAAAAAGAGGTTAGCGGAATTTCTTCCGGCACAATCTCTGACACCTGTTTAAATGCTTGGCTGTCTGTTATTACAAGTGAAGGCGGGGTTTTTAGGTTTTCAAGCGCTTCAGCTAATTCTGTTTCCTTCACAACGTAAGTCAGGCAATCACTATCTAACAAATCCCTTAAGGTTTGAACTTGAGGAAGGATTATTCTTCCCTTCGGAGCCTCTTTATCTATCGGAATTACAAGGATTACCGTGCTTTTGGCCGGAACCAGATCTCCTGCAATTTTCGGTGAATTTACAAAATCTTCAGGTAATAACTTTACAAGTGTGTCTTTAAATTTGAAAACAATATCCTTATCGGTTTTGACGGAAGTCTTTAAAATCAGCTTTTCTTCTTGAACTTGGTCCAAAATCTCTTGGTAAGCTTTATCTTGTATAGTTTGTTCATCAAGCTTGTTTACCACAACAAGATATGGAATTTTTAGTTCTTTGAATTTTTCAATCAAACCTTTTTCAAAATCGTCAATCCCACTATAATCGCAAACAACAACTGCGACATCGGTTCTGTTAATGACAGACATTGTTTTTTCAAGTCTTTTTTCGCCAAGTGCTGTCTTGTCGTCAATTCCCGCAGTATCCAAAAATCTTACGGGGCCGACCGGCAGAAGCTCCATTGATTTTTCGACTATATCCGTTGTCGTTCCTGCAATTTCAGATACTATGGATATCTCTTGAGAGGTTATTCTGTTTAAAAGTGAGGATTTGCCGACGTTTGTTTTGCCGAAAATCCCGATATGAAGCCGCATTGATTTTAATGTTTTCATCTTCAACTCTCTCCTTCCACATTCTGATACTAAAAAAGGCCGTCTGATGACAGCCTTTTTGATTGTCGTTTCTTTTTGAATTAACCTCTGATACCAAGCTTTTTAACAAGTGCTCTGTAGTCATCAAGGTTTTGATCTTTCAAGTAAGAAAGCAGTCTTTTTCTTTTACCTACCATCATCAAAAGACCTCTTTTTGTTGCAAAGTCTTTTTTGTTGTTTTTAAGGTGTTCTGTAAGTTCAGAAATTTTCTTGCTCATCAAAGCGATTTGTACGGCTGCAGATCCAGTGTCTTTTTCATTTGCGCCGTATTCTTTGATTATTTCCTGCTTGTTTTTAAGATTGATTGACATAATTTTTTCCTTTTCTTGTTGAGTGATTATTGGCGTAAGCACTCTACATAGAGGATTTTATTATATCAAAAAAAAATTGCAATACATGAAAACGCTCATGTTACGTATAATTAACTTTTTATATTAAGAAAACCTTGACCTATGATACCTTTTTGCAAACCTGCACGCTGGCTGTCTACTGCCATATAGCATTTGCTGAGTAGCTCTCTTGCAGTCCTATCAGCATCAGTTGTATTTTTCATTGTGTCGGTTGTATAATTTGTTTCACGTCTTATTGCTAAGTCTTGGGTGCTGTTCAGGGCTTCTCCGCCGTTTTCTGCAAGTGCGTTTTGATAAGCACTCGTATATTCTTTTTGTGCTTTGCTTTCTATGCTTTTAAAATTATAGTATGCTTCGTTTGCCTGGACATACATCTCGTGATATGTGTTCCAGTCCGCTTTGGCTTTGTTGTAATCTGCCCAAACATTTGTCGTTCCAAGGTTTATATTATGATTTTTGCAGTATTTTTCCGCTACTTCATAACTCATAATGTTTACAGCCGAAATATCAACGCCTGTTTCTTTGGCAAATTCCTGCTTTTGCAATTCGCTCATCGTTGCTATTCGTGATTTTATAGCGGATATCGGATCTACTTGCCCTTGGTTGCTCATAACAAACCCTTTCTCTTTTTATAACTTATATATATAAAGTATTTATGCCCTGAAAAATTGCCTTTTCTGTTAAGTTTTGTTGCAATATTCGGACATTTGGACACTTAGAATTTTATTTAATTAATTTAAAAATATGATATAAAAATAAATTATTTCGGGTAGAATAAAATTATGTATGATTATATGCCTGAAAATGAGGACAAAGATTTACGTGCCGTCGGCTTGGAGCTTATGTTTATGACACCCGAAAAAGGCTCTAAAGAAGAGGGGGTGACGGCTGTTGAGCTTGCTAAAATGGTTGATTTGCCTCTTGAAATTGTTAAAAAAAAGCTTACTATTTTAAAAGATGCAGGTATTGTTACGGTTAAAGGGATTAATCCCAAATACTGGAAATTCGATAATTATAATTTTCAGCGAATGGATGAACACGATGAGGTTTTTAAGCTTTTGTGCAGTTTCGATGACGTCGATTTTGATAAGTATTTTCAGTATTAGTTTTTAAATTTTTTATATAAAAAGAGCGGCCTTGTGGGGTCGCTCTTTTCGTAATTTGTATTTTCATAGATTAGTCAAATACGTAATCAATGATTGCTGCTTCACGTGCACGTTTGATTGCTTTTGCTATCATACGCTGGTGTTCTGCGCAGTTGCCGGTTATTCTTCTAGGAATAATTTTGCCTGCTTCTGTTAAGTATCTTTTTAATTTAGCGGCATCTTTGTAATCGATAGAAGTAACTTTGTCTGCACATAGTGAGCAGTTTTTGCGTTTTTTCTTATCTTGTTCTTGTCTTGCCATTGTTTTAATTTTTACCTTTCTATTGTGCGCTTTAAGCGCTCGACCTTATTTTTGTTCTTTTGTTACGTTTGCTAATATTTTATCTGCAATTTCTTCTACAATTGATTTTCTGTAAACATTTGACATTAAATTGCGGCTTTTTACAAATAAATCAGGGGTTTCATCCAGTTTTATTCCGTTTTGATAATGTTTATAGAGTGACTTGCTTTGCAGTTGTTTGTTTTTTTGAGTTTGTGTTGCTATTTGAGATGCTATTGCAAGGGCAAATTTTCCGTTCTTACCCATTGTCGGTTCCTTTCATTCACTAAAACGGGATTTCGTCTTCGTTAATCAGCTCGTTAGACATATCGTCAGATTCAAATTTTACGATGTCCTCTCCGCCAAAGTCCATACTTCCTGATGATGCTGTAATTTCGCCCCATCTTTCGATTGTGTTGGCGTCAATTTCGTAAATTCTTTTTTCACTTCCGTCGTCTGATTTTACGGAGGCTGTCTGAAGCCTTCCTTCTACCATAACTTTGTCACCTTTGTTCAGTGATGAAACTAAATCGTCCAGCGATGTTCTTTTTGAAATTACTCGTATAAGCATTTCATCTCTGTCGCCTATGTTCATCACAAACGCTGAAACTCCGACATTGTTTTGGGTAAAGCGTTTTTCGGGTGCTCTGTATACGGTTCCGGTTACTACTGATTTTGCTAAAGACATTTTTCCCCTCTTTTTTGTTTTGAATTCTGTTATCAATTACTTAACAGCGTGAGCTTTTGGAACTTCCATAAACATTGTTCTTAAAATGTTGTCGTTTAATCTCAATTGTCTTTTGAATTCAGCAACTTTGTCTGCTGGTACTGACAAGTTCATTGTTACGAAAAATCCGTCACGGAAGTTTTGGATATCGTAAGCAAGTTTTTTTCTGCCCATTTTGTCTGTGTTTTCTACAACACCTTCAAAATTCTTGATGATATCATTTAAAGCCGAAATCTGTTTGTCAACTTCTTCTGCGTCAAGATTCGGTTTAAATACGGCTAACAATTCATAAGTTTTCATATTTTCATTTCTCCTTTTTATTTATATTTGGCTGTAAATCAATAATATCATGGAAACAGGAATTTTTACAAGATGTAATCTGCAAAAAAGCTGTAATCGGCGCGTCCGGTCATAAAAACGTGTTCTTTTAAATTGTCCTTATTCCCGCACCACTCAATGATTACAGAGCCTCCCGCAAGATTTACTTCCACTTTATTTTCTGTTAAGTTATTTAAAACTGACGCTACAACCGTTGCGCAAGCTCCAGTTCCGCAAGCTAATGTTATCCCGCAGCCTCTTTCGTAAACACGCATTTCGACTTCGTTGCGTGTGAGAATTTTTACAAATTCCGTATTTGTTTTTTCAGGAAAATATTCGTGCTTTTCAATTGACGGGCCGTATTTTTGGGCAAGTTCAAGCGGATCTTCCTCCGTAAATATTATGCAGTGAGGGTTGCCCATCGAAACAGGAAAAATCTCAAATTCTTTGTCTAATGCTTTCAATTTTCTTTCGCCCTTAAACGGAATTTTTGCGTCTTCTAAAATCGGTGCGCCCATATCGACTTTAACTTGGCCGTTTGGAAGAAGTTCGGGTTTTATTATGCCTGCAAGGGTTTGGACGCTGAATTTGGTCTTATTTACAAGCTTTTTGTCGTAAGCATACTTGGCAAAACATCTCATCCCGTTTCCGCACATTTGCGCTGTCGAGCCGTCCGAATTATAAAAATACCAGCCTGTATCCGTTTCAAGTCCTTCTGAAAACAGCTTTGCATAAGGTGAATTTTTATCGGTATCTTTGGGCATTTTGCCTGACACATAAGGTATAATCATTCCGTCAGCTCCGATTCCAAAATGTCGGTCGCAAAGCTTCACAGCAAGCTCAGGCATTGAAAGCCCCGTCTTTTCATATTCTTCGTAATCAAGGATTACAAAATCATTCCCTAATCCCTGCATTTTAGTCACTTTAATTGTCTGCATATAATTCCCTCTAACATCTTTTTTTAAGCACCTTAATTATACAACAAACAATAGTCTAAAATCATAGAATACAAAATCAGTCTGCTTATAATAGGGCAAGCTTAATTTTTAAGTATAAAAAAAGCCTACTTTAAAACTTCTATAAATTCATAATCTTGCAAATACGGCAAATGTTCTTCGGTTATAAGTTCTCCCGGAAGTAAAATTGCAATTCCCGGCGGGCATTCAGCGATTACTTCACCTGAAATTCTGCCGATAGCTTCCGCTTTCGGAATTCTTTCTTTCGGTGCATAGAAGCTGTCCTGAAGACTCATTTTGATTATTGGCGTTAACATCGGCATATGTTTTTTCTTTTCAAGATAGCAAATATCGGAATAATTTGTCTTATCTATTTTGTGAAGGCAATCTGCCAGATATTTTATGTCGCTGCGTGAGTTTCCAATGTTTGAAAGAACCAAAAGCCCTGCGTCCGAAGCGCTTTCAACTTCTATATTAAAATCTATTTCAAGAATTGATTCTAACCGTTTGCCTGAAAGTCCGTCGGCTTTTATAAATACCTTTGTAACATCCGTCATATAACCAAAATCAGGTTTTAAATGATGAATGTGCTCCATTTTGTCAATTTCTCGTCTTAAGTATTTAGCGTTTTCAACTGCACGATTAAGCTGGTTGCGGCCCCTTGGGCTGTCAAGGTTCGCACGAGCCGCATCAAGGCTTGCAAGAAGCATTATGGAAGGGCTTGTTGTATGAAGAAGTTTTAGTGCTTTTTCAACCGCTTCAACGTCAAGCATAGAATTTTCCGCAATGTGAAGCATTGAACTCTGACTCATTGAACCGCCTGTTTTGTGAAGCGAGTGAACTACCGCATCGGCACCGAGTTTGAGGGCTGATGTCGGAAGGTGTTTGTTGAAATTCCACAAGCAGGCATGTGCTTCATCAACAATTAACGGCACATTGTACTTTTTGCAGACTGTAGAAATTGATTTAATGTCTGATACAACCCCTTCATAAGTCGGGTTTGTAATCCAAACCATTGAGATATCGTTATTTTCTTTTAATTGTTTTTCAACACTTTCCGGCGTAACATTGCCCCAGATTCCCCATTCTTCAAATCTTTCTGGAATAAGCCATAATGGTTCTGCGCCTGAGATTATCATTCCTGTCAAAACTGATCTGTGACAGTTTCTGTTGGTTAAAATTCTCTGGCCTTTTTTGGTTAAGCCCATTGCAAGAGCAAGGTTGCCTGCTGTTGAACCGTTTAGAAGAAAGAATGTCTTTTTTGCACCAAAAGCTTGTGCTGCAAGTTCTTGCGCTTCTTTAATCGGGCCTGTTGCAGGGTGCAAAGTGCCGAGTCCGTCAAATTCATCTGTCGTATCAAGCGCTAATGCTTTTTTACCAACGAGTTTTCGGAAATCAGGTAATGTTCCGCTTCCTTTGGTGTGTCCGGGGATGTGGAACTGATAAGTGGGGTTTTCGTAAGCTCTTTTAAGGGCTTCCACTATCGGGGCTTTTATTTTTACCGCCTCTTTGGTTTTCACGGCTTTTCTGGTCTGTGTTACATTTGTCATATTTATAATATACAATAAAAAAATCATGAATTTCAATATGTTTTATGATATAATTAATATTTGTGAACAGAATTTTGCGAATAGCGCTGATATTAGTATGCTTGACGTCCTTTAACAGTCTTTCGGCTTTGGGTAAAACTTCCAAAAAAACTCCGAAACAGGATGTCATAATGCTTGATGTTTCAAAAAATGAGGGATTTGTTCAAAATTCTGAAAAGGATAATTCCTCTCAAAAAACTTTGATGGAAGAAATTAAAGCTTATGATGCCAAAGAAGTTCAAAAAGATACGGTTAATGATAATACGGATGTAGAATTTTCAATTTTTGATAACTTGATTGATAAAGATGAAACCTCTGATCATCCGTTTAAAATTGAAGAAGAGTCTTTGTTTGGAAGAATTTACAAGAAAAAACTTGAGAGAACTTCTATACCTTCATATCTTTTGCAGGATGAATTGACTTTTAAGTATAAGAAAGGCCCGATTGAAAAAGTTCAATTTTACGGGGCATTTCAGGGGAATTTTAACGGATTTTTTGAGGGAAGCGATTACGATACAACGTATGACTTGAATATCTTTGAAGCAGGTGTTGTCGGCGGTTTAAGAGATAAAAATACGGATTTTAAATTGCAGTTTAATTTTAAATCCACAGAAGGTCAGAATTTTATGCAGGGGTTTATAACTGATGCGTATATTATGAATACTTCGCTACCGCATCATAAGATAATCGTCGGTAATTCCAGAAACCAGGTAGGTGTTGACGGTGGTGCAAGTTCGTATACTTTGCCTTTTGCCGCTCGTTCTCAGATTGCAAGAAACTTTGGAAATACAAGGGCTTTAGGTGTTCGTGTCGTCGGGAATTATTCGCTTGCGGATTACAGTTTGGCGTTAAACAGTTCTGATAGGTTTTTTCATGAATTTTTTGCAGGCCCTGAGTTTACCGGCTGGGTGAATTTTAAACCGTTAGGAAGAACTGACGGCAGGTATGGGAATTTGGTCGTCGGAGGCGGCTTGAATGCAGGACATAGAAATGAAAATTATACGGTCGGCGGTGCTTATGTCGGATATTCTTACAAGAAATTTGCCGTAAATGCCGAATATTCAATCGCAGACGGATACAACGGAAGAAATTTCAGTTCAAACAGAGCTGAAGGCTTTTATACAACTGTTTCCTACCGATTAACTCAAAAACTTCATATATTGGCCCGTTTCGATCAGTTTGACCCGAATCGTGATATTAGCGGGGATTTGAGAAGAGAATATACCGCAGGTTTAAATTATTTTATAAAAGGTCAGGCCCTCAGGCTTATTTTGAATTACGTTTTTTGCGAAAATCAAAATACCGAAGACAGCCACAGAATTATCCTAGGCACTCAAATATTATTGTAAACTCTCGTAAAACTTAATAAAAATCAGGGTTTGTCGTGTGAAAGTAAAGTTGCCATGTTGCATAAATTTGAAAAATACGTTATAATTTGTAAAATAAGAGGAATTTAGCAATAGATTTTTTCTTAAAAAGTACTAAATCAGGAGAACACAACAATGTACCAAGACGAAAAATTAGTATGTGAAGATTGCGGAGCAGAATTTATCTTCACGGCAGGCGAACAGGAATTTTATGCGGAAAAAGGACTTGTAAACAAACCGAAAAGATGCCCTGATTGCAGAAAAGCACGCAGACAAAATAACAGAAGATCAAGAAAAATGTACGATGCAGTTTGCTCAAAATGCGGCGCTCAAACTCAGGTTCCTTTCAAACCTATTCCGGGTAAAGAAGTCTATTGCAAGGATTGTTTTTCAACTTTAAAAGCTGAGTAATAAAAAATTTCATATTTACAAAAGTCGGCGCTCTTTTTAAGAGCGCCGACTTTATATGTAAGGTTAATTAAGCACCGATGCAGCTGTTTAAATATTCAATAGTGCTTATTTTTTCGTCATAAAGATATTTGATAAAATTAAGATAAGCAGCGTCGTATGAAGTTACAACAAGATTTATTTCAAATCCGTCGGTGCAAAACGGTTCGTAATCATATACAACATAGCTGTTGTATTTGCTTTTCCATTCTTTTCTTTCAATTCGGCTGTTGTTTTCTTCTATAATATCTTCAAGCCATACAATAATATCTTTATTAACATTTTTCATTTCCATACGGCTGTATTTAGCGCAGTCGTGGCAGTTATTTCCCATCAGCATAAAAGTACTCCTTATCTAAGGCAGGTTTGTTATATTGAAATTGTAAATGTTTTTTCAGCTTAAATAATCCCCTGTAGGTATAAGTCTATATAGTAAATTTTGTTAATATTACAATCTTTAACATTTTGCCTCTTTGAAGCTGTTATGGTATACTTCTGTCAGAATGGAGAGAGTTTAAATGAATTTAGCGCATATATTTACAGATATCCCTATATTGATAGTGCTTTCAACTTTTGTGCTGTCAATAATTTTCTGTTTAAACAGGTATTTTTACGTAGGGAAAAATTTGAGAATATTCCAGAAATTTCTTGCAAATTTTAAAAAAACTGATTTGAATTTCAGGTTTAAAGAAATTGATGAATGGATGCTGGCAAATCCTTATGTATCGGCAGCCTGGATGGAATTTAAAAATACTCTTGTTTTTTCTGAGTCCGTAGCCTTAAGGGGACAGAATAACAATCTTACATATAAAGAAGTTTCTACAACTGTACAGAATATTCAAACAACAGTTGATCCTCTTTACTTTTTTAATGAAGAATCCCTTGTTACGTCGAAATTTAATTTTAAATTTCTTCAGACGGTTCCGACAATCTTAACAGGTTGCGGTCCGTTGTTCACATTCTTAAACATTGCAATTGCTTTCGGTAAAATTGACTTTTCATCACAGGAAAAAACAATTTCATCAGTTGCAAACTTGATGACATCAATGCAGGTTGCAGCTTTGGTATCAGTATTTGCGGTAGGTTCATCACTTTTGTTCTTGATAATAGAAAAAGTTACTTATAACAATGTTTGTAAAAGAACTCTTCACAAATGTCAGGATTTGATTTCAAAGTTGTTTGATAATGTTTCATCCGAAAAGTTTTTGTTTGAACTTTTGCGTGAAACAAAGATACAAAATAACAACTTGCAGCACCTTATGACAGGGATGCCGGAACATTTTAAAGTTGCGCTTAATTCAGGAATTGCATCAAACTTGGTTCCGTATCTTGAGAATTTGATTTTTGGTGTAAACCTTTTAAATAAACAAATGAAAGAATCTGCCAAAAAAGGCGGCGGTGACGAAGTAGACGAACTTTTTTAGGGAGATTTGACAAATGGCAATCGGGGCTAAAAAATCAATACAGGAAGAAGCGGCAGATAACATATTTTGGACCACGATGGCCGACTTGATGTTAGGTCTTGCAATTATCTTTATGACAATGTTTGTATTTGCAATGACCGGTTTTACGCAAGAAACAGTCAAGCTTCAGGAAAGTCAGATGAAGGCAACTCAAGAACTTGCGGCAAAGCTTAAAGAAGCTAAAATTGATGCTGAAATTGACCGCTTGACAGGGAATGTTAAAATTTCAAATTTAGAGCTTTTTGAATTGAACAGTTATACGCTTTCTCCAAAAGGTAAAGAGTATTTGGATAAGTTTATCCCGATATATTTGGATACGATATATTCAAAAGAAATTTTGCGTGACAATATTGCTGATATAGTAATTCAAGGTCATACGGATTCTCAGTCTTTTGCAGGGCTTAAAACAAAAGATGAGCAGTTTGCCAAGAATATGGAATTAAGCTTGTTGAGGGCAAACGCTGTTGCTCAATATGCAATATTAAAGACTAATTACGATAAAGAAAACAGCGAAAAACTTCGCAAAATGCTTGTCGTAGAAGGTAAAAGTTTTTCAGATCCGGTTATTGTTGACGGGAAAGAGGATTACAACAAAAGCCGTCGTGTAGAACTGAAGTTGAGAGTAAAAGCACGTAATTTTGCACAGATATTCGGATTGAATTTTGGAAATGATTAACGAGAATTACATATTAGAAACCATAAACATGATAAAGCTATACAATCTTGATATCAGGACTGTAACTTTGGCATTAAGTTTGCGGGATTGTATGGATAGTGACGTAAACAGAGTTTGCGAAAATATTTATAATAAAATAAAAAAATATGCCGCAAATTTGGTTGAATACGCAAACGAATTGGAAAATGAATATTCAATTCCGATAATAAATAAAAGAATTTCAGTGACGCCGATATCATTAATTGGGGAATCTTGTAAAAACCCTGATTACGTAAAGATTGCGCAAACTCTTGATATGGCAGGAAAAGAAGTCGGAGTAAATTTTATTGGCGGATTTTCGGCACTTGTGGAAAAAGGTTGCACAAGGGGTGACAATCTTTTAATAGAAAGTATTCCGGAAGCTTTATCAAAGACGGATTTTTTGTGTTCATCGGTAAATTTAGCATCTTCCAAGGCAGGTATAAATATGGATGCTGTTTTGAAGATGGCAGAAATTATAAAGAAATCCGCTGAAATGACGAAAGATAAAGATTGTATCGGGGCGGCAAAATTGGTATGTTTCTGCAATTCTCCCGGGGACAATCCTTTTATGGCAGGAGCTTTCTGCGGGGTTGGCGAGCCTGAATGCGCATTAAATGTCGGGGTATCAGGGCCTGGAGTTGTAAGAGCGGCAGTGGAAGATTTGCCTAAAAATGCTGATATGAGCGTATTAGCAAACAAAATTAAGCAGACGGCCTTTAAAATTACAACAACAGGAGAGTTAATCGGCAGGAAATTAGCGGCAAGATTGGGGATTCCTTTTGGCGTAATTGATTTATCTTTAGCGCCGACTCCTGCAATTGGCGATAGTGTTGCGGGAATTTTTCAGGCGATGGGGCTTGAACATGCAGGAGCGCACGGTACAACAGCGGCTTTAGCAATGCTTAATGATGCGGTTAAAAAAGGCGGGATAATGGCAAGTTCTCATGTTGGGGGGCTTTCGGGTGCTTTTATTCCTGTCTCTGAAGATGCTGGTATGATTGAAGCGGCATCAAAAGGGTGTTTGACGTTTGATAAGCTTGAAGCTATGACATCGGTTTGTTCAGTCGGGCTTGATATGATTGCAATACCGGGTGATACTTCGGTGGACACTATTGCAGGAATTATAGCCGATGAAATGGCTATCGGGATGATTAACAAAAAAACTACGGCGGTCAGAATTATTCCTGCAATCGGAAAAACTGTCGGAGATAGTGTTTCTTGGGGCGGACTTCTGGGTGAAGCACCGATTATGAAGGTGAACGGGCTTTCGTCCGCAAACTTTGTAAGACGTGGCGGCAGAATTCCTGCACCTATACATTCTCTTAACAATTAATAGAAAAATAAAATAAATGGGCATAGGATAATAAGACGAGGTAAAAAATAACTTACAAATGGCAAAATCTTTCCACGAACTCGGGCAGAATTTAAAGAATTACATTATAGACTGTCATTCAAACTACAAAGGGTTAAAAAACGTTTCTGTCGAGCGGTACAATAACTTGCAGCTTAGAATGGATGCAGAAGTTTATCAAACTTATCACGTGATAATACGTATTGGAATCTCTGAAGCAGTAATGATTTTGCCGGAAGCTCTTATTTTTACCGGAACGTTAGGAATGGATGAAAAATATGTTCAACGTTGGCTGCAACTTCCGACAGTTCAACAGGAACTTAGTTCTTTATGGACTACTGCCAAGTTGTATTCTGCTTAAATTAATGTTATAATATAATTGTATATGATTGGATGAGTTTATATGGGTAAAACTTTTAATGAGTTAGCACAGGATTTAAGAGACTATATCGTTGACAAACATTCAAACTACCGCGGTTTGAAGCATATGAGCCTTCAAAGATATAATAATCTGGCGATAAGTATGAATTCTAAACGTTATGGGCAGCCTCACGTAATTATAAAAGTTGGAATATCAGAAGCGGCATTTTCTTTTCCTTATGTAAACAAAATTGACGGCGGATTGGGTATGGACGAAAGATATGTTATGCTTTGGATTGGGCTGGATACGACTATTGCATCTTTGGATGCGCAATGGAAAACTATTAAATTACAAGAACTTGATCAGAGTGATAGGTAATTTATTTCTTTTTAGTCATAGATTTTGATCTTAGGGTTCTGTGATATGTTATTGCGAATCTGTGAGCTTCATCTCTTATTCTTTGGAATAAAAATAGTGCGCTGGAGTTTTGTGGAAGAATTACGGGATTGGGTTGTTTTGGAAGGAATACTTCTTCGTGTTTTTTGGCTAAACTGACCACATCAATTCCTGTTACGCCAAGTTCTTCTATAATTTCCATAACGCTTGAGAGCTGACCTTTGCCGCCGTCTATAATCATTAAATCCGGCTTGTCCCAGTTTTTTTCGCCAAGATGTTTGAGCCGGCGTGTAAGGACTTCTTTCATCGAAAGAAAGTCATCGGGTTTTCCTTCGGTTGTATTAATTTTGAATTTTTTATATTCGGATTTTTTGCTTTGACCGTTTATGAAGGTTATCATGGATGCGACGGTGTTGGTTCCTTGTATGTGCGAAATATCGTAGCATTCAATTCTGTGTGGAAAATTCTTGAGATGAAGCTTTTCTGCAAGATATGAACCGATTTCGTTAAAATCATCACGAATTTTCGACATTTTTTTGAGTTTTGCATTATCAAGCACTACTCTGGCATTTTTGTCTGCAAGTGATTGAAGTTCCTTACCTTGTGCGGATTTGCCGTAACTTATTTTTACTTTCTTTTTCGCTAATATTTCAAGCCATTCTTCATAAAGCGCTTTTTCACCCAAATTTTCAAGCTCATTTGATACAATTTTATCGGGATAGCCAAGAGTAAGAGAATTGTAATATTCTTTGAAAAATGTTGCGAAAAATTCTGTTTTGTCTTCTTCTTCAATTTCGTAGATGAAATCTTTTTTATCAATAAGTCGTCCTTCTCTTATCATAAGAATTACGATTGCAAAGATTCCGTCTTCGGAAAGTAGAGAAATTATATCTTCGTTTAGTTTAGTGTTTTCATAAACCACCTGCTGTTTTTCAAGTGTCTTTTTTAAATCCATGTAGCTGTCACGAAGTCTTGCGGCTTTTTCAAACTGCTCTTCAGTGGCATATTTCTCCATTTGGGTTTTTAATTTTTCCAACAATTCCGATTGTTTTCCGGAGAGAAAAAGTTCGGCTTGATTTACAAGCGATTTGTACTCTTCGCTTGTAACTTTGTTCTGGCATGGAGCCATGCATCTTCCGATATGATAGTAAAGACAAGGGCGGTCTTTGAATTTCGGGGTTTTACACTGCTTGAGCGGGAAAATCTTTTTTAAAAAATCAAGTGTCGAATACATTGCCCTTATATCTGTGTAAGGCCCGTAATAGCGCCCTTTTTCAGGGTTCATATTTTTCTTGCGGACAACTTGAATTCTTGGAAAATCTTCATCCGTAACCAAAAAATAAGGGTATTTTTTATCGTCCTTTAATAAAATATTGTATTTGGGTTTATGTTTTTTAATCAAATGGCTTTCTAAAATAAGTGCTTCGACTTCGGTGTTTGTAATTATGTATTCAAGCCTCTCAATTTGTGAAACAAGAACCTGAACTTTTACACTGTCGTGGTGCTTTTTGTTGAAATAACTCATCACTCGGCGTTTCAGGATTTTAGCTTTGCCGACGTAAATTATCTCATTGTCTTTGTTGTAATAAATATAACATCCGGGAAGGGACGGCAGAAGTTTTAGACTTTGTTTCAAATTCTCGTTCATAATTTATATTATATCATATATTGATAAATAAGGATAAATAAGTAGGGTGCGTCGGAACGACGCACCGAATTTATAATATTAATTAATTTAAGCCTCCGGCGGGTCTTGTGCTAGAAGGTCGGTCGCTTTTGATTATATAAAATAAAGTCCTCCGGACGGGGGCACTTTTTATGGAAAAAGTGCCTCAAAACCATCGACACGCTGCGTTCGCTAATAATAAGCAAAGCTCAAGCCATAGCCGTCAAACTCGCTTTGCTCAAACAATGACGGCTTAGTTGTTCTTTCACTTGCAATTATTGCTCACTTCGCTATCGTCGCATTTTTTTATTTTAATGGATTATTGTAGCTTTTTCAAAATTGGAAGGTGCGTCGGAAAGACGCACCGAATTTATAATATGAATTAATTTAAGCCTCCGGCGGGTCTTGTGCTAGAAGGTCGGTCGCTTTTGCGGAAAAGCGACGCAAACCACGCCCTGAACTACGTTCGCTAATCATCTGTAATTGTTTCACCTAAAGCAAGCAAACTCGCTCCGCTCAGACAAAGCTTGCTTATGAAGTTGTGAAACAAAACAATGTTTGCTCACTTCGTGAAGGGCGAGTATTTAAAATTACATTTTTTTATTTTGCTATTGTTGAAAAAAATATAAAAGTAGGGTGCGTTGTTTGACGCACCGAATTTATAATATGAATTAATTTAAGCCTCCGGCGGGTCTTGTGCAGACGGCAGTCGCTTTTGTGGAAAAGCGACGCAAACCACGCCCTGCACTCTGTTCGCTAATCATATGTAAATGTTTCACCCAAAGCAAGCAAACTCGCTCCGCTCAGACAAAGCTTGCTTTTGAAGTTGTGAAACAAAACAATGCTTGCTCACTACGTGAAGGGCGGTTATTTAAATTAAAAATTTACACACTCTGCCATCGTCGCAAAAATTTGTTTTTTAAGATATTTGAGGGAATTTAGGCTTTTATATTGTATGGTGCGTCGTTTGACGCACCAAAAAATAGATATACGCACTGAATGATAGTTCTGGCGCAAAATATATCTGCACACGGGAAGGCTTGGCGCATTGAAAGGCACATTAAATCTAAAGGCTTGTCAAAAGTAAAAAGGATTGATATAATAAAAGAGTAGCATAGGAAAATATAAGGAGCTGGAAATGCGCAGTATGATTGGATTACAAGGGGGGGGCACCCGAGAATAGCTCCTTAAGAGGGAAAAAGGCTGGATTTACATTAGCAGAAGTTTTAATAACCTTAGGGATATTGGGCGTTGTTATTGCCATGACATTGCCGACAGTTGTCGGGAAATATAAAAAGCAGGCGACAATATCTCAATTAAAAAAAGCTTATACAGTATTAAGTCAAATGGTTTTGCAAGCTCAAGAAGATAATGGCGGGGCCTATTTTGAAACGTCAGACAATGTGAATGCGGATGCTACCAAAAAATTTTTTGAACAATACTGGCTTTCATATTTTAATAATCCTACGGTTTCTAAAGAAGGGAAGTTACCTTATGGCATTGGTTTGCCTTATAAATATATGAATGGCAGTCAAATGGGGACAAATATTGGAACATCTTATTCAGCAGGTAGAGTTTTTTTTACGACATTGGATGGAACAACTTATTTTGTACATATGATGACATGGGAACAAAAATACGACGATGATGGTAATTTGATATCACAAACAGCAAAATATTCATCCAGTCAAACTGTTAATGTAGATTTAAACGGAATAAAACCTCCAAATATTATAGGTAAAGATGTATTTGTATTTCAAGTATTTTTTGATAAAAATATTGTAAGACCATTCGGATATGGCAAAACTCAAGCGGAAATAAACAGTAACTGTAGCTTAAATGGTAGCGGAGCATACTGTGCAGCAAAGATAATAAACGACGGCTGGAAAATGAAAAAGGATTATCCTTGGTAGAGTTATTAAGGTGCGTCAAAACGACGAACTCTGAGGATTAAAAATTGCTTTTATTCTTTCTACGTATTAAAAAGTCTTTGTTATCAATAATTAATTTCATCTATAAAAATTTTAATCCATTTCACAAGAGTTGAAAGCTCATAAGGCTTTGGCATGTAAAGATCTGCGCCGCAATTCAAAATAAGCTCTTTATCATGGAAAATTGAAGTTACAATAATTTTTGTGTTGTTGAAATCAGAATTTTCTCTCAGGGTTTTACAAATCTTAAGTCCTTTAAGGTTATCCGCATGTCCTGCATCAAGAATTATGACAGCGGGAGATTTTCCGTAAATTTCAATATCTTTGCCGTTTTCGATTACGGATGCTTCATATCCTTGAAGTTCCAGTATCGTTTTTAACAAAACTTTCATTGCTTCATCGGGTTCAACGATTACGATTTTGTTATTATAAACATTTGAATCTATTGCGTCTTTTCCTGAAATTTTAGCTCTTTCCATCAGGTAATTTGATCTGTTCGGAATATTTGCAAGATGATGAATGCTTACAAGATCTGTTAAAAGGTTTTTTATGTCGGTGTATTTTTTAAATTCGTTTGTAACAATGCCTATGGTTGAATATACAAAACCTGATCTTCTGCCGGCTTGATTGTCGCCTTCGGTGATTATGTAACCTCTTTCTTTATCTTGAGGTGAATAAAATTTCGGGGCGACCGCATCAAAGGCAAAGGTTAGAAAATTTGCTATTTTTTCGGCTTTAAGCGGGTTTGTGATTATGATAAACTCATTTTCCGAAAGGCATCCGGAGTAATCATCATCATTCAATGCCGACTGCATTATTGCGCAAAATGTTTGAACCAGTTTGTCCGAAGCAAGTTCTGTGTAAGTTTCACGATAAGTTTTAAAGTTTTCGATACTTATATATAAGCACCCCCAGGTGTTTTTAGAGGTTACCGTACGTCTTAAGGCTCTTAGAGTGTAGTTTTTGTTCGGAAGAAGCGTTGTATTATCAAGATTAGATTCCGATTCACGCCTTAGGTGTGCTGTTATTCTCATGATAAATTCTTCGCTGTTAACAGGTTCGCTTATAAAATCGTCGGCGCCTGAAGAAAGCACGTTCAATCTGTCCTGAAGGTCTGCGGATTTTGAAAGTGCTATGATTATCGGGCGCATATTATAAGTTAAGGCTCTTATCTGCTTGCAATAGTCACATTGGTCACTGTCGATGCTGTCTGAAATTATTATCAAATCAGGTTCTTTATCCTGTATAATTTTCATTGCTGAAAGCAGGCTTTTACTGATGATTACTGTCGAAAGACTGTTCTCAAGCAGTTTTTTATATTTGACCGAAAGCTCCCGGCGTTTGTCGATTATAAGCGTTACATATTGCATTTTGCCCTCGCTTGTTTCTCAACATCTCCTGCAGGCATTAAAATTTCAAAAGTTGTCAAATATTTCCCGTCCTTATCAGGAATTGATTTGACTGAAATTTTGCCGTCCATTTTTTCCACCAGATTTTTCGTGATATAAAGCCCAAGCCCGCTTCCTTGAACCTTTCTGGTCAGCGGATTATCAAGACGCGAAAATTTTGTGAATATTTTTTCGTAATCTTCTTCTGCTATTCCGATTCCTGTGTTTTGAATTTTTGTTGATATTAAATTATTACAGCCTGAAAAATTTGTTGTTATGCTTATTGTAGAATTTTCTTCGCCGTATTTTGCCGCATTTTCAATAATGTTTGTGATTATTTGAGTGAATTTGTCTTTGTCTGCAAGTATTGGCGGGGTTTTGCCGTCTATTGCTACAGTAAACTTTTTGTCCGGATATTGGCTCTTTACTACCTGTACAACTGTTTCTACAATAGGTGTTATATAAATTTCTTTTAAAATCAGATTATCTTTATTTAAAGAAAGCTTGGTTGCGGATAGCATATTTTCAACCAAATTTATCAGCCTGTTTGATTGGTCTTCAATAATTTTTAAAAATTTCTTCTTACTTTCATCATCAAGCTTGTCCCACGATGCAAGCATTGTCTGAGCAAATCCTCTGATGGATGTCAAAGGTGTTCTTAATTCGTGGCTTACTGTTGAAATAAAATCTTCGTAATTTCTTTCATTTTCTTTCATAAGACTATTATAGCAAATTTTTGCTAAAAATAAAATCTACTGCATTTGGAGGATATTTGTTAATTATTTTTAAATATTTTTTTCTTCAGGTCGTCTAAGAAAATATAGATATGAAAAACGAAAGTTTTTCATACCTCCTCCCCAAGTCTGGTAGCCGTTCTTATTAAAAAGACGGCTTTTTTTTATGTCTTTTGTTCTTTATGTGATAAAGTTAAGCTTATTAAAAATAAAAAGCCGGTAATGGGAATTACCGGCACTTCACTTTTTTGATTAAAAGTAAAGAGGTGATGATTATTGTAGTTTGCTTCCTGTTGCTTTATAAAGACCGATGTAGTCAATCATAAATTCCACTTTATTCTGGGCTACAAGCTGGTCCATATAAAGCAGGTTTTCTTTCTGCTGGATTAAATCCAACAGGGAGATAGTTCCTTCATTGTATTTCATTTCGGAAAATTTATAATCCGCTTTTTCAAGGTTTGCCTGTTTTAAAGTCTGGTCGACTTTTTCCTTGTCTTTTCTTACCTTTACAAGCGCATCATTAACTTCCTGAATGGCTGTTAAGTTAGTTTTGTAGTAGTTTTGGAGAATCCTTTCATAAGTCGCTTTTTTAAGTCTTAAATTCGCAACTTTCTGTCCGCCTGTGAACAACGGCAATAAAAATCCCCCGCCAAGCGCATAAATTGAATTCCTTAGATTAAATAAATCTCCGATATTGCTTGTGTTAAATAAAGCAAGTCCTGTAAGGTTAATTGACGGAAGAAATTCTTTCTTTGCCACTCTTACATCAATTCCTGCTTTTTCAACACTGTTTTCAGCTTTCAGATAATCCGGACGCTGCATTATTATTTCTGATTCTATATAATCCGGAATTGTGTGATTATATGTGATTTCGTCAAGCTTTTTCCTTTCAAGTGTTTTTCCGCTTTCGGGACTTTCTCCTATCAATACATACATCTGGTTAATCAGGATTTCACGCTGTTTGTTGAGTTCGGTTAAATCCGTTTCGCTCTTAACAAAAGCTTTGTTTGCTCTTACTGTATCCGCAGTCGATGTTAAACCTTCTGCATTGCTTACTTTCATAAGTTCATATATTTTTTTTCTTAATGAAACAATTTCCGTTTGCAGTTCGATTGCTTTATCTAAATTCACAATGTTCAAATAAGTTGAGCCTACTGCCCCTGCAATTGAAATATATGCTGCACGTTCGTCAAATTTTGAATTTTCGTAAAGCTTTTTTGAAGATTTTGTTTTGTCATGGTTCTTTAAGAAAATATCAGCTTCGTAGTTTACTATAAAAGGAAGCCCGAATACTCCGTCTGTACTTGTACTGTCCGGCAGTTTGACTAAAGCGGGACCTCCTCCTACTGCTGCCATCGGAAGTTCGTTTGCAAATTGAATTCTTGTCTGCTGATAAAATTCTTCTACATTTAATGTTGCCATCTTTAAATCATAATTATTCATGATGGCTTTTTCTATGTAACTCTTTAATATGTCATCGTTGAATACACTCCACCAATCAAGATTTACATATTCATATTTGTAATCATTATTCGTATTTTTCTTGTCTTTTTTGACCATGCTTTTAAATTGTTTTGGGGTTGCGGTGCTCGTTTGGGCTGCTTCAACACAGAAACATGGCGCTGTTTGAATAACCGCTAAGCTTAGTATAATTGCTGCTGATATAACCTTTTTCAATGTTTTTTCCTCTCAAAAAATAATGCTTGCTTTTTCAATAACAATATGCTAGCATAATATTGTTGTAAATGCAACATATTTTTTTTACAACACAAGATTAAAATTATAAACAGGATTATAAATGGTTAAACAAGCAGAAAGATATACTGATACTTTTTATTATGATTTAGAATTTACAACCAAGTTTTTAAGGTTGTTTTCAGTCGAGTTTTTTAAACGGCTTAATACTAATTTAAATCAGGATGAGTATGTAACTATTGAAACAATTTTATGTAATGCGGGAATTTGTCAGAGAGATCTTGCTAAAATTATTCTTAAAGACAGAGCGAATACCGGAAAAATTTTGAATACACTTGAAGAAAAAGGGTATATAACAAGATTTGTCGATATGAAAAACAACAGACTTGTTCGTAAAATGGGGGTTACAGAGGAAGGTAAAAAAGTTTATGATGAAGTTACTTTAAAACTTAAAGCCGCAATTAACGAAACAATTCACAATGAAAAAAATAAAAAGTTTATAATATCTGATGAAGAAATAGATTATGTAAGAGATATTTTAAAGAAGTTAAGAGAAAATTTAAAGCAAATAGTAGATATACAGATATAATGAGGTAAACAATGGAAGAGGAAAACACAGTTCAAGAAGAACAAACAAAAGAAATAAAAGCTCACAGACCGTTTAAGAGGTATATATTTGCGGGAGTTTTGGTGCTGTTAGCTGTTGGCGGAGGATTTTTTATTCACGACATTTTAAACTATCAGTCAACTGATGACGCTTATGTAGAAACAACAACAGTTCAAGTAGCTCCTCGTGTAAGCGGTCAGATTACGGAGGTTTATATCACAGATAACCAGCCTGTAACAGAAGGTATGTTGGTTGCAAAAATTGACGATGCTGATTATAAGGCGAAGTATGAAGAAGAAAAAGCAAAATATGAAAGAGTTTTGCTAAATCAGAAAAATGCGAAGGCAATTTTTGAGGCTGCACAAACTAAAATAGATGTTGCAAAAAAAGATTTGGACAGATATACAAATCTTTATGCGCAGGGTGCTGTTTCAAAGCAAACTTTGGATAATGCTCAGGCGGCTTATGATGCGGCAAAGGCAAATATGACACAAGCAGAAGAATCTTTGCTTTCAAAATCAAATGATAAAGTTGCGGATGCGGATTTGAGAGAAGCTAAGGCTAAAATGGATCAGGCTGCACTTGATTTGTCATATACCAAAATTTATGCACCTCAGGCCGGAACCGTTTCAAGCAGAAGAGTTGAGAAAGGTATGTACGTTAATATCGGAGCGCCTTTGTTTACGATAGTTCCGCATAATGTTTGGGTTGTTGCGAATTTTAAGGAAAACCAGCTTGAGCATATGAAGCCGGGTCAGCCTGTTAATATTAAAATAGATACTTATCCCGGGAAAGTTTTTAAAGGAAAAGTTGATAGTATTCAAAGAGCTTCAGGTGCAAAATCAAGTATGTTTCCGCCTGAAAATGCTGTCGGATCTTTCGTAAAAATCGTTCAAAGAATTCCGGTTAAAATTGTTTTTGATGAAACTATTAATCCGGATGAATACAGCATAATACCCGGAATGTCGGTAGTTCCGAAAGTAAGAATTAGAAATTAATATTTATTGAAGTAGTGTTAAAAGTTAGAGGTGAAGAGTAAAAGGACATTTTTGAAAAAGAATGTACTCTTCACCTTTTATATATAAAAAGGAAAAAGAAATGACTCAAAATACAGCAATAACACAAGAAGAATGGACTCCTAAAAATAACCCTTGGCTTATAATTATGCCTGTAATGCTTGCAACATTTATGTATGCGCTGGATGAAACCGTTGCAAATGTTGCGTTGCCTCATATTGCAGGTTCTTATTCCGTTAGTAATCAGGAATCAATCTGGGTTTTGACAAGTTACCTGATGGCAAGCAGTATTGTAATTCCTATGATTGATTATTTTTGTCATTTGTTAGGCAGAAAATCATTTTTTATGCTTGGAGTTTTTATTTTTACGATAGCATCATTTCTTTGCGGGGTGGCAAATTCTATCGGAATGATAGTTATTGCAAGAGCTTTGCAGGGATTAGGCGGCGGATGTCTTATGCCTATGGCGCAGGCGATTACAATGGAAAGCTTCAAGGGTGAAGCAAGAAACAAGGCAATGGCTGTTTTTGGGCTTGTGGTTGTTGTGGCGCCTATTTTTGGACCTGTTCTTGGCGGTTGGATTACTGAAAATTGGTCGTGGCCGTATGTTTTCTTTATAAATCTTCCGGTCGGATTTTTATGTATTTTTCTTGCGAAGCAGTTTCTTGAAGATCCGCCGTATGCTAAAAAACAAAAAGATATTAAACTTAATAAATGGGGATTTTTATGGCTGTGTGTGTGGCTTGTGCCTTTGCAGATAGTGTTTGATAAGGGTAATGATGCCGATTGGTTTAATGCCCCTTGGATTTGCTGGCTTAGTGCTATTGCTCTTGCGGGTGCTTTGCTGTTCTTTATTTGGCAGATTTGGGGTAAAAATCCGCTTATAAAACTTGACGTTTTGAAGGATAAGAACTTCCTTTGCGGAACAGGCATGTTGATTTTGTTAAACGGAGTTTTATTGGCATCGCTTGCTATTTTGCCGCAGCTTTTGCAAAATATGCTAGGGTATGATGCCTTTACAAGCGGTGTCGCAATTATGCCAAGAGGGCTTGGGGCTTTTTTTGCGCTTGCAATTTTTGGTGGACTCGGCGGCAGGCTTTCTTATAAAACTTACGGTATTATCGGGCTTTTTTGCATGTCGCTTGGAGGCTGGATTTTGAGCGAATTGAACCTTGAAATCAGTATGATGAATATCGTGCTTCCGAACTTTATTTTCGGAATCGGGCTGGTATTTTCTATGATGCCGATTACGACTCTTTCTTGTATCACTTTAAGAAATGATCAGATGACTAATGCTTCAGGGTTTCAAAACCTTCTGAAAACTATCGGCGGTGCAATCGGAACTTCTCTTGTTGCTACTATGATTTCAAGATTTTCTCAAGTTCATCAAAACGGGCTTGTTAAAAATATGACTGAGGCTAATCCGCAGTTTTATGAAAGACTTACAACCTATGCCGCATCTTTTATTCATCAGGCAGGTGATGCTCTAAATTCTACTTTAATGGCGGGAAAAATGCTTTATAATCAACTTATTCAGCAATCAACCCTGTGTGCTTATATGACGACATTTAAGGTATTTGCTGTTGCCTGTTTCCTTTTAATACCGCTTATGTTCCTTTTACAGGGCGAGAAAAAAACTGCAAATTAAGCTTATTAAGGAAATAGTTTTATATAAATTCAATTAAAACTATTTCCGGTTTGCATAAAAATCTTATCGGTAAAACACTTGTGCCAATCCCTTTTGTCACAAACATTCTTTTGCCCTGAGCTTCAATCATGCCGTAAGCATATTTTGTTCCGTATTTTGAAGGAGTAACAAGTGCGCCTATTATCGGAAGCCTTATCTGTCCGCCATGCAAATGTCCCGCTAAAGTCAGGTTTACAGTTAAAGGTATATCTTCAATAATGTCAGGTGTGTGAGTTAAAAGAATTACGGGAGAGGACGTTCCTTTAAGAGCTTTTTCCACATCCGGATTCTGTGTTTGTAAATCCTCAACGCCTGCTATATAAACGCTTCCTGCTTTTTTGTTTGAATTTTTTAGAACATTAATCCCGTTTTTAGTAAGTTCTTCTTCTGCTTTTGCCGCATCCTGCCAAGCATCATGATTTCCTAAAACGGCAAAAGTTCCGTATTTTGATTTTAAATTCCCGAATTCTTCCGCTATAATTTCAATGTTTAGGGATTGGCCGCGTTTATGACCGTTTACAAAATCTCCGCCAAGCAAAATTATATCGGCATTTTGTTCGTTAATCCTTCTGACGTCACGTTTGAGCCTTTTGGTTTCATAAGGTTTGTAATGAAAGTCCGAGGCAAAAACTACTTTTAGACCTTTAAGTTTGTCATCATTTATTTTAATATGTTTTACGGTTAATATATACGGCTCAACAAGCGTACACCATAAAATTAGTAAAATAAACGGAATTAATAAAAGAAATATTTTCATTCTTAGATTTTATAATAAAAATCCGAAAATTCTATTCTTCACCTTTCGTAATTTTCACAGTGCTTTTAGAGTTTTGGGCGCTGATGAGGTTTTTATCTTGGTCAAATTTCAGGTATAGTTCGCCGTATTTTGGGTTTTCCTTGTCTTCGTAGGATTTAAGGTATTTGCCGTCAGCAGTAAAGTCTGCACTTTTTACAAATTCACCGCTTTCTTTATCTTGCAGAATAATAAGATTTACCTGTTTATTTTTATTGAAGTAGGTGATTTTAGAAGTTTTGTCATCTGAATATTCCGTAATATTGCTGCTGCCGTTCAAGTTGTATTCGACGCTTTTGGTTAATTTGTCATTGTCGTAATATTTAATTCCTTCAAGATTTCCTTTCAAATCCATATGATATTGAATTTTATTATCACCGTCTTTTACGGTAAGAGATTCTAAAGAATTGTCTGAGCGGAATTTTTTCTCGCCTTCAAGCTGCGTAATGTCGGGTTTTTCAATAAATTCCGACGGTTTTAGGTCGATGTTGTCCGGTGTAATCCCGTAAATATTTTCAATTGGTTCACTTTTGTATTCTCTGGTTTCTTCGATTTTATTATCTTTTATTTTAATTGATTTTGAGTTAGTATTTAGCGCATTTTTTATGGTAATCTCTTCGACATTTCCGTTATCGTCAATAGTGTATTCCGTAATCTCTCCGGTTTTGTTGTCTGAAACGGTTATATAATTAAGTTTTCCGTCTCTTATAAATTCGTTTGAAATTTCTTTGTCATTGTCAAAAGTTTTTATGTTAAATAATTTCCCGTCAGAAAAATAGGTTTCTTTTACCAAATTTTTCGTATCGGGAGAAAATTCTCTGACAGTCGCACTTTGAAGTTTGTTGTACATAAGCCCGAAGGAATCAATTCTTAGCGGAGTGCCGGTTTTATTGTCCCGTTCAATAATTTGGTCTATTCGATGATTTTCATTATCTACGTAATATTCTTTTGAGGTTTTTTCGCCTTTTACTACGATTATTCCAAGGGTTCCGTCATTATTTAAAAGTTTTTCTCCTTCAAGGGTTTCAATTTCATCGCCTTTGAGGGTTGTTGGTTCCGGAATATTTGAAATAATTAGTTTTTGGACTTCCGAATTAAAATCTTTTTTATTTACAATAACTTTGTTATAGTTGCTTAGAGCCTCACTGCCGTTGGTTTGAGGAAGATAACTTTCAGGCTGATATAAGTTTTTCTGAAATTTGTCGAAAATAGTTGGAGTACCATTAAAATTTGTTGAATTGATGCTGAAAGAATTGATTTTGCTAATCATACACACTCCTTAAAACTTAATTTTATACCTTATATAAAACATAAAAAATAAAAATTTGCTATAAAAATAAAAAAAGTCTTTACAAAAAAAAATTAGCATGTAGAATAAAAAATGTGGCCGAAAGAAAAGGTTATAAACCTTGAGAAAAGTCGCAGAGCCGAAAGAGTTTGAAAAAGCTAACAGGCATGAAAAATGAATAATGGGGGATTAGCTCAATTGGTAGAGCACCTGCTTTGCACGCAGGGGGTTAGGAGTTCGAGTCTCCTATTCTCCACCATTTAATTAAGAGGCTTGTTTAAAGCCTCTTTTTTAGTTATAAATTGACACCGAGTTTGAGAAAAAGTGACAGGGGAGTTTGAGAAAAATTAAGCTTATCCTTGTTATTCTTCAAACAAGTATTTATATTTAGAATAAATCTCATTACAATTGTTAGGGGAATTTGTGGCTATGTACTTAAAAAAAGCATCTTGAATAATATTCTTTATATTAATATCTTTTTCTACTAATTTTTTAATGTTTAATAAATATTTTTGAGGAAGTCCAATAATAAATTCAAAATTAAATTTATTTTTATAGTCGAAATTTTTCATATCAACAATAAAGTCGAAAATTTCACTACCAAAAGTGTTAAAAGGTTTCAAATTTTTTATATCTCGTACTTTAGACCTTACAATTAAAGAAGTATATGCACCAAAAAGAAATTTAAGCTCATTTTTGTAGTTTATACAGTGAGGTTCTTGTTTGAGTTGTTCTATTTTATTTTTAATTATTTTTAATGCTTCTTGTTCTAATAAACTATTTGATTTAATTATATCATGGAAGCATGCATTATAGTATAGGTCAAAAGAAAAATATGATTGAAAAAATTTATTAAATACTATTTTTATTTTTTTCTGCAAATCTTTATTTAAGAATTTAAATAAAAAAGTTACAATATTAATCCATTTGTTAATGTCTTCGTTATTTAAATTAGTCGAATCATATGAATCAAAAAGATTATCAATAATACTTTTATCATCTAACTGAAAATCATAATTATATTGTTCAAATATATAAACAATTGTATGAATAAGAGAATATAAATCCAATCGTTGTAAATTAATATCGCTATAATTTTTATAATACAAAAGTATATGATTCAAAAATTTAGATAATACATTAAAGTCTATAATATCCTTTTTATTATTGAACTTTCTATTTAAATAATAGTTAAGATAAACAAATAATTTACTTTGGCAGTTTCTATTTGTTTTACATCCAATATTTGAATGTAATTCTATGAGATTGATAATTATCTTTTTATTTTCATCTTTTGAAAGATTGATATTTGCAAAAATAATTAAAAAATTATTCAATTTATTCCAAAAATATTCATCATTTAAATTTAACACTTGCATTGAAGAACATAGTTTCTCAAAATTTTTAATTAATTCTTCTCTTACACCTTCTTCGTTTTGTGCAATTGTCAAATTATGAATTTTATATCGTGCAATTATATTAAGAAAATCTTCAGGTTTTAAGTATTCGATCATTATGTAAAACAGAAAATAATCAAAACTTTCAACCTTTGAACATCCGAATTCTTCATTTTCTTGTATACTATAACTCTTCAGAATTGTATCAATGAATAAATAGTATAACGTTAAAACTTGTTCATTATGTTCAATTAATAAAAAATTAAAAGTAATATATTCAAATATATCAAATACATTTATAAAAAGATCATTTATTGCTGAATTTAAGGATAAACCCCCTCTTTCTACATTATCTTTTGTTTTTTGAACATCAATAATTTGTTGATTAATAGAAGCTGCAATTTTGTTTAAATATGAAAAATTTAACTTGTTTTCCAAAAGTCTTTTGTATGGTAAGAACGAATATTCTTCAAATATTTTTTGTATATCTATTTGATTTATTTCCTCTCTTATATTTTTATAATTGTTTTTATCTATATTGGGATAATTATTTGCTTTAAAAGAAATTAATGATTCTAATTCTTTTTTGTTAAATTCAGATATTGAATAAATAAAATAATTTTCTTTGTGTTTTTGAGAAATATTTTTCAACTCATTATATGCTTTATCGTATTCTAGTAATTTATAATATGCATAAGCCTTGGAAAAAACATTTATATCTATATTTTTATCAAGTTTATAGTATTGATTATTGATTAAATTTTTTAAACCAATATAATCGAAGTTATAAACATTTTCCAAAAAACTATTTTCTTGTCTTTGTTCAAAAAATTCTGAGAATGGTAATAAATCCAGGTTACATTCTTGTGTTTGAATATAAAAAATATTATTTTTTATAAGAATACGACAAATATAATTTAATTTCTTAATATTTTGATCATTTTGCGGTACTTTAGTTTCAAAGATTTGTTTTATTTTATCTCTTTTTTTCTTTGTAATAGTTTTATTTTTTGATATTTTATATTTTTCAGATATGAATTTATCATTAACAATATATTCAAAAAATAAATTTTCAGGTAATAAATATATTAAATTATCTTTAATCGAATTAATTAAAATTCTAATTTTCGGATTATTTGAATATAGACGATAACCTTTACCCGAAAAATTTTTTGTAATATGATACTTATTCATTTAATAATTCCTCAATATCAAAATTAAAATAACTATTTAATTTACCAAGCACACTTAATTTTGCAAAATAATCATCTATTATCATTTCGTCTGAATAGTAATATTTTATAAAAGCTAAAAAATAATATGTAGCAAGTCCTATATCATTAAGTGATGATTGCTTGAGTTTCTTATCTATTATGTCCTTTATTGCAGTATCTTTATTCCAAAAATTTTTCATTACTTCTGTAATTTGAGAATATGATAATTGATATATATTTTTATGTTTGTAGTAATCATATATTAAACGTGGGTTTATAACAGTTTTATTATTTAAATCCACATTTAATAAATATGCTGGTTGATGATCTTTACCCAATACTTCTTTTACCCATTGAAAAATTAAATTTACATTATAATCATTTATTGAGTAACCAACAAAAACAACTGTATGTGTTGCAATTATACTTTTAATAAAAGTTTCTATAAGTTTAAAATTTGTAGAATAGTTAAGATAATCATCCTCTTTTAATACAATGTTATCAGCAACAAAATCTCCATGCATTTTGATTATTGCTTTTTTTGTTTTAAGATATGGCATCTCTGAATTTTTTCTAATTACGGAATAACTAGCTGGTGAGACTTGTTCCAATAAATTATCATAATTTGTTGTTATAACATATGCAGGATTTAATTCAAAAATAAGATTGTGAATTGGATTTGAGGATAATGTCACATTAAATATTTTCTTAATTTTCTTTCTATATGATGTTTCTTTATATTCATTAAAATAATATTGTGGAATTTTTAAATATTCATCTTGAGAAAAGTTAGTTTTTGAAATACCTAAATCCTTTGCCATCTCTAGAATTAACTGTTTCCAACTTGGAGCACCAGAATTGATAGATATACCTGCACCTATAAATAATACTAATTTGTTATTTTTTATTGCATCCTGAATATCTTTAATACAATTCAAATTTAAATCTGTAAAATCATTAACCATATAACATATATTTTACATAAAATATTACAATAAATATAATTTCTTTAAAGTTTATTAATAATAATTTTAAAAATAGAATCACTATATACTACTTTATTGTTTACATTTGCAATATTTTAGCAAGTTAGACATATTTATATTACAATGTAAACAAATAAGGGAGTTATTATCTTGACTGTCCAAATTGTCGAAAAACAAAATAAGAAAAAAAGTATATGTTCTAACAATAATATCTTAGAGCTTGTTATTAATAATGATTCTAATTATATTAATTATTTTTCTATAAACAACCGACGTTATTTGGGTAATAAATATAAATTAAACGAATTTATAAGAAATACTATTGAAAAAGAGTGTGGCTATTTTGAGACTTTTGCTGATTTATT